>NZ_AOIP01000016.1:0-281904 GCF_000337535.1 Natrialba aegyptia DSM 13077
CCGCTCAGAGATGTGTATATGAGACAGCGCGTATTCCCCTCGCTGCACGGGTCGGCTCACTCGAGGTCCTCGACCGCCGCGGCGAGGTCGCCGGCGTTGTCCTCGAGTGCGGTTCGGGCCTCGTCCTCGCTGACATCGGCTCGCATCGCGACGATCTCGACGTCGTCGTCCGGGATGGACGAGCCACCGTCGTCGGCGTCGGCATCGCCGCCGGCACCGCCGGCCGAGCCGGACTCGACCTGTTCCGGCGAGCCGATGATCTGGTAGGTCTCCTGGCCGCGAGCATCGATCTTGGTGACTTCGGCGTCGTTGAAGACGAGATCGTACTCGTCGGTGCGAATGATTACCTCCTCGGCGTCGATGTCCTCGGCGTCGATCCCCATCTGCTGCATCATCTGTTCCATCTTGCGCGGATTGAGTCCGCCGCCTCCTCCGAACATACCCGACACGTCGCCACCCGCGACCTTTTACTTTGTCGTTCCACCTGCGAACCGTCCGTTCCCGTCACTGCGCCCGCTCGCGAACCGACGGTGCCGACGATCGATGCCAGTATCGATACCGACCGCCCGTTCGCTCCACCAGAGCGATACGTTCAACCACCGGTATCCCATCAGGAACCCCATGGACGCTGAACTCGGCTCCCTACTTGAACTCCTCGAGTTGAAAGACGAGACGCGGACGGGATGGGACCTTCGCGGCGTCGAATCGCCGGAGTCGGTCGCAGCGCACACGTGGGGCACGGCGATGCTGTGCCTGCTGTACGCCGACCGTGCGGGTGAGGCGGTCGACCGCGAGCGAGCGGTTGCGATGGCCGTCGTCCACGACGCCGCGGAGGCACGAACGGGCGACGTTGCAACCAGAGCGACGGCGGACGACCAACGAATCACCGCGGAGACGAAAGAAACGATGGAGCGGGACGCTATCGCCGACCTTCTTAACCCGTTTCAGGACGACGAACCGCGTCACCTGTGGAAGGAGTACGAAGAACGCGAGACGCCGGTTTCCCGGTTCGTCAAGGACATGGACCTGGTAGATAACTGTCTCCAGGCACTCAAGTACGAGCGCGCGAATCGATATGACGGAAGCGATCCGACCGACGAGTTCAGCGAGTTCGACGATCTCGACGAATTCTTCGCGACGGCCGCGCCGCGACTGCGGACGCCGATCGGCGAATCGCTGTTCGAGGCGATCAAAGAGCGATACGAACGAGAGATCGGGCGGGAGTGCCAGCTCTGACGGGTCGAAGGGGACGGGGGCCACAACCGAACGAAAGGGATTACTCGACCCGGCGGCGGATGGTCTGATACGATCGTGGCGGCGGGAGACCGACGGATCTGCGGCAGGCGGAAATACAATGACACGACAGCGAAACACCACCGACGACAGCGGAGAGCGAACGGGAAGCGGAGACGACCTCGATCCGGTCAAGCGAGAGATCATGGAGGCGACCTACCGGGCGCTTAGCACGCACGGTTACGGCGATCTCACGATACAGGCCATCGCCGACGAGTTCGACAACAGCAAATCGCTGCTGTACTACCACTACGACGGCAAAGACGAGTTACTGCTTGACTTTCTGGACTACGCACTCGGACAGTTCCTCACCGAGATTCAGGTCAGCGACGACGCCCCGGACGAGCAACTCCGGACGCTCATCGACACGCTCGTTCCAGAAACGCTGCCGGACGACCCCTATCGGGTGCAACTCGCGATGTTCGAACTCCGCGTGAACGCACCGCACGACGCTGACGCCCGAACCCAGTACCTGAAAGCCGACCGCGAACTGAAAGCGCTGCTCCGGTCGATCGTCGAGCGCGGCATCACGTCCGGCGAGTTCGTTCCCGTTGATCCCGATCTCGAGGCCGAACTTTTCCTCTCGTTGCTTACCGGCACTCGAACGCGCCGGCTCACGGCGAACGACGAGTTCTCGATCGAGACGGCTCGCGCCGCGCTATTGACTCAGATGCGCCGATTGAAGGTGGACGATGCTGCGCCGGCATCGCCGACGGGAGCGACTCCCGACAGCGACGAGGCCTGAACTCGAGCGGGCCACCGAATCGTTGATGACCGACTTGATCGGGCGTGGACCAGAAGGATGTCATAGAACGATTCGCATAGTGTTTTTACCCCTATCTGAACTGAATTAATAGTTTACTACAGATGCGAACAGAACGGAAGAACACAATTTCCCTCAGCTATTAGTGAGCAAGGTTTGATAAAACGCCTATGGAACGGTTGTACATCTATAACAGCGCTCTTGCAGTAATTGGACTGTCTCTTGGGTTCCCAGCAGTGCGATCGCTCATTTCTGGCGACCACAGTATACCGATACTGCTTATGGCAGTCGGTGGGGGTGGGATGATTGTCAGTGCTGGCTACGAATCACTGCAAACCGACCCTGACGAGTTTAAAATCTCTGTTGCCGCCCTCTTTGCGTTAGTTGGTGCCGCCTGTCTGAGTCTTCTCGGAACTGTTCTCTCCGCAGTGTCTGGTATATGAGCGACCTGTACTTATCGCCCGTCGGGGGGTCGCGGAGAAGGTATGTGAACCGTTCTATATTACCCCCCGGTTGCGGACTATCGCTGTTATCGAGGAGCCTTCTACGACTCGAGTTCGGGACACCGATCGACACCGGTTTGAAAATTCGTTCAATATAAAAACAACCCGGCGCGCTTACGGGACGACGGGCGACTCGAGTTCACCGTCAACGTCGCCACCGGCAACGCCACCACACCGATTACTGAACTCGATGAAGCGCAGTGGGGCCGCGTCGTCGAGACCAAGCAAAAGGCACCCCGCTCGGGTTACAACACGAAACACCGGCAGTTCTCGAGCAGTAGCGGTGCGATTCGCTGGCTATGTTCGACCCATATTGCGTTCGTGACCGGACACGCCCCGCCGTCCGACGGCGAAACGGTGTCGGAGTCACGTCGCGAGCAGTCCGCCGTCGATCGGCAGCGAGTGGCCGTTGATAAACGACGCTTCGTCCGATGCCAACCAGGCGACGGCGTCCGCGACTTCCTCCGGCGTCGCCATTCGGCCGAGCGGTTGGTCGGCGGTCAACTGGTCGATCGCGCCGGGGTGCTCCTCGAGACTTCGTTCGACCATCGGCGTTTTGACCACGCCGGGACAGATCGCGTTCACGCGAACGCCATCGTCAGCGTACTGGATCGCGGCCGACTTGCTCAATCCGACGACGGCGTGCTTGCTCGCGACGTACGGTGCGGTTCCGTCCGCGACGAGTCCGGCGATCGACGACGTGTTCACGATACTTCCGCCGCCGCTCTCGATGAGCGCCGGAATCTCGTGTTTCAATCCCAACCAGACCCCGGTGAGATTGATATCCAGGACCCGGTGCCACTGCGCCGAATCGAGTTCAGTTAGTGGAGCCGTCTCCCCTTCGATGCCGGCGTTGTTGTGCGCGATATCGAGACTCCCGAACTCGTCGATGGCAGTCTCAACCATCGTTTCGACGTCGTCTTCGTCGGTGACATCGACGTCGACAAAGACGGCGTCGCCGCCTACATCTTCGATGCGGTCGACGGTCTCGTGACCGCCGGCAGCGTCAATGTCGGCGACGACGACGGCTGCTCCTGCCGTTGCAAGCCGTTCTGCGGATGCCCGGCCGATACCGGACCCAGAACCGGTGACGATCGCGGTCTTGTTCGTGAAGTCTGCTTCCATTGCGAGACTGAACGTTCAGTTAATACATGAGCCTTTTGGTGTCGTCGACTCGAAATATCGACTGCACTCATCACACGTTCGTCGGGGAGTTCGAATCGCAAGTCTAGGGTCGCTCGAGTTCACTAGCGATGGAGAGCGTACGACGTGCAAGCCAGAGCAGTAACGTGGCTGTTCGGGTCGGGGTCGATACGAGACAGAAGAACTCGTGCGGTCGTGCGTGTGGTCGTGTGTGGTTGTACGCGTCGTCGTTTCGAGGACGGCGGTTATTCCGTGGCCGGTGCGCCCTCCCGGACGTTCACGGCCATTCCGGTTTCGAAGTCCTCGATGGCGGCGGCGGCGAGTTCGGCGCGGCCGACGGCGAGGACCTCGCCGCGTTCGTGGACGACGAGGACTTCGTCGCCGGGTCGAATGTCCGGGCCAGTCTCGCGGACGAACTTGGCGAAGACGTTCTTTTCGTCGCGGACGAACGGTTCGCTCTCGTCGTCGACGACGACGCGATAGGCGGGGTGTTCGAGTGCGCCATCCAGTCGTCGACCGCCCTCGAGACCGAGGGTGAAGCGGCCGTCGATTCCGAAGGAGACGATACGACCGGCTTCGGCGTGGACTTGCTGTGGTCGGCCGGAGGAGGTTCGTTTGACGGTGAGGGATTCGGTGGGTGGAAAGAGAGCCGTGCCTGTGCCCGCGCCGAACTGGTAGTCCGCGATGGTCCGAAGCGTCGAGAGGCCGGCGTTCCCGTCGGCTGGCTCGCTCATTGGAGGGGGGTTTCGTGTGTCGAGTCGAAAGCCCTTCGATCGTCGCTGTCGGGCCGAGGTGAAAGGTGTCCTGACGGTAATCAGGGCTATTATATACGTTGGTTTGGTAGTAGGCCGTGAATGGATGTCGTACAGATCGTTCTCGGAACCGTCCTCCTCGCGGTCAGCGGGTTGGTTCTTGCCGGGCCGTCGATCCTGCAGACGAGCGCCGGCGGGTATCCCGTGGCTCTCTTCGTATCGGGGCTGGCGCTGGTGCTTGGAGCGGTTGCGGTTGCTATCGATCTCGCACGGACGGCGACACCGTCGTAACGATTGCGTGGTGTCCGGTCAGCCGACCTGTCGCTGACGGAGCGAAGCGTCACCTGGATAGCGTGCTACTCGGGCGGACTGCTGGAAGTCAGTTCCGACGCACCTGTAGACGGCCGCGGGTGCGCCCTGAATCGGTACGGCAGACCGTCTCAGAGCAGGAACGTCTCGTGGCGGTCGCCCAGATCGAGGAACGTATCGGCTGCGTCGATCAGTTCGTCGGCCGTGGAGGATTCGAACGCCATGACTTCGACGCGGACGCCCTCGTGACGAAGGTGCGAGCAGAGTCGTGAGAAGTCGCCATCACCGGTACACAGCACTACCGTGTCGACGTGGTTAGCGAGCGTTACGGCGTCGAGGCTCATCCCGACGTCCCAGTCGGCCTTTTTCGTGCCGTCGGAGAACGTCTTGATGTCCTTGATCTTCGTCTCGAAGCCGATATCGACGAGGGCATCGAAGAAGCTCTCCTCCTCCGGTGCGTCCGCACGGATGACGTAGGCGATCGCACGGGTGAGCTGGCGGTCCTGAATGGCCTTCGAGAGGAGCGCAGAGTAGTCGATATTGCGACTGTGAAGGCTCTGTGCGGAGTGATAGAGGTTCTGGGCGTCGACGAGAACGGCGACGCGCTGGTCGGGATGGATATCGGTCACACCTACTGGTGGGCCGTGCAGCCTAAAAAATCGCGTCGTTCGTGGGCCAGCAGACGAGGAAGGACGACGGAGATCCCGAACAGTGTGGCTGAATCGTTACTGACGGAGTTTCTCGAGGCGCTTTTCCATCGGCGGATGCGTCGCAAACAGCCGTTCGAGCAATCCGCGGTCCGCGTTGAAGATACACAGCGCGCTCACGCTGTCGTCGAGCGTCGACTCGCGACCCTCCGAACCCGAGGAAATCTTTTCGAGCGCGCGGGCGAGCGGTTCGCCGCTGCCGATGTACTGTCGGGCGTCCTCGTCGGCGACGTACTCTCGGTACCGCGAGATGGCGAGGACGAAGACCACGACGAACATCTGTGCGATGTTCGAGATGATCATCCCGACGAAGATGCTCCCGAAGCTGCGGTCGTCACCCATCATGTAGACGATGTAGGCGACCCAGCCGACCATCATCCCGATCGACTGTCCGACGACCATCGTCACGACGTCGCGGTTCTTGATGTGGGCGAGTTCGTGTGCGATGACGCCCTCGAGTTCGTCGCGCCGGAGGAGGCTCATGAGTTCGGTCGAGACGACGACGATGCCGTTGCCCTTGCGGCCGGTCGCGAAGGCGTTGGGAACGCCCATCTGCTGGACCATCAGCGTGGGTTTCTCGATGCCCATGTCTCGGCTGAGGGATTCGGTCATCCGATGGATTTCCTGATACTGGCCTTCCTCGGGCATTTCTTCGGCGCGTCTGGTCGCCGACCAGGTGCCGATCTTGTACTGGATGAACGGGAGGACGAGCAGGCCGAGCAGAACGAGCGGCCACGCCTTCGTCCCGAACATCGCCAGGCCGAAGAGGCCGACGACCATGTAAAAGGCGAACAGGATCGAGCCGACGATCGCCATCCGCACCTTCAGACCGAAGTCTGTCATGGTCGCCTGTAAGTAATGCGACGGGATAAGTTTCGCGAAAAAGTATGTCCATCGGTAGCAGAGGTCTATCGCGGCTAATAGGGTCGTGAACACAATCGATAAGGGGTCGCGGGCCAGTCAGTCGTGTATGCGTCTCGTCGCTCGCCCGGTTGTCGCAGCTGCCGTGAGCGACGGCAACGCTCGTTTTTCGACCCTGTCGAAATCGAAACCGAAACCGAAACGCGTGTGAGTGTGCTCGTGGCGGCGTGGCATCCCGTCTCGGGCACGGTTCGACGGCACGCGACGGATCGCGAACCCGGTGATCGAGACGGAGTACGATCGGTTACCACAGTGATTCGAGGCGACGACTCGACACACAAAAAGAGACGACGCAGCGACACCTCACAGCACACACCGAACCCATGTCAACACAGCTCACCCTTTCCGGCGTCTTTCCGGCGATGTGTACGCCGTTCGACGACGACGAACGAATCGATTTCGAAACGCTCCAGCAGGACGCACAGCGACTCGAGGCCGCGGGCGTCGACGGTCTCGTTCCGGTCGGCTCGACCGGCGAATCCGCGACGTTAACCCACGAGGAACACGTCCGCGTCGTCGAAGCCGTCATCGAGGCCGTCGACGACGTGCCCGTCATCGCGGGCTCCGGGTCGAACAACACCCGCGAGGCGCTCGAACTCTCCGAGCGCTCGGCCGACGCCGGCGCGGACGGCTTGCTCCTTATCTCGCCGTACTACAACAAGCCCGAACAGCGCGGCCTGATCGAGCACTACCGTACGATCGCCGACGCAGTCGACCTCCCGCAGATCGTCTACAACGTCCCCTCGCGGACGGGCCGATCGATCGACCCCGACACCGCCGTCTCCCTCGCAAAGCACGAGAACATCGCGGGCTACAAGGCCGCAAGCGGCGACCTCGGACAGATAGGCGAGATCGCAGAGCGCACGCGCGAAGACGAGTTCAGCGTGCTCTCGGGCGACGACGCGCTGACCCTTCCGACCCTCTCGGTCGGCGGCACCGGGACGATCAGCGTCGCCGCGAACATCGAGCCCGAACGGACCTGCGCGATGGTCGGCGCGGCGCTCGACGGCGACTACACGCGCGCACGAGAGATCCACCACGAACTCGGGCCGCTGTTCCGCGACCTGTTCGTCGAGACGAACCCGATTCCGGTCAAGGAGGCGATGCAGATTCGCGGGTACGGCCCCGCACGGATGCGCCCGCCGCTGTCCCGACTCTCCGAGGAGCACCGCGACGAACTCGAAGCGGTGCTCGCCGAACTCGAGCGCGAGACGACGGTAACCGACGCGGAATCTGAATCGGAGTCTGAGTCTGAGTCTGAGTCGGAACCGGGAGGCGATCGATGACGGCCGCGACTCGAATCGGCGTCACCGGCGCGACCGGCCGGATGGGCCGCGAAGTGATCGCCGCCGTCGCGGACCACGGGAGCTGCGAGGTGGCGTTCGCGGTCAATCGCGAACCCGATGGCGAGACGGTCGACGGCGTCGCGGTCGATCCCGCGGCCGAGTTCGGGTCGCTGCTGGCCGCACACGAACCGCAGGCGGTGATCGACTTCACCGGCCCCGAATCGGCGATCGAGTACGCCCGTGCCTGCGCGGACGCCGAAGTCGCGTTCGTCACCGGCACGACCGGCTTCGACGACGACCAGCTCGCCGCGCTCGAAGACGCGGCCGGCGAGATTCCGGTCCTCCACGCGCCGAACTTCGCTCGGGGCGTGCAGGCGCTCGTGAACGTCATCGGCGACGCCGTCAAGAGCCTGCCGGGCTACGACGTCGAACTCGTCGAGACTCACCACAACGCGAAGCGGGACGCCCCGAGCGGGACCGCGAACCGACTGCTCGACGAGATCGAGGCCAACGGCGAGTTCAGTGAGCGCACGCACGGCCGCGAGGGAGAGGCCCCCCGCGAGGCTGGCGAGATCGGCGTTCACGCGCTCCGCGCGGGCGATATTACGGGCGAGCACGAGATTCTGCTCGCGGGGAATCACGAGGAGGTTCGCCTGACCCACCGCGCCGAGGACCGCGGCGTCTTCGCCGCCGGCGCAGTCGACGCGGCGGCCTGGATCGCCGGACAGAAGGCGGGAAGCTACGACTTTGCGGATGTGATCGACGAATGAGTGCACTCGAGACCGAAATCGATGACCTGTGGACACAGTACGACAACGATGAACTCGACGCCGATAGCGCCGGCGAGGACGCGTTCGCGACGCTCGATTCGTTCCTCGATGCGCTGGAGGACGGCGAGATCCGCGCGGCCGAGAAGCACGACGGCGAGTGGGAAGCAAACGCCTGGGTCAAGCAGGGCATCCTGCTTAACTTCGGCCTGCGAGCGACCGAACCCCGCGAATACGGTGGCGTCACGTACAACGACGTGCTCCCGCTTGCGAACTCGAGCGACTACGCCGCACGCGGCAGCCGCAACACGCCCGACGGCACCGTCGTCCGCCGCGGCGCGCACATCGGCTCCGACTGCATCCTGATGAGCCCCGCGTTCGTCAACATCGGCGCGCACGTCGGCGACGGGACGCTCGTCGACTCCTGCGATACGGTAGGCTCCTGCGCTCAGATCGGCGCGAACGTCAAACTCGGCGCGAACACCCTTATCGGGGGAGTGCTGGAACCGGTCGAGAACGCGCCCGTCATCATCGAGGATAACGTCTCGCTCGGGGCCGGCTGTCGCGTCACGAGCGGGTTCGTCGTCGGCGAGAACAGCGTCGTCGGCGAGAACACCCTTCTGACGCCGCGCATCCCGGTTTACGACCTCGTCGAGGAGGAAGTTATCTACGGCGAACTGCCCGCGGACCGGCGCGCGTTCACGCGATTCGTCGAATCGTCGGTCAGCGATCACGACCTGTTCGAGGGCGGCGCGTACAAGCCCGCCGTCGTCGCCACCGACCTGGAGACGGAGACGCTCGAGGCGACCGAGCGCGAGGACGCGCTGCGGGAATAAACTCCCGGGACTCTTCTGAGCGAACTCGACCGCGATCCGCACCGCCCGCGAGACGAGTTCACTTACGTACTGTCGGTCCGTGAACTCGGTATGGCTTCGCCGCTTGATCTCCCGCCCGTCGGCCTGGGGACGATGGGGATCGACGACCCCGCCGTGATTGAAACGGCGCTCGACCTCGGCTACAGACACCTCGATACGGCACAGATCTACGGGAACGAGGCCGTCGTCGGCGAGGGACTGGCCCGGAGTGCCGTCCCACGAGAGGACGTGACGGTCGCGACGAAAGTCTGGGCCGACAGCCTCGCGCCGGCCGACGTGCGCCGGACGACGGCGGAAAGTCTCGACCGCCTGGGGCTCGAGTCGGTCGACCTGCTGTACGTCCACCGCCCCGTCGAGACCTACGACCCCGACGAGACGCTGCCGGCCTTCGACGACCTTCGCGACGCCGGCACCATCCGCGCCGTCGGCGTCAGCAACTTCACCGTTGCTGAACTCGAGACCGCGCGGGCCGTCCTCGACGCGCCGATCGCGGCCCACCAGGTCGAGTTCCACCCGCTGTTTCAGCCGGACGACCTGCTCGCCCACGCCCGCGAGCACGGCTATCCGCTCGTGGCCTACTCGCCGCTCGCGAACGGTCGCGCGGGGGAGATCGACGCGGTCGTCGACATCGCCGAAAATCACGACGCGACGCCCGAAGCGGTCTGTCTCGCCTGGCTGGCCGCGAAGGAGGGCGTCGTGACGATTCCGAAAGCCAGCAGCGCCGCGCATCTCCGGGCGAACCTCGACGCCCAAGACCTCGAACTCGACCCGTCCGAACGCGAGCGCATCGACGCGATCGAGCGGACCGACGAACTCTTTCCGGAGTGATTGCCGATCCTGACGGGAGTCGCGCGGCCGAACTCGAGCCGAGCGTTCAAGTCGCCGTGCGGTCAATCGGGTGACGTGAACTGGGACTCGGCCGTCGTGTTCGGACTGTTCGCCGTCGCCTGCGGTCTCGCCGCCGTCCGGGTGCGGACGGAATCCTGGACCGTCCGCCGCACGATCGGCGTCGGGTCTTTTTGGCGGGTGCGGCCGCCGGGCTATTTCTCGATGAACTCGTACCTATCCCCTCGATTCTCGCCCCGTGGACCGAACCGATCGCCGCCGGCGTGATGGTCGTCGGCCTCGTCGTCGCGTGGACGCACAGACCGAGAACGGGCTGACTGACGCCGGCATGTGGTAGCCAAGGGTAACCGACACCCAGAAGCCGACGTTCGAGACGCGGGCACGAAACCCAAACCCTTGACTCCTCGCGGTCACTTGTGGTGACCAATGACCAGCCATGCGGATTCGCCGCCCGTCCGTCGGCTCGCGGACTGGGACCACGACCGACTCGAGTCCCTCGCCGAGGAGTACGACACGCCGCTTTACGTGACCGATCTCGACCGCATCAAAGAGAACTACACCCGTTTCTCGTCGGCGTTTCCCGACGCCCACGTCATGTACGCCGCGAAGGCTCACACGGGCAAGTCCGTTCTCGAAGCCGTCCTCGAGGCCGGCGGCGACATCGAGTGTGCGGCCTGGGGCGAACTAAAGCGCTCGATCGACGCCGGCGCGGACCCGAACACGCTCCAGTACACCGCGGTCAACCCGCCGGATCGCGACCTCGATTACGCGACCGACCTGGCCGACGACGCGCCGGGACTAACGATCACCATCGGCGCGACGGATACGCTGGACCGGCTGCAAGCGCGCGGCTACGACGGCCGCATCGCCATCCGCATCAACCCCGGGATCGGCACGGGCCACCACGAGAAGGTCGCCACCGGCGCGGACGCGAAATTCGGCGTCCCCTACGAGCGCGTTCCCGATGTCGCCGACCGCGTTCGGCAGGAATTCGAACTCGTCGGCCTGCACGCCCACGCGGGCAGCGGCGTCCTGACCGAGGGCCTCGAAGAGCACTGTCGGGCCATCGAGCGCGTCGGCGAGATGGCCCGCCGCGTCGGCGACGAAAGCCTGGAGTTCGTCGACGTCGGCGGCGGCTACGGCGTTCCCTACCGCGAGAACGACGAGCCGCTGGACCTCGAAAAAACGTCGGCGCTGGTCCGCGACGCCGTCGGTGAACTCGACGCCACGCTCAAGCTCGAACCGGGCCGATACGTCGTCGCCGATGCGTCGCTCATCCTGAGCGAGGTGAACACGATCAAGGAGGCCCCTGACACGACGGTCGTCGGCGTCGACGCCAGCCTGGCGACGCTGATCCGCCCGGCGATGTTCGGCTCCTACCACCCGATGTACAACGTCAGCGCACCCGAGCGCGAGTCCGAACCGGTGACCGTCGGCGGGCCGGTCTGTACCAGCGCGGACGTCTTCGCCCACGACCGGCCGATCGCTCGCCCGGAGCGCGAGGACGTCATCGCCATCGGAAACGCGGGTTCCTACGGCTATGAGCTGGCGAGCCAGTTCCACTCCCAACCCCGGCCGGCGGAGGTCGCACTCGAGGGCGGCGAGGCCCGCGTCGTGCGCCGACGGGAGACGCTCGAGGACGTGACCCGCGTCGAACAGGATTGAGATGGGATTCGATATCACCTCGTTCCACGCCGATGCGGTTCGGATTCCGTCCCACGAGGACGTATCCGAGATGCGCGAGTTCGTGCTCGAAACGCTGCGGGAGGCCGGTCACGAGCCGACGGTGGACGACCTCGGGAACGTGCTCGCGACGCGAGGCGGCGAGCGTGACGCCGCCGGCAATGGGCCCCACATCGTCCTCAACACGCACATCGACACGGTGCCGCCGCACGTTCCTTACGAGCGCGACGGCGACGTGGTCCGCGGCCGCGGAGCCTGCGACGCCAAGGGGCCGCTCGCCGCGCTGGTCGCAGCGTTCCTGCGCGTCGAACCGGCCGCCGGGACGCTGACGCTGGCGATCACGACCGACGAGGAAACGCTGATGACCGGTGCCGAGGGCCTGCGGGAGCGGCTCTCGGCGGACGGGTACATCGTCGGCGAACCGACGGGCCTCGACGTCTGCATCGCCGCCCGCGGACAGTGCGAGGGTGTCGTGACGATCGCGGGCGAGAGCGGCCACGCCGCAAGCGTGCCCGCTGACCGTAATCCGATCGCCGCGCTCTCGCACGTGCTCGACGCGCTTCGAGACTACGACGAAGTGGCGGGACCGAGCGAGGACGCGGTGCTCGGGGAACCGAAACTGACGCCGACCGTTCTCTGTGGCGGCGATGCCTCGAACCGCGTCCCCGAGCGCTGCCGACTCACGTTCGACCGGCGCAGCGTCCCCCCGGAGACGAGTTCATCGTTCCGCGATGACCTGGCCGAGCGTCTCGCGGACCGGGTGCAAGCGGAGTTCGATGTCGAGATTTCGGTCGAACTCATCCGACCCGACACGCCGTTCCCGCGGGCGTTCGTGACCGACGAGGACGCCGATCTGGTCGGCACCCTGGCGGCGGCAAGCGGCAGCGCGGTCCGGCCGTTCGGGGCGGCCACCGAGGCCGGCTTCTTCGCGGCCGATGCACCGACGGTCGTCTTCGGACCGGGCGTGCTCGCCGACGAGGAGGGGGCCGTCGCCCACGCCGAGCGCGAGTACGTCCGCCTCCCGGACATCGAAGCCGCGGCGGACGCACTCGAAGCGACGCTCGCCGAACTCGTCGGCGAGAGGTGCCGCTGAAAGCCAGTGCACACCTGATCGCACAGCCGTCGTGCGAGCGGTGTGTAATTACTGCTTCGCGAGGAGGTACAGCAGCCCGATGAGACAGACGACCGTAATGAGAACGAGACCCGCAGTTGCGATTTCGGGGAACAGTCGCTCGACCATACGCCCGCTTGGGAAGCGACCGGCAAAGGAGTATTGATTCCGCGGATACAACCCGGACGAGTTCACGGTCGGAACGCAACGACGGCCGTCACGTACTCTCTCAGCCGAACTGCTGTCGGGCAGTGCCGGCGCACCCGCGACCATCTACGAGTGTGCCGGGGACTCGGTGCAGCAGACCGTCTCAGGCCAGCGGATCGTGTCCGATCTGTTGGAGGAGCCCGAAGAGGTCCACGTTCGCCCACCGTTCCGCGATTTTTCCGTCCGCGATACGAACGACGTGGATGCCCATGATCTCGACGGATTCGCCCGTCGGTTCGATACCCATGAACGGCCCCTCGTGGGTCCCCGTTATCCGCCCCCAGAACGCGACGTAGTCCCCGTCCCGCATGTAGCGTTCGACCTCGAAGTGCAGGTCCGGAAACGTCTCGTGGTAGTTCGAAACGAACGACTCGAACTCGGAGAGCGGTTCCTCTCCGGACCCCGTCGGATCGTGGTACACCTGCTGGTCGGTGAGCACGTCGTCCATCGCATCGACGTCCCCGTCGTTCCAGACGACATCGACGTACCGCTTTGCGATCGCTTTGTGCTCGTCGTCTGCGGACATGAGGGACGGTCATCGGCCACGGCCAAATAGGTAATAGGTTCCCCCCCCGTCGATACGGCGGCGGATACCCACCCGCTTGCGATCGACATCGTCCGTGATTGCGGTGCGGTATAAGGGTGTTCGCCAATAGTTATGGTACTCTGGAACATGGGTATAACTAGCATGTTCGAGGAGTTCTCCCGAAGCTACTACCTCGGCCGACTCTACGTGACTCCGACCGATGCCGACCGCGCGCTAATGGACAGCGAGCAACACGAGCGGATCAACGAGGCGGTGTACGCGACCGGAGAGGGTCTCGAATCGCTCGAAACGCCACTCGTGATGAAACTCGACTCGCAGCACTTCTCGGTCCACGGCGACAGCGCCGTCCCGACGAACACGCTCGCGCTGCCCGAAACGCTCCTCGACGGCATGGATGTTCGAAACCCGCCATCCCTGCGCGAGGTCCTGCTCGCCCGTCGCGAGTGCGCCTCGCAGTTACTCTCGTTCGTCGACGGCTGGGACCCGTCCGTATCCTGGGCACGGGCTACCGATGGCGACGACACCCCCGCCGACGATGACGAGTTCAGGAACGCGGGCATGTGAGCGGTCGCGATCGGAGCCGCTGACGGTCCCAACGCGAACGGAGACCGGGAGCTAGAAGTACATTCGTCGCACCTGTTCGGTCAGATGCTCGATGAGTTGCTCGGACGCGCGTCGCTCAAGGAGCGCATCGCCGAACTCGAGGACGAAACCGAGCGGCTACGGGCGCGCTACGAGGCCGAAACCGACCGCCGAGCCGAGGCCACGACCGCCAGACAGGACGCCGAGGAGCGAGTCAACCGGCTCGAGGACCGAATCGCCCAACTCGAAGGCGAACTCGAGCGCGTCGACGCCGACGAGGACGACTCGCTCGCGTTCAGGCGGCGCGAGACGCTTCGCGGTGGCCGCCTCGCCGACGTGCTCGACAGGCTCCGGTCGGTTCGGACGGGTCCGGAGGGAGCGGTGACAACGGTCGTGGAATCCGGGTCCGACGAGTTCGCTCCGGACGACGAACTCGCGGCCGTGCTCGGCGATCGGGCGGCCCTCGTCGACGCCGCTGCGCCCTGCCTGCTCTGTGTCGACGACGCCGGCCTCGTCTCCGTCGCGCTCGATCCGCCGGTCCTTCCGAACGAGGGCGACGTGCCCGCGGGGTGGACGGACCGGTTCGCACTCGATCGCGAGTGGTTCCTGCCGACGGGACGCGACGCGCTCGCGGTCGTCAGGGCCGACCTGTTTGCAGTCGGCGTCTACGAGGACGACGATCGCATCGAATACCGGGGCTTCGAGAGCGACGTGAAGGGCAGCCACTCCAAGGGCGGGTTTTCCCAGGCGCGCTTCGAGCGGATTCGCGACGATCAGATCGACGCCCACCTCGACCGATGCCGGGAAACGCTGGCCGACGTGTACGACGACACCGAGATCGATCGCCTCTTTCTCACCGGGCAACGCGGCGTCATCGAGACGCTCGCCGAGGAGACGGCCGTCGAGCCGGCGGCAACTGCGGCGGTTGATGCGACCGGCGATCCGAAATCGGCTCTCGAGGACGCCTACGGCACCTTCTGGACGACGACACTGTTCGTCCTGTAGCCGGACTGGTACTCCCCTCGCCGAACTCTATCGTTAAGTGCCCCCTCGGACATTCCTCGATATGCGCGTCGCAATCCTCGCACACGAGCAGTTTCCCGACCGCGCCAAAACCGCACTCGGCATCCTCCGGTACGCCGATTACGACGTAGCCGCCGTTCTCGACCGGGAGACCGCAGGCGGACAGGTCAACGACTACGTCCCCGACGTTCAGGACGCCCCCATCGTCGCCGGCATGGACGCCCTCGCCGACGACCTCGACGCCCTGATCATCGGCATCGCCCCCATCGGCGGCGGACTCGAAGACAGTTGGCGCGAAGACATCCGCGTCGCCCTCGAACGCGGCTGTGACGTGATCTCGGGTCTGCACCACTTCCTCGAAGACGACGACGAGTTCAGTCGGCTGGCGGCCGAACACGGCGGCGAGTTGCGGGACGTTCGCAAGCCGCCCGAGGACCTGACGGTAAGCGAGGGCCTCGCCGGCGAAGTCGACGCCGAGGTCATCCTGACCGTCGGCACCGACTGCTCGGTCGGGAAGATGACGACGACGATGGAACTCGCCCGCGACGCCCGCGCGGCCGGCCACGACGCCGCCGTGATTCCGACGGGCCAGACCGGGATCATGATCGAGGGCTGGGGGAACCCGATCGACCGGGTCGTCTCGGACTTCACCGCCGGCGCAGTCGAGGAGATGATCCGTGAGAAGGGCGACGAGCACGACTACCTCTTCGTCGAGGGCCAGGGGAGCATCGTCCACCCCGCCTACTCGGCGGTCACCTGCGGCATCCTGCACGGCTCGATGCCGGACGAACTCGTCCTCTGTCACACCGCCGGCAAAGAGGTTATCCACGGCTACGAGTCGTTCTCGCTGCCCTCGATTCAGACCTACGTCGATCTCTACGAAAGCCTCGCCGCGCCCGTCTCCGACGCCGATGTCGTCGCCGGCGCGCTCAACACGGCCGGACTCGAGGACGACGCCGCGGCGCAGGCGATCGACGAGTTCGCAACTGAACTCGGTGCTCCTGCGACGGACGTGATCCGCGAGGACACCGACGACGTGCTCGAGAGCCTGCTATGACGCTCGAAACCTCGTTTCAACGCCGGTCGCTGCCGCTCGAGTTCCCGTTTACGATCTCGCGGGGGACGACGACCGAGACCGAGGTCGTGACGGTCCACATCGAGGACGACGAGGGGAACGTCGGCATCGGCGGTGCCGGCCCGTCGTCTCACTACGGCGAGACCGCCGCGACGGTCGAAGCGGTCCTGCCCGATCTGCTCGCAGTCGTCGAGGACGTGGACGACCCCCACCAGCTCGCGCGCATCGAGCGCCGGCTGCGCGAAACCGTCGAGCGCAACCCGGCTGCCCGCTGTGCGGTCAGCATCGCGGTGCACGACCTCGCGGCGACGCAACTCGACGTGCCGCTGTATCGCTACTGGGGACTCGATCCGCGGGAGACCCTCGAAACCTCCTACACGATCGGCATCGACGACGTCGAGACGATGCGCGAGAAGACCGAAACCGCCCTCGAACGCGGCTACGATACGTTAAAGGTCAAGCTCGGCACGGACCGTGATATCGAGAGTATTCGGACGATCCGGGAGGTCGCACCCGACGTTCGACTCTTCGTCGACGCCAACGAGGCCTGGACGCCCCGCGAGGCGGTCTCGAAGATCGACCGGCTCGCCGAGTTCGACCTCGCGTTCGTCGAGCAGCCGATCCCCGCCGAGAACTCGGCGGGCCAGCGGTTCGTCTACGAGAACGCGGCGCTGCCGATCGCGGCCGACGAATCCTGTATCACGGTCGACGATATTCCGCGGATCGCGGACCGCTACGACATCGCGAACCTGAAGCTGATGAAGTGCGGCGGCCTCCGGGAGGCCAAACGGATCATCCACGTCGCTCGCGCTCACGGACTGCAGGTGATGTGTGGCTGCATGAACGAGTCCAACGCCTCGATCGCGGCCGCCTGCCACCTCGCGCCGCTGCTCGATTACGTCGATCTCGACGGCTCGCTCCTGCTCGATGCGGACCCCTACGACGGCGTCCCGATGCCGAACGGTCGGCTGGCGCTCGCCGAACTCGAGCGGCCGGGTACGGGTGCGCGACTCGAATAACACCGACTCCAACCGCTCTCGCTTATCCACGGCTACGAGTCGTTCGCTTCGTTGTTGACGCGTGCTTTTGCTCCGAAACACAGTCTCTCGAATCGCCACCATCGTTTACAACGGCGGTCGCCGTGGCACCCACTGGCATGACCGACGGTGAGCGGACAGGAATCTCTCGACGAACGGTACTGCGAGCGTCGGGGACTGCGGCCGCGGTGCCGATCCTCGGCGCGAACCGAACGAGCGCGGACGAAACCGCAGCCCCCGCGCCGTCGCCGGCACTGCCCGGCGATTGTCCCGACGCGACCGTTGAGCCGAGTATGACCCACTGCGAGGGGACGACCACGGAAGGGTGTGCCGACGACCATCCGGCGACGACCGAACTCCAGTCGGCGGTCCGGGAAACGCTCGCGGAAACGTATCCGACCGTCGGCGCGTTGCTCGACGCGGGATTCAAGCCGTACTTCGACACGCTCGACGTGACCGAGGAAAACGGCTACGCGCACTGGCTCTCCCCGGAGTTCATCGGCGACGAAACCGTACTGGACCCCGAGCGACCGGAATCGGTACTGGTCGATACCGGGTCCTGGCGCGCGATCGGGGTCATGTTCATCGCGACCCATGACGGCGAGGCTGTCGAACCGATGGCGGTGTACGACGACAGTGAGGGTCGCTGCTCGCCCTGGCACGCCCACACCGGACTTCCCGGACGCTTCGCCTGGTGGTACTACCAGCACGTCTACGAGGGGACCGATGACATCGAGTTCAGCCTGCCGTGTCGAACGCCCTGTATGCTCCACGTCTGGGCCGTCGACCATCCCGAGGGCGTCTACGCCCACGACGCCCCGCCCGACTCGGCCCGCGACCGGGAGCCCGCGGCCGACGCCGGGTTCGAGACCGACGCCGATCCCGGGGCGGACGAACTCGGCTGGGAGGTCCTCCCGGACGCGGTAACCCCCGACCGCCTCCCGGACGAGATTCCCCTGTTGAACTGACTCAGGCCCCGATCGCTGACACACCGGTCGCCGCACCGATCGCGCCTCCGCGTCACTCCTCTCGAACCTCGAACCATCCCCACGATTCCATCGCGGCCAGAATCCGGGCAACCGCCTCGTCCGCCAGGCAGTCGTCCGTATCGATCCGAACGTCCGCCTCCGGCTCGCTGAACTCGCGGTAAACGACGTGGACGCCCTGCTCGTCGATCGGATCGTCGCGCTCGCGATTCCGTTCGAGACACGTCTCGAGGCTCGCGGTGACGTGGACGAACCGCACAGTCGAGAGAGTGCGAAACTGCGTCTGCCACGACCGCCGGTAGAAGGTTCCGTCGACGATCGCAATCGTGCCCGCCGGCACGTCGCGAACGCGCTCGTAGAGTCGATCGTAGGTGCGCCGCGAGTAGTCGTCCGAGTGAACGAGTTCAGTCGGCTGCCCGCGGGCGGCGAGCGTGTCCCGGAGTCGGGTAGCGAGAGTCGTTTTGCCGGCACCGGGCGGGCCGCAGATGACGACGATCACGGGTGGCAGTTCTAGGAGCGGCCGTGTGGAGTATATAGGTGGTGGCACGCGGTCGAACGAGCGATCGTCTACACACCCGCTTCCCGTATCGATTTAGGAACTGCGAACGCAAGGACGCATGCATGAGCTACGATACGGCAACGAAGACCGATCCGGAATCGATCATTCCCGAAGAGTACGGCGGCATGTGGTTCCTCAAGGACGAACTCGGGACCGACCACCTCGGGTTCTCGGTCCTCGAACTCGAACCCGGCGCGGAGGGAAAAGCACACGACGAATCCGAGACCGGCCAGGAGGAGATCTACTACGTCGTCTCCGGAACCGTCGAGGTGGAATTGGACGACGAGACGCTCACGCTCGAGACGGACGAACTCGTGCGGCTCGATCCGGACGAGCGCCGGAAGGTTTTCAATCGCGGCGACGAGCGGGCGAAGCTCGTGCTGGTCGGCGCACCGCTGTAATCCGTCGGACTGAGACGGTCTGCTGGACCGATTTCCGGCGCACTCGCAGCCGGTCGCGGCTGCGACGGCATTGTCCGACAGCAGTCCGTCTAAGGCGGGCTGATGACGGTCGCGCGGTGTCGACCCTAGCCGAGATCCTCGTCCCGCTCGCTTTCGCGCAGGATGAACGGCCCCATCGCGAGCGTTCGCTTCGCGACCGTTACGATCCGGAGGATGTACGTCGTGAACAGCACGAACGGCGAGAGCCCGACGACGAACCCCACGCTAGAGACCCAGACGAGGTTGTCGACGCCGAGTGTCACTCCGGGAAACGAACTCGCGTCAACGTACATGAGCAGGACCCCCATGACTGTGAGCGCCGAAATTGCGACATAGAGGAGTACCCGCGAGAGGTTGATCAGTTCCCACTGGAAGTAAAGCGTCTTGAAGTGCTCTCGGGCCGGCGCAAAGAGCCGCAGCGTCGCAATCACGTCTTCGAGGTTCTCCTCCGCCTCGTCCGAGAGCGAGTCCGCGTGGTCGACCTGAATAGAGCGGGCATCGTAGATCTTTCGCGAGTAATTATACTGCAGCGCGCCCCAGAGCACCTCGAACGTGCCGAACTGAGCGTCCTCGAGATCGTCCTTGACGGTCTCGGCGTTTTGACGAATGTCGTCCGTGTACTCATCGACGGTCGACCGCAGCTCCTCGTCCCGGCTCTCCGAGACGGCCGACTCGAGTTCACCGGCGCGTTCTTGCACGCCGTCGACGAGTTCGTAGAGGAAGGCACCGGGTTCCGGCGGGCTGATGTCCTCGCTGATGGTGTCTTCGGTGTCCTCGCGGAAGGTAGTCGCTTCCTCCATCCGGCTGCGCTGGCTGCCGATCGCACCGAGTTCCTGTGAGAGCACGAGTTGGTTGATCGTAACGACGATGGACGTGCCGGTGATGATCGCACCGATGAACGACGAGAAGATGAAGGCGATACTGCCCTGCGTATCGACGATCCATCGGTGGGGAGCGAAGCCGAGTTGACCGGCGCCGATCAGGATGACGAAAATGAGTGCGAGAATCGCGCCGGTCAGAGCGAGTCGATTGACCCGAAGTAAGAGCCACATCCGGAATCCGCCGAGTCTGTCACCCCCGTTCTCGTCGGTGATCGAGGGACCATCCGAGGCCTCATCTGTCGCATCCGAACTCGCGATGTGCATCGACTGTGGTGGAGCGACCACGCGGGTGGATAAAAGCCATTGGTTGGAAGACGACGGGTGACGGGTGGACGACAGCTGACCGGTAGCGGCTGATAACTAGTGGCCGGGAACTGGTGATCGGCGGAGCCGTTTCTGTCAACGAGGGGCTTCCGGTTCGACCCCGTAGAGATCCTGCACACGGTCGACGATTGTATTGTGGAAGCCGACGAGCAGTGCAACTGCGAGGACGATAATGACGACCTCGAGTACGGTCGACATGAGTCCGAGAGCGACGATCAAGGCCGTCGCACAGGCGGCCGGGTGGTTCGTGTTCGACCAGAGCATGCCGACCGTCGTGAGCGCCATCGAGACGATACCGCTAATGACGAGTCGACCGACCTCGGGCGAGAAGGGCCGGGCCTGTTGGAAGGCGTCGACGACGACGACGCCGTTTGCGAACAGAACGTAGGCGATCAACCCGCAGACGGCGGCGACGGCGTGGCCGCCGATAACGTGATACGCCCCTTCTGCGCGGTCTTTCTCGCCGGTTGCGAGAAGGTACGCCGAGGGGCCGAGACTTGGAAAGAGAAACGGCTGGCCGGAGACCCATGCAATCGCGCCGAGAAAGAGAAAGTGAAGCGTGACGTTGGTGCCGGCGCTCAGGTCGTCGCGGACGTTGATCGACTCGCTGGTGGTAACACGGAGCTTGCTCCAGAACCCCATCGGTTGTGGGTAATCACGACCGATCGTATAAACTCCGGGCCGGATCGATAAACTGGACGGCTCCGACGGGCCCTACTCCAGCGTCTCGTTGTCCGAACTCGTAAATGGACCCTCATCGGGATCCTTCTGTGGCATCATCGGACCGACCGATGCGGTCCGGCGCGTGACGGCCGCCGTCCGGAGGATGTACGATGCCAACAGCGCGAGCGGCGAGAGGGCGATCGTTACGAGCACACAGACGATGTACGGCAAGACAGCTATCGTCACGTTCGCGCCGGTGATATCCGCATAGAGAAACCCGATCAGCAGCGACGATAGAATCGCCGGAACGCCGGTAAGGATCGTCAACTGTGAAAATCGCGTCAACTCACGCTGCAGGTATGTCGTCTTGAAATGCTCCCGAACGGTCGAAAACAACACCAGATCATCGATCAGCGAATCGAGCGCATCGCTGCCTTCCGCCGGCAACGAGTCGCCGTAGCGCCCGCGTATCTGGCGCGCGACGTACAGTTGCCAGGGAGCATCGTACTCGATCGCCGCCGAGAGTGCCCCGAAGGTATCGAGTTGGGAACGCTCTAGGGTCTCGTCCATCCGTTGGCTGCTCTCGGAGGTGTCGTTTGCAAACTGGGTAATCAAGCGCGTCTCCACGTCGCCCTGACCGCCGTCTTGCGTCTCGTCAGCGCCCGACTCCGGATCAACGGCCTCGGCAAGCGTAACTGCGCTCCCGTGAATCGACTCCGCGAGCAACTCGAGCAACCGCGTCGGCGACGCCGGAGCAGCCGGGACGGCAGCGGTCTCCGCAATCTCGTCGCGAAACGAGAGGACGCCCTCGAGTTGATCGTGCGCGCTCGCCGCCGAGACGAACTCCTGTGACAGGATCAACTGGTTAATCGAGACGACGAGCGTAACGAGCGAAAACGTCCCCGCGATCATTCCGCTTGCGACCCGCGTCACCGAATTGGCGTTCGTAAACGAAATCAGCCCCACCTCGAACAACCCCACGAACAGCACGAAGACACCGCCGGAGATGAGCGCAGCCACCGCCAGCCGATCCCCCTCAACCACCAACCACTCCAGCACCCGCATCAGCGAGTTCGGCTGCTGATCCGTATCGGACCGGTACGACTCGACCGTCTCGTTTGCCTCCGGAGCTGCCATACCACATCGCTCGTCGGATATGACAATAAGCGCTCACGTTGCATATCCCGTTGCTGTCCCACTACTGACGGGCGCGTGCTTCGTTCGAGACGCCGAACGGGTACGGAACGGTATAGGGTAGCCGGACACTACAAGACACCGAGAGATCCCGAGCAAAAGACGAGATCACAGGAACACAGAAACGAGTTCACATCCACCACGAACCAACCACCCACCACGAACCAACAGCAGCGACGGTTCAGGGCCCACACTGAAATATATCGGCGGTGATGTCGCAACCAGACATGCCCGGGCACGGTCACGACGAACAGCTGGCAAACCACCGGTTTCGACGGAGGAACACACGGAGGACCACAACTCGATGACCCGACCACCGAACTCGTCTCAAGGGCCGTCCCGATCCACGCGGCCGGACCGAACTCGGCGAGACGGGCGGTATCGTCGGCACTTCCTCGCGTCACTGGGCCTCGGAGCCACCGCAGCACTCGCCGGTTGTACGAGCGGCGAATCCACCCTCGGCGTCGAAACCGGGCCGAGCTACGAACGGGGACAGATCGACCCACCCAGCGACGCCGGAAATCGGTCGGCTGAACAGTTGACCGCCGCAGCAGCCCTCGCAGAACAGGAACCACAGGAAGGCGTCACACCGCTCAACCGCCTCGAGATAACGACCCACGAGTTCACGTTCGAAAGCGGATTCAAGGGGTCGACGATTCAGGGAACCATCGAGAATACGGGGCCGGAGCGGGTTCGGCGTGCGGAGGTGCGCGTTCGGGTGTACAACGAGATGGGAGAGCAACTGGGCCGCTATCTGTCGACGAACGGTGATCTCGACAGCGGTGACGTGTGGGCGTTTACGGTGGTCATCCTCAAGTCGCCGTCCGTCCTCGACGAATACGATATTACGGTGCTCGGAACGCCGTCGTAGGTGGCGCTGTGCGGACGGCAGCGGTTCGGTGCGAGAAGTGTGTAGTGTGTAGTGCCGTAGTGGCGTGAACCGTCCGGCGTTAGGCGTTTTCCTCGTCCTGTAGCTCCGCGAGTTCGGAGTCGATTTCGGCGTCGTCGATATCGGAGTCGACATCGACATCAGCGTCGTTCGCGGGCTCGGGTTCGCTACCGGTCTCGGCTTCAGTCTCGGATTCGGACTCGGTTGCAGCCTCCGCCTCCGTTGTACTCTCGCCCTCGCCCATCTCGGACTTGAGCGTATCGAGTTCGGCCTCGACGCCGCTGCCCGTCGAGAGGTCCTCGAGTTCGCGGTCGATCTGGTCCTTGTCAGATAGTACGTCGTCGAACGCACCCGTCTCGTGGAGTTCGTCGAGGGCGGCTGAACGGGCCTCCATGTCTTCGGTCTGTTCCTCGGCGCGCTCGATGGCGCGGCCGACATCCTCGAACTCCTCGCCGGTTGCGGTCATCGCCTCGGAGACGGTCGAACTCGCTTCCGCGGCCTCGTATCGGGCCTTCATCGTCTCCTTCTTGGTGCGGAACTCTTCGATACGGGTCTGGAGTTCGTTCTTCTGGTCGATCAGGCTGTCCTGTTGGCTCTGGAGCTCCGAGACTTGCCGTTCCAGATCCTCGATCTGGTTCATCTTCGTCTTCTTCTTCTCGAGTGCGCGTCGAGCCAGGTCCTCCCGGTCCTGTCGGACCGCCGTGCGAGCCTGGTCGTTGTGTTTCTCGACGTTTTCCTCGAGTCGGCGCTTTTGCATCTCGAGGCGCTTTTTCTGGGTGGTAAGATCGGCGATACCGCGTTTGACCTCCTGCAGCTGGTCGCGCATCTGCTCGTAGGAGTAATCGAGGGTTTCGGTCGGGTCCTCTGTACGGTTGAGCAGAGAGTTGATTTTCGACCGGATGACGTAGGAGGTCCGAGAGAGGATGCCCATACTCGTACCTAACGCTCGTCACCCTTAAAAACATCACATCAACGACAGACGACGTGAGAATCGACGGACGATCGGCGTTGCTCGCCGTTTTGATTACGTCCCAGTCCAAACGGATGGGTATGACCGACGTACTCGTTCCGGGCGGTCGCGACGTACGCGCCACGCTTACGGAACCGGACGCTGAGACGGATGCCATCGTCGTCGCTTGTCCGCCCCATCCCCAGCAGGGCGGCTCGCGAACCGATAGCCGACTCGTCGCCGTCGCAGATCGACTCCGCGAAAACGGGGTCGCCTGCCTGCGCTTTGACTACGGGGAATGGGACGAAGGCTACGGCGAGCGCGAGGACGTACGAAACGCGATCCGGTGGGCCACGGAGCGCTACGACCGCGTCGGCCTCTTTGGCTTCAGTTTCGGCGCGAGTCTGAGCCTGCTCGCGCCGGCCGATCTCGACGCCGCCGAGCCGCCGGTTGCGGCCGTCGCCGCGCTCGCGCCGACCGCGAGGCTCGCGGCCGATCTCGATGCAGTCCGCGCACTCGAATCCCTCGACTGCCCGGCCCGAATCGTCGTCGGGGAGCGGGATACGACCGCGGACTGGAAGCCGGTCGTCGAACGCGCGGCTGAACTCGGCGACGAGAACGAAAACGAAAACGAGTTCGAGGTCGTCACCCTCTCCGCGGACCACTTCTTCGTCGGCCAGACCGACACGGTCGCCGAGACTATCGGGCCATTCCTCGAGTCGGCCCTCTGCGAGGAGTGAGACGGTCTGCTGTACCGAGTTCCCGGCGCGACCACGGGTCGCGGGTGTGCCCGAACTGACTACCAGCAGTCCGTGCGAGCGGTCAGTCCCGTCCGTGACGGGTCAGGCACTTCGAGAGCCCGATCAGTTCCACGGGTTCCGAATTGTCCGGCGAGTAGACGACCATCTGTCCCTTCTCCATGTAGGGCACCTTTGATTCGAGGTTGCTCGGAATGTTCACGCTCTTGATCGCGTCCTCGTCGCCCAGATTCAGGACGATGGTCGTGTTGATCTGCTTGAAGACCGCGTCGTGGATGTCCTGGGGGTCCTGCGTGATGAGAAAGAGTCCGAGTCGCTCCTTGCGTCCCTGTTTAGCGGCCTCGGTGAACTTTTTGATGACCTTCCCCGCCTGCACCGAATCCGCGTCGGTGAGGAAGTTGTGCGCCTCGTCCATCCCGAGGACGAGCGGCGTCTCCTTGATCCGGTCGTAGGTCGGGTCGTTCGAGAGCTTCTGGTCGATCAGCAGCGAGGATAGCGCCAGCACGATCGTCTCCGTCGCCCGGGTATCGTTGATGTGGTAGGTCGGCACCACGGTCAACCCGCCGGGGCGAACGAACTCGTGTACCAGGTCGGTGATCGGCCGCGCGTCCTGATCGAAGACGTGCCCGAAGCCGAGCACGCGCCGCCGAACCGCGTCGAAGGTCGCCTCGTGGACCCGCCCCGACTCGTCTAACTCCTCGCGCAGCGCGGGGTCGTCGAGAAAGCGCGTGAACTCGTCGTAGGTCGCGTCGGCCCCGTACTGCTCCCGAAAACGCGGCAGGAGGACGCTGACCAGCGCGCCGTACTGGTTGTCGTTCAACCCGCTGCCCGCGACCAGCCACGGGTTCTCGTGAACCATCGAAAACGGAATCGTGAACTCGACCTGCTCCGCGCGGTGGTGGCCCGCGGCGTAGGACGAGGAGCCCACCTTGGGGATGAACGCCGTCGTATCGTCCCCCCCGCCGTAGGCGATCCTCTCCCGCTCGAGTCGGCGGGCGAACTCGTCGTCCAAGTCGGGGTTGTCGTCGTGCATCTGGGCGTACTCGTCCTGCGGGTCGAACTGGACGACGGCGGGACCGACCTCGCGGCCGTCTTCCATGGGATACCGCCGCTCGTCGGCGAGGTACTGCCGGAGGACGTTCTTCGCGCCGTGGGTCTTCCCCGACCCGGTGCCGCCGGCGACGAGCGTGTGCCGGAAAACGAGCGGGTCGCCGGCCTCGTAGTCGTCTTTCAGCCGGTAGTCGATCGTCGGCGGCGAGGCGGCGGTTCGAACCTTCTCGCCGCCGACCGAGAGGTGCCCGAGGAAGACGCCGTCGTCGGGCATCTTGAGGCCGGTCTTGATCGCCTCGGTGTCGTCGGCCTCCCGAATCACCGTCTGGGGTTTGGGGACGCGGTCGGTCATCCGGCGCTCGAGTTCGCCGTCATCATCGTAGAGGATGGCTACCGGTTCGAGGTTCGCGACGAACTTGTAATCGGCCTCCTCGATGCCGTCCGTGCGCATCGCCCGCCGCGCGTGGATCTCCGTCGCGTCGTCGGCGTGGTACTGCTGGGCGTACTCCAGGCCCGTAATGCGACAGAACAGCGTCTCGCCGGTCGACGCTCCGCGGCCGCCGTCCGGATACGGGGCGAGCAGGTAGCTCCCGATGCGGATCGACGATCGGTTGCCGCGGGTGATATAGGCTCGGAGCGTCGTGTCGTCGCTATCCTCGGCGATTCGCAGGCCCTGGGAGACGCAGATCGCTCCGATACCGACGTCCTCGCCGCGCGGTTCGGCGGCGGTCGACTCGAAGGAGTCCTCAGCAGTCCCGGTTCCGGCCTCCGCGTCGCCCGCAGACTCGCTCGCGCGCGCCCGGTCTGCCCGCGCTGTGTCGGCCGTACCGCCGTCCGACACCCCGGAATCGCCGTCGCCGTCGGCGCTGAACTCGCCGAAATCTCCCAGATCGGTCATACTCATCCCATCTGACCGGTTCCTAAAACGCGTTTCCCTCCTCGGGTGACTATCAGTCCGACCGCACGGTTCGAACAGCGAGAACGACGAGTCCGAATGCGATGACGAAGCCGACGCCGAGTTCAGGAACGGAATTCGAGAGCGCATCGAGCGGACCGGTGGTCGTGTCCGCATCCGAATTCTCGTCCGCAGTCGTCGCGTTGGCATCCGCCGACAGCGAATCCACGGGGGGATGATCGAACGACTCGAGTTCAGTCTCGCCGCCGTCGATCACGACGGTCGCCGACTCGCCGACGACCGGCATGGGCCAGTCGGTCGCGAGTTCGATCTCGCTCTCGCCGAACGCGATCGCGGTTTCGCCGGGCGGGGCGTCCGGCGCGACCGAGACGGTCAGCGTCGCGATCCGCGCCATTCCCGTCGCGCCGCCGGCGACCGGGTCGCGCCACTGCGTCGAGAGCGCCGTCCCCTGCTCGTGAGCGAGCGTCTGGGTCGCGTACACGTCGGTCTCCTCGTCCTGTTCGATCCACGGCCCGCGTTCGACGTCGGTGATCTCGAGATACTCGGGATGGTACTGCGCGGCGAGGGTAACGCTGGAAGCGCCGCTGCCGTCGTGGCTCCCCTCGCCGTAGAGGACGACGTCGACGGTGAACTCGTCGCCGGGCTGGGCCGTAATCGTCGCGGGCTCGGTCGAGATGATCGCGACGCGGTCGCCGGCAGCGACGGATCCAATCCCGCCGAGCGTCAGTGCGCCGACCAGCACAACGACGAATATGGCGGTTCCCAGTCGTCGTGCGTGTCGGCCTGGAGGGGGCACGGACATGCGTCTCGTCGGCACCGTTCGTGGGCCATTCGTATATGATTCTCGGGAGTGGTTGAATCAGGGGAAGCGAACGCGGTAATCGGAAAACAGTCTATAGAAACGACTCCATCTCCGTCGACTGCGAAACTTGGCTTGCTCGTCGATCGTACGCGATCGCGTCGATGTCGGCGAGCGCGGGCAGATGGTTGTGGTGCAGTTCGATCGTCGCCTCGCACCGCTCCGTCGGACCGACCTCCAGCCGCGTCGCAAGCACTGTCGCGAGTTCATCGACCGAAACCGGCCCGTCCTGTGTCCCGATGAACTCGAGCAGGCGGAGTCGGACGGGGTGGACGAGCCGGTCGAGGAGGGTGGCACCGGCGTCGGCGTCGGTCTCGAGAAGTAGGGAGAGGATTGCGGGGGAAAGCGGCGGTTCGTCGATGAGGGAGACGGTGAGTGCTGTCGGCTCGGTGTCGGTGTCGATGTCGGTGTCGGTATCGCTTGCAGCGGTAGCGGCGGCCTCCCTGTCGAGTTCGACCAGTCCGTGATCAGCGAGTCGCGGCAGGTGAGCGTGAACGAGGCTGAGACGAACCTCGTGGCGGGCCTGGCCGTCCGAGACGGATGTGTCTTCCCGTTGTAAGAGTTCCGTCGTCAGTTCGGACAGCGAGAGGAAGTGTTCGTCCATGAGAACAGAGAGAATGCGGAGACGGCGAGGGTGTCGAAGTACGTCGTAGCGTTCGATAGGAACGGTTACTACCGGATTCCGGTCCCCTATATCTCCGAGATGAACGTCCGAACCCATTACCGAACACAACTGCCAGAGCGGGGATAAGGCCGTTTCCAAAACGATTTGGTCTCGATATCTGATGGTATTCGGCATATGGGCTCGTTCTCCGACCAGATAGTTGAGAGTCGAACCAAGAACGGGTGAATAGAGAGAAGTGACTCTCAGGAATTGTTGATTGTGGATTTAGAAGGAACGTATTAATAACAGGTAAGATTAGCAGTAGAGCCGTAGTATTAGGTGATGGAGCGCAGATGGTCGGACCCGTTCCAGTTGTGAATCAAGTTTTTGGTTCTCGGATCGTGCACGATATTTTTGCGGCTACGGAACATAGTTGGACGTATGCTCATGGTATGCGGGTGTGCAGGAGACACCGAACTTACCGGGACGCTGTACGAACGCGGCGAGCGCGCCCCGTCCTTCGAGGGTGCGCCGAACGAGGACGCTGCATACGTTTGGGTCTGCGACGAGTTCTACGAGGTTGATAGCGGCGGAACCAGTCAACAGGTCGACGGCAGAGATATCAATCTCGCGTTCGAGTCGCCGATGCCGCGCGGCTTCGATACGCGGGATCAGGCGGTCGAGAACGCCCGCGAGCACGTCCGAACGCAGTTCGCCAGGATCGGCGTCGATCCGTCGACGGTCGAGTTCGACATCGAGAAAGTGGAGTTAGATACGGACCTGTAGCACGGCACCCGTCAACGAAATCGTAGGTTCAGGCGTTCGGGGGCAAAGCCCACGGCGGCGGGCGAAACACAGCCGAGTACGATGAGTGCCGTCAAAGCACGGAAGTCCGGAACGGCATCCGAATCGGAACGAGATGTGCCGGCCGACGTGTCGGGAGCAGCGTCGGGGTCGCCGGTACAGTTACAGCGACAGTCACGGGCATCAGCCTCGCTCCCGGTATCCCGACCATAGCGATGATCGGTGATACCGGACACCGATAGAGAAGGGACACGCCGATCGAGGCAGTGTCAGTAGCCGCTCAGTATTCGTCGGCCCAGCGGTGATCGTCGTACGTTCGCTTGCGGGACGTGTCGAACTGCGTCTCGAGCGTCTCTCGAAGCGATTGCTTCTCCGGCGCGCTGATCCGCGCGAGTTCGTCCGCCTTCTCGACGATGGCCGGGGGACCGTGGGCGATCGCCACGTCCTGCAGGAGTTGCATCGTCAACCGCTCGCGGGTGTCCGGATCGCGCGTGAAGGCGTAGGGGGCTTCGATCCGAAAGAGGAGATCCTCGCGCGGGTCGTAGACGACGAAGAACGTGACCTCGTACTGCTCGCGGTCGAGACGGCGCTCGACGCCGAGCGCGTCGCCCTCGGCCGAGAGGGGCCGGTCGACGCCGCCCCGCGAGCGAAACCAGTTCGTGTAGGTGAGCGCGTCGGTATATCGCTCCCAGCGCGTGCCCTCGACGTCCTCGACGAACTCGCCGCGCTCGAGCAGTTGGGTGAACAGCGCGGTGTCGTCGGCCCAGGGGACGCTCACGTCGACATCAGTTTTACCTTTCAGCGTCCGTGTGACGACCCGTGTAGCGGGATTCTTGACGAATCCGACGAGGGGCACGCCGCGGTCGACGAACGACTCGACCAGTCGCACGTAGTTCTCGAGGACCGTCGTCGGCCGCGGGTCCTCGAGCAGGAAGTCGGCCAGATCGGGGTGCTGGTCGGCCCAGCGGAGCAGCCCGCGCGGATAGAGCGGGCCGTCTAAGACGAGCAGGTCAGACACGTCCTCGGCGTGCGCCAGTGCGTGCTTGCTCTCGGCGAGATAGAGCGCGAGCGCGTGAACGACGCCCTCCGCAAAGCGGGGTAGCGGTGGGATCTTCACGGCCCGACTGCGGCTGTAGCCCGCGTCGAACTTGCCCCACTCCTCGTCGACGGTCATCGTCTCGTCGTTCGAGTGGACCGTCATCACCGTCGTCCGCGAGCGGTGGAGATCGAGTTCGCTCGGCGTCGTGCTCATGGCCGCCTGGGCGATGTCGATGACGAGCCCGTTCTTGAACGTCGTCGGGTTGATCGTCCCCGCGTCGAGGCCGTGCTGGGTCGGGAACTCGCGCTCTCGCAGGGCGACGGCCTCGCAGTCGACCAACCGCCGGGACCGCTCGCCGACCGGCTCGAGGATCGTCCGCCCGTCGTCGCGCAGGGGGTCGAGGAACGACTCCCAGACGGTTTCGGCGAACTCGCGGCGGTCGCGTTCGTCGGCACCGTGATCGATCCGCCTCGCGAGTTGCGCGATGCCGTCGAAGTGGACCGGATCGAGTGTCATGCCAGTTGGCTCCCGCCGAACTCGCAAAAAGCCAGTGATCGGAGTTACTGCTCGGCCACCGATTGTGCGCCGATATACACGGAACCTGTTAACTCGAGCGCGGGTAAATTACCATCAGAAAAATTATATAAGATGGTCGCATGGATATCACTGTCCCGATGTCACACCGAGGTATGGAGACAGGCGAGCGCGAGGAACGCGCAGTTAACTGGCGGCAGACGAACGCCGGCGTGACACTCTACGAAGACGAGAATCCGGACGCCTGGATCCGACTCGAATTCGAAGCCGGCATCAACCCAGCGCATCGACTCTACATGATCTGTGACGACTGCGGTGCGGTGTTCGCCCAGCGGTATAAACCTGGGAAGAGCACCATCTGCGGCGACTGTGGGGCGACGTTCGACCACAAGTCCACAGACTGACGAGAACCCACTTATTTTTCGAGAAGTAATTATTGGGTAAATGTCTAGTTCTGCACCTCCTCAACTGGCGTTCGGCCATTGAGTGCTTGATTTGGTCGACCGTAGTTATAGTGATGTCTGAAGCGTCTGAGCTAGCGGCGTGCGCTGGCTGGACTGTCTCTCCAAAAGGAGTGAAAGCGGTCGATCCGCATTGTGACGGTCTGAAACCACTTTTCGACGTAGTTTCGTCGCTGTAGTTGAGCTGACCGCTCAATTCGTGGCGCGAGGGCAGTCAGACCCCTAGCATGGACGAGAAACTCTGCCTCGTCGATATCGTGTTTCTCGGTGAGTCGATGCAAAAACGCCGCCGCGGGGTCAGTCCCGCGCCAGTTGAACACGTCGATTTCGAGCAATAGCTTTGACTCTGTGTCGACCGCGGCGTATAACCACTTTTTCTCACCGTCAACCTCGATCTGGTTCTCATCGACCGCGACTCGCGACGCTTAATAATCAAGATAACTTTTGCAGATATAGACTGAGGAACTGGTCGATCCAGGACTTAGCGAATCCAAGTCGATCAGTGAGGTCGTTGAAGAAACGGCGAGCGAGAGTGCAGAACGCGCTCCGCTCGCCACAACGATTGGTGAAGCACTGCGTTTGAGCACTTTCCAGACCTGCTCAATTGGGTTGAGATGCGGTGAGCCAACCGGAAGAAAGACGAGATCAATAATGTGCGTGCTTGCGCGTGTGTTCATAGATGTGAGACGAAAAGTTATCCAAGACGAGCAGAATTCGGGAACTCAGATTCTGCTCGCGGACCACCTCCAATAAGGCATAGATGTTCTCTCTCGGTTGATCTTCAGGGAACGTCAGGACACCTGTTATGTGCTGTCTCTGTTTTCTTCATCGAACGCGTCTGCGACACGTTCTTCGAGGGTTTCATCTGCACTTTCTGGCCGAGAGGGGCGTTTTGGGCGTGGTTTAGCGTACGACAGTCTGAGATTCCGGAGGAATCGACCAAGATAATCCGGATGGTACTCAATATTGAACTCTTCGTCCATGAGTTGATAAACTTCCTGTGCTTTCCAGGGCTGCCCCTCCCAGAGAAGTTCTATAAGACGCTCTTGTTCCTCGACACCGAGATTCGGGGTCTTCCGCCCCCGAAGTTCAGTGTCAAATGACCAAGTCCGCCATTGTTCCATCGACATGCCCAGCGACTTCCAGTCGATGCGGATTTACCAATGTCGTCGGCCGCTTCCTCGTACGTTGTACCCTTGTAGAGACGTTTGACAAAGGTGAGCCGTTTGATGATATTTGGATCGTCTGCTGGATGAAGCAGACGATCCAGTTCCCTCTCACTAAGATGACGAACGAGAACCTGCAGACCCTCATTCGATTTTCGAACGATCTACATCCGACAGATAGTGGCATATCGATTATAAAACGATATCGGCGCGCGTGTTTGCAGTCGACCGCGACGCGAAAAACGCCTGATCGGGCCCCACGTCGGTGTCGCGGCGGGTGCTGTCAACCAACCTCCAGAGAGGGCTCCACGGCCAGAGGCAATGGCGTCAGGGAGCGTTTTCCTCTATTCCAATTCTTATATTCATTCAAAAAACTTATTATATAGTATGATGGTAACCAATTATGCGAGGCAGAAAAGACGTTTCACGTCGCATAGCTATGAAATCTCTGGCAGCCAGCGTCCCCGCGGTAGCAGGGCTAGGCAGCGTCGCGGGCAGCGTCCGGGCGAACAGCAGTATTGAGTCCGACATCGACGACATCAAACACCGGTACGGCATTCAGGGCGTCTCCGCCGCCGTGCTAGAGAACTCGTCCTTCAACCACAAGTGGGAGTACGCCTCCGGATACTACACCATCCCCAGCGTTGGGAATAGGGTTCTCACCACAGACCACCGACTCAGAATCGCGAGCGTAACCAAGGTGCTGACCGCCTCTGCGGTCCTCAGACTCATAGACCAAGGCCGACTCGGAATGTATGACCAAGTGTTCGGCTCCAACGGTATCCTGTCGGGGTACCGCTGGGAGGATCCAGACTTTGACTGTTCCCTCAGGGTCGATGACCTTCTAAGCCACAAGATCAGGACGAAGAACGTCAGCAGGCCGGTGTACAAGTATCCGGATCAGGAGAACGCAGATGCCGACGACGCGATCAACGAAGTGCTTCAGGCGGACGAGATAACCAGGGTGACGGAGGACGACTGGTGTGTGACTGATGGAGACTACACCAATTGGTCGTACGGCGTGCTCGGCGCGATCGTCGAAGAAGTCGAAGCAGGAATGTTCAGCTACGGCAACACGTTCCGCGACTTCGTCCGAGATGAACTGCTGGCCAATGTCTCGAACGTGGACAAGGACGGGATGGGGACGGTCGCCGACAAGGAATTCGGCGTCGTTGAGGACGAGGCAGGTCACCACGACTACCGCGACAACGAGAGCGTATACGACTCGAAGGCGATGCGGGAACCGGCGTGGGCTTGGGGCTCTTGGGCTGCACGACCGATAGAAATCGCCAGGATAACCAGAGCCGTCTACGAGGACGACCTCTGGGATACCACCTACGACGAGTCCGACGCCTACATGCTGTACGACGATTGGCTGTACCACGGCGGTGCACAGGCCGGAACGCTGGCGTACGCCTACTGCAACGACGACTTTGCCCTATGTATCCTAATCAACACCCGTAGGAGCCCCGACGACCACAGCGAGTGGGACGAGTTCGATTCGCCGCGGACGGAACTGAAGACGATGCTGCGCGACAACTGGTCCGAACTGGTGTGAGAATAGGGTCGCCACTCCGTCGAACGAACGTGGCGCCTAGACACCCGGACGCTTGACCTGTGGACCGCCGAGAGCAAGGCAATCTTCGAGATCCACGCGGACATGCAAACACATGTGAAAACCCACCATCCGATTAATACCACCCAACGGAATCGACCGGAATGCTCCGGACGGATTGGAGTTCGGAATCCCGACCACTATATCTGACTCACGACGGACAACGACAGCTAATTAGGCCACGCTGGAAACCGGATACATATGGAAGCTGCGCTGATCATCCTCGACGGCTGGGGACTCAATAATGGCGGCAGAGACGCGGTTCAGGCGGCCGAGACGCCGGTCTTCGATCGGTTCTCGGAATCGGGATCGTACGGGCGGCTCGAGGTCTCGGGCCGGCGGGTCGGCCTGCCGGACGGCCAGATGGGAAACAGCGAGGTCGGCCACCTAAACATCGGTGCCGGCCGCGTCGTCTACCAGGAGTACACCCGAATCGCCGACTCCATCGCGGACGGTTCCTTCCGGGAAAACGACGCGATCAACACCGCATTCGAGAACGCGCGGGACAACGACGGTCGCGTCCACTTCGTCGGCCTCGTCAGCGACGGTGGCGTCCACTCCGACCAGGAACACCTGCACGCGCTCATCGAACTCGCCGCGGACCGCGAGGTCGAGGCCGTCACGCACGCGATCACCGACGGGCGAGACACCTCGCCGACCGGCGGCCGGGAGTACCTGGAAACGCTCGAGAGCGTCGTCGAGGAGCACGGCACGGGCCATGTCGCGACGGTCTCGGGTCGGTACTACGCGATGGACCGCGACCAGAACTGGGAGCGGACGAAACGAGCGTACGACGCGATCGTCGAGCGCGAGGCCGACCACGAGGCTGCCTCGGCGGTCGCAGCGGTCGAGGAATCCTACGACCGCGGCGACACCGACGAGTTCGTCGAGCCGACGCTGATCGAGAGCGAGGCGCTACCCGCCTCGGAGAGCGAACGGCGACGCCGCGAGCAGGGCGGGCCGGCGCTCGAAGACGGCGATGCGGTCGTCTGGTTCAACTTCCGCTCGGACCGCGCTCGCCAGTTGACGCGCATGCTGGCCGACATCCGTCCGGAAGACTGGTCCGACGAGTTCAGCATCAGTCCGCCGGACGCCGAGGTCGTGATGATGACCCAGTACGACAAGACGTTCGACCTGCCGGTGGCGTACCCGCCGAACCAGCCCGAGAACGTGCTGGGGGAGGTGCTCGCCGACGAGGGGCGGACGCAGCTTCGGATCGCCGAATCGGAGAAGTACGCCCACGTCACCTACTTCTTGAACGGCGGCCGCGAGGTCGAGTTCGACGGCGAGATCCGCGAGATCGTCGAGAGTCCGGACGTGCCGACCTACGATCTACAACCGGAGATGAGCGCGCCCGAGGTGACAGACACCGCGATCGACGTGATAGAGAGCGACGATCCGAACGTGCTCGTGCTCAACTACGCCAACCCGGACATGGTCGGCCACACCGGCGACTACGAGGCCGCGATCGAGGCCGTCGAAACCGTCGACGCGCAACTCGGGCGACTCGTCGCCGAACTCGAGGCGGCCGGGTCGAACGTCCTCATCACCGCGGACCACGGCAACGCGGACGACATGGGAACCCCGGAGAATCCGCACACGGCACACACGTACAACGACGTGCCGCTGGTCTACCTGTCCCCCGACGGCACCGACGGCGGGCGAACGGTCCGCGAGGGCGGCACGCTCGCCGACATCGCGCCGACGATGCTCGAACTGCTCGGCATCGACCAGCCGCCGGAGATGACCGGGGAGTCGCTGCTGGAGTAGCCGACTCGCCGTCTCGAGCGATGCGGCCCTGTTGAACTCGGGCGGTGATAGATCCAGTACGCTCTGCGCTCAATACAGAGGATGTACTTATCGGTGCAGGCAGTGTATTGTCTCTATATGCCCGAAGAAGTCCTGTTCAAATCAGAGAGCGACCAGACCCGAGAAGACATCGCATCGTATCTTCGCAGTGTCGCTAATAAGCTCGAACAAGGGGGTGCAGTCACACTAAAATCCGGTTCCGAGTCCGTGACAATGGAACCGCCAGCCCGTCCGACGTTTGAGGTCAAAGCCGAACGCGAAGGGCCAACGGACGGACCCGGTGAATTGAGTATCGAGTTCGAACTCGAATGGGACGAGAACGGCAGTGAAGGGAACGGCGGGAGCGGCCAGTTAGAAATCGAGTAAGCAATTAGCACACCCACTTATCGGATGGTTCACCGTAGAAGTTGGTGGAATAAATTCCGGGAGAAGGCATCTATGACGCCCTTCTACCCTCGCGTGTTTCCGGAGCGATTCCTCGCGGTGAGTGTCGTCTGTTGGGAACTGTTACAGCACGTAACCGCCAGCGGAAGGCGGGATCGTTTCACGATGGCAGTCCCTGGTTTCCGGGGTAAATGGCGTGCATAACTACAACCGATATCGACGTGTTCCGTTGGCATGGATCTCGATAAACACGCCGCTGAACGCCGCCGGTTCGCGCGATTGCTCGGCACTGATGGTGATCCCGGTTCCGGGCTGCCGATCGGCGCTGGTTCGCGTCGGCATCCCGGGCGTGCGTCCGGGTCTCCCTCCAATCTGGGGACCGATCCCAAGTCGAATTCGAATTCGAGTTCAGATTCGGATTTGGACCCGGATGCAACCACCCATCACGCGGCTTCGACCCCAGCACGGGAAGCGCCGACATCCGGAACGAAACGAGAGGACTAACAGCCGTTCACCGCGGGTATTCGCCACGCAAACTGCTTTTCGGCTCCCGTCCGATCGTCCACTGCTCTCCGCCTCCTCGCGCGTTCGATCACAAACTGAACTCGGAGTGTGAGGTATGGCGTGTAAGTCTACGCCCCGAGTTCGGGAAGCACCGAGTTCAGCGCGGTCGCGACCTCCTCGAAGTCCTTGAGCGTGAGCCCGTCGGTGGTGATGATGACGCCGTCGCTGTCGGTCGTCACGCGGAGTAAGAATCCGTTGTCGAAGACGCGGATGGTGTAGTTGTACTCGCCGAGTTCGGAGCGTTCGTAAGCGGTTTGGACGGTTTTGAAGCCGCGCCACTCGTGTCCGATGAACGTCGAGAGGTCGGCGTCGCGTTCGAGGTCGTCGCGGAGGTAGAGCTGTTCGTAGTCGTCGCGAGTGAAGTAGGTGACAGAGCGGAGACTATCGCCGATGGCGGTTCGGCAGGTTGTAATGATTTTGTCCGTGGCTCCCGGGGTCAGAAGGCTTGTGGCCATAGTGGGTCGTTGGACGCGGAGCCCTTAATCTCTCGTCTCTTGTGCCCCGGTCCCGATCTCGTTGCTCGTCTCTCAGCCCCTGATGGTTCAGATCTGTTCGATCGCCCGGTCGAGATCGGCGACGATGTCGTCGACGTCCTCGATTCCGACCGAGAGCCGGACGAGGTCGTCCGTGGTGCCGCTCGCCAGTTTCTCTTCCTCGGTGAGTTGCTGGTGGGTCGTGCTCGCTGGGTGGATGATCAGCGTCTTCGCGTCGCCGACGTTTGCGAGCAGGCTGGCGAGTTCAACCTCGTTGCAGACGGTTTCGGCGGCGTCGTACCCGCCCTCGAGACCGAAGGTGATCATGCCGCCGTAGCCGACGGCGGACGTCCCGTCCGTCGAGGATCGGCTCGCTTCGCTCGTCTCACCGCCCTCGAGGTACTTCCGGGCGTTCTCGTGGGTTTCGTGGCTCTCGAGGCCGGGATAGTTGACCCACGAGATTGCCGGGTGGTCCGCGAGGTACTCGGCGACGGCCATCGCGTTCTCGCTGTGCTTTTCCATCCGCAGCGGCAGCGATTCGAGTTTCTGCAGCGTTACCCAGGCGTCGAACGGCGACTGTTGATTGCCCAGATCGCGCAGGCCGCGCGTGCGGGCGGCGAGAGCGAAGGCTTGCTCGCCGAAGGTCTCGTAGAAATTGATGCCGTGATACGCCGGGTTCGGCTCCGTTAGCTCGGGATAATCCCCTTCTGGCCAGGGGAACGAGCCGCCGTCGACGAGGACGCCGCCCACGGTCGACCCGGCCCCGTGGAGCCACTTCGTCGTCGAGTTCCAGACCAGATCGGCACCGTGATCGAGGGGTCGACACAGGTACGGCGTCGCGAAGGTGTTGTCGACCAACAGCGGCACGTCGCGCTCGTGAGCGATGTCGGCGACGCGTTCGATATCCGGTGTGACGAGCGCGGGGTTGCCGATCGTTTCCAGGTGGACGAAGGCGGTGTCGTCGTCGATCGCATCCGCGTAGGCGTCGTAATCGAGCGTGTCGACGAACTTCGTTTCGATACCGCGCTTTGCGACGGTGTGGGTGAGGTACGTGTACGTGCCGCCGTACAGCGAGGAGGCCGACACGATGTTGTCGCCCACGTCCGCGAGGATGAAGGTAGCGAGATCGAACGCGGCCATTCCCGACGCGGTGGCGAGCGCGCCGACGCCGCCCTCGAGTTCGGCGATGCGCTCCTCTAACATCGCGTTCGTCGGGTTCATGATCCGCGAGTAGATGTTGCCGAACTCCTCCAAGCCGAACAGGGCGGCGGCGTGATCCGTGTCGTCGAACTCGTAGGAGGTCGTCTGGTACAGCGGCGGTGCGCGCGCCCCCGTCGTCGGATCGGACGCCTGTCCGGCGTGGATGCTGTTCGTGGCGAACCGGTGGTCGGTGGGGTCGTCTCCCATGCCACCACGGTTCAGGGCCGAAGCGCGTAAAGCCACTAGATGGCGTCAATCCCGGCGAGCGGCCGTCCCGATTACGATCGCCACCATAACTGCGACGAGCGCGAGTGTCCCCGTAAAGCCGGGCAGCGACTCGGCGGGGGTATCGGTGAGGAGGCCGCTTTCGCCGGATTCCGCGTCGCCGTCAGCGGATCGATTGTGTCCCGCCTCGGTTCCACCATCACCGACGGTCACGGTCCCGGCCTCGACCGCGGGTTCGACGGGGCTGCCGCCGTCGGCGTCGACCTGCATCGACGCGACGCTCACGTCGGCCGTTCCCGCCTCGACGCCGTCGACCTCGATCCACGCCAGCGTGACGTTCGTCGCACCGGCCGTTATCTCGTCGTTCAGGTCCGCGGCTTCCACGGTGAGCGACTGGCCGTCCGCGCTGACGATGGGATCGCTCGTCAGCCCGAACCGATCGGGGTAGCTAGCGTTTGCGACCGTCGCCACGCCCTCCGAACTGAACTCGAGTTCGAGTTTGTAGCCCGCGAGCCCCTCCGGCGCGTCGGTCAGCGCGATGCGGTGCGTTCCGGTGTCGCCGGGAGCGATCGTCCCGTTGGAGACGACGAGTTCGGGGTCGTCTGCGGCGACGGAGGCCGAAGTCGATGCGTCCGTGGCGGCGATTCCGGACGAGGCGACGCCGGCGGTCGAGCCGGCACCGCTGACCGGGGCGACGACGCCGAGTCCGAGGACGATCCCGATCGCGAGGGCGAGGATGGCGACGACCGCGCGGGAGAGTCGGCGCGACCAGTCCCCGTCCTCGATTCGGGTCCGACTTTGAGTCCGCGACTGGTCTCGCGTCTCGGAAACCGGCTCGCTATCGTGGCGATACATCGACTTACAACTCGTCGTAGAGGGCGACGGTGTCGTCGTAGTCGATCTGGCCGTTCTCGTTGAAGTCGAACGCGTCTTCGTTCAACTGGACCGCGTCGTCGTCGATGTTCTCGAACAGCACGACCACGTCGTCGTAGTCGACCCGGCCGTTGCCGTTGACGTCCTCGAACTTCCCGTCGCCGTCGGGGTCGGTCGGCGAACCGCCGCCCGGTCCGCCACCGATCGGCGGCGGGCCGGTGACGACGACGCCCGGCCGGCGCTGCGGTTCGATCGGCATCCCCGAGTCGTCGTCCAGATCGTGAACCTCGACCGTCGCGTCCGTCGCTCCCGCGCCGACGCCCTCGAGTTCGATCGTCGCCAGCGTCGCCTCCGTCGTCCCCGGCTCGATCTCGTTCTCGATGTCCGCGAACCTGAACTCGACCGCGGAGCCGTCCTCGCTGATCTCCGGCGCTGCGGTGAGTTCGAATCCGTCGCCGTAGGTGGCGTCCGTAATCGACGCGACGTCGGTGTGATCGAGTGTCACGGTGACGCGACCGCCTGCGATGCCGTTCGGCAGCGACGACAGCGTCAGGTCGATCTCGCCGGTCGCCTCCTGGCTGACCGCCAGCGAGTCGACGCGGATCACCGCCGGGGGTTCGTACACCCACATGGCGTCGTTGGGGTAGGAACGGCCGAAGCTTCCCTTGTCCTCACAGAGCAGCACCCGCCCGTCGTCCATCACCATGACGTTGTCGACGTTGATGAGCGAGGCGTCCTGCAGCGACTCCGAATCGCTCGCGTTCGGCCCGACGACGACCGGTTCGAGCCGCGAGACGTTGTACTCCGACTCGAGTTCGGCGCGGTAGACGACGCCGGTGTCGACCTCGTCGAATCGCAGCTCTCCCTCGTCGTCGGTCATGGAGCCGCCGAGCGAGGAGATGCCGAAGTAGATGAAGTCGCCGGGTGCGGCCTCGTCGTGGGAGTCGATCCCCTCGGCCTTGTTGAACTCGATGCTGGCACCGATCTCCTTGGCGGCCGCGCGGGTTTCGAGGAAGGGGACGCGACGGAGGTCTTCGTCGACGCCGTCGGGACCGTCCGCTTCGTACTGGGCGGCCCACTCGACGATTTCCTCGTCGGTGATGTAATCCCGGTTGCCGTTGATGGCGACCTCCTCGTCGGCCTCGGCGAGCGCCGTCTCGAGGTCTTCCTCCCAGTCGGTCTCGGCGTGGGTTTCGAGGTAGTCGACCTGCGTCACGCCGTCGTACTCGGCGATCCAGGACTCGACCTCGGCGTTGCTGGCGGTGCCGAGTTCGAGCCACTCGACGGCGAGGTCGGTTTCGCCGACCGTGCCCTCGCCGATCTCGCTCGCCTTGATCGCGTACAGCGTTCCGCGGACGTCCATCGGGTCGTCGTACGCCGGAATCGGCTCGTCGGCGACGAACTTGTAAATCCCCTTCGCGCCGCCGTCGGAGGCGAGGTAGACGGTGCGCTCGTCGGGCAGGACTTCGGGGCACTCCCAGGCGGACCGACCGAAGACGTGGTGTTTGACGGGCGTCGGTTCGTCGGCGGTCGGCTCGGTGATCTCGACGATCTTCCCGTAGCGGTAGCGGTTGGGGAACACCTCGTCCTCGATGGGCTGGGGCGTGTTCTCGCCGTCGGCGATGTCGACCGGCTCAGCGCCGAGGTGGTAGGCGATCTTCTCGGTCCCCCTGTTGTTGCTCAGCCCCATCGGGTACCAGCTGTCCGCGCCGAAGATCTCCTCGAGCGAGTTCTCGACGTCCAGGATGTTCGGTCGATTCCAGAACTCGCTGCCCCCGCGGAGGCCGACGCCGCTTCCCTGCTCGACGATGTCGCCGACCGTCGCGAGACCGTTCACCCGCGCGTGGCCGTACTCCTCTTCGGCCGACAGCGGCGTCTCCCACGGGCTGAGATCGCCGTAGCAGTTGATCTTCGTGCCGCCGATCGCGCGGAACGCGTCGGTGTTTTCGAGTTCCATCGCGTTCTCGAGGTCGGCCTGCCAGTAGCCGTCCGCGTCGCGGTACAGCGGCGTCCGCGAGATCGCCCCCGGTCGCGTCTCGTTGTTGGTAAAGAGGTAGCCCTCCGTGCCGTCGTCGTTCGTCGCGACGAAGAAGTTCATGTCGGCCTGCTCGCCGATGCCCTCGTAATTCTCCTCGACGATGTCGCCGAGGTCCTCGCCGGCCGGCGTCTGCGGGTGGCCGAAGCGCTCGGTCCCGCCGTTGATCTCGTCTCCCGCCTGAACGAGGAGCCGATACTGGCCGGCGGCGGACTGCACTTCGGCCTGTTCCGCGTTGGTCCGCGGCGCGTCCAGCTCGTCGAACTCGTCGCTCGTCCCGTCGAACGTGAACTGGAAATCGTCGATGACGCCGACGCCGCCGCGGTCGAACGGCGCAGGGTTGTCCTCGCTCGGATGCTGGAGACTGTATAGCAACTCGCCCGTCTCGAAGACGAACGGACCCGTGACCTCGGCACCGCGCGCCGTCGTCGAAAACCGCTTGATGTTCCCGTTGACGTACGGTGCCGTCTTCGTGTCGTGTTCGTCCTCCCCATCGGCCGCGTGGGCCGTCCCGAGTAATCCCGCCCCGAGCGCCGCCGCCGTCGACGATGCCATCAGCGTCCGCCTGGTGTATTCGACCATGCACTCGGTTCAGGAAGCGAGAATGACGTGAAATTTTATAATAGGTGACTAGTGCATTATATCGCGATCCGGACCGGCACCGAGCGCTCTGTCCCCTATTGCACCATATATAGCTTGTGGCCGATTTGTATAGCCGCGCTCGGCCACCTCGAACGAGAACGCACGATGTCACGGCTTCGGCCACCGACGCACATCGGCTCCCGGCGCGCACAGCGCCTGCGCTAGGGCTACTTACTGTCCCGCATGGAGAACTGAACCGCTGGTTCGCCAGTAAAACGATCGCGTTCGAGTCCCGAAGCGAACGGAACTCGCAGCCGGCCTACTCGACGTCCCGGTCTGCGATCTGCGTGCGGATCTCCGTCGCCCGATCGCGAACCCACGAGAGATACCGCTCGATTTCGGTCGGCGTCGCGCCGTAGAAGGAGGCGACCCAGTTAACGTCGGCCCAGGGGAGCGTCACGAGGTAGGTCGCGAGGGTATCCTTCCCGGCCTGCACGACCTCCGGCGGGACGCCGCGCTCGCCGGTCCCCTCCTCGACGAAGCCGTTCACATCGAAGTAGACGTCGGCGTAGCGCCGCGCGTCTTCGGGGCTGTCGAAAACGATCTCGGTGTGTTCGGGGGCCTCGAAGCGATAGCGCTCGCCGGTATCGGTCGCGACGATCCGAACGCCAAGCACGTACTCCTCGACGACGGCCTCGGTCTCGGGTGCAGTATCGGACGTTGCCATGACGGTCTCTCTACCCCCACCGGGACTCGAAATAGTATTAAACGTTGATATGATCTCTATTGTGCACTCGGGAGCACTTCGTACCGACCCCATCAAGCACCGTCTTTTAGGACGGCCGCGTCCCACGGTGAGACGATCACGGCGACGATGAACGTCCTGCTCGTCCTCGGCCACCCCCGGACCGACAGCCTGTGCGGGTCGCTGGCCGCCGCATACCGCGACGGGGCGCTCGAGGCCGGCGTCGACGTTCGCGAACTCGCCGTCGCCGAACTCGCGTTCGATCCGGACGTCCACGAGGTCTCTCCCAGCGACCAGCGACTGGAACCCGACCTCCGCGAGGCCCGGGAATCGATCCGCTGGGCGGACCACCTCGTCTTCGTCTACCCGAACTGGTGGGGGACGATGCCGGCGCGGCTCAAGGGCTTCTTCGACCGCGTCTTCACGCCCGGCTTCGCGTTCGTCGAGTACGACGAGGGGGAGGGCGCGGGCCACGAAGGGCTACTGGACGACACGACCGCCGAATTGCTCGTCACGATGGACATGCCCCCGTGGGTCTACCGCTGGATCTACCGCCAGCCGGGAACCAACGCCGTCAAACGCGCGACGCTCGGCTACGCCGGCATCCGAACCACCCGTGTCACGACGCTCGGGTCGGTCGAGGAGTCGACGCCCGACGAACGCGAGGCGTGGCTCGAAAAAGCAACCCGGCTGGGGCGCAGCCTCGACGACGGCCCCGATTCCCGCTCGACGCGCGTTCGCCGCCGGACGACGGCGTGGCTCAAAGCCCTTCGACTGCAATTCTACCCGATGGCGTGGGCGGCGTACACGATCGGCGCGCTGGCGGCAGCAGGTTCGAGCGATACCGTCTCGTCGCTCCCGTACTGGCTCGGCTTCGCCTTCCTGTTCTTTCTCGAGGCGGCGACGGTACTCTCCAACGAGTTCATCGACTACCCGTCCGACCGCGAAAACACGTTCGCCGGTCCCTTCACCGGCGGTTCGGGGGTGCTCGTCGACGGTGAACTCGACTTCGCGGCGCTGCGCCGCGGAATCGGGGTCGCGCTCCTGTTCGCCGTCGGTGCCGGCGGGGCTGCCCTCGCCGTCAGCCCCGGACCGATCCTCACCACGGCAGCCGTCATGATCGCCCTCGGCGTGCTGGCGCTCGGCTACACGTTCCCGCCGCTCGAGTTCTCCTACCGAACGCTCGGTGAACTCGACGTGGCCCTCACCCACAGCACCGGCGTCTTGCTGTGCGGGTACGTCGTCCAGGGCGGTGCGGCGACCGACTCGCTGCCGTGGTTGCTTTCGATCCCGTTTCTGCTGGCCGTGCTCCCGTCGATCACGCTGGCGGGCGTTCCGGACCGCGCCGCCGATCGGAGCGCCGACAAGGAGACGATCGCCGTCCGCTTCGGAATCGATGGCGCTGCGACCGTCGCGGCGGCGACTGCGCTGCTTGCCAGCCTGACGGGGGTCGTCTGGGCGGCCCTCGGTGTTGGGGGCGGCCTCTACGGGCCGCTGGTCGCCCTCAGCGTGCCCCACGCGCTCGCACTCGTCTGGCTCCTTCGAACTCGATTGGGAAACCGGACGACCCCCGCTCGCATCGACGGGCTGATGGTTGCGTCGCTAAGCTTTCTGGTCTGGTTCGCCACCGTGCCGCTGCTCAATCTCATCTGATACCGGTCGGTTCCGGTTGTCTCTATTGACGCTCTATCTTCGGGGTGGTTTATCGTGAAATATCCGCCCACTACATGTGCGTATTGACCAGTAAGCGTTCTATCAGGCCTGAACGAGGTTTGTCGGTCATACTGAATACAGGGCACGTATCTTCCAGAACAGGAAATTCGATCGGGACTATTGAATTGGCCGATACAGGGAGATACGCGTTATCCACTTACGGACTTCACTAATCAAACCGGTTGGTGATTTCCCTACACGAGTGGGCTCGAATCGTCACCGAACCCACTCCCAGATGTCTCAACGACTTCCGTAACGGTACCCTCATACGCATCGTACCACTCTGTCCACCGCCGTTTCGCGCGTTTGTGGTCCGCATCCGCTCCAAACAACACGAGTGCGTCCGACGACTCCCGATAGTAGCTGACAAGAACCTCCTCACTATCCGGTGCATGCCACGTCTGCTTGCCCGGATATCCTTCTGTGTCCTCAGCAGCCGCTTGTATCGCGCCATTCAACTCGTGAAACTCCGTATCGTACTCACCCGGAGCGAGGCGGAACGTTACCAAATACACCAGGACGATTCACTCGTCCATGCGAACAAGACGCTTTCCCTCGGAGCATACAACGGGTAGCAACCAACGACTCGCTGACCCACGTCCAAGTCGGGTTTGGGATTCTGGCCACCCTCGCCGGAAACTTCACACCTATCCTTCGCAACTGAGAACACTCCTGTGAACACCCCTCTAAATCGGGTCTACGTGGGTCCCGTGGAGAGTATCTGATGACACGACACAATAGCCAATCCGACAGGAATCGATTCGCAACCATCGCAGTCGGCGCAGCTGAAACCGAGATGCATCCTCATAGAGATGGAACGAACGACGTCGTCCCGCCGATTCATCTTTCGACTACGTTCGAGTGGGCCAGCGGGGAGGACGCCAATAAACACGACTATTCGCGCGAGAGCAATCCGACGCGGGCAGCTCTTGAAGAACAGTTAGCCCGCCTCGAAGGCGGCGAGTACGGGTTGGCGTTCGCCTCCGGAATGGCCGCCACATCGACGACGATGCTGTCGCTGGTCCCCCCGGGAGGCCACGTCGTCTCCTCGGATACCATCTATAGCGGAACCGAAAAACTGCTCACGGAACACATGGCCGGACATCTCGGCGTTGACATCGACTTTGTTGACGCCCGTGACCCCGACAACGTCGCCGATGCAGTCAACGCGGACACTGACTTGATCTGGGCAGAAACACCGTCGAACCCCTTGATCAGGTTGTGCGATATCCAAACGATAGCCGACATCGCCGATGACCACGATGCCCTGTTCAGCGTGGATAGTACCTTTGCGAGTCCGTACTGTCAAGCCCCACTCGAACTGGGTGCCGACATCGCTGTCCACAGCACTACCAAGTATCTCAACGGGCACTCCGACTCGATCGGTGGTGCCGTTATCACCGACGATGAGGGAGTTTACGAGCAATTGGCGTTCGCACAGCGGGTTGGGCTTGGGAATATGCTTTCGCCGTTCGACTGCTACCTCGTTGCACGAGGCATCAAGACGCTGCCCGCGCGGATGGAATCTCACGAGCAGAACGCGATGGCAGTTGCCCGGTTCCTCGAAAGCCACGATCGGGTCGCTCGGGTTCACTACCCGGGTCTTGAAAGCCACCCGCAACACGATCTTGCGACTGAGCAGATGTCGGGGTACAGCGGGATGCTGTCCTTCGAGTTCGACGGTACGCTCATCGAACTTGAGGCGTTCATCGAGGGCCTTGAGGTATTCACGCCGGGAGCCAGTCTCGGTGGGGTCGAGAGCCTTGTCGAGGTGCCGTCACTAATGATCCCCGACGAGTTCAGTCGGAGTGAGGATTCAGCGGAGATCCCGGAGACGTTGGTCCGGGTATCCGTTGGCCTCGAAGACGCCGATGACCTCTGCGAGGATCTCCGGAGGGCGCTACCGTAGGCGCACGTTCTTCTCTCCCTCGACGACCCGTACTACAAGCGGGTCGATCGCCCACTAGATATGGTAGCCGCGAGCGGAATACGAACTGTTTCTAAACGAGAGAACGCGGATTATTCGAGCGGTTCGATTACGTCTCCGGGGCGAATCATCCCGTCTTCGAGAATGTCCACTCGGAGCCCACCTCGGTGGGTGAGTGCCTGCAATACGCCGTCCTGAGTGATGCGCTGAAGATGGTTGCAGGGTTCACACAGCCGATCGCCCCGACAGATGGCGTCACCGACTCGGAATCGTTGTCCAACGAGATGATTGAGTGCGACATCACGGGTTTCGATGTTTCGTCGGTGTTCTCCCGGTGCGAGTTCGATTCCCGATTCACGTTCGATTGCTGTTACAGCCTCTTGCTCGATCAACGTGAGGTCGTACCCATCGTGGCGTTCCTCATCTGGCTCCCACTTGACGAAGGTTCCCGTCTCAATCTCGCTAAAGTAGCGATCACCTCGGAGTCCCTTCCCAGCAACTGCTTCAACGTCGGTCTGTTCTTCCATCTCCGCTTCGGCTTCAGGTGCGATAAAAATCCGTTCGACGGTGCCACTCCCGGTCATGTGTTCTATGCGCGTTTAACACAGTATAAACACTCGGATGTGGGTGTTGTTACCAAGGTAACTCAGCGGTATGTCCGCAAATCATACCGAGTAGCTGGGTCATTGGCTACCAAGTGAATAGATGAAGCCGCCGCGCTGAACTCCTCCTCAATATTCAGCAGGTGGTTTTTGGAAAATCTCGGATAGACCGATAGCTGCTTCGGTAACTCCTTCGCCTGTACTTATCGAATCTGGGTACCCACATAGTAGATGTAAGACCTGTTTTATGACCTCCCCGGGAGTGGGCCAGTGACAATCACACCGGAGACGGCTACGTCGGGAACGGGCGTGGAAGTCGAAGAACGCTGCCTCCGAAACGGGAACCAAACGTGCAGCGAACGTAACACCCTTTCCGACGAGACGCGTTTTCTTATCCACGCTCATGACGACACTCCCCGATTCTATCGATCGTGAACTCGCAGCACACGAGGATTTCAAGGCGATCGACGACGATCGCTACGCGCTTACGACGACGGTATTCGACGCAATCGTCACAGCAGCGGATGCAACAGGAAAGCGCGACGGGCGGGTGACGATCACGGTAACCCTGCCGACGCTCGACGCCGCCGTCGCGGGGGAAACCGTCGCGCCAGTCGTCGAGGACGGCTGGTTCGAAACCCTGGAGCGGCGACTCGAGGACGCGTTTACCGTCGCCCGGACGGATACCCACGACGAACCGCAGATCGACCGCGACGCCGATACCGTGACCGTCGTCCTCGAGTTCACCGCCTGGGATGCGCGGGACGGCGTCGAGGATGCCAAGGCACTCATCGAGTTCATCGAGGGGACGTTTGCACAGGGGATCGTGCCCGGCTACGAGTACGGCGGCCCGGCGGCGACGCTCCTCGAGAGTGCACAGGACCGCGGCCAGCAACCGCAAAACAGCGATACGCCGATGTGACCGGTCGGTGCCGCGTTAGTCCATCGCGATGTACGTTTGCGTGTCTTCGACGCCGTCGATGCCCTGTATCTGTGTCGCTGCGATTTCCTTGACTGCGGCGGGCGTCTCGACGCGTGCCTTGGCGATAATATCGACGTCGCCGGCGACGATGTGTGCCGACTGAACGCCGTCGATCGCGGTCATTTCGTTTCGCAGTCGGTCCGCCTCGCCCGTGTTCGCTTTGACCATAACGAATGCTGTAACCATCAGTGGATCCCTCCAGTATCAGCGTCGATGCCGGGATCGGCGTCTGCGTTAGCGGTCGCTTGCTTCGGATCTTCGCCGACCAGCAACTGACGAACCTCGCTCAACACCGCGAAATCAGCCAGGACGATAAGCCGATCCCCGACCGCGAGCGACTCGTCTTCGGACGGGATTCCGAGCGGCTGCTCGTGCTTGCCGAAGGCGAGAACCGTCGCGTCGGCCGGGAGTTCCAGTTCGCTGATCGTGTATCCGTTGACGGGTGCCGCCTCGGTGATCGTTAACTCGACGATCTGCAGGTGCGGGGCGATATCCGCGATCGCGCGAATCGTCCCGCCGAGAAGGGCGTTCTTCGCGCCGATCGCACCCAGTCGCTCGGGGTAGATCACCTCGTCGACCGCATCCGCGTACTTGCGGTAGATACCCTCTCGATAGGCCTCGTCGATGCGCATGACCGTCCGACAGCCGTGGTACTTGGCGATCATACAGGCCGTGAAGTTGACGTTCAGATCGCCGGTCAGGGCACCGAGGACATCCGCTTGCGCGATGCCGGCCTCGTCGAGAACGTCCTCGCGCGACCCGTCACCCTCGACGACGGTGAACTCCTGCGTCCGGGCGCGCCTGATCATCGCCTCATCGTGCTCGATGATCGTCACGTCGTGGTCTTCCTCGCGCAGGACACGCGCCGTCCGAAGGCCAACACGGCCAGCACCGATAATCACGAACCGCATGGACTGGGGTACGTTCGCACCCATCAATAAGGTTGTGCCACAGAATCACACAACTCGGGTCACGACGAGGGTTAACACCGGTCAGTCACACCATCGGATTGATTTGTGTCATTATCAACCGGAGATGGCTGGTTTAATGACTCCTGAGGACGAAATGGATCGTGTCCGGGTTGGCAACTACCTACCACCACAACCACCTATCGACCACCCGGACACACGGTCTCGATACCGTTCTCGACTCGGCGAGGTTCGGCTCTATACAGTGACAGCAGTGACCTCGACCGAACGCTGGCAGACGCCGGAGGGAACAGCGTGGGCGAACGAGGAAGTGATAATCTGTCAGTAGCTTGCCGGTAGCCCGTCACCGTCTTCAGGATACCAAGCAGAGAGCAGTGGAGGAGTACTCGATGGCGAGGACGAGGCAGCTCAGCGAACGAGTCGGCAAGATATTGCCATAGGAGACGCGGTCAGGGTTCGACGTACTGGCGCTCCCACTGCCGACGGTCTTCGATCGCGCGTCGACCATCGTCGCTGATCGCATAGTAGTTCGTTCGTCGATCGAGTTCACCTTTCTCGACGAGTTCCTTATTGACAAGGGTGTCGAGGTTGGGGTACAACCGTCCGTGGTTGATCTCGGCGCTGTAGTAGGTCTCGATCTCGTCCTTTACGTCTTGGCCGGATGGCTGGTCCGCTCCTGCGATGACGTACAGGAGGTCCCGCTGGAACCCGGTCAGATCGTCCATGTTTCACCCATGTGATCACACCACGACACTGACTATTTGTTATCTATCGCGTATCTGGCCCGAGAACGGGGTTTCTGACGGACTACTGCGCGTTTGGAGGCGCTACTCGAGGCACCGGCCACACGGGGATCAAGCGCACGAACGCAATTCGAGCGAGGCGTCCCACGGGCGGCATCCGGATGGCATCCGCGAATTTGACTCGAATATACGGTATCCCTTGCTATCGAATGGCGAGATTAGCACGGCCTTGTGACCGCGTAATCCATCGCATAGCGGCTCCGGATAGTATCGTTTAGGTACGTCGGGCCGAGAGGCGGCGGATATGAACCACCAGCGTGCCACGCCGACGGTCGCCCAGGTCGCACTGATCGGCCTGTTCGTCACGGCGCTCGTCACGGCGCAGGTGACGGCTTCGAAGATCCTCGCGTTCTCGCTCCCGTTTTCACTCCCGATCATCGGCGCGGAACTCGCCCTCCCCGGGGCGGCGCTCGCGTACGCGGTGACCTTTCTCGCCAGCGACTGTTACGCGGAGTTGTACGGTCGGAAAGCCACGCAGATCGTCGTCAACGTCGGATTCGCGCTCAATTTCGTCGTGCTCGCGCTCGTCTGGTCGACCATCGCGGCACCGGCCGCCGATCCGGCCGTCGCAACGGAGTTCGCAACGGTACTCGGGGCGTCGACGAACGTCGTCCTCGGAAGCTTGCTCGCGTACGTCGTCAGCCAGAACTGGGACGTGATCGTGTTCCACCGCATTCGAGCCCACACCGGCCGGGAGAAACTCTGGCTGCGCAATATCGCCTCCACGGCGAGCAGCCAGGCGATCGATACGGTCATCTTCGTCTCCGTGGCCTTCGCGATCGCGCCCGCTATCCTCGGCATCGGCACCGTCAGCGGCGGGAGTGCACTGCTCACGCTGATCGTCGGCCAGTACTTGCTGAAACTTCTGATCGCCGTGCTCGATACGCCCGTCGTCTACGCCGTCGTGTCGATCGTCCGCTCGCGGGATGGGGTTGGGACGGCCGAGACGCCGTCGTAGCTGCTATCGCCGACTCATAGTCCATGGGTCACGGCTCACGGTTCACGGTTCACGGCTCACGGCTCACGAGTTGCGAATTGCGAATTGCGAGCCAGCGCCACAGACGATGACGATTTTATAGACCCGTCCACACGTCCCCGTATGGACGACCGCATTCGCGAACACGCAACCGTACTGGTCGACTGGAGCGCCCGCGTCGAGGCCGGGGACAACGTCGTCCTCTCCGTCGGGCCCGACGCGCACGAACTCGCCGTCGCCGTCGCCGAGCGCCTCGGCGAGCGCGGAGCCAACCTCCTCGCCACCTACAGCTCCGGCGAGATTACGCGCGCCTATCTCCGCGCACACGACGCCCAGGACCGCGAGTTCAGCGAGGATCCGAGTCACGAACGCGCCTTGCTCGAGGAGACGGACGTCTATCTCTCGCTGGGTGGCGGTCGGAATACGAGCGCGACGGCGGACGTGCCGGGCGACGTTCGGAGCGGCTATCGCCGCGCCCGAAGCGAAATCCGCGAGGCGCGCTATGACACGCGCTGGGTGTCGACAGCGCACCCGACGCGCGCGCTCGCCCAGCAGGCCGACATGGCCTACGCGGAGTATCGGGACTTCGCCTACGACGCGATACTTCGGGACTGGGAGTCGCTGGCGGACGAAATGGCGCGCATGAAGGAGTTGCTCGACGACGGCTCGGCGGTCCGACTCGTCTCGGAGGGGACCGACCTGACGATGCGGATCGACGGGCGGACCGCGGTCAACAGCGCCGCCTCGGTCGCCTACGACTCGCACAACCTTCCAAGCGGCGAGGTGTTCACCGCTCCCGCCGGAACCGAGGGCGAGGTCACGTTCGACGTCCCGATGACGCTCCGCGGCGAGACCGTCCGAAACGTCCGCCTCGAGTTCGCGGACGGCGACGTCGTCGACTACGATGCCGACCAGGGTGCGTCCGTGATCGGCGACATTCTCGACGCCGACGACGGCGCTCGTCGCCTAGGTGAACTCGGTATCGGGATGAATCGCGGTATCGACCGCTACACGGACAATATCCTGTTCGACGAGAAGATGGGCGATACCGTCCACCTCGCGCTCGGACGGGCCTACGACGCGTGCCTGCCGGCGGACGAGTCGGGCAACGACTCCGCCGTCCACGTCGACATGATCACCGATGTAAGCGAGAACTCTCGGCTCGAAATCGACGGCGAGGTCGTCCAGCAAAACGGCCGATTCCGCTGGGAGGGTGATTCGGACGCGGAGTAAGCGCGGCCAAATTCGGGACAGGGCCGGCGTACTGAACGTAAGCGAACCGTAGTACGGGCGGGAGAGCGAGACTGGCCCCACAGCACAACGGAACCCACTGCATACTAATACGGACCAGCGTACTCGGATCGAGTACCGCCCCGCCGGTGGCGGCGAGTAACCGGTTGAGAGTGCGCCCGGCGTCCAGTTTCCGTCATGGTTCGTTCGCACTCTCCGTTCGACAGTTGTCTGCCCGCCCCGCCGGAGGCGGCACGTATCCGGCATTCCCCATTTCCGTTCCCCACTTCCCCTCTTTCTGTAGCTCCCATCGCAGTTCGTCGTCAGTCAGCCATCAGTAAACCGGTCGTTGGCCGGCCAGCCACCGACGGTCGACCGACAAACCCTCGACGCTCGACCGCCAACCCCGACCATGCGCGATCAGCTCCGGGCCGGCATCGCCATCTACAACGACGCGTTCTACCACGCCGCTCACGATGTCTGGGAGCCGACCTGGCTCGATCTCGAAACCGGAACCGACGACGAGCAGTTGCTTCACGGCCTGATCCAGACGAGCGCGGCGGTTCACCACGCCCACAGTCACAACTGGGAGGGAGCCGTCGGGCTGGCCGAGCGGGCACACGGCTATCTCCGCGCGTTACCGCCGACGTATCGCAACATCGAGCTTCAGCCGATACGGTCGTTTCTCACGTCGCTCGCCGACGACCCTGAACTCGTCGAACGGCGACCGCCGGTCCGAATCGAGCACGAGGGGACTGTCCCGTCCCTTGCGACGCTCGATCTCGATTCGACGCTGATCGCAGCGCCCGTCCTCGCCGAGGCAACGGGCTACGAGACGGCACCGATCGAGCAAGCCCGCGAGTACGCGGAGAGCGATCTCGAGGCGGGGGGAGACGACAGCCGATTCATCGCGTTGCTGTTCGATTTCGTTCGCGAGGACGACGCTCGCGGTATCGTCTACCAGCGACTGACGAGCCACGTCGAGCGACGACAAACCCGCGAGTCGGACGTAGAAGGTCTCTTCTGAGATCGCTGTCGAAACACGGTTACAACGGTACTTGTGTGCGTAGAACCGCTCCCGGCCGTCGACGCGTCAGTTAGCCCGTCGGCCCGCCGGCCCGTCAGTCGTGTCGTGCAGAATTATCCTGCGGCTCGTACCCCAGCGCCTCCTTCGCCCGCTCGATCGAGTAGTACTTGCGGTCGTTATCCGAAATGCCGTAGACGATTTCGAACTCGTAGTCGGCGCGGATACAGCGGTCGAACAGGTGTGCACAGTCGCGGTAGGACAACCACATCGCCTGCCCGCGCTCGTAATCGATTGGCGGGTGTCCCTCCGTCAGGTTGCCGATACGAACGCAGGCAACCGACAGTCCGAACTCGTCGTGGTAGTACCGGCCGATCGATTCGCCCGCGGCCTTCGAGACGCCGTAGAGATTCCCCGGCCGCGGGAGTTCGGTACCGTCTAACAGGTAGTCGTCGTGGGCTCGGTACAGGTCGGGCGTCCGTTCTTCGGTCTCGTACGCGCCGACGGCGTGATTCGAGGAGGCGAAGACGACCTTCTCGACATCGGCGTCGACGGCAGCCTCGAAGATCGTCTGCGTGCCGTCGATGTTGTTCGTCAGGACGCTGTCCCAGGGCGCGTCCGGTCGCGGGTCGCCTGCGAGGTGGATCACCACGTCGACGCCGTCCATCGCCTCGCGGACGGCCTCCTCGTCGGTGATGTCCGCAACGACGAACTCGCCCGGATGGTCATCAGTCATCGGGTCGCGATCCATCAGCCGCCACTCGTGTTCGTCCGCGAGGTCGGCGAGGATCGCCGTTCCGACGCGCCCCGCAGCCCCGGTAAGCAGGACCGACTGTGCCATTCGTACGATGGGAGGGAAAGCGTCGATAAGAACCATGCGGTTCTGGATCGGTAGCGCCACCGACCTCGCATCGCTCCAGCCGACCACCGCCCCGTTCCGACCGATCGGAACGCCCTTCCTCCCGGCCCGCGAGCACACGGCCATGACCGACGACTCCGAGACCGACGACTCCACGACGCCGACAGCCGCCCAGACCGCCTGCTTCGAGGCCGGCATCAAGTTCGGCTCGCTCTACCACCAGTTCGCCGGCACCCCCGTCTCGCCCGGCAGCGCCCCGAGCCTCGCACGCGCGATGGAGGAATCGATCGAGAACCAGCCCCACTGCAGCGCCGTCACCGTCGACGTTCGCACCGACGAACTCGAACGCGAACTCGCCGACTCGACAGCTGACTACACCGAACTCACCGGTCGCTTTCTCGAAGTCGAAATCGTCGTCGACTACGAGGATCACGAGGTCGTCACCCGAATGGCCATGGAAAACGGCTATCCGCTGATGGAACTCGTCTCCGTCGACGGCCGCGAAACCGACGCGTAGTTCGACGGCGTCCCAACCGACGCACGGCAAACGACCTCCCTTTCGAAACCCGTCTGCCGTTCGGTCGATACCGACTCGCTTCTCCCAAATTTCACTTTCACTTTCGGGCGACCTTTTAACCTCAGTCGGCGTGAACGTGGTGACATGAGCCAAGCGACGCTCGGCGACGACGAGGAACTGTTCGGCGAAGCAGCCAACGAGATGCGCGAGGACGTCGAATCCTCGCTTGCCGACGCCTGGGACGCACTCCCCGACGCGGACGATGTCTGGGAAGCCGACGCCGACAACGTCCTCGGCGTCCTCAACGCCCTCAACTCCGCGCTCGACCCCGGCGACGCCGAGTCCCACCTCCGGGATGCAAAGAAGTGGTTCACCATGGGTCAACGCGCCGACGCCTTCGAAGATGCGGCCGACCTGGAGGAAGAGATCGAGGCGCTCGAGGAAACGATCGCGGACATCGGCGACGCCGGCGAGCAGGTCGGCGACCTCACCTCGACGATCCCGGCACTCCGCGGGACGCTCGAGGACGCGGGACCTGCCGACGAGACTGAGTCCGACGAGGGCGACGAGACGGACGACGAAGCGACTGCCGACGACGAAGAAAGCGGCGACGACGCGGAGTAAGCGCGAAAACGACGCCCGGCCGACGGCGCTATCGGCCGTCCGGACGCGACACGTCCCGTTCAGCCACCGCGTCGAGCAACCGCGCCAACGAATCGGCTGCGAGTTCGAGCAGTTCCTCGCCCCGCTCTTTCTCACCCGCGGCCGGATCGCCGACGACACCGTTCTCGCTGAACTCGGCCGAGTCGTAGGCCAGATTTGCGTGACTCGTCCACTCGCCCCAGCCGTCAGCAGCACCAGCGCGGGCCGTCTCGATCCGCTCTTCGTGGACGAGTTCAGGTGCGACCCGACGCAAGAGTGCAGTCTCGAGCGGCCCGCCGTGGCCCATGTCCGCGGAGTGGTCGCCGACGGCCTCGAACCAGGTGAACGGAACGGTGTAGGCGTCGCGGTCGCGCGTGAGTCGCGCGCCGACTTCCCGGAGGGCATCGACGTTCCCGCCGTGGCCGTTGACGAGGACGACGCGCTCGATCCCGTGGTGAGCCAGGCTCTGGACCGACTCGCGCACGTAGCTCCGAAAGGTGTCCGGCGAGACCCACATCGTCCCGGGGAACTGGCGGTGCTCCTCGGCGATGCCGACCGGAATCGCCGGCGTGCGGATGACCGCTCGATCGACGCGTTCGAGTCCGGCGTCGGCGACGGCCTCGGCGGTGAGAACGTCCGTCCCGAGCGGTGCGTGCGGGCCGTGCTGTTCCGTGCTGCCGACGGGAACGACCGCGAGTTCGGGGTCGCTGTCGCGAACGTCGGTCCACGTGGCGGAAGCGAGGTCCATGCGTGAGTAGGCTTCCCGTTCGACCATGAAACCGTCGGTGGTGTGACCGGCCGTCGCGTGGCGAACGCAAGGTCAACCGGTTTCCGAATCATGGATGAAATGCCACTATGAGCAACGACAACCGCGAACTCGGCGTCGAACTGGGCGACCTGGCCGACGACCTCGAATCCCAGGAGTACCCGATCGGCCACGACGAACTCCTCGAGAAATTCGGCGACGAAGAACTCGAGATGGGCGAGGAGACGACGACGCTCGAGGACGTGATCGGGCCGCTGAACGAAGACGAGTACGAGTCGGCCGACGCGGTCGAGGACGCGATCATGACCATGGTCAGCGACGACGCGATCGGACGGAAAAACTACAGCGACCGGACGCCGCCCGCGACCGGCGAACAGCGACAGGACGAGGGTGCGCCGGATCAGGAGGGACAGAGCGAACAGGAGTCGTTCTAAGAGCGTCCCTCGGAGACGAACCGAGACGGACTACGAACTCAGTCGTCGTTGATCTCCGTCCGCGCGTGTCGCCGCTGGGCCCGCTCGATGAACTCCTGTGGCAGTTCGTCGATCTCGCCGGCCTGTACGCCCCAGAGGTGTGAGTAGAGACCGCCGTTTTCCAGTAGTTCGTCGTGCGTGCCGCGTTCGACGATCCGACCACCCTCGAGAACGAGAATCTGATCCGCGTCCTTGATCGTCGAAAGGCGGTGTGCGATAGCGAACGTCGTTCTGTCCGCCGTCAGCTCGTCGATCGACCGCTGGATGAGCATCTCGGTCTCCGTGTCGACGTCGCTGGTGGCCTCGTCCAGGATCAGAATGTCCGGATCCTTGAGCACGGCCCGCGCAATGGCGACCCGCTGGCGCTGCCCGCCCGAGAGTTTGACGCCGCGTTCACCGACCATGGTGTCGTAGCCGTCCGGAAGGTTCTCGATGAAGTCGTGGGCTTCGGCGGCTTTGGCCGCCGCGACGATTTCCTCGCGGTCTGCGTCGAAGGTGCCGTAGGTGATGTTCTCCTCGACGGTGCCGTAGAAGAGATAGGACTCCTGACCGACGTATCCCATCGATTGGCGGAGACTGGAAAGGGAGACCTCCCGGATGTTCTGTCCGTCGATTCGGATCGCCCCCTCGTCCGTGTCGTGCAGGCGCAACAGCAGTTTCAGTACCGTCGACTTCCCCGCCCCCGTCGGGCCGACGAGTGCGACCGTCTCACCGCCGGGCACGTCGAACGAGATATCGTCGATGATCGTCTCCTCGTCGGTGTAGCCGAAGGTTACGTCGTCGTACTCGACGTGACCCGTTTCGATATCGAGCGGTTCGGCGTCGGCGTCTTGCTCGATACGGCCCGTTTCGTCCATCAGGCCGAAGATGCGCTCGCTCGAGGCCTCCGCGCGCTGGTACATGTTGATCACCTGTCCGAACTGGGCCATCGGCCAGACGAGTTGCTGCGTGAGGAGGATGAACGTGGCGAACTCGCCGACATCGAGCGTGCCGGTAAACGGGCCGGGAGCGCCCTGAAACACCCAATAGCCGCCCACGAAGAAGGTGAGCACGAACCCGATTCCGGAGAGGACCTGGAGCCCGGGGAAGAACTTGATCCGAAGGTTGATCGCTCCCCAGTTGGTGTCGTAGTACTTCCGGGAAACGTCATCGACGCGCTCGGATTCGTACCCCTCGGTGTTGCTCGCCTTGATCACCTGAATACCGCCGAGGTTGTTCTCGAGTCGGGAGTTCACGTTGCCGACAGAGGAACGAACGGCGGCGTACTTGGGCTGGATCTTCTTGACGAAGACGTAGGTGAACGCGGCGATCAACGGCACAGGCGCGATCGAAATGAGCGCGAGCTGGGGATTGATCGTAAAGAGCACCACGCCGACACCGACGACCATCACGCCGAGTCGAAACGCGGAGTTGAGGCCGTCGTTGAGGAATCGCTCGAGCTGATTCACGTCGTTGCTCAGAATGGACATCATCTCGCCGGTCTGCTTGTCGGCGAAAAACTCCATGTCAAGGCGCTGCATCTTGTCGTACGTCTCGGTCCGCACGTCGTGCTGGATATCCTGTGCGAAGGAGTTGAACCCCCAGTTACGGACCCAGTGAAACGCCGCGCCGACGAGAAACGACAGGGCAATGATGACAACCGTGAACGCGAACTGGCCGGTCGAGTCCGTCGGAAGCCACCCGTCCGGCACGAACCGAACGCTAAACGGCTTGTCTTGCAGGAAAATCGCGTCGATCGCGACCCCGAGCAAGATCGGCGGGATCAGATCGAGCAACCGCGCCAGCACGCTCCCGATAATACCGGCAGTCACGGACCCCCAGTACGGCCGACCGTACTCGAAGAGCAACCGCTTCATGGGACTATCGATGTTCTCCCGTTGCTCTTCGAACGGGTCGTCATCGTCCCAGTCGACACCACTCATTACACTCGCTTGAATGGACGGTCAGCAATAAGCATTTCCTACGAATCGAAACACCACGGTCGAGCGGACCGTTCACCGCGGAAACGGATCACGCCACTCGAAACGCACCCACTCCGTGAACTCGTCGAGAATCACTCTTCGTCGATCACCACCCTGTCACCGACCTCGATCCCCGTCTCTGTCGCGTATCCGCGCGGCACTTCGAGGACCCACTTGGCCTGACCGGTGTACTGGATGTCTTCACCGTCTTCCCCCGATTCCGGCGCTCGGGCGTGCTCGATCGACGTGATTTCGCGATCCGCACCGACGAAGACGATATCGATATCGAAGTCCATCTCTCGCATGACGTAGGTCTGCTCGCCTTCACTCGCGTGGACGAACAGCATCCCCTCGCCCGACTCGAGCGAGGTGTGATCACTCAAACCGGTATACCGTTCCGTGGCGCTGTCGGCGATCTCGGCCTCGACCGTCGCCTTGGACTCGCCGTCCGCGTCGAGAACGTGTACCGTCGCCTGATCGGCCGCCCACGGTGCCGACACGATACCGGTCTGCACGACGAGGAAGCCGCCGAGTAAGAGGGCGATAATGACGAGCAACCCCTTCCAGGCGCGCTCGAAAGCCATACCGACAGTGCGGCGTGAGAAAGTAAAGGTTATTCGGACGGGGGGACTTATTCCGGATGCGGGCTCGTGGTCTAGCTGGTCATGACGCGGCCTTTACAAGGCCGAGGTCGGTGGTTCGAACCCGCCCGAGCCCACTTCCTGCTGCGAGCAAATCCGCGAGCAGCAGGTGCGTGGATCGAGGACGGTTCGAACTACAGAACGAGCGAACGATAGTGAGCGAAGTTCAGGTGGTTCGAACCCGCCCGAGCCCATTTCTGGGACGAACGACAGTGAGTTACAGAACTGTTTCCGAGGGCGGGTTCTAATCAGGGAGGAGCTTGCTCCGACCGTGGTTCGAACCCGCCCCGAGTTCAGCGGGTTCAGTGCGGCGATCCACACGGGAATTCACAGTCAGTACTGAACTCGACAAGAGAGAGGAGACGATAGAGCGGTTATTCGACTGCTAGAGAGGGGAAGAAGCGCAGTTACTGTTTGAAGCGAGCGACGTTCTCGCGAATTTGGCTGAAGAATCCCTCACCGGTCTCGGTTTCGAGGGCAGCGTACAGTGTCGAGTTCTCCGGTTCGTCCTTGACGACGATGCGGAGGTACGGTTCGAGTTGGTCGAAACTGTCCGCGAGGACGACGGTGTGGTTCTCTTCGTCGTGGTCAACGACGCCGGCGTCGGCCAGTTTCGGGACGTGGCACTGAACGGAGGAGACGTAGACGCTCTTGTATTCGTTCTTTGCGACCTCTTCAGGGGGAACATCGTGTTCCCAACCGGCGACCCGTTCTGCGAGTGTCGAGAGTTCGATCGGACTATCCTGGCCACGGAGGGCATACAGGAGGTACCGACGGCGACGGTTTGCCAGTAATTCGAGGATAGTGTCCGCCGAGAGGTCGGACTCCGCTTGGCTCGAGGTAAGTGCCCCCATAACATGATATTACCCACGAGTGCGGAAAAACGTGTCTTGAATATCTATATATCCAACAGACGGGCGTTACCCGGAGCCATCGGAGACTGTATTCCGACCATTATAGAGTGTTGGATAGCCTACTAATGATGAGCGTATCAGGACAGAAGTGTCACGAGATGCACGTAATGACTGGATGCGATTCGAAATCCTTTTTTATGCCATGGCCGGAGATGTAAGTGCGAGCCGCCTTAGCTCAGACTGGGAGAGCACTCGACTGAAGATCGAGCTGTCCCCGGTTCAAATCCGGGAGGCGGCATTCCGGTTTTACTCGGACGACATTCGGACGCAGGCGACGCCTTACGCCGATTTTACCGCTGATCTCCCGATTAGATTTGACCATGGTTCCACTCGCGCCCCGACGCCTTCGGGCACTTCGCTCTACATTTGAGCCCATGAGATTATGTACTTACTCGTCGCGCCTCGTCAGCGCGCGCACCGGGACTCTCCAGTTCGAGTTAGAAGGCTGACACTCACTTGCTCGTGAGGCATTCTCACTTGCCGTAGAATCGGATTCGCCCTGCGGGGCAGCGTCATTGGTCTGCTCGAGCAAGAGATGGCATGAGCGGCGTCCTACTAAGTCTCACTCGATTCGCCGTCTTCGACGAACCCACGCCAAGACTCGAGCCGATCTTCTTCATCCGGTTCGGATAGCACTCCTAACTTCTCGAGATCGTCGAAGATGCTCATATCGTACTGACGTAGTTCGTCGAGCAGAGCAGCCGACTCCTCGCGACCAGAGATCGTCTGAACCAGCCCGGACTCGCTCTCGACATAGTCAGACGCCTTCGATACGATGTGGAGTTTCACCGCGACTCGATGGGCCAGTTCATCGTCGAGAGAATCAACATCGCCATATCTCGCTCGGTGACGGTTCAGGATTGTCTCGGAGATGCCATCGACGAACGTCTGTTCCTCCTCGTCGAGCGACTCGTAGTAGTGCTGGGGATTCGACCGGAGCCCGTGAGTCTGCCCGTTCTGATTATGAGCCGGCGCACCAGCACCCTCGATCGCTCCCCCGTGAAGTTTGCACCGTCCCTCCTCGACGTGATCAGTCCCCCAACCAGCCCGAAGCGAGCAATAGCCCTTGAACACTTTCTTACCATCATCCGTACGCCCCGACTGTTTCGAGTTGCAGTAGTAGTCGGGCGCGATCTTCGGAGCCTCATCGACCGGACCGCCCACGAACTGTTCCGTATCGATCGGACGATTACTGTCTCGAGTCATGGATATTGCTCGTCGTATCGAGGGTCGTTCGTACAGACTGATGCTTAGAGCATGGTATCTGGGCTATTCTACTGGGATCGATTCTATCGGGGAACGGGAGGACTTGGGTTCGACTACTAAGTGTACTATTTGGGACTTGGTTGGAGACTATACTACTGGTGACGAACCTACTGGGGGACTCTCTAATCATGGCGATCACCAATTGGTCTCCGACGCTGGATTTACTCTCTTAACTCGTTCGTAGCGTGTCATATAATAGTTCCCACCCACCATTATGCAGAGACTCGACCATGGATAAAACGTGTAACTGTTGAAATCACTGGCTTACAGGTGCGGAATGAGGGCTGTATAATCGATGGATAGCGGGTATGAGACGTATTTTATGACACGCTCTCGTTCGAGCAATTCGCGCTTGCATTCGGGAATCTCTTGTCGGCAATGGTGAGAGGAGTGCTCTCCCCAGTCCATGACCTCGATATTCCCCGGTCGGTTATCCCGAGGGTGATCAGAGCGATGATGACAGACCATCGAGTCATCGAAGACGTCGTAAGGGTCGGCTCCGTCTGCTATTGCAAGTAGTTGATGAACGTAGATCGACTCCTCGCAAATCTGGTCCTTCCACAGCTCGTAGTTGCCTGTCGTGATCTCGTAAGTCGCATACTCGACCCGATTATGACGTCCCCGCCGACGTCGATCGATTCCATGCCTCTCCATCCAGGTGCGAATCGTATATTGAGAACACTCCAACTCGTCGGCGATCTCATAAGTCGTTAGACCCTTCTCAACATACAACCGCCGAAGGGTCTCCTCGTCTCGGTATGACGTTGACTTCTGGGCTGTACTACTCATGGTCGGACTCCTCAAGAAGACGATTGACGACTTCCCCGAAGGGGACTGACTCACTCCCGTAGATCTCTTGGCGGACTTCCTCGAGTCGTTCGTACTCGTCGTCGGAGAGGACAATGTGCTTGTCTCTCATGCTCTTAATAGCCCTTGAGTCCCCATAAGGTGTCTGCCAGTCGACAACTCTAAACTCACGATCTCGTCAGCGGCCATATGAGCCGATTATTTCTCTCCGACCTTGCGCTCCGGTGCTCGACCCTGCTCTATTCGACGATTCTCTCTCACTGGCAATAGAAGCCGTAGAATAGCAGAGAGAATCTCGACAGGCCAGCGCCATCGGGGAAGCGGGTCGAATCATTAGTCTACCCTGTGCGCTTTGAGGGCTTGCGAGAGACCTCGTTTAGTAGCCCGTTCGACTTCATCGGGGTCATCGGCTCCCCGAGCATCGATATCGATCGCACCTTCCTCGACGACGATCTCCGTTCCCGAACTCCCGGAGGGGACATCTGGAGCCGGAAGGTCTCCTGCTGTCAGATCGGGACGGGCGGCTTTGGCGAGTTCATCGACAGCGCCGGAGACCACACCGACGTTCGTACTAATCTTGGACGCCAGCGTCTCCGGGAGCGCCTCGCCTGCGTCATCGAGATCTGAAAGCGGTCCCTCTTTCGCGGGACTGAACGGGAGCATATCCCTCGCTTCACCGACGACGTCCTCAACGGCGTTCTTGACTGCATCGGGGGCGTCTTTGATACCCTCGACGATGGCGTCTACCAGACCCTCACCAGCGGAGAGGAAGTCGCTCACTGCGGAGCCTGTCAACCACTGGTAGGCGTCGTTGAGGATCTCGTAGAACGCATCTTGTACGTCCGTCTCCGTGATCGTCTCGAGGATATCCGACATTAGGTCGTCAATCCAGTCGGTTGCGTCGTCGTAGAGATCCTCGAAGAATCCAATGACGCCCTCGACCAGGTTGTCGATCGTCTCCTCGAAGTCCTCGCGCAGGTCGCTAATGGTACCAAGGACGTCTTCTTTGAGGTCGCCGATCCACTCGGTGACCTTCTCCCAGAGCCATTCAAAGAGGCCGATAACCGCATCGACCATTCGCTCGACGATATCCTCGACGTTCTCGCGAGCCGTCTCCCAGTCGCCACGTAGCAGGGCAAAGAACGCCGAGAGGGCATCGGTGATATTGGCGATCGCTAATTCGATGATGGACTCCAGCGCACCGAATAGCAATTCGACGACCTCCTCGACCGCTTCACCGTGTTCATCCCACCACTCCTCGATTTCGTCGAGTTTCTCCTGAACGTTCTCCTCGAACCAGTCAAGGAACGGTCCGATGATTTCCTCCTCAAGCCAGCCGAGTAGTTCCTCGACCTTTTCGGCCCACACCTCGAACGTCTCTTGGGCCTCCTCGACCGGCTCCTCAAGATGGTCCTCCCAGATCTCCGACGACCACTCGAGGAACGGCTGGATGACGTCTTCCCACGCCGTTTCGATGGCACTGCTGATAATCCCGAATGCCGTCTCGAATGCGTCAGCGGCTTCCTCGATGACGACTATCAGCCCGTCTGCTACGAGGTCAACGACGGTTTCGATGTACGGTTCTGCAAGGTCGACGAACTCGAGGACAGCGTCTTTGATCGTATTGAAGATCTCGACTCCATCGGACTGCAACCATTCGATTGCCGGCTGTAGTGCCTCACGGAAGACTTCAACGACTTCCTCTGTACGAGTTCGTATCCCTGCGAAGTCCGTCGCAAAGGCAGCCGCGAGTAGACCGATAGCACCAACGACGGCCAGTACAGGAGCAGTGATCGCTCCGATAGCAGTTGCGAGGGGGCCGAGTAACGCGGTGACGGTTGACGCTATCCCAGCCAGACCTCCGAGATGAGCGATCAGTCCGCTGGCAGCGACGGCCAGTCCCCCGACAAGACCAGCGAGCAGACTAATTGTACCAGCCCACCCGTCGGTCTCCTCGTTGATGTCTGCGAACCAGTCGATAGCGTCGATGATTAGGTCAACGACGCCCCGGATAGCAGGGAGAAGGTTCTCACCCATCTGGATGAACAGATTATGAACGCGATTCGAGAGCAACTGCTTCTGTCCAGCGAGGGTGTCCGTCTCCGTAGCGAGTTCGCCCGATAGCGACTCACCCTCCTCCATCGCGTCACCCGAGAGTTCCATTGCCTCGCGCATCTCGTCGCCGGCAGCGGCGGTATCTCGGAACGCGTCAGCGGTCTGCTTTCGGAGCTGGTCGTCCATCTCCTCGTACGATAGACGACCCTCATCGACCGCGTCCATCAACTCGAGCATTGTGTCTTCGGGGCTCTCGTCCCGCATCTCCTCGAATTGATCCGAAGTGACCCCTAACGCGTCAGCGAACATATCGACGTTATCAGGGTCCATCATCGCCTCGCCGACGGCCTCCATCCGCGAAGCGGCTACTTCACTCGAGGGTGAGACTTCGTTGAAGGCACCCGCGAGCCCGAGAATGGATTCGCTTTCCATCCCGAGGTTCGAGAGCACCTGTCCCGAACGCTGGGCCGCATCGACGATCTCACTCGAGTCGGTCGCGAAACTGTTCGAGACTTCGTTGATCGAATCACCCAACTCCCCGACGTCCTCGACCGATTCGTTGAGGGCAGAGGATACCTTACCGAGAGCGGTCCCGGCTTCATCCGCCGAGAGTTGAGTTGCGGAACCCATCTGAGCGGCGACCTCGGTGAACTCGGCAATCTCTTCCTCTCCCTCGGCACCCATCCGGCCGGCTTGAGTTGCCAGCGTGGCGAGTTCGTCATGGGCCAGCGGGATCTCCGTCGCCATTTCCATGATCTCGTCACGCATTCCCTCCATCGTGGCCTCATCCGTCACCTTCTCTACGTCCGCCATCGCGTCCTCGAAGTCACCAGCGGCACTGATGGCGTCGGAGAGTTGTTTCCCCGCGAACGCCGCCATCGCACCACCGGCCACGATAGCAGCGTTCTCAAGATTACCCAGACTATCGACCGCATCCGAGACGGCCGACTGTAGACCGGACGAATCACCGCCAACCGCGACCTCGACGTCAGCGGCGGCCGCGCCGCCGCCGAGTGCCATCAGGAGTTCACCTCCGTTCTCGTTGTCGACGCGACTCGTTCGACGTACTCTTTCGGTTCGAGGTCGTCACGGGCGCATTGAGCGGCAAGTTTCCCTCTGATATGCCAGCAGAGGGTTTGGTCCTCTCCGAGATCACCTGCCGCTTCAAGCCGGCCTAACGCGGTTCCACCGGCAAAGAGAGCGGCAAAGTGGATAGCGATTTCCTCGATATCGGCTCCAAGATCTTCAGGAGACTCCCCTCGACTCGTGTAGAAGACGTCGATCTGTCCAGGTTCGGAGACAGCAACTCGATCTACATCGACGTCCGTATCGTCGAGCAGGTCTGCGAACCCTGCCGCCTTCTTGACCATCTTGTCGTCTTTCTGGACCGCCATAGAAACGAGATCCTCGCGGCTTTCGCTTCCGTCGAACTCCGCGAGATAGTCATCGGACGGTTCCGCGTTCTTGAGATTACTCATGGTCAGTAGAACACTCGGATATCTCCGACTGCCTTTGAGTGGATGAACTCTGACTCAGTCAGTTTCTCCCGGGCCTCATCCTCGTCGAGGTCGAACTCTTCGGCGACTTCCTCGACCGAAACGACAGGATGGTCCTTTCCGACGTTCGGTTCCTTGTAGCCGGTGTTCTTCTTGATCCAGACTGCGATCTCATCGCCGTATTTCTCAGCGTTTACCAGGTCGAGATCCTTTTGCGAGACCATTGTCACCACCACACCGAGATTCCGCCGACTTCTTTCTCGTTGACATGCGAGGACGCTTTGAGAGCATCGCAAGCCTCATCCTTGCTGATCCCCAGTTCGTCAGCGACTTCCGAGGTGAAGACGACAGGCTCATAGACCTGATTCGTCTCCATCTTCACGAACTGCCTCGCCTTTTGAACTACGTCTGACTCACTCATCGTTCCCCTCCTCGCGCTGGTACTGACCGGGAACGGGAATGCCGGACTTGTCGTCAGCGTCGACTTCATCGATGTTCGTGTAGCCAGTGGGCATCGGTCGAGATTCCTGCTCCTCACGACGGCGCTTTGCCCGTTTCTTTTGGCGACGTTTCCGTTCGGCCAACATCTGGTGAAATTCCCGCTTGGCCTTCACGCTATCTCCCGCCGAGTTACCAGTATCTTCGTACTCCTTCGTCATCGTCTTCGGCTCCCCTCTCTGACCCGGAGTAGGGATCTCTACCTCTCGAGTGTACGTGTCCGGCGACTCGCGATTGATCTTGACCGACTCTGTCTCGTCGCCTCCCTGACCGGGAACGGGGATCTCGACATTCGTCGTTTCGCTCTCGAACTCCTCGAGAAGTTCTTTCTTGGTCTCGGCACTCATCGAATTGAGGACCGAGGCGCTGTAATCGACGTGCTCCTTGAGTCGCTGGTTGAGCGTCTGCTTCGTGGACTCTCTCTCGAGTTCATCCTCCAGCAGTGCGACTTGCTTTGCGAGTTCGGTTCCGCCGACCTCTTTTGCCCGCTCGACTAACTCCGACGTCATGTCAATAGGAATGAGTCGACAACCCTTGAGGTTACCGCCGAAACTACCGAATATCGCTGAATCGGGACCTCTCGCGCCAGTTCAGAACATAGCGTCTGCGTCCATCTCGAGCGTGGTCGGCTGAAACTCGTTTTGTGAGATCCAGCGATCGTCGCCGTGCACCTGTACGAAATGACTTCGTGCAGAACCTAACTCGAGGAACCGACGTTCGCACTTAGGGCATAGAACGACGGTCGAACGACTGTCTGTTGTACTCATGCTCTCTCATTTCGAGGGACTCATCCTTAAGCAGTCGGCGATTCACTCAGAATCGAGTGAGATGCGATCTGAGCGGATTCATTCTCTCCGAGTGCCCGATCCGATGATTCCCCTTGTGAGTCCTACCAATTGGCATGAGCATCAGTTATGGCCGTCTGACTGGCTGCTGACCTTGAGGGCGAAAATGAAACTGGAACTCGCGGCAGGAGCCCGGTATACCCGGACTCCCGCGAAGCGGGCGAAGACGGAGCATGCGGACCCAAAGTTCGACGATCCGACCGCAGCGGAACTGGTCTGTCTCGACTACGACGCTGACGGACATGGGACATCCCAGTCCGGGCCAGCGGCGCGTCAGGGCGTCTGGGCGTTGACCCAGACAATAGGGTAATCGAGTGACACCCTAAAGGGACTACCGGCGTTTTGATACGACCGACCTCTACGACTCACTGGTAGAGCGATAACTTATTATCTAAAGCCGCAGTACAGCGTCGGATGACCCAACAAAAGTCACTCACGTAGATTGATAGGGTCATGGAAAATAGAATAGACAGAGGACAAACACATGCCCTACGCTGACCTCGACACGATCAAGATCCCACAGGAGACGAAGTACCAGGTCCGGGATACCAAAGACGAACTCGGACTGACATACAAAGAGTTCCTCGAGATCGCTGCTGACGAACTTGACGAGGAAAACATCGAATCGTACAAAGACGACGATGAATAGCGTTGTTCCACTACTGGCAGCGTTCACAACCGTCGCGGCCATCCCGATTTTCGAGGGTCAATTCAAGACGGCTGGTCTGGCCCTGATCGGAGTCGGTTGTATGATCGCCTACCTCACCATCATATCCGAGAATTACCAGACCACGAGGTAAGCAATGATTCAGACCTCGAAGCACGGGAGCGGAGGACTCCCGTACGTCATCCGAGAACTCGTGGAAGTGTGTCGAGCAGGCGGAACTCAGGAGGCAGCCAAGTTCCATGTCAAAAATAGAGAGCCGACCCAATAACGCTACCGGACAGGGCGAATCGAAGGCACTGGCAGAGCACAACAGCCAATATCCACCGAAACCCAGCAGCGCAATTTCTCCGGGAGATGTTGAGGAAACCCATGCAGCGTACGTCCGATATCTCTTTCACCAGAACGGTGAGTTTCAACAGGGCAAACTCGTACTGGCCAGACGTCCAATTCCCGATAATGCAGTAGCAGTCAGTACGGGAGTTTACTTCCTGACTGCCGATCAAGAAGATCGATTGCACGAGGATGTCCCGTCGAAGGTGATTCAGAACGAATGTACCAAAGACGGCCGAGTAGCCCACGCGATTGTCGCCGAGAGTGACGCCTTAGAAGACGGTGTCCCAGTGCAGACGATCGTCGACTGGCTCTCGACCTTCGCCGAGGATTGGGTTGGTGTCGATGAGTACTCGTTCTACTACTCTGGCAATCGATCGATTCACCTACAGACGCAACAATTCGTACCAGGTGACGAGATAGACGATCTTCGGCTGCTGGCAGAGGAGTTCAATGCGATGCACGATGCCAAACTCGATACCAGCATCTACAAAGAGAATGCTCAGTTCCGACTGGTCGGAGCCGAACATCGGAAGACCGGATTTCACAAGGTCCCGATTTCTCCTGACGCCGACCGACAAGAGTGTATCAAGTCCGCGCAGACCCCTCCCGAACAACGACAGTGGCCCTTCGAGCTGCCAGCGCCCAGTCACCACGACGAGTTACCTCGACGGTTCGAGGGGGAAGATTCGCTCTATTCTCCCCCCTTAGCCCATTATCGACCAGGCTTTGCCGGTATAAGTCCGCTACCGTCCGAAATCGGGAAGCAGGTGCTACGGGGGGTATATAAAAGCTCAAACCCGGGCTCAGTTGAATCTGGTCGAAACCGTTCGGGATACGCTCGACCGTTCTCCCCCTACAAGAAGACTGGTGAGGGAGACGCTCGATCGGTGATCGTAATGGAACAGGTAGATGGGCTACGACAAGACCGCTGGAGTCAGGAAACCTACGTCCCGGCCAAGATCGAGTATGCAATCGGTGGCGGTGATGGGTCGTTCACTCGGAGTAATAGTAGGTCGCTGGTCGAACTGTCGCCACGCGACTTCCGCAAATGGGACTTCGAGAAAGGCGATCAGGTCGTCATAATTGGGGGTAACTCTGGTAGTTCTCGTCTCCTGAAGGTCGAAAAGATGACCGCGAGCATGGTCGGGCAGGCTCTCGAAAGCAAGGACCGGCAGAAAGCGTTTGAGATTCTCTCTAACCGAGGTTTTGACGTTGGGTCGTCTGGGTACAACAGTAGTAGGTTCCACCACGAGGTCGGAGACAATGAGGAGTCGGAGGCGGCCAAGATCAAGAGAGGTATTGAAAACGGTACTCGGGAGCGGAGTTACGATAACCTCCTCACCGTTGTCTGTCGTCTACTGCGAATCGATGGATGGGATTCGGCCTATAACTGGTGTCGAGACATCTTCGGGCCAGATTTCGATCCTGAGGAGACCTACGAGTATCTGAAAGGTCCTGCTGAAGCGTACAGCGATTACTCCCACGTTGACGTCCCTGCCTCTGTAGAGGATGCGAAGCGAAGGGGCAAATCCTGAAAAGGCGCAGAGCAGAGTTCTGAGCGACCGAAATGCAACAGAAGGGCAGATCTGACGATTCGTGCCCGAGATACCCCGAAATCGCATGAGCGGCAAATGAGGCGGCTTCACGAGCAGGTCAAGAATCATCGGGTTTCGAGAATAGAGATCGGCCGTCGAACCCACCTTCTGATCGCACTGGGACAAGTGGGAAACACGCTCCTTGGTACACTCAAACGGCCGAAAACAGAAGAATTAACGAACAGAATGATATGGTCTAAGAGTCAAAGAAAGAATGAAAAATGAGAACAATCAATGTGGTCGTCGCAGATGACGACTTCGACGAGTTGAGTCAGGTCAAGGGCGATCGGTCGTGGCGTGAGGCGATTAAGCAAGAGTTCGGGGTCGATACGGATGAGTGAAGCCGATACGGATAGCAGTCAAGAAACGGAGCCAGAGTACAGATGCAAGTCGTGCAAGGAGCCGATCTCACCCGGGCTCGACGACTTCAGCGAATGGGGCAAGTGCCCTCACTGCCATAATCGCCATCCTCAAGCGGTGAAGACTCGAGCAGGCATCTCGAACCTGTTCTGGATACTGTCGATCCTGCTACTGTTCACAGTCGTCGGTGTATTCTTTATCCCGTTCACCCTCGCTATTGGGTACTACTTCTACTGGCGAACGCAGAAAATGCTCGAAAAAGACGAGTACTGCATCGGTGAGGAAGCATGAGCACCATGAGTTCACCCGATCCCGCTGACGATCTCGAGCGAATTAGGCAGGCGAGGGAGGGCGACGACTCGAGTGATGGACTCGACGTCGAGGTATTCATCTGTCCAGTACAGGGATGTTCGCGTACGATTATCGGTGACTCTGCTAACCTCAGACATCATGTACGTCAGGAGTCCGACGACGACCATGCTGGGTTTGAACTCACCGAAGACCTCGAACTCGTCAAACGCTGGGAGCAGATGGAATGGGGACCGGGCGCTCTCGAGAGTGAGGTGATCGAATAATGCCCTCCTGGTCCTGCGGTCTTTGCGAGAGCGAGAAACGATGGCCCTCGAAGCAACAGGCGATAGACCATGTCGAGGAGCGTCATCTCGAGACTCTGCTAAGGGCGTCTATCGAGCGAAGTGACGACGATCCTACGGAAGAACTGCATGTCTCGGAGAGCGAGTAGGCCACGCCTTGAACGGTTTCGCCTACTATGATGAGTTCGGGCGACGACTGCAAACGCTCGCTCATTTTCGACCCCTTCGATGTCTTGCGATTCTCGAAAACTCGTAATCTGTGCTCCCGCTAACCCGTCTAAATATCCCGGAGCAGTCTGGCGATTAGGTCCAAGTCGTACAAATTCGTATGTGGTAACGCCAACGACGCAGTGATGCATGTCGTCGAAAACCTACGCGAACGGCGGAGCAGAACAAGACGCAGGAGGCGAACTCGACGGTCTGACGTTCGTCTTCGACGGTTCAACCTCGAAACGAGACTGGGCAGAACTCGTTGAGCGTCACGGTGATACGGTCGCACGAGAGGTCTCCTCGAGTACAGATTACCTCGTAGTCGGTGACGATCCCGAACAGCCCGAACTCGATGACGCCTGCGAGTACGATGTACCAGTGATAACCGAGTATGAGTTCGGCGATCTACTACAGACAAAGGGCGTTGACTCGCAAATGGCCGGCTTTTCGTAGACGGGCCTCACTTGCCGTCGAGTCCATTTTGTTTCAGAACTGACCTTTCCCGCTGCCTCTGATGGAGAAATTGTTCTCACGGCATTCTCATTCGTCTGACGCGATTCTGACCCTGCTACTTGATGATAGGCGTGCTTGATTCCGGTATTGTTTCTCGGAGGGACACCGACCAGTACATTCGTCACTATTTTGATGGCTGGATATCACCTATGACGTATGTCCGCTAAGGAGGCCAAGTTTCACGGGATTCTCTATACCCGACTTCTCGACTACATCGACGAGAATGAGACGCTATTCGAGGAGCCAGTGTCAGAAAAGACGACCGAATCTGGGTTCGCAGATATCTATATTCCCAGTGCACTGAACGGCGAAGTCGTGATCGAGGTCAAGCGGGACGATATCTATCCTCGAGAGCACGAAGTCGTAAAGCAGGCGCGAGGATACGCAGATGAGTTAGATGCCGAGTTCTACGCCACCTGCAACTCAAACGACCTCTTTCTGTACCACGACCAAGGGGAGATCGAGATGCAAGACGTCGACTTCTACTACTTCAACCTCCGCGAGGTCCAACTCGAGGAGGCTATCCCGCAACTACTTGGCGTCGTCGAGCACGTCCACGAGGAACAGTCGCTACCGGATCAGTCAGAGCGTGAGCGAGTTGTTGGGGTCCTGCGCTCATTCCATTCGTCGATTTGGCCGTCGTATGCAGCACTCGCCGAGAAAAAGCACGGTCGAAACGAACGCTTCACTCAGCAGTTCGACGAATGGGTAGCGGAGAACGACTACGCTAGTCTCGATGAGGATGAGCAGTTCGAGATTGCAGGTAAGCAGTACGCCTATCTACTCACCAACAAGGTCCTGTTCTACGAAGTCGTCAGAGAAAAGACGAAACCCCAGTACGATCCTGAAGTCGGAGATACGGTAGTCGAGATCGAGACAGAGAGTGGTTTTGAACTCGACTCGCTACACGAGCATACGACGCTCTCGAACCTCGAAAACCATCTTCAGAACCAGTTCGAGACCATCGTTGAGGAGATCGACTATGAACCGATCTTCGACAGTGGAAGCAGTCTATTCGCTGATTTCCCGCAGAACAAGAAAACGCTACGGACACTGGAGGACTTCCTCTCGAATATCGAAGCGGAGGAAATCGTTGCGCTGGATGAGGACCTCCTTGGAGAGATTTATGAGGAGCTCATCCCGATCGACGAGAGAAAGGCACTCGGTCAATTCTACACCCATCCCAAGATCGCCGAGACCATTAGCGATTGGTCGATTCAGCCGAAGGAGGATGGTCACCCCCGTGTACTCGATCCAGCGTCAGGGAGCGGAACCTTCACCGTTGAAGCGTACAAGCAAGTCGCGGATATGGCACCAACCGCGTCCCATCAGGAGATTGTCGACCATCTCGTTGCCGTCGATATCAACCGCTTCCCGCTGCACCTGACGGCGCTCAACGTTGCCAGTCAGAACATTTCAGAGCGGACTGACCGGCTTCACCTGTTCCACGATAGTTTCTTCAATATTGACCCAGAGACGGCGTTCTTGGAGACGTCGAGGGTCGACGGTGGAGAGCAGGAGGTACTGGGAACCTTCGACGCTGTAATCGGGAATCCGCCATATATCGATCAGGGGAGCCTCTATCCGACCAAGGAGCATTTCCGAAACCATCTGAAAGAGTTCGGGAACGGCAAATCGCCGTATCACGACGGGAACAAGCGTCTGAGTAAGCGATCTGACGCCTACGTCTACTTCGTGACTCATGGGACTCAGTTCCTCGATGACGGCGGTCGTCTCGGGTTCATTATTCCGACGAAGTGGATGATGACGGGCTACGGTGAGGACTTCCAAGAGTTTGTCTTCAGTGAGTATAAACTCGAGGCAGTCGTCGGCTTTGGCGCTCGTGCATTTGAAGATGCGTTCGTAGACGGCGCGCTAATCCTACTCGAGAAATGTGAGGATGAGGAAGAACGCCGGCAGAACACGACCAAGTTCATCCAGATTCGGGATTCGATGGAAGTCGAGGACATACTCGATACGGTCAACTTCGACTACGGGCTGGATACTGAGCGGGAAATCCTCGTTCAGAACCGAGAGGCCTACCGAACAGTGGCAGTCAATCAGGGGACGCTGATGGATAAGGAGACAAAGAAGGTTCGCTACTATCTGACGGCCCCGAAAGCCTTCATTGAACTTCTGGAGAACCCGAATATGGTACGACTCGACGAACTGTTGTCCGACTGCCGCTATGGTCTGAAATCCGGCGCAAACGGTTTCTTCTATATCGAGGAGGAGAATCTCGAGCAGATCGGAATCGATGATCGATTCGTGACGCCACTGGTGAAATGGATCAAGCAGATGGAGAAGGGGGTCCCACTGACGGAGGAGACGACAGACCTCTACGTTTTCCATCTTCACGACTATATCGAGGAAGTTCGCACGCGTGATGATGTACGCGGTGGTGACCTTGAGCAGCGAGTAAAGAATGCGCTCAAGCAGGATGGATACGAACGAGCGCTCGCTTACATCAAAGAAGGTGAAGCACAAGGATACAACGAGAACCGTACCTGTGCTACACGTGAGGTCTGGTTTGACTTAGGAGACGTCGAACCTGCGGATATCGTTCATCCAAAGGGATTCAAGTATCGGGTCTTCGCCAGCCGGAACGAGGGACTCATCGTCAATGATAGACTGTACTGCCTCGACGTCAAGTCAGAGGTCGATGAGTACGCTCTCCTCGGATACCTAAACTCGACAGTGTATCAGGCAGTCGTAGAGACTTGGGGGCGCAACGAAGGGCGTGGAATGCTGGAGATGATGACCTACGAGACGCAGCAAGTTCCCGCTCTGAATATACCAGAGATGTCAGAGGAGGTCGTCAAAGGATTGCGGGATGCCTACATCGCTTTCGAGAACGGGGAGGAAGGCGCACAAGACCGGCTCGACGAGTTGGTATTAGCAGCAGCCGGGATCGAGACTAGCGTTGAGGACTTCCAAGAGTTGACTATGGGTGTGACGAACCGGAGAAACGAGAAAGGTATGTCGTCCGAGATAATGGTCGAGGACGTAGATACTCTGGAGGAACTCGGAACTCATACATTCGAGATCGGTGGTGGACCCGATGAGCAGGAGGCCAACTCTGAACTCTCCGAGTTTATGTGATGCCAGAGGTCGTCAACGTCGTCGCTGCTGGCAATGTAGGACGGGAACTCGAGATTCGCGCCGTCGGTGAGGATATCGATGCGACGGAGGTCAAGGGTGCGAGTGACGAGTATCAGACGCCAACACTCTACCTACGCGAGCAGGAAGACAGTCCGCTCGTAACTGTCTACGAGTCTGGGTCTTACCATATATCGGGCGCAACGTCCATTGAGGAGGCAGAGAAAGCGCAGAACTGGCTAATAGACTCGTTGGAGTCCCTCGACATTAGAGGTCTAAACCCAACGTTCGAGGTCAAGAATGTCGTCGTAGTAGGCGACCTTGAGCAGAGCGTAGACTTGAACGAGTTAGTAGTACGATTTGGGTTCGAGCAGACCGAGTACGAACCCGAGCAATTTCCGGGACTGGTATACCGTCCGTCCGACATTCAAGCAGTGCTCCTCATCTTCGCATCTGGACGAGTAGTAATTCCCGGCTCACCAGACGTCGAGACTGGATTCGCAGCGTTCGAGATGCTTCGAGATCGACTGAACGAATACGACTAACCCCCGAGTAGTCCCGATCTCGTCAGACCGAGTAGGACGCGATTTGAGGGACGAAAAGTCGGCACTCGGACCGCTCTGATGCTTTCCGCTGCCCTGAGATCGAAATCCATTCTACGAGCATTCTCGAACCGTAGAAAGCAACTCGACGATTAGCGTCCTCCGGAGCCGACCTGAATCAGAAAGATAGCAGCTGCGAGGACGAGAGTTAGACCGATAGCGGGGACTAGTGCCTGTACGATAGACTCCATCCCAGCGCTGAATGCAGCGGTCATGTCGTACTCGGGGTTAGTCATGTTCCGAGTCATCGCGAGGACGATGAACGCTGCAGGGAGGAGTCCGATGAGCGTGATGATTGCGCCAGCGTCCTCGAAGTCCTGTGCGAATCCCATGCTCGAGACTACTACGAGTCAATAGATAAGTCATTCTCCCAACTCGATATCTTGGTGAGAATCAGACCGCTGCTATTGGACGTTCCAACGAGGCAACTATTATCTCTCAATCAAAAAGCGCTGGTATGCTCTCATCCTTCGTGACCCATGCCGCAGTGTTCGTCCTTGGCAGTCTTGTTGGGCTATTTCTGCGAGATATACCCGCCATCAAGTATCGGTTTAAACTGAAGGACCAGAGACGAGTCCAACAGCGGGAGCAGGATTGGGAGGAGAAATCTCTCAAACTCGCTCGTAAGGCACAGAGGAACTACGAGGAGAACTTCGGGAATACGCTTGACGAGAAACGATTACAGAGACGGTCGAGGCGTATCGGGAATAGGATTCAGGATTGCATCGATTCGCCTGTCGCGGACAATGGCAGCGATGAGTTGAATCAACTCTTAGAAGATCTCTATGAGCATTGTATGGAGATCGGAAATCACACTCACCCTACTACTCCAGCAGGTCACGAGGAACTGAGAGAAGCCGGTGAGCAAATAAAGACTACCGCCGATGAGATCGAAGAAGTATCTGAGATGGCCTAAGTGCCCCGAGAAACGTAAGTCGGTGAACCGCTATGAGCCGCTCGTCATGCCGATTAGTTAGCTATCAGACCATTCCCCCAGTGAATCTCGTCGGATCGCAGAGGACGGGAATGAGCGCGCTTAGAATCGCAGTGGAAATGAAGGGGTCGTCTCGAGTTAGATCCCGTTGATATAATCGCGCCTCTGTTCGACCTTCACCGATTCGTCGCGCTTGTCGTAGTGCTTATCGAGTACGTCCTGCCCGACGTTCATGCGATCGCTGACGACCTTCTCCGGGACGTCTTCGGTGAGGAAATGGGTAATCGAACCTCGTCGAATATCGTGAGGCGAGACGTTAACCGGACATTTGCTATAGCCGCCATACTCAGCGGCCTCGCAGTCGTCTGGGTCGCGTCCTTTCGGGCATTCGTCAGTGTAGTAGCAGGGTCGAGTCACCTGGTAGACTGCATCCCGAATACTCGAGCGATTCATTCGGCCGTTTCGACTCGTGAGGAGCGGCTTTCGACCATAGTCGTCCTCGACGTCATGGCGATGGTGGTCGCGCCAGTCTTCGATGACTCGACAGACCTCGGCGCTAAGGGCGATCATTCGCTCCCCTTCTTGGCCGTTCTTGAGCGGCGTCTCTGTCTCCGGTCGATGACGGAGTAAGAGTCGTTCATGCTCCTCGTCGTAGTCCTCGAGATCGAGCGAGTGGAGGGCTCCGAGTCGAATCCCCGTATGCCATAGAATCTCCATGATGACGTGAGGGCGCGAGGCGTGCTCGAATTTCCGCTGATACTCGAGCAATTCCTCCGCTTGAGGCGATTCAAGGATGCTCTCGCTCTGCTCATCGTTCTTGTCGAGTTTCGGCATGAGCGCCTCGAACTTCTCGTGAAGGTCCTGCTCGACGGCGTCAATGGACCCGCACCAGCGAATGAAGATCCGAAGGGCGTCCAGTTGCCCCTCGAGTGAGATCGGCTTTAGGTCGCCGTCGTCTCTCCTCCAGGTCTTGTATCGCTGGAGGTCCCGACCGGAGAGTTCGTTCATATTGTCGATTCGCTCGACGTCTTGGCACCATCGGATGAAGTGCTTGAGCCGATAGTGATAGCCGTCGAGCGTACTCTGCGAGACCTCTTGCTTGCGCGCTTCGAGGTACATGTCCTTCGCCTCAACAGGCGAGATGGGTTCGAGTTCGTCCTTCGTCATTGGCGTTCACCGAAGCGCCGTTGACGCGGGGCAGAGTGGATCAGACCATTTATTTCAATGAGCTGTCCCCGGTTCAAATCCGGGAGGCGGCATGACCTTCTCGGTTTACATGCCGGTACGACAAACCCCCTACTCAGTAGTCTCTGCGCCGGTGTTTGCAAGGGGGGTGAGCGCGGGTGCAACTGATCGAGACCGCGCCCCACGAGTTCGCGGCCCACTTCCTCTTCGCCGCGCACGGTCTCGATCCGTTCTTTGCGTGCGACAGTCGGATCAAGGACGGCGACGGAAGTTAGCACGCTGAGTTCGAATTCGAGGGCGAGCCGTGGCAGGCAACGCTATCCTATCGCGACTCCGGACTCGAGCATCCGGGTGACCAGCTCCCGACCGGAACCGAGTTCCGACTCGAGGAGATGCGCGAATTCGAACTCACCGTTCAGAGCGCGGAAGACGTCGTTGGTGAGCGATCGTTCCACGCCCACATTGCTCCGCGATGGCAGGGGATGCAAAGCAAGAGCGGGAGCGAAATCAGTATTCCCGACGATCTCGAGGAGGGTGTGAACCTCCACGTCCAAGGATCGAACATCGAATTCGATCGCTATCAGCCGCTGATCCAGCATGCGGCGCGCGCAGTCGGAATCAACAGTCGATACTTCGACGAGCTACACGAGTTCTCGACGATTCTCGATGCCGAGCGATACGTGCGCGTCGACAAGAACGAGAGCGGTCCGGTACATGCTCGCGACGGTCCCATCGCACAATTGGGCCACTTGCTCGAGAACGACCGCACAGGCCGACGCAAGCTCGTTCAGTACGACAGTGACGAAGATGCTCGAGATCGTCCAGGCTACTACCACACGGCAACTCTCGGCCCGCGACGAGTCCTCGAGGCGTTCCCATCGCACGAGCTACCGAAGGAGGTGAAGCACTACTACGCGCAGCACACGGTGAGCCTCGACAACAACCGCTCGATTGCTCACCCGAAAGTCGGCACGTCCTACCAGCGTTCGTTTTGGAACGATCAACTCGATGCATCGCCCGCCGATATTGAACGGCTCAATCGAGAACTCGAGGAGACGCTTCTCAGTGTTCTCGCAGAAGCGGGACTTCCGCTTCGCGCTGGCACTGGCACGTACGTCAAAGATGCGTACTTTACACCCACAAACTCCGAGCGTGATCGGGAGATCGTCGAACTGGACTTCACTCGCATCAAGCATCGACAAGAGTCGGTCGTCATCAAGCACCTCGCGGATGGGATCGCACCCACGGCCTGGGAATCGCTCGAGGTTCTGGTAACCGACGGTGGTGAGGTAAGCCCGCAAGACATCGCTGACGAAACGGGACGCCATCCAGGAAGTGTCCGTCGCGCCCTCGATAGAATTCCGGAGCTGGTCGAGCGCGAGTACGAGAAGGTATCGGTCCGGTCCAAGTACATTGCAGATCTGGTTCACGACGCAGTGACGGAAGCCAAGGAAGCAACTAGGCGAGCCGCCGAAGCCGGAGCCAAGGCGATCGAAGCAGCAGAACGTGGCCTCGATCAATCCACAAGCGCGTTCATCGCCTGGGCTGCGAAGCACGATATTGATGTTCGGGATCGTGATGGGGACGAGCTTCGATTAGAGTTCGGCATTGTGGACGATATCAAACGGAAGCTTCGGGAGGGCTACGAACTGTGGACGGCAGCCGATATGCCCGAAGATCGGTACCGGATGGCCAAGGTCCGATACAAGAAGGAGATCGACTCCGGTCTCCGATCGATCGACAAGACGGAGATGAAATCCTTCGCCTCAGTGGCGTGGCATCACCTCGGATGAAGCGGTCTCGGTAGTGGCAACACTATCTAGCGCGGCTATTTCCCAGCAAAATATTCTGCTTCCTGCATAGCTCGACGTTCTCCCCACAGGGATACGGCACGGAGAGGTGGGAATGTGTTTTGATGAAGTCCCCGTTAGGGACACATCTAACAAAGAATCCAACGTTTTCTGTTCAGCTATTGTGTACGCTGTAGTACTACCTCATGATCCGTGAGGTCTTCTGATAACTGTGGGATATAACAACTAACATTAAAATCTGTTTTCGAATTTCCAGCAATCTGGATACGCTGATCCGGTGTAGCAACGAGATAGCCAGAATCAGTATAAACTCGGCCCACAACGAAAAACGCTCGGCTATTTGTATTCGTGTTCTCTATTGTTCCTTTTATTTTTGCCATATTTTGATCACCAAGTTTCTTTACCTCCATTTCCGAACAGAGAATTTGGAAGCCCCGTTGGTCTCCTTGTTCAGGAATTTCATAGTCAACTTCCCACTGGATATCTAAATCAGAATGTGGATGATCTGGATACGGTGGTTCTTGAGGAGAATATTTCAGCGGGATTTGCTTATAAGCATCATATGAGGAATCACAAGCAAGTCTTTGTTTTGCATATTTATTTATGTCTGTCATTAGAATTATGGCATTAGTACCTGGACGAACTGAACATCTTTTCATCTTAATTGCACCAACAGCTTCCTTTTCACCATTGTTTGATATTTTGACTACTCCCTTTACTGTTACAGAATATGCGCTAACATCCTTTTCGTTAGCAGTCCTAACTTCAATAATTGGATTGACCCGCCAATCCCAAAATGATTCTTGAACGGACTCCAATTTTACTGCACTAATCCAGACATTGGGGAGAGTCAATGATACTGGGGAATAAGGTATAATATTCCGAACAATATCCTTAATTCTCTTCCAGTATGCTAAATAGAACCGGGGAGGGCTTGGCACAACTGATACATTATTATACCCCGATTTAACCCACAATTCTCCCTTCCGTTCTCCATGTGATTGACAGCTAATCCGATAGTCAATAGTGTAATCTCTATCTTGTTCTAGTAGTATATCTCCAAAAAATAACTTGTATTTGGACCCTGGGTGGAGAGTATCATCTATTTTGAATCTATGGCGATCGCCAGGCGCGCCGATGTATCCGTGGTTATCATGCTGAAAATCTAAAATTGAATTTTCACCGTCAATATCTGCATCATTAGGAAAGTCCCAAGTATTGCTGTGTATTTCAAGATAAACATCGTTAGCATTCTTCCACCCAGAATTCTCAATATATACAGATAAGTTCCCTGTTATAGTGGATTCTCTTCGCCCATATCCAGTTGTTTCCCCAACAAGCCGTAATCGGGGGCGTCTGATAATGAACTTATGTATTGCAACTAAACCCGCTAAAGCACCGATGATGCTCCCAATTATTGACCAGTGACTGACCACAAATTCGTACACAGAATGTATTATTATACCAGTATTGATCTGTGGTCATAGTTCTCGTGTTATCAGAAACACAGGGTGTCCGGAATCCCTGCTTTCCGGATAATAAGTACTAGAAAACAAGCCTTCTCGGAGGTCTTGAAGAGAATATCAGGGAGATTTTGTCCGACTCTGTTGTCCTTATCGGACATTGATTGTCCGAGACTCCCCGAACTCTCGGACACGATGATTCCGGTAACCACGCCTGCTTATCGACCGCTGGGATCCCTACCAATTAGCGTATTTATTCGAAGAGTCGTGATGAATACAGAACGCAAGTTGGTCACTTGACCTCGCCGTTACAGACATAATTGTCATTTTACTACTAGCTCATATCCTATAGACTCGGATGCGAACACAGGACAGCCTCGGTGGATTGCTCGTTCGAATTGTCCGAACTACTATTAGCTATCGATGGTTTAATTCCTCGTATGAAAGAAATTCCTCGTCAGACTGACTACGACAGTACAACCGAGTGGCTTGAAACAGTTGCTGATGAGACGGATACGGATTTTGAAGTACTGAAAGCCGTTGGTACACAACTCCGTCCTGAGCTCATCTCACTCCCTGAATCCGACAAGCGAGACCAACTACAGCGCCTTCTAAAAGAGCATACAGAATTTATGGCGGAGGTTGAGGGAGATGCAGACGCTTGGATTGATATCTATTTCGAGCGAGACGGAGAGATCGATAACTACTACCAGTACTTGATGATGAGCCACAACCTCACGAGAGTAACCGACGAAGAGGTTGAAGCGATGAAAGAAGTCAATGAGGAAGAGGATATGGATTTAGACGTTCAACCTGAACATGATTTTGTGATGGGGACGCAGTTAGACTGGGAAGGCGTCGAGGAAGAACTCCGCCTCGTTCGGAAGATCCTCAACGAAGTCTACGGGGTCGGTATTGACGATATAGAACGTGCTGAAGAACAGCGGAACGGTAAGATAATTAGTTGGACTGAAGTCTAATTCTTCTAAGTCTCTGTTGTCAGCGAAACATTCCATGTCTAAATATACAAATATCTGTTCGTATTCTCAGACAAGATGAAAATGACGAATCATTTGTAGATGGATTAGACACTAACAGGTAGCTATGAGTGACAAACCTGACATTCTTACTGAACTAGCTGACTCATTTGCGTCTGTAATTCCAGCTGTCGATACAGGTGCTGAACACGACCGATGGAAACCTGGAATCGGGCCATTCGAGGAAGAGAATCAGATCGAAATGATTCTCGAGGCGCTCGAGGACTACCCACTCCGAGAAGCGATCGAGACCGAAGTGTCGTACCTCGAGGGTTCACGACGATGCGATCTCTTTCTTGATCACGACAGGCTTCAACTTCCAGTGGAGGCCAAGCTACTCCGGTTCCGGTACGATAACGGTAACATCGATCCGAATAGCTTCGCGCGGATCTTCACGCCGTTCCCTGAACGCAGTTCCTCGTCCCTACTTACCGACACGAAGAAACTCTACGAGTCGGAGTTTGGATCGAACGGTGGAGTACTCGGTCTCTATTACGAAAAAGTCGACGAGGAGTACGAGCAAATGACTGCCGAAGCAGTTGCCGAGAAGTTCTGTATGGATGTGGATCACTGGTATGATTTCCAAGTAGAAACGAGGAATATCGCCTACTTTGACGGGCTACAGCATCCCGTTCATCAGCAAGGCGCTGTCATCGCATGGGAGATTGTCGAGTAATCGAATAATGACCGAAATAGGACTAGTAAGCTGTACGAAAACGAAACGCGAGCAACCAGCGCCACCGGGTGAACTGTACAGTCCGTCAACGCTGTTCAGCAAGGTACGCCGGTACTGTGAACGTCACCACGACAACTGGTACGTCCTTTCCGCTAAACACCATCTGCTCGAACCGGATGGTCCGCCGATCGAGCCTTACGACGAGACCCTCACTGGCGCTCGAGTAGCACGAAAGCGAGAGTGGTCCCAAACCGTGTATGACGATTTGAAGGCGGCGGATCTGCTCGAATCTGATACCACCCTCGTATTCCATGCGGGGAAAGCGTACTACGAGGAATTGCTTCCCCTCCTCGAAGAACACAACGTCCAGATACGGATTCCGACTGAGGGATTAATGATAGGTGAGCGGCTTGCATGGTACAACGAACAGATATGAACGAACGAGATCTGTATGCAGACGACTTGATGGGGGTGAATTGGAGCGACTGGCTATCTCTTGATCCGACAGATGATGAGTTGACGGCGATCTCGACCGACCCTGGACTCTACCGCGTTCGCCATCGTGACCGTGACGGCCTCGAGTACATCGGTCAAACCGGCCGGAGTACACGCGGTCGGGTAAGCGCACTAGCACGGAATGTCTTTTCCGAAGAGATGCCGTTCCGTGATCCGCACACAGCTGCACCGTGTTTCTGGGCAGTTCGTGATCGAGACGGACCGGCGTTCGAAGTATCGACCGCGACGCCGTCGTTTGCTACCCACGACCAAGACCGGAAGGGTCTCGAGGAAGCACTCATCGCGATCGCACGTCGCGAAATAGGTGAAAGTCCGACCGCGAACTTCGGGCGGATCATCCCCGACTACTCACAGTCGGGATATCGAAGTGATGGGTACGTTGTGGCACCCTCGAGGAGGGAGAGATCGAACCAAACACCGAACCCGGTCGAGGACCAGTTCCGTGGAAAAACGTCGACGATGTGACTGCATCCGATTGAATGGGTCTCGAGTGGAGTGGCCCCTATCAGCTCGGAGATCGACTTGAGCCGGATCTGCCCGAGGTAGGTGTCTACCGGATTTGGTACGAGAATGACGCACCCCCACTGGCGTATATCGGCGAGACGAAAGCGTTCACAAGCCGACTACGACAACACGAGAAAACATTCGGCAGCGAGGCTCTATTTTCAGTATCCATTCCAGACGGAATGGATGCGAAGCACAAACGAACCGAGGTCGAAACCGACCTGATCGGTGCGCACTATCTCGAGACAAAGCGATCACCAACAGCGCAGTTCGGGAACTGAGTCAGTAGGAGCGTTTGCCCGTGACACAGAAAGGATCGCACTGCCGGTTACAGATCGAGGATATCTCCTGGCTCGACTGACTCTGCGATTGACTGGTATGCCAGATGCACGAGGTCATCTCGCGGCCCCTCAGGTTGGTGTCCATCAGTGACTATGACGCCCTCAAAGTCAATCGAGTCCTCATCCACCAAATATTCGTCAGTATCCCATCGACGAGACGCCGCCTCCTCAGGGCGCGCATACTCAAGATACTCGAAGATCTCTTGGACAGCATCCGAAAACACACTCTCACTTGACGAGTGCTTGAACTCCCCGAGCAGGATCTTCCTCGGTGTCTTGTCAGCGTCTTTCCGTTCATTGACGACCATTATGAGGTCAGGTCGCCCTTGATAAAGGGGACGATGACTTTTACGTCCCAGAAAGTTCCTGTGCCGATCGAGCACCCGCTCATACCTGCGGAGATACTCATCCATCGGGTCCTCCGGCAGCCGCTCGTTGAAAGTCAGTGGTCCCGTCTCATCGTGGTACACTTCGATCTGCCAGCGGTCGGTCCGAAGTTCCGCGATCGCACCGCTCCCGGCCTCGATCGTATGCAGGGCGACCTCGTATTCATCCTCCAAGGAGCGAAGCAGCCTGAAAACGCAGGCAAGCTCAAACAGCGTTGCGGTGTCGGGAACGAACAATGTTTCGAACAGAATCTCCCGAACACGCGGCTCATCGAACTCGTTGTTCAGGAGCCTATCGTACAGCTGATAGAGCTCGTAGGCCTCGTAGTACAACGGCTGTCTAGACCGACGGGCAGCCTCTAGGTGTGACGCCTCGATTGGGGTGTCCTCGTCAGCATTGATACGATCTAAGTGAATATTCTGCGAAATGCGTCGAACAAACGCCTCCGCGTTAGCATCCGACCATACATCGCGTCGCCACGATTGGTCGATGGCCGAGATATCTGTCTTGACTGTCTCAGCGAGTATGCTCAGGAGTGTCTTCAGAAGGACGTTCTCCGGGAGTTGATACTCGGTATACGGCGACCGCGTGACGAACTTCGAGCGATCGTCCGGATTCTCGGCGTAGCGAGCCCGGTACGTCTGGCCCCAGTCCACTGCTCCGCGAACCTCGCCGCGAACTTGCTCACGTTCGACGTTGCTCGCGGTCCGCACCCGACGCAGTCGTTCCGGAAGTTCATCGAGGTAGTCCCGCACTGGCTCCGAGAGCGTGAAGTGGATCCGCTTTAGCCGATCGAAGTCGCTGATCGAGAGGCCGGTTGAGTCCAACCGTTCAGTCACTGCCTGCTGATTGATCGTCCGGCCACTGCGGAGGTATGCGATCAGATCGCGCTGGACCGTCTCTGCGAGAGCGCTACGACTCGTCTTGCTCATCGGTCAGGTCAATGCTGAACATATCTTCCGCTGTTCGATACAGGCGCTTCGTTTCTAGTCCTGGGGCACGCCCGGCAGCGATCGAATCCTCGTCGCCATCGGGATCGAGCAGCCGTTCACGGGAGGTGTCGAGCCCTCGAAGGAGTGCCTTCCGCTCATCGGGACGCCTTCCTTCGAGCTGGGGCAGTACAAGCGCGATGACTGCGTCGGTGAGTGCTGCACCTGTCGAACTTCCCTCAATATCGTAGGCATCGACGTAGGTGACCATGTCGTGGAGTATTGCGGGACCGATTGGTTGCTCCTCGGAGATGTTCGACCACAGTACTGCGAGCGGTGCGGCAACGTCCTCAAGCGTCTTCCGAAGGCCTTCGCGTTTGTCGTCGTCGGCCACTGCGAGCCATGCTGCGGCGTAGTTGCTCGGGTTATGATCGGATTCGTATTCAGGGTCAAACAGCCATTGCTTCGCGTAACCCTCATCTGTCCGTGCGTGAGGGATCCCAACGTGAATGAAAGCGAACCGGCGCATAAACGCATAGGACATCTCGTACAGCGACGCCTTGTCGGCGGTGTTCATCGTCCCAATGAGACGCCAGGACGGTGTCATCGGGTATCGGTCTGCATTCCTCACGATACGTGACCGCTCGTCCGCATCAATGCCGTCGTCAACCCACTCGACACGGACTGGCCCCTCGTCCTCACCGGACCCTGAGTACGGTAATTCAACGGAGTCGCCCGTCAGAACCGAAAAGAGTTGGCCGAACGCTTTGTCGATGTCCGAGCGATTGAGTTCATCGATCACTAGCCAACGGTTCACGATCTCGTCATCACGTGAGCGGAAGCAGCGCAGGAACTGTCCTGAGGAGAATTCGAGACCGTCACCTGCCCCGTCCTGTGCAGGCATATATCCGCCGACCGTGTCGTATGCGGTCCACTCGGACGTTGCCGTCGTGAAAACCCAGTCGTCGACGGCAGCGTTCGTGACGGCGTGTTCGCAAATCGCCTCAGCGATCTCGGATTTCCCAGTTCCCGGTGGGCCGGTGAAAATAATATTTTTGCCTGAATTTATCGCCGCACGCATCTGAGAAGTTAGTTGCGACGCCTGATCCGGCGGGTAATAGAGGTCCGAGGGAATATCGGGATCGAACCTCGGGCTGGAAAGCAGATCCTCGAGTCGATCATCGTCTACACGAGTGTTCCCCTGCTCGAGCAGATACTGTCCAGTGCGGTCCGGGAGAGGGAACAGGTAATCCTGATTCACTCCTTGCGGATTCACTGGATTGTGCCTCTCGAATCGGTAGTTGTCTTCCAGCAGTTGCTCAAAAACAGAAGCGAAGCTGACAGGTGACTCGAATGGGTCGAAGTTGACGTCGATTCGTTGGTACTCGGTATCGTCTTCGATTCGGCGGTACGCTGGTGTCGTAACAGTCGATGAACCGATCAGCTCACCCTCTCTGTAGTGGATGATCGTATCACCCGGTTCCAGCTTTCGCAAGTCATGGGCCCAGTATTGGTCAAGCTCCGCCTCGAGATATTCATCTTCGATTTCATCGGGGTTGTTGTTCTGTTTGACCCAGTAGTAGTCTGCGACCCGAGAGATTGAGTCCTCGTCGATCCAGTCTTTTTGACTCCCATCGGCCCCGTTACGGATGTCCAGACTCCGGCGTTCGAGTTCGATCAGGTCGTTTCCGAGGTCCGGTTCAAGGTTTGCGAGCGCCCACCGGAGTTCCTCGAACGCGTTCGTTCGATCGAGTGTCGGCCGTGGGGAGAGACCAGTCCCTGTATCCCACTGTTGGGTGCGCGGGTGGTCTCCGGACGGAATGGCGATCCATTCGACAGATCGGTAGTAAGGGTGACTCACCGACACGTCGTCGATGCGTTCGTCGAGATAAGTTTGGTCGTACCAGTAGCCACCTGCGTCGAGTACACCAATTCCGAGCAGGTCCCCACCATCCTTGGCAATGATAATATCGCCAGCGGAGAGTTCATTATAAAAGCGACTAAGATAGTTTTCTACGCGCTCGCTGCCGTGTTCCGACGCTCGGTCGCGAAGCTCAGCGGACGACAGTTCTGAGAGATCGCCAACGTCCCAGCCGATCGAGCAAACGCCATATTCTTTCCAAGCGGGCCACAAATGATCCGGCCCGCCGTCCGACTGATGGCCGGCATTAAGTTGCCAGACTGTACGATTGGGGATGTCATTTGCCGCATACCAGTCGGTCGTATCCGTGTCGCCGTTTGCCCAGTAACAGAAGTTATCCAGATGTCGGTAGTGGTTACGGAACCCGAAGTCACTCCGCACATCCTCGAAGATCTCGATAGCATCGAAATATTGCTTCGAATTTTCAGGAATCTCGAGGCTGAGACAGATCTCCAGAGTGCTGGTGGTCTGGTCGTTAACAATCGGATACCGTTCCGGATGGAGCAGGGAGAATATCGGCGATAACGTTCCAAGACCTACGTTCTCAAGGTCAAGATCGAGCACTGTCACAACCGCTTTGTCCAGTTCCTCACCTGTGGCCGAATCTTCGAGTAGCGTTTCGAAGGACTTCAAAAGTACCGATTCGGTTTCGCCGTCTGGCACGGTCGTAGGATAGGCGGTTCCGCCGACGATTCCGCTCTCCTTGCGGTTCTGAATCTTCTCGATGACGGTTTCCACTCGGGGAGACTCAATACCGGTGTCTCGAATACGTTCGATTGTGCTTTCAGCGCCGATCGTTCTCGACACTTGAACGACTGATTTGAGGGCTGTTAATTCCTCATCACTGAATGATTGTGCCTCGAGAAACGCGTGCAGCAGTTCTCTCGTAATCTCGGCAGTGTGATCGTGGGCATCTCTAATTATTTCCCATTCTTTGACCCGATCGTACTGATCAACCAGAAAGTAGGTACAGTACCACCGTTCCTTTGCCACATCGAGAGTGCCATCATCGTATTTGCCGGGCATTAGTAGGTGGTTGGATGTCACAGTTAAGAAGATACTCTTCGATAGACAACTATGATGTCCTCAATCCTCAGTTTCATGCCTACAGATCATTATGAATAAGAAGATCTGCATACGGACCAGTCCTATTTTGGTCCAAAATGTCCTCGAAGACAGGCTGCGCGGACATCCGATCTGCTCCCTAAGTATGATGGAAGAAGTAACTTAGAAAGAGAGAATCAGTATAAGTGGTTCTGAGATCGCTCATTTTTCCCCACGTTTAGGATCATGGGCTGAGATGCCTTTGAAAGCCCCCAGAACCTTGATAATTGTGGCGACTGGCTCATGATCAGGTGTCTCTAAGGCTTCGAAGTCGATTGAGTTCATCAAAATTATCCCCACCTCTGGCTTAGTCGCATTCTCTGGAATCGAATTTAGGATTGTCTGTTGTATATCTCGACAGAGAGCAGCGAGGAATTGTAATTCACCCTTGTCAAACCGTGCTTCAAGTTCAGACCATCTTTTTGAGAGTTCTTGAAGTTCCTCTGTAGTCGGTACTTGGAGGGCGCGGTACGCACTAAACAAGGGAGAACTGAAGTTCTTTTGAAGGCTTTTTTCAATACCGTCTTCTTCAATTGAAGCAGTATCTTTCAGTTTAGAACTGGCAGTGGCCGGGTTATCGCCATTTTTCTCCATAATCTCAGACACTACGGAGAGATCAAATAAGCAATCGACGGTATCCATTGCTGCACTTATTAGCACTTCATAGTCATCCTGTGTAATTTCGTACTCGTGTTCAATTGTAGCCCAAGCATTGTCAAGTTCTCCTTCAGAGATCATCGCACCGAATAAATCAAATACAACACGGCTGATCCTGCATAGTTCGGAAGCGTCTGGAAATTCCTCTGTTGTTAACCGATTGCGTCGTGCATTGAGCTGCTCCAGGATTTCTTCTTGGCTGTGAGTGCCATCGTTGGCTAACTTCAAGTAGACTGCTCCCTCAGCGATGAGAAGAGCAACCTCTGTTTGGTCGTTATTTAGGGTATCATCTGCTTGTAGGCCACGAGCCACCGATTCAAGCCCTGCACGCCGGTTTTCAATGTTGATAAAATCATCATTTAACGCCGCTTGGATACTTTCAGCATCGACAGCAGGTGTCACTCCAAGAGATTCTGCAGCGATAGAGTACTCACGGAGTCCCCGAAAGTAATCGAAAGCTGCTTTTCTCGGAGATGGTTCTTGATCTGGGACTAACTCGAAAATCCTATTGACACGTTCTTTAGCATCAAAATGTGACGGGAATTGCTGCAGATGATACTCAAACATGACTCCCGCAGTCATGTATTCTCTTTGTCTCTCTACTCCTCTCTTTGTAAGCAACTCTTTCTGGTTGCCGGTTCCAGTACTCGCTAACTCGATCGCGAAATAACCAGCTGCTTGGGCATGCTGTCTTGCCCTATTCTCTGCAGAGAGACGTTCCCGCAGGAAATCGCGGTTAAGTCCGTGGAGTCGATATACTGGGTTTCCCTTACTATACCCGAGTCGAGTCAAAATCGATCTCCGTTCCAGATCGCGAAGTGTTTCTTCAACATCCGTAACGTCCTCCCCAAGTATGTGGGCGACTGGTTGCGGTCTTAACTCTGGCAAGAAGCATGTTTCACGCAATAGACGCTGTGAAAAGTTATCGAGCGTATCTAGGAAGCGTTCTTCAAGCATACGTCTTCTCTCTTTCTCGACTTCTGAGAGGTTCGCTAAAACCGAGTTCACGCTTCCTGTTTCGGCAGCAATCTGCCCGATTCGCTCGATGAAGTATGGTGATCCCAAAGCGGCCTCATGTACTTGCTCGGCGGCACCTGTTTCTAAATCTAAAGCATCGAGATACGCTTGAACATCCTCGATTTCGAAGGGGTGAAGCTCTATCTCACTGACGTTAGAGTTTGAGAATTCGTAGAAGCGTTCACGGGTTCCGACACAACAAACAACGCCGCGTGGTGCGTCAGTTGCAATCTCTCGGAGAAGCGCAGCGATTTTGCTGTGTACTTCTTTGTCAATTCTTGATTCGTCAAACTGGTCAATAACAAGCACAAATTGGTCTTCTGGAGACTTGTTACGCGTTTCAACGGCGAACTCCAAGAGCGTCGATGTAATATCGGTTTCTTTATCTTCATTATTCTTACCAGCGAATGCAGTTAGAATTCCCCCGAACAAACTACTCTTAACTCCTGACGACTGGGAGAGTGAGTGGCCAAGATTCTTCATAAAGTCTTGCCCCGCTGTTTGAGAGGATTTGGGAACAACGCTTGGATGGATATCTTGCCAATGATCAAGAAGACGAGATAAGAACTGCTCCACAGATGGTGGCTCATTTAATTCATAGTGAAGGACCCGATAGCCTCGATCTCGACACTGGCCTGCAAACTGCGAAAGCAGGGTTGATTTACCTACACCAGTTGCGCCGACTACGGGAACCAGAGATGATGACTTATTGCTAGAAATAGTCTTTGTCAGAGTCTCTATTTCGTCCTCACGACCAACAAATGGTGAGTCACTCATTGATTCGGTCTTTTTCTCATAGAGTATAAAATATAGCCTCTTGAAAAGAGTCCGCCACCTATGAAGGGGTTGTTATCTCTGGTAATCATATATGAGGACTAAGATTTCCTAGTTGAGTGACTGCTACTATTCAATCACTCTTTTCGCAGACGACAGAGCGTAGTTCCTTGAGGAGGTCCGGGTGATGTTCTTGGAGAATTTCGATATCTTCTGTGAGCTCATCTTCAATCCGTCCTCGAACACGCGATGTCGCTTGGTAGCGTCGATATTCAGCATTGCAACGTTTGGTGCTGAGACGTCATCCATTGCCGCACTCCTGGTCGACGGCGAAGCTGTAGAAACTCGCGACGGAACGGTTGACAGTGGTCCAGACTGTCAACATGCCAGCGGCCCGGAGTACGAGTTCAGTTACACCTTCGAGGAACCGGGAGAGTACGAACTGGCGGGCAGAATTACCGTCGACGGTTCCTCAAGGGGAGGTCACACTAGGTCGATTGGAACGGTGATCGTGACCCAGTGAGCCAAGACACATAGGTTCAACACCGGGGGACGGCACTTCTCACGGCGACCAACTTTGGGAGCCGTTCGAAAGCGATCCGAGTGGGTTTGAACTGGACCGAGGTTCTGCGAGCAAGCGAGTTCACTGGAGTAGTTCACAATCCGGGAGGTGGCATCCGTTTGCAACGAGTTCGCTCGCGAGTTCAGGGACGGAACGCGAACGGATCTGAGGGCGAGAACGCCGAGCAGTGGCGAGAGTTCGCAGAGTTCACGGGGGCGGCGGGTTTCCACACGATCGAGATTCGAAACGTACGGCATTCGATGAGCCAACGGTTCCAGCCAGTGCGTGAGTCTATGGACGATCAAATTTGAGAGCAACACTCCAGATAGTGGCCCACAATTACTCGTCGAAGCGTGACACGAGACGATGAGAGACATCGGTAAGGTATACCGAGCCCCAGATTGCGACGACAATGGCACCGACGAGATCGTAGAAGAGATCACCGATCGTATCGGTGATGCCGTGCTGAGCGAGGACGACCTCGGAGCCGAACCAGTCGGCAAAGAAACCGAGGGCGAACTCCATGAGTTCCCAGATGACGCCGAAGGCCAGCACGAACAGCAGGATGAAGACGAACAGCATTCTCGGGGGAAGGTAAATATCGTCGGTGTACAGGTCGATGGCTCGAACGACCGTATACCCCGTTCCGGCGACGATCGATGCGGAGACGGCGTGAGTCAGACTGTCCCATGGCCCGAGGAAGCCGTACAGCCCCGCTGAACCGAGTGCGTGGAGAAAGACCGCACCGGTGATCCAGAGGACGAGTTCAGGTTCGAGCGGGAGGCGGAGGTCGCGTTCGAGAAGTGCCGGAAGACCCGTGATGGCGAGTGCGATGCCGGCATTGGTGATGGTCGTCGCGTCGAGAGTGAGGAGGCCGTAGAGAAACAGGAAGCCGAGAGCGAGCTGAAGAAGTCGGGAGAGTCGCCTGATGGTTTGGTCGGAGGCGTCGAGGCGGCTGCGGAGAAACGGTGGGGCGGTATCGCTTTCGGAGGGCGAGTCGGGCGCGTTTTGTGGGGCCGATTCGGATGGGGAATGGTCGTCGACGGAGTCGACGGAACGTGAAGGCGGAAATCCGCCGTCGGAGGGTGTCGATCGCATCGCGTATCGGTTGAAGACGATACCGGCGAGGAAGCCGGCGATCGTGGCGTACACGAAGTCCATCATCATCGCGTGGTTGGCTGCGTCCGCCGAACGGCCGGCGTCGATGGAGGGCGTTCCGAACGCGAGGGCGGACGTCCACTGGGCGACGTTCCACGTTGCGGCGACTGCAAGGGTCGTAATTACGACGAGCGCAATCGCAAACGAGTGGGTCATTCGAACGGCGGTAAATCGGTGGATCTCGGTGACGGCGACGAGTGCAACGGCAGCGACGGCGATGTAAACGGCGATCGATGTCAGAAACGCCTCTCCCAGTATCGTCGCATCGACGACTGGAACCGCAACGAGCACGAGCAGTTCCCAGGGTGGCATCACACGCGGGTCGCGGTGGGAAGCTGCAGGGAGGAGAACAATCGCGACGGCGAGCCCCGTAAAGACGAACCACCGGAAGGACGACTCGAACGCGTGGATCGCCGCGAGTATGCAGAGGACGACGACGATGATCCATCCGACGGTAGCATTGCGATGGGTCTCATCGAACAGGCCGTCGAGTCGGTCCGTTTGCATGCACAGACGTATGTGATGACGCATCAAAACGTGCTGTCCGGAATAATACGCCGCGTCAGTAGCGGCTGGCAGACTGCTGTTCGAACCGTCGACAAGCGTCGCGAACTATCGAGAGCAAGCCGTTCAGTTTGAGACGGAACGTTACTCGTCGGTCGAGACGACGATTGTCTGGGCTGCGAGATCTCCGACTCGCTGGTGTTTCGAGGAGAGATATGCGGTTCCGATACCGATGAGATAGAAGAGCGGAAGAATATCCACGACCCGCAGCAGGTTTCGGAGGGTTGCCGCGACCCACGTACAGCGAGACCCGTCATCTTTGACGACGACGATTCCCCGGGCTCGCTTGCCGATCGTCTGGCCATAGTAGCCCTCAAAGAGGATCTGGTAGACGAAAAGAACGACCGGGGCGACGAATTGGAGCCCCAGAATGAGTCCGCCGAGACCACCCAGGGAACTGCCGAGGATAATCGTCCCGCCGCCGTATCCGAGGATGCCGCAGACGAGAGCGACTATTAATGCATCGATCAGCAGTGCTTCTGCACGACTATCGAGGATGCCTGCAGGACTGTCTTCGTTAGGAACAGGATATCGATCCATACCATACAGTCACGATATATTGTATATCAAACTTCCCAATAGTATCCATTTATATCTATTGTCTAATAATATCAAATTTAAAGAGTTTTCGAGAGGGTCTCTCTGGAATCAGGAGTCTAATCGATGGAAATACAACTAGGAGGACGGATATCACCGAGTCCACCGCTATCTCTCGACTCATTCCTGTTGATCCACGGTGACAACACGCTTCACCAAGAAACCGATCAGAATTACATCAAATGGTAAAGAAGACCAGAAAGCATTACCAATAGTGACAACAATTTATAGCGGTCGAAGGGCACAACGAAGAGGGCCTGCTTACTGTGTCCTATGGCTTCTCATAGGGGCTGTAGCAAGTCAGTTCCGGCACACCCGCGCCCGTCCTGCGGGTGCGCCGAGAAATCGGTACCGCAGACCGTGTCAGCACGACCGTATCAACACTCGAGTGCAGTAGCGCCAGAGACGGCGAAGGTACATCCAACGTGGCAAACTCCGCGTCGAAGGTACCCAAGTCGCGGTATCACACAGGCTCGGCCTGCGAGCTGAACTCGACTGCGAGTGAGACGCGATGAAAAAGTCCGGGTGCGAGAATCGAACCCGCGTCTCAGCCTCCACAAGGCTGAAGGATAACCACTACCCCAACCCGGACACGCTTGTACACTGATATAGGTCCGGTTGGCCTGAAATACGTTACGACTCACGTCCGGGATCATGGTAGTAGCTACCGCGAGAGAACCGCTCACAACGCTCAGCTCTCAGTGAATAGTGCTCAGCGACAGAGACGAGAAACACCCAGGAGCTGCGATGGGAGCAAGTCCTCCGATCCAGACGCGTGGCCGATGCCGTCCGGGGAACGCGACCGAGACGCTTTTCGGCCATGCACCCATAGGAAGGTCAACGCGTGGCCATCACCGACAAAATATACGTCAAGAACCATCGCCAGCTCAGTTCGCAACTCGAGACGAATATTCCCAAAGGGGCGTTCAAGGGGGCAACACTCGATATGCTCTTTCAGGGAGAGGGGCTCGAGAAGCTCGACGACGCCACCCGTGATCGAGTTCTCGAGTTCACCGAGGATTTCCTCGACTGTGAGTGTGACAACAATCCCTACTGTGGGTGTCCGGAGCGAAAGTTCATCCAGTACCTGCTCGATCTGCGCGCGCAGGGTCTGGGTCCCGACGCCATCGTCGACGTGATGACCGACGATTACATGGTCTATGCCTATCCTGGAGACGTGCTCTCGTTTCTCGATAGCGGGGTTCGAACGCTGGAGGCTGCCGAACACCTCGCGAACGTCGATGGGGCTGTGGACAAACGTGACGAGATTCGGCAGGAAAAGCAAGACCTGTCACGGTAGGAATCGAACCGTCGTAGTCCGTATACGGGCGTAAAACCGGCTATTGGCCACGTTGCTTCCGTGGTCTGTGCTCCGTGCGGATTGCAGTTCAAGAGGCAGAGACGAGCGTTGTCAGCCCGCTTTTCTCACCGGAACTGATACGTGTTGGTATCGTCTGACTGCTCTCCCGTCTCGAAGTCGTCGAGATCATCGAGCAGGAGCACCTCGTCTTGCTCGTCGTCGAGTCGGTCCTGCAGATCGGTGACGTACGCTTTGTACTCGTCTAACTGCTCTCGCAAGTGCTCGGCCTCGAGTTCAAGTCGTTCGTGCTCGCGGATGAATCGCTTCGGTACTTCGACGGTTGGCGGGAACGAGAGATCGGCCTGGTCGCCGGCGTCGCCGTTTTCGCTGGCCGACCGGACGGCGAGTTCGTGCTCGGGGACGACCGTGATCTGGCCGTCGTGGTCGACGAGTTGGTCGACGTAGTCCCGGAAGACGGCCGACAACGAGATATCGCGTTCTTCGGCGATATCCTGCAGGGATTCGAACGCATCCTCGTTGACGCGAAACGAGATCGTCTTGTTCTTATTACCCATGCGTGTTCGTTAGTACGTCACGGGGCGGTCCACTTAACGGTTCGTCAGACGACAGTACGTGCCGTGCCGTATTGTGGTGTGTTGTGGCTGGCTGGAAGCAAGCAGGAAAAGAGTGAAAACCGAGGGCCGTGGTCAGGCGGTCGCCTCGTTTTCCTCGAGTTGTTCGAGGGCCTGAATCACGTCGTTCCGGTAGTTGACGACCGGCGAGTCGTACTGATCGCGAGCCATCTGGGCGTACTCGTTCGTCGGTGCGGTCGAGCCGCTTTCGGGTGCTTCCTGTTCGGCTTCCCACGCCTCGACGGCTTCGATGCGGTCGAGCGTTCGTTCTGCGGTCTCGACGACCCAGCGGTCGCGGGTGGCGGCGTCGACGACGGCGATCGATTCGGGTCGCAGAGAGACGTTGACTGTGCCGTCGTCAGTCTGGTAGGTCCGCGGTTTCCCGACGACCGAGACGTAAGCTGGTGGTTCGGTCTCGCGCAGCGTCGAAGCTGCTTCGGGCTGGTACTGGCCGGCGTAGACGAAGAACGTCCCGGTCGGGTCGACGACCCGGCCGCGCCAGTACTCGCTGTCCTCGCCGACGTCCTCGGTTTCGGTGAGCGTTCCGACGACGAAGACGCGGTTCGCGCGATCGCCCGTCGGCAGCAGGGCGAAGTTCGGCGCGCGCTCGTCGTCCGATTCTTTGAACGTGTACGTCGAGTCGTTGAATTCCGATGCGAAGACGCGACGGGCGACTTCGCGGGTGAGTTCTGCCTGGCTCATGGTTACATCGACCTCGCTTTGATCAGCAGTTCCTCCGCATCCGCCGGCCCGTCGAGTTCAGTCACGTCGTCGGCCAGGACGTAGCGGCCGAAGGTCGGGCCCTCGATACGGTAGTAGGTGCCGACGATATCGGCTGCGATTTCGTCGGCGACGACGGTCGTATCGAGGGCGTCCATCGCCATGTCCTTGGCCTCTTCGAGGGAGAGCCCGGTCAGGTTCTCCGTGGCGTCCTTGTCGAAGATGACTTCGTGGGCGTCGAGGCCGTCGTCGACGACGGCCTTGATTCGGAGATCGAACTCGCCTTCGACCTCGCCGTGTTCGTTACAGCGGCCGTTCTGAAGGACTCGGGTGCAGTCGTCCTCGGGGCAGCGCTTGATGAGGCCGCTCCCGTTTTGCATGTCGACGAGTGCGCCCTCTATCTCGCTAGTGTCGTCGCCGACTTCGATATCCTCGTCGCGTTCTTCGATGACGGTCGTGCTGTTGAGTTTGACCGAGTACCGGCCCTGGTACTCGTCGGTGACGACGTTCTGGAGGGAGTAGACGCCGCCTTCCTCGAGTGCCGGCAGGTCGGATTTGGCCCACTTGGTGAACTTGATCGTTCCCGTCGGGTCGCCGAGCAGGCCGACCTGGGCGACGGAGTCGCTCCGTGGGTCCCAGAGTTCGATGACCTTCGCCGTGAGATCGACCCACTCCTCGGGTTCCTCGATGTCTTCGACGTTCACCGCCTCGCTGGAGCCGCTCGAGAGGTCGTCGCGCTCGAGGCCGGCCTCCTCTAAGTAGTGGTTGGTGACGCTCCGGCGCGCCTCGTCCATCGGCACTTTGTACTCGTCGACGAGCGTGGCCAGGCGCTCCTCGACGTCCTCGACGCTCACGTCGAGGTGGTCCGAAAACTGGTCGTGGATGTCGTCCGCGTGCTGTCGTACGTCGCTCATTGTGTCACGCCTCCTCCTTGGTTTCACTGGGAGGCATACGTCCATTCGCGCCCGATGGTATTTAAAGTGCCGCCACCGGAGTGAAAGTGAACGGCGATCGGATTCGTCTCGCCGGTACTCACTCCACGCGGTGTCGCGTGGCAAGCCCCGCGAGGTGGGGTGCTTCGGGAACGATCAGGTCCTCGCAGGCGGTTCGACAGGCGCTTTGGCTCCCGGGCAAGCAGAACACCGGCGTATCGACCGCGATCCCCGCCGTCGCGCGCGATGCCATCGCCCGCGTGCCGACCTCGTCCCACGAGAGCGACCGGAAGAGTTCGCCAAAGCCGGGCAACTCGCGCTCGAACAGCGATGCCGTCGCCTCCGGCGAGACGTCGTCCGCGGTGACGCCCGTCCCGCCGGTGGTGAGCACGACGTCGATATCGCCGCGCGCGACAAGCCCGCGAACCGCCGTCCGGATCGCGGCGTAATCGTCCCGAACCAGCAGCCGTTCTCGCACCTCGTGGCCCGCGTTCTCGAAACACTCCTGTACGGTGTCGCCGCCCGGATCGTCCGGCGCAGCGTTCGAGTCATCGGCCGCCTCGGCGCGCGAACTCGAGACCGTCACGATCGCGGCATATAGCGGGTCAATAGTATCGTGCCCGTGGTCGTCGGTCTGGCGGCGAGCTGTCGTCTCGGCGGTATCGGCGTGGCGTTCACTGGGTGGCATAGTCGTGTCCATCTGTCTCGCCGGAGTGCGATAATTGCTGTCTTCCGAACGGCGGGCGAGACCGGTGTCGGTAGCGCGACCGGACCGAGCTATCCGAGCAGTAGAATCCGCTTCGAAAGCACAGTGGGGAGAGATATCCTCAGTTACTATCGGAACTCGCCTCGCAGCGGCTGGGAGGTCTGTCCCGAGCCGTCAGTCCTGTTCCGACTCACCGGAGCAGTCGTAGCTGAACTCTTGCCATGCGAGGACGGCGTCGCCGTCCGTGACTTCGACCCGGAACCGGCCGCCGACTGGCACGGCACCGATCGCCTGCTCTTTGTACACGACCGCGCCGTCTTCACCGGGGTTCGTCGGTCCGGTTTCGCCCACGCTAAGCGGAATCGCGCACTCAGGGTTCGATGCATCCATCTTGGGCTCGTACACGTTGATCCACTTCGCACCCGTTTCTTCTAACTCTGCGGCGACAAGCGTCACCCGGAGTGTTGCTCTCTCTCTCTCTCTCTCTCTCCGTCCCATGGCACTATCTTCGTGTTCCGTAGTGGGGGGTTTTCTCGCCGTCCTGATCGAACATCGTACAGATCGGTCCGCTATCGTCGCTCGTCGACCCGATCGTTGATCCAAGACAGCCGCTTAATCCGGCGATTGAGGCTATCGGAGCGGCTTTCAGGATCTTCCGTCTCGGGACCGCGGTGCTCATCGATAATTTAGCACACGACGGACACTTATTGTATCTATCTCCATCGACGGAAACCTCCCAATCCCACGTTACGGTTCCACCTGATGGGTCCATCTTGCCCACACACATGCCTAGCAGTTCACACGTGGCCTCGGTCTGCCCTTCGAACGCCGGACAGAACGTGTCCGCACCCGTATCCATCTTCGATCTGTGAGGACGGACGGTCCCACCCCCGATCGTGAACGAACCCGAGAGCGTGGCTGAACCGCCGACACCGACGGGTTCTCCGGAGACTTCCATCGACATGTCCATTTCGTAGTCGTGTCGGTCTCAGTCACCGCGGGTTTGTACCGGACCATGTCACCGTTATCCGACGTGAGTTCGATCTCGACTCGCGCGTTTTCCAGGTTGCCGGTCCAGGCAGCGCGGTCCTGCGGTCGGAGCCCGCCCCAGGCGTACCACATGAGATAGCGGTTGCCATCCTCGTCATAGATGGCCGGTTTGTAACAGGTCATGTAGTAGTCCGCATCGACCAGCGACGCGCCCGTGACGGTCGTATCCGAGACGCTCGTCGATTCGCTCCAGACCTGATTTTCGGGATCATCCGTCGGGTCTTCCTGGAGGATATCGACCGTCTCCGACTCCATCGAGGACGCTTCGTCGGACGTCTTCCGAGAGCGTTGCAGAGTCTGCGTGGAATCTCCGTCCCCGATCTCCGTCATGAGCGTTCGGATCCGTTCTCGTTCTTCCTTCGAGATGGTATCACCCGTCGTCTCTCCCGACCCCCTCGCCGAAAGGGAATACCCGGAGACGTCCCGCTTTCGCTCCGTCTCTCCCTCGCTGGCGATCGCTGTACCGACCAGTGGAACCGTGGCGGACCCGACGGCCGCTGTTTTCAGAAAGTACCGCCTCGTACCGCTATTTCCATTCGACATTGCGCCCAGGTGTTTATATTATATGATGAGTATGTTTCGATAATCAGAGCAATCATTTGATATGTGGGCGTACAGAGATCCGAGACGGATTGTAACCGGAAGAAGAACGTCAACTCACGGAGCCACGGCAATCTATCTCGTCAAAACTCGCGAGTAACAGGTGAAAACGGCACAAATAGCCCGTTATGCGTTCCAAGTAGCTCGAAAAATTCGAACGCCGAAGCCAGGACTCGAACCTGGGACAACCTCGTTAACAGCGAGGTGCTCTACCATCTGAGCTACTTCGGCTCAACTCGTGATTGGTGGGTTCTTTTGATAGGGCTTTCGTTTTCGCTTCCGGCGGTTCGACACCCTTTCACGCACCGCACGAGTAGTTGCGCGCAAATGAGCGACGACGATGCAGTCGACGAATCCAAAATGGATTCGGGGCCCAACTCAGATCCAGACGCAGGTTCAGGCTCAGACGCAGCCCCCGACGAACGCGACACTGGAACCGACAGGCACGACGAAACCAGCAAACGGGACGAGTTCAGTCGCGTCGTCGCCGCCGTTCGGGATCGCGTCGACCCCGACGAGGCGGAGCGCGAACGGCTACAAGAAGTCGCGAACCGCCTCGCCACCCGCGCCGCCGACGCGGCGACTGACCGCTGCCCCGACGCCGATGTGATACGGGTCGGCTCGACGGCCAGGGACACCTGGATCAGCGGCGACCGCGACATCGATATCTTCGTCCGCTTTCCGCCCGAACTCGACCGGGAGACGCTCGAGGAGTACGGCCTCGACGTCGGTCACGCCACCCTCCCCGAGGGTCACGAGGAGTACGCCGAGCACCCCTACGTCACGGGCACCGTCGACGAGTTCGATATCGACGTGGTCCCGTGTTTTCGCCTCGAATCCGCGACCGAAATCCGCTCGGCCGTCGATCGAACGCCCTTCCACACGCAGTATCTGGAGCGGCGACTCGACGACGCCCTTGCAGCCGACGTGCGCGTCGCAAAACAGTTCCTGAAAGGGATCGGAGCCTACGGCAGCGACCTCCGAACCCGCGGCTTCAGCGGCTACCTGACGGAACTGCTCGTCTGGGAGTACGGCGGCTTCCGACCGCTCCTTGCGGCCGCCGCCGACTGGCAGCCGCCGGTCGAACTCGACCCCGAGGATCACGGCCGGGAAACGTTCGCCGACCCCCTCGTCGTCATCGATCCCACGGACCCCGAGCGAAACGTCGCCGCCGTCTGTTCCCCCGAGAACGTCGCTCGCCTCCAGCACTACGCCCGCGAGTTCATCGAGGCGCCGGCCCTCGCGTTCTTCGAGACCGACGACCCCGACCCGCTGACCGAAACCGAACTCTGCGAGCACCTGAGGGCGCGGCAAACGACGCCGGTCGCCGTTCGGTTCGACGCGCCCGACCTGGTCGCGGATCAGCTCTATCCGCAGCTCCGGAAGTCCCGTGACGGCATCACGCAGGGGCTCGACGACCGCGGGTTCGACGTCTTCCGGACGACGACGTTCGCGGATGATACCGCCGTGGTGTTCGGCGAACTCGAGGTCGCGGAGCGGCCGGCGGTCGAGCGCCACGACGGCCCGCCGGTTCACGTGCGGGCCCACGCCGAAGGATTCTACGAGACCTACGCAGACGATCCGACTGCGTACGGACCGTTCATCGACGGCGACCGGTACGTCACCGAGCGCGAGCGCGAGTTCACGAGCGCGCGGGCGTTCCTCGAGAGCGAGCGGCTGTTCGACGTGGGACTCGGCGCACACGTCGAGACTGAACTCGAATCGGGGTACGAGGTGCTGGTCGGTGACGAGGTGACGGTGTTACTCGGCGAGTTCGGACGCGAACTGCGGGCGTATTTCGAGCCGGAGCCCTGAGCGCGACTGGTTGCTGGTGCGGCGGCGACGAAACGCGACGACTTACAGGTCGATAGCTACGTCGTGGGCCGCGAGAACGTCTTCGAGCACCGAGACGACCTGGTCGTCGAGTTCGGCGTCGTCGGGTTGGATCGGGTCGCGGCCGTCGAACGTCTCGTGGACGATCGAGACGCTGTCCGCGAGGACATCGAGTCCGTAGCCGCCTTCGAGGACGAACGCGAGGGACGCGTCGGTGTCGGCGGCGAGCGTTCGGAGTCGATCGGCCAGCAAGGCGTAGGCTTCAGTCGAGAGGCGGATGCGCGAGATGGGGTCGTGACGGTGGGCGTCGAACCCGGCGCTGACGAGCAAGAGGTCGGGATCGAACGATTCGAGTGCGGCCGCGATCGGGCCGTCGACCGCCGCGAGGTAGCCGGCGTCGTCCGTTCCGGCCGGCATCGGGATGTTCATCGTCGTCCCGGTGGCGTCGCCGGCACCGGTTTCGTCGATATCCCCGGTACCGGGATAGAGCCCCTGTTCGTGGATCGAAACGAAGAACACGTCGTCGCGGTCGTAGAAGATATCTTGCGTGCCGTTGCCGTGGTGGACGTCCCAGTCGACGATCGCGACGCGGTCGACATCGTAGTCGTCGTGATCGAGGGCGTGCTGGGCGGCGACGGCGACGTTGTTCACGAAGCAAAAGCCCATCGCGTCGTCCTCGACGGCGTGGTGGCCCGGCGGGCGACCGATAGAGAACGGCGTTTGACGCCCCGTTTCGCCCGATAGCGCAGCGTCCACGGCCCAACAGGCCTGGCCGGCGCTGTACCGAATTGCATCCCAAGTATCCTCGACGGCCGTCGTGTCGGGATCCCAGTTCCCGCCGCCGTCGGCACAGAACGACTCGACCGATTCGACGTACGCGCGATCGTGGACGGCCGCAATCTCGTCGAGCGAACAGGGATCGCCCTCGACGTACGCGACGCCGTGTTTTTTCTTCAGACGCTCTCTGATCGCTCTGAGCCGGTCCGAGGACTCCGGGTGGCGCGGGCCGGGATCGTGTGCGAGGCAGACCTCGCTGTAGCCAAATTGCATCTCACACTCACTCGAACAGCGAGAAGTACGTCTCGATGTCGTCGTCGATAATCGTTCGCCGATCCGCGTGGCGGGCGAGGATGGCCGATGCTCCTGCGACGTTATCCGCGTAATCCTCGAGAATGTCTGCCAGCGCGACGCGAGCGTCCATCGAGACCCGATAGCGGTCGTCGATCTCCAGTCTCGCGATTCGGTCGACCGGCGCGACCGGCAACTCGAGTTCGTCCTTTTCGACGACGGTTTCGACCTCGAAATCCGACGCCATCAGCGTCTTCCGTCCGTCCGCAGTGGCGCGGTCGGCAGCGTCGATCGCGAGGTCGCTCCCGCGGTCCTGAATCCGGGCTGCGAGTTCGGCCGACGCGTCGGCGCTCACCCGAAGATCACCCGCGTTCCGCCGGATAATCGTATCCACCGGCGCGAACGGGAGTTCGACGTTCATATCATGCTAGGCGAAGCTAACTCCCTTAACGCTTTTCCTCGCCGATCGCGAGGCGAGGACTGCCTAGAACACGTCGTTTGCGTCGAGTCGCCCCTCTCGAACGACGCCCCGCGCGGTGACCTCCTCGCCGAGGCCGACATCGGCCTCGGTCTCGACGCTCATCGTCGTCTCGCCGTCGTCGAGCACGACCGGGCTGCCGGCCTGCACCACGACGCCGGTGAACTCGAGTTCGTCGCCGTCCGACGGCTCGCCGGCGTCGGTGGCTCCGGCCTCGTCCGCGGTCGCGCGGCCGTTCTCTTCTTCAGCGGTGTCGGCTGCGGATTCATCACCGGTCGCCCCGGCGTCGTCGGCAGCCGCGTCACCCGCGAACGCGGAGAGTCCCGCGTTTTCGTCGCTCGTCGAACTCTCGTCGCCAGCTGTGCTCGACGCGCCGGCGCTGTCGGACTCCGATTCGAGGATCGTGATCGTCGACTGCCAGCCGGCGGAGGCCTCGAGATCGTCCTGCCAGCCGTCTTGAATCTCGACGTCGCCGAGTGCGACCTCGTCGCCCGGGCCGATATCGAGATCCGCCTTCTCACCCCAGAGTGCGACGCGAATGTCGCCGGTGGCGTCCTGGACGCGGACGTTCTTGACCTGGCCCTCGGAGCCGTCGTCGCGGTCGAACGTCCGCTTCGGGTCCGTCGATCGAACGACGCCAGCGAGGTCGACCGTCTGGCCGATCTCGAGGTTCTCGATCGGCGTGCTTTCCGGGACGTACTCGATATCGGCGTCGACCGTCTCGACTGCCCCCCGGTTGCCGACGTGGAGTTCGAGCGAGCCGTCGCGCTCGCGAACGTAGCCGTCGACGACCTCGACGGTCTCGTCGGCCTCGAGTTCGGTCGCGAGGTCCGCCTGGTCGTCCCAGAGCGTGACGCGGACGCGGCCGGTCGAGTCGCCGAGGACGAGATTCGAGACCTTCCCCTCGGAGCCGTCGTCGCGGTCGAACGTGCGAACGGTGTCGGTGTCGAGGACGAGTCCGACGAGATTGACGTTCGAAAGACCGAGCGAGAGGTTCTCGACGGTGTAGGTATCCGAAATCTGTACGTCGATCTCGGTGTCCGGGTCCGGTTCGACCTCGTCGACGCTGACTTCGACGCCGCTGAAGCCGTCCTTCGGGCGACCCTTGATCCGCAGGACCTGGCCTTCTTCGAGTTCGTCGATAGCGGCGTCGGCGTGCTCGTCCCAGAAGGCCGCGCGGACGGAGCCGGTCTCGTCGGCGACCTCGACGTTGACGACCTGGCCGTCCTCGTCCTCGCCGTCGCGTTCGAAGGTGCGGCGCTCGCCGACCGAGAGCACCTTGGCGACGAACTTCGCTTCTTCCATGCCAGGCTCGATATCGGCGATGCCCCCGACCTCGCTCTCGCCGACCTCGTGAGCGATCAGCATCGCCGCCGTCTCCTCGTCCGCGAGTCCCCCCATCTGCTCGACTTTTTCCTCGACGGCCTCGCGAAACTCCTCCAGAGAGATGTCGGCCTCGAGGTCTTCATAGACGCCCTCGATGTCGCTCATTCTATGCTCGTGCATGAGTAGCCCGCGCATAAGCGTTGTCCATTCGTCGTGTGCGCGCTCGATACTCCCCGGTCGTGAACCGGAATCGATATCGATACCCCCGGACTGTGATGGTCTCCATCTGTACCCGTCTCTGGGCTCGCCCCCGTACTTGAACTCGCGGTCCGATCTCTCCCACTCCTTGGTGGTACTGAGTGCAGTCTATAACGTGAACTCGAAGCCACCAGCGACCCTGAATCATGGGTGAGTAAATCAGGCATAATCGGCCGAACCAGGCCCGTTTTCCGGTCACTTTCGAAAGGGCTTTAATGGTCACCGGGTTACGAAGAGATGAGTCCTGATAGGGTAGTGGACTATCCTCTTGGCTTGCGGAGCCAGGGACCGGAGTTCAAATCTCCGTCAGGACGCTTCTCTTCAGTACAATATCGCGAGCGTAGCGGGCAGCACGTAGCGAAAATCGAGACGCGGAATCGGTACGTGGAGCTCAGTAGCTACGATCGAATCCGGAAACGAACGACGCGAGCGGTCGGAACGGCTCTGATAGGGACTGTTGGCAGTCAGTTCCGGCGCAACCGCAGGACGAGGCGCGGCTGCGCCGGGAAATCGGTACAGTAGACCGTCTGCAATTCCACCACACCGGGACGCAGCCCTGTGTTGCCCGACATATCTATAGTTCATCACGTTCACCCGATACCGACGGGGCAGTTTTCGGAGCCGATAGCGCCGATTTCGGGTTTCCATTGGAGAGAAGAGGTATGTTGTTTGAATAGGTGATTCCCAATAGTGATTAGTAGAACGGAGAGAAATCGGACGAGATTTAGACAGACTTTTATAAGATGGTGTGGCCGTTCTTCCAAGAAGTGGGATGGACTCGGAACTGGGACAGCAGAAAAATGCACGTACCGCATCGTCGACCACCGTCCGTCGCGAGTTCGAACTCTCACGGTCCGCATCGCTTGCCGCCATCGAGACCGTGTCGACGGCTGCCGACTGTGACCCGACCGAACTCGTGCCGCTCTACGAGGTGATCGATCCTGACGCACTCGATGCGCTCTTTGGTTCACAAAGCGACCTAGCGGATCCGGAGACGCGGGTTTCGTTCGGATACGAGGGCTTTACTGTGATCATTACTCGTCACGGGCAGAAGTTGACAGTAAAAGCGAACCACCAGGCGGAGTGAGACGGATACTGTCAGAACCGCAAAACGCCAAGCCGCGAGCCTCGGCTCTAGTATCCGAATCTGACGCGTGATAGAGGAGTGACATCGCCGTTGCGATGGCTGCTGTAGACTCTCACTCAAGACAGGCGGTGCTGTGCGGTGAAAAGCGGTGAGAGGAGTAAGCCCCCTTCTGTTCGTCCCGGCATTCGGCTGAGCATCCGTGCCGTTGCGGCGCGGCCGCGTTGTTCGGGCTACCACGGCACGGACTTGCACCGGTGAGGATTCGCCGTTCCATCGGTCCTCGGTCGTCTGAGCGCAGCCGGTCGCGTCGTTTGCGGTCGACGGCACGAGCCGTCTGCCGTGTGATCTCCCGATAGGACATCACGAACCGTCGCGACCCGTGGGTTCGAACCACGGCCAGACTGCACACCCTCTGCGGGTCAACTGCCCTTCCTCGCGGTCGGGGTCGCACGCATCATCGGTCGGACCGAGACGTGTCGTTTCTGTTCCAGAGCCAGCGGTCTCCCGCTCTGGACTTGCGTCCAGTCACCTGCCCGAACAGGTGGGGGGACTTTCCTCGCGGGCGTGGCCCCTCCCGACGGGAGGAGTCACGTTCGTCGCGGGTCACCGATCGGTGCCCGCAGTCAACGGGCGAATCGTTACCGACTCACCCGCCGCGGCAGCCAGGCTCTCTCTCCACCGATTGTAGGTCCCGCTGGTGAATAAGTCCCTCGGTTGGAATCGTCCCGATTCCCGCCGATACGACGCCGTTCTCGCGGGTCACAGCCCTGGTCTGACTCTCGAAACGGAATGGAAGCGTTTTAGGACGGCTATCCCCATGTACATCTGTATGTCCCAGGGACAGGGCGTCAACCTCTCCTACGAAGACGGTGCACGTGCAGTTGAACTCGCGCGTGAATCCGTCGAATCCTACGTCGAACACGGGCAACGAGAACAACCGGGCAGTATGCGAGAAAGCTTCTACGAGCGAACTGGTGCGTTCGTTCGACTCGAGTCCACGCGAGGCCGCGGAAGCCTGCGTGGCTGTGCCGGTGGCTACCGTTCGGGTGAACAGCTCGGCCACGTCATCGTCGACGCGGCCATCGAAGCAGCCAGCGAAGATTCGTGCGGCTCCGAGATTAGCCCCTCGGAACTACCGAACCTCACCGTCTCGGTCTGTGCGGTGAGAAACGTCATCCTCACCGACGATCCGCTCGCCGATCTCGAACTCGGCACGCACGGCGTCGCCATCGACGGCGGCGAAGGCGGCTGGCTCTACCCGACGGTGCCGGTCGAACACGGCTGGAGCGCACGCGAATATCTCGACCGGACCTGTCGAAAGGCCAAGCTCGCCCCCAACTCCTGGCAGGACGACGACGTAGTCGTCACCCTCTTCGAGGGCCAGGTCTTCCGCGAGCGCGAGGCCGACGGCAGCATCGAAGAGCTCTGAGCAGGCGTCGTCTTCGTGGAAGAACTCGCACCCGAACAGCGACGCATCGCGAACGCATCTCGTGCAGAGGTCGCCGCCGTACCGACGATCATACTGACGGTCTCGAACGGCCACGGCAGTCCGTCGTGCAACGGCACCGACGAGAGTTCAGTTCACCGAAGCCGCCGAGACGATGAGCGCGGCCGCTGCGAGTTCAGTTGTGAAATCGGCGTCGAGTTCGATCGAAACCGTCCCTCCGGGTACGCCTCGCAACGCTACTCGCTGTGCTCCGCGGATGATCGCACCGGAGGGTGACGGTTCGCCTTGAGCAGTTCGTCGATCGCCGCGAAGAAGGCGTGTAACACGAGCCAGAGAACGGGGGTATTCACGAGCAAGAGGAAAATGAAAGCGAGCGGGCCGAACGGGCCGATCTGCCCGGCAAGAAGCAAGGCGAATCCGTTAAAGAAGGCGGCACCGAAACCGATGATGGCGAGTTTGAAGAAGAGTTTGTTCGTGATTTCGATGTGCGGCGGGGAGGACTGTTCCATCATTATACTAACCAATTTCCGAGAGCGCGTGATTACGCTTCCGATTCTTCGAATCCGACCGCGTCCGCGTCCGCCAGACAGCGCTCGCTCGCCTCGTCGAGGTCGAACTCGCGAACGAGTTCACCGTCGCGGACGAGCGGTTCGAGCAGCGGGTCGGCGTCGTCCGGCGCGTCGCCGTCGGCGAGGGCGACGTGATGACCGCCGTCGGCGGTCCGATAGACTTCTTTCACGCCCGAGAGCTTGCCCCGCTTGGAGATCGGTTCGCCCTCTATCTCGACGATGTCGAGACTGAAGTCCAGCGACGCTGCCTCCGTGATGTGACTCCCGACGCCGAAGCCGTCCGCAACGTCTCGCAGTTCGCGGATCGAGTTCGGGCCGAGCCCGCCGCTACAGAAGATGTCGACGTCCTCGTAGCCGTGGGCGTCGAGTTCCCAGCGCACCTCACGGACGATGTGGCGAAAGTCGCCGCGACGCGAACTCGTAGTGTCGATGCGCACGCCGTCTAAGTCCTCTCCGAGCGTCTCGGCGGCCAACAGGCTCTCGCTCGTTTCGTCCCAGAACGTATCGACCAGCGCGATTCGGGGCACGTCCTCGGGGACGGCCTCGTCGAAGGCCTCCCAGGCCGCGGCCTGGTTGCCCTCGCCGAAGCAGAACATGAGCGCATGGGGCATCGTGCCGCTCGCCTCACGATCGAGGATGTCTCCCGCTGCGACGTGTGAGAATCCGTCGAGCCCGGCGAGCAGCGCCGCGCGTTCGACCGTCGATGCGATCGAGGGATGGACGTGACGAGCGCCGAACGAGAGGACGGACGACTCCGGCGCGGCCAATCGCGCCTCGAGTGCGGCCGTCGCGAATCCGCTCGGTTGCGACAGAAAGCCGAGCAGCGAGGTTTCGAGTTCGGCGAACTCGCGGTACGGACCCTCGATGCGGAGAACGGGACCGCCGTCGAACAGTTGCCCGTCAAGAAGAGCGTCGACGTCGACGGCACAACCCTCGAAGAGCGTCGCAACATCTTTGATGCCGGTAAAGACGTCGAACTCGCCGGTCGGGAACTGGTCTGCGGTCACTTCGGCGACGACGTGCGGGTTCTTGCCCGCGTGCTCGAGAGTCGTGTGGGTACGCTCGAAGTAGGCGTCCGTCGCGGTCCCCTCGAGAATCGCAGCAGTGGGAATGGTTCCGAACGGGTTTGACATAGCGTCGATTTCCGCCGGGGAGCAAAAAAGCTACCCGTCTCCGGCGCTCACGGCGGCGAGGCGGGACGCCGAATCGACGGCTCGATCGGAAGCGAGAGCCCGAACGGAAGCGAAAGCAGGAGCGAGGACACGGTAGCGGAGACGGCGTGGGTTCGACGCAGAACGATCCAGCCGCCAGTCGCGAGGATGAGAACCGACCCGAGAGCGACAGCTCTGATACCGACTCCGCTATCCGGGATCAGCGCGCCGATGAGCGACTGGTCGTCCTCCGAGTCGTCCGAAGCGGTAGAGCCGTCATCCCCGGTACCACCGGCGCTAGCTGTGATCGTATCATCGCCAGCGGGTGCGGCCCCGTCCTCGACGGCGTCGAGTTCAGCGACCGACGGCGCGCGCACGATCGACACCGTCTCGCCGCTCACGTCGAGATAGTACGCTCCCGGGTAGTCCGATTCGATCTCGTAGGTGTTCCGGCGGTCGTCGACCGGTTCGGCATTGTGGTTGTCAAGCAGTTCGAGGTAGGCACCGGCGAACGCCTCGGCGTCGTCTGTCGTCGTCCACTCGGTCCGCCAGACGTATCCCGTTTCGGTGACCGCGTCGTCGACCGTCTCGTTCGAGCCGCCGGCGACGGCATCGGCGGCGTCGTCGGTCGCGTACGTCACGAGTTCGTCGCCGGCCCAGCCGTCGGTCTCGGGCTGGTCGAAGTCGTAGCCCATGCTTGACTCGAGGAACTCGGACTGCTCGATCACGGGCTGGCGGCCCCACTCGAACGCGTCGGCGGTGAACATCGAAACCATGCCGGCTTCGCCGACGGTCTCGTTGGCGACTGCGCCGTCGACTTCGAGTTGCTGCCACCCCTCGGACGATCGGTCCGCGACCTCGACGGAGGCGGGATCGCGTTCCTCGCCCGGTCGAATCGTCTCCGCCGAACTCGCCGGTGGGTCGTCGTAGGCCGCGTTGACGGCCTCCCAGTCGTACTCGCCCGCGTCCCACGCCGCCTCGTCCGTAGCTTGCTCCAGCAAGAACTCGACGTAGTCGGGGCCGTCGTCGTAGGGCTGATAGATCGTCAGGTAGAGCCCCCAGTTGAGATCGGATTGGCCGGGCGTGCCGCGTTCGGGCTGGAGACAGGCCCACGCCTCGCCGCAGCGGCGTTCGTACTCGGCGTCGACCCAGGAGGCGTCGCCCTCGATGAGTCCGTTCACGGCGTTGTCCTGGTCGATCGTCTCGCGCTCGTAGCCGCTCAGTCCGAACTGCTGGTCCTGCAGCGCGTGGACGAGTTCGTGACCGAGCACGGGTTCGTTGGGCGTCGGCGTTCCCGAACTCTCGGAGACGATGACGATCTGTTCGGTTTCGGGGTCGTAGTAGCCGTTGACGGACCCGCCGTAGAGCGATTCGGCGGCGTCCGCAGCATCGGTGTTCCGATCCACCATGAACAGCGCCTCGTAGTTGACGTTCTGCTGCAGTCGCACGGCACCGGTGGCGTTCGTGAAGACGCTGCCGTTTTCGGTCTGTTCGTCCTGGTATTCCTCGCGGGAGACGACGTCGACCGAGACGTCCTCCTCGAAGGTCAGGTTTCGAATGACCTCGACGCGAGCCATCGACCGCGAGATGACGGCGTCGAGTTCACCCTCGGCGAGGGTCTGGTTGTCGCGGGTGTCGACGGGGAGTTCGTCGTCGTACCAGTAGCCGTCGACGTAGCCGATCGTGTCGTTGGTCGATGGATCGGCCGGTCGGTCGTCCGTCGCCGGGGAGTTCGGTTGCCCGTCCTCATCCGAGTCGGACGGGGGGCCGACGGCGAACGGCAGGAAGCCACCGGCACCGGCGACCACGAGGACGAGAAGTGCGAAAACAGCCAGACCACCCAGAAGCCGTGTGCGCGTCGAGTTCATCGGGATAGGATAGTCAGTCGTACGAAAGCAACCGGCAAAAGGACGACGGTCGGTGGCCGACCCGTTTCATCGGAAGAACACACTCATCCGGCGTCGATCACGGGCGCAACCGTCGCGAACGTTTTTGCGAGCGCGTTCGTAGGGACACCCATGACTCTCGACCTCGATCCAACGCGCACGGCGGTCGTCGTCGTCGACATGCAAAACGGATTCTGCCATCCAGACGGCACGCTGTACGCTCCCGGTAGCGAGAGCGTCATCGAGCCCATCGCCGAACTCGTCGCCCGCGCCCGTGACGCCGGCGCGCGGATCGTCTACACCCGGGACGTGCACCCGCCAGAACAGTTCGCGGACGCCCACTACTACGACGAGTTCGCCCAGTGGGGCGAGCACGTCCTTGAGGACTCCTGGGAGGCCGAGATCGTTGACGGGCTCACCGTCGGTCCCGACGACCACGTCGTCGAAAAGCACACCTACGACGCCTTCTACAACACCGAACTCGAGGGTTGGCTGAACGCCCGCGGCATCGACGATCTGGTCATCTGCGGCACGCTCGCGAACGTCTGCGTGCTCCATACCGGCGGCAGCGCCGGCCTGCGCGACTTCCGCCCGCTCATGATCGAAGACTGCATTGGCGCGATCGAAGACGACCACCACGAGTACGCCCTCGAACACGCCGACTGGCTGTTCGGCGAGGTACTGAGCCGGGACGACGTATCGTTCGACGCGGCCTAACGCAGTGGGCATCCGCTCGTCGATCCAGCGAGACAGCGCCGGAGCAACGAGCGTTTTATCCCTGCGTCCGAACCCCTCCGCATGGAACTGAACTCGCGTCGCCTGCAGTCGATGTACGTCCTCGGGATACTCCTCAACGCAGTCGCGCTGGTGGCCTCGGCGACGAGCGGTGAACTCCTCTACGCCGGCACGTTCGGGCTCATTATGTGCTATCTGGGGCTTCGGCTGTGGATGATAGCCTAACGCAACCAGGAGCCACAACGAGCCACACTCGGCTGTTCTCTCTACGGTCGAGTCCGGAGACACTCACGAGAAACAGTCGATGAGCGAAATCGGCACACTCAGTCCGATCCCTGACGGAACACGCGATAGGATCCCTGGCCCGTCGCAACCTCTCTAGTTTCGCCATCCGGCGTCGTACTCTCGACGGTCACTTCGCTGACGCCGACCGTCCCGCCGACGCGAACCACGTTTGCCGTCGCCGTCAGATCGCCGGTCGCCGGCCGGAGGTAGTTCACGTTGAGATTGATCGTCGCGATCGAGGCGTCAACGGGCTGTTCGAGTTCGGTTCGGAGCGCGAGGCCGCCGGCGGTATCGATGAGCGTGGCAGCGATGCCGCCGTGGATGTCCGGGCGCTGGTCGGAATCGGTCGCGGGTGCCGGGCGGACGTTCGTCAGTTTTTGGTCGTAGGGAATGGAGATGGTCATCGAGCCCGGACCGACTCCGTTGATGGTCGTGCCGATCCACGAGAGGAAGTCCTGATGGTCGTCGATGTACTGCTGGAGAAACTGTGCGATCGCGTCGTAGTCGCCCGTCGCACCTGCGGTGTCGTCGGTCATGCCCTGTTCTCTGTCACCAACTGTCTTGATGACTGCGCTTCGGTGTTTCTCTCGTGGCGAATATTTCGATCGCTCGGCGGCGAACCGCTTCCGCGGGAAACGAACGATCCGTCGCTTACCGTTCCGGTCGAACGCGAACCTGCACTGCGTCGCCGATTTCGAACGCTCGTTCTGGACAGATGAGTTTCACACCGAAGTCCGAATCGCGCGCACAGAACAGCGACAGCCCCGTTATCGGCTCCCCGTTCGCCGTGACGGTCACGTCGTCCCACGCGATTGAGCGTCCATCGTCAGCAGAGCGGACGCCGAGCCGGTCCCCGTTCAGCGAGACGAGTTCAGCGGCGGCCGAACCGGCGCCTGCACTTGCACCCGTCTCTGCACCCGATCCTGATACTGATACTGATACTGATCCTGAACTCGCGAGGAGTCCGCCGCCGTCGTAGTGCGGCAGGCCACCGTCGAGAACGCCGCCGTTGGAGTGGTACTCTGATGAGGACCGGCTCACGCTGGTCGGCCCACCGGTGTCGGCGCGGACGCCGACGAACTCGGCACCCGGATTCGGGTGTGCCGGGGCATCGAGGATAGCGTAGGTGTCGCCGGTTGCGACGACCGTCCCCGTGCCGTCCCAGTCGAGCGGTTTCGGATCGACGCCGAGTTCGAGCGGCAGCGACCCGGATGCGCGATAGGGGTTCTGTTCGGGGTCGCGAAAGCCGACGTGGAGGTGGTTGTCGACCCACGGGGCGAAGAACCCGGCGCGGACGAGTTCGCCGAGCGAGTCGCCGCGGTCGACGCGGTCGCCGGCCGCGACCGTCGGGTCGACGTGGAGAACGCGAGCGGTCAGGCCGGCGCAGTCGGCGGGGCCGTCGCAGTCGATCAGAACGAGGTGGTCGTGCTCGACGGCGTAGGGTTGCTGCGGTGCGCGGACGGTTCGCGTCTCGCGGACGGTCCCGGAGACGGGACTCGGCGCGATGGTTGTCCGGCCATCGCGGGGTGGCTCGGGGTAGAGGTCGATCGCACAGCCGGCGTCGTGTGCGGGATACGGCGAGTTATAGAGCGAGAAGCGGGCGTACTGGGCGAGTACCGACTCGGGGAGTGTAACGGAAGTTGTGGCGGCCATCGGCCGAGTTCACCTGGTCACGTTCCTCTGTGCAGCGGGACTGTTTAGGTGCGTCGACACGAACGGGCCGTGTATGCGAGTGCTCCGCGGTCGTGCCGAGACGATCGACGCGGATCGGCGGGTGACCACACGCCTGCTCGAGATCGCGGCCGACGGCGAGCCTGCCGTTCGCGTCTGGACTCCCCACCGGCAGGTCGCCTTCGGCCGCCGGGATCGCCGGCTGAAGGGATACGACCGCGCTCGCGAACTCGCGGACGAACGCGGCTTTCCATCGGTCGAGCGGGACGTCGGGGGCCGGGCGGTCGCCTACGACGGCGAGACGACGCTCGCCTTCGCTCGTGCCGACCCCGTTGGGGACTTCCGGCAAGGGACCGACGAGCGCTACGAACGGCTTACCGCGGCCGTCGAGCGCGCGCTCTCGGAACTGGACTGCGAGACAGTCCGCGGCGAACCGTCGAACGCGTTCTGTCCCGGCTCGCACTCGATTTCGACGCGAGCGGCGGGCGGCTCACTACGAAAGCTCGTCGGGCTCGCCCAACGCGTCCGGCAGGACGCGGCGGTCACTGCCGGCATCGTCCTCGTCGACAACCGCGATGAACTTGCAGCCGTTCTCGCTGCGGTCTATGATGAACTCGACGTGGGGTTCGATCCCGAGTCGGTCGGAACGGTTGCGGCCGCAGATGGTAGGATCGATTCCGGCGTCGTCAGAGCGCGATTCGAGGATGCTCTCATCGGTGAAGAAGATTCGGCAAACGTGACGGTCAGTGCGGTGACGTAGGCGGTCGAAATAGCGAAATCGACAGAAAACGAGGCCTGGAAACGAAAGCGAGGGACGGGGATCGCCGGGCGAGTCTCGATCGGACACCCCGGATCTCAAAGTATGTATTTCCAGACAATTGGCCGCTACATTTACAATTAGATGGGTAAAAAACGCGATCAGCGATCGGTTCGGACCCGACTCGCACGCGGGAGCGGATACAACGGTCGATAGTCGATAACGGCGCTTTCGGCGGCAGCGAACGGGGATCGTTGCCAACGACCACACAGAAACGCACGGCGACCGGACAGCACCGAATCGCATCCGGAGGACCATGATCCGACGCACGACACTGAGACGGACCAGGGGGATGAGGCGATCGAGACGAATCAGGCGATGGAACGCCTCGAGGAGACGGGTGCACTCGAAGCGAGAATGAGGCCCGCACAAACACTCCCCGACGGGTTTTTTCTCGTCGACGTTGCCGATATTCTCACGATCGTCTTCGTCGTCATACTCGTAGTCCTGTTCTGGCGGACGTACCAGATACAGGAACTCATGGCGTCGATCCAGCAGACGCAGGCGGAGCTGATGGAACAACAAACGGCCTTTCTGAAGGCGAACCACCGGCCGATTATCGACCTCGAAGCGGTCGGTGCCGAGCAAAATACGCTCCACGTAACGCTCCAGAACCGAGGGAACGGTCCCGCACGGAACCTTCAATTGCAGTGTGTCGTTTACAAACAGAACGGGGAGACGACGAACGGGCCGACCGAATTGCGTGATAACGCACGGCGTACCGACTCCGTTGCGGATCCGGCCTGGACTCACCTCTGGAAGACATCTGCCCCGCAACTGGAGGCCAACCGCGGCACTCAGACTCCCGGCCCACACGACGGAATCGAACCGAACAGTTTACCGACCCAATTCGAAGCGGAAATCTCGTTTGCGGGGACGCCCGAAACGCGACCCCACGAATCGACCTTCTCCGAAGTCATGGAACAGATCCGCCGCGAGTGGTCCGTCGAACACATCGCACTCGACTTCCATATCGCGTTCACCGACGTGACGATCGAGACGCACACACAGCCGATCGGTTCGTTCGGCAATATTCCAACAACGACCGTCTACACCCTGGAAGAGGCCATCGACGACGCACAGATCCGAGCGCCTATCGGGGATGCCATCTCGAACGAGAACGTTTCGTCGGTGACTCCCACCGAGCGACAACCGAATACAGCCGAATGACGTGACCCGATCAGAACCGCCCTTTCTCTCACTCTCTCGCTCGCGATAACTGCAACTGCAACTGTAAACGTCGTCCCCACGTCGACCGTGCGACTCGCGAGTAACCGACTCAGCGGCCACCAACCGCAAACGTCCGGGTCAGACAGCTGTTGTTCCGATTTCCCGGGCGACCGCAGGACGGTCGCGGGTGCGCCGGCACTGAGTGACAGCCGTCCGTCTCAACACGGGCCGAACTCGAGTCGGCCGTTAAGCGCCATCGAGTGATCGTCGTAGTACGCATAGAGGTTCTGGGGAGCCTCGTATCGCCCGCCGTAGTGTCCGGCCGGCCCGTTCGAGTCAATGATGTTGTCGTCGTGGTCCTCCGTGAACCGGAAGTTCGTTCGCTCGTAGACGAGTTCGTCATCGAGCCAGTAGCGGACGATGCCGTCCGGATTCGCCACGCCGTTCGTGATCGTGTTCACGCAGACGTAATACTTGAACTCGTACCAGTTGCCGGGGACGATTTCTGGTTGCCCGTAGGCGTACTCCTCGCCGTCCATGATGAAGTCGTGGTCCTGGTTCTGATCGAGGTGGTACGTGTGCGAGAGGAGGTAAAACGGGCCCTCGGGATCGGAATCCCGATTGGTGAGGTACATCCGGTTACTCCAGCCGTTGGAACCGGTGGGCATACCGCCGCCGGCGCTGCCCTCGCCGAGTGCCATCGCACAGTTCCAGAGCCGGCAGTTCGCCGGGTAGCGGCCGGCCATTCCCCACCCAGTGTCGAGCCCGAACCGAACGCGGCCGGTGAGTTCGAACAGGCCATCCTCGAAGTCGTAGTGCATGCTCGCGCCCCAGTGGTTACCCTCACGAACCTGCAGTTGCAACGCGGTGTTCTCGGAGTAGACCGGATCGGTGACGAGGTCGAGCGTCTCGCTGTCACCGTTCGATAGCCGGTAGATGTCGTCCCAGCTATCGTAGTCGTCGTAGTCGAGGTGAATCACGTCGTCCGGCCGGTCACACGCCGCTGCCGCGCGGTCGGTGCCAACGCCGAGAACGCCGAGGAGACCCCCTGCACCGAGCACACCGCCCGCGCGTAATGTTCGTCGACGCGTGACGCCAGCGTCAGTTGATCCGGTCGAAGAACGATCGGTCGATTCCGCCTCGGAATGCCGTGCTGGCGCGTGCCCATCACCGCCAGCGGGATATTCAGCCATGCACGTCCCACTCTCAGACGCTGGTGGATAGTATCGAATTTGCTACCTGACTGTTCCGATAGCAAAAACAGTATTCCACGGTGATTACCATCTGGTCCGGATAGTTCCTGTTGCCACAACAGTCACGACAGCCCGGCTCGTTCCGACCGCACCACCAGTCGGCCGAGTGAACTCGATCGCTTTCGCCGTTTGGCGGTGGTTTACGAGTCGTCTTCCGCCCGCAGTTCCTCGCTCGCCGCTCGAACCTCCCGCATCACGCTCGAGATACGCTCTTCGGCTTCGAGTTCGTCTTCGACGGAGAGGTCGACGCCCTCGACTTCGAGCAGGAATTTCGCGACTTCCGTGGATTCGTACATCACGTCGTCGAGTTCTTCGGCGGTGAAAAAGTCACACATCGCGCCGTAGAGGAAGGTGGCTCCGGCGGTGCGGACCTTGTCCTCGAAGGACGAGCGGGCCTGGTTGACCGCCTGGGGCGTGTAGGTGTCGGTCATGAACGGCACGAGTTCGGGCAGGTTCTCGCCGATCTTGGTCATCTCGACGCCGGTTTCGGTCCGGAAGTCGGCACAGAGACGGGCGATGGCCCACTCGCGGGCGGTGATGTAGGTCCGGTCGCGCAGGAACTCGTTGACGCGGTCGTACTGTGCGCCGTCCATTTTCTTGAAGCGGGCGTATTTCTGAACGTCTTCCGGGACATCCGACCCCTCGGGTTCGGTGTCCGGAACGCCCGGCATGGAACTGGCCGCCGCGTCGTCACGAGTCGAGTCGGGTTCGGCGGGGTCGGTTCCGGTGGAGTTTGAGTCGGTTCCGGCGGATTCCGATTCCGTTTCCGTTTCCGTTTCCGTTTCCGTTTCCGTTTCCGTTTCGGAGCGGGGCGCGGACCCGGCCGCATCGTTGGCTGTCACGGCGGCGGTGGCGGACTCATCAGCCGCGGTCGATTGATCGAGTTCTCGTCGCTCGTTCGGTCCGTCCTCGTCCATAGCCGTGTATTCCGAGACGCGCGAGATAAGGGTTGTTCTCGACGGCGACACCGCCGGCAGAAGGCGGGTCGGTCGGTGCCGTCCAGATAAACTCCGTCCGCATCCTTCGGAGTTCGACCGGATTTAAGTCCGTTAAGGATCTTCGGTACAGTATGCCACAGACGCCAGTCGTAGTCAAGGCCGTGCGGACACCACAGGGCAAAGAGGACGGCGTGTACGCCGATCTTCGCAGCGAAGACCTCTCGGTCCCGCTCATCGACGAGATCCTGGCCGAAACCGGCCTCTCCGGCGAAGACGTCGACGACCTGATGTGGGGCTGCGCCCAGCAGCGCGGCGAGCAGGGCAACAACCTGGCTCGCGTCATCGCCCTGCTTTCTGAACTCGGCGAGAGCGTCCCGGCGACGACGATCAACCGCTGGTGTGCCTCCTCGATGCAGGCCGTCATCTCCGCCTCGGACGCCGTCGCCGCCGGCAACCGCGACGCCGTCATCGCCGGCGGCGTCGAGAGCATGAGCCGCGTCCCGATGGGCGAAAACACCCCGAACGTCCACCCGAAGATGGCCGAACTCTACAACATGGGCGAACTCCAGATGGGGATGACCGCCGAGAAGGTCGCCGAGGAGTACGGCGTCAGCCGCGAGGAGCAGGACGAGTACGCCGCCCGCAGCCAACAGCGCGCCGTCGAAGCTACCGAGGAAGGCCGCTTCGACGACGAAATCGTCCCGATCGAAACCGAAGACGGCACCGTCGAGGAAGACGAGGGCCTGCGCCCCGGCACGACCGCCGAGAAACTCGCCGAACTGCCGACCGTCTTCAAGTCCGAGGGATCCGTCACGCCCGGCAACGCCTCCCAGATCTCCGACGGTGCGTCCGCCCTGCTGGTCACGAGCGAGGAATTCGCCGAGGACCACGACCTCGAGATCATGGCCGAAATCGGCATGAACAACGTCGCCGGCGTCGATCCGACCGTCATGGGTATCGGCCCGGTCCCCGCAACGCGGGGCCTGCTCGAGCGCAACGGCCGCGACGTCGACGAGTACGACCTCGTCGAACTCAACGAGGCCTTCGCCAGCCAGTCGATCTACTCCCGCGACGAACTCGGCATCGACCCCGAGATTTTCAACGTCAACGGCGGCGCAATCGCCATCGGCCACCCGCTCGGTGCCTCCGGTGCGCGCCTGCCGGTGACGCTGATCAACGAACTCCAGAAGCGCGGCGGCGGCCTCGGACTGGCGACGCTGTGTGTCGGCTTCGGCCAGGGTGCAGCGATCGAGTTCGACGTGAACTGATACGGTCTGCTGTAACGATTTTCTGGCGCAACAGCGCCCGTCCTGCGGTTGCGCCGGAAACGACTTACAGCAGTCCGTATGAGGCCACCCGTTCGGTCACGGCCGTCGCCGGCCGATCGCTGCGGGGGATCGATACATATTTTGTTACAGACACGTTCGTTCGAGTATGGTCGTCCCGGATAGGCTCACCCATCGCTCTCCCCGGCCGTTCGAGTTCATCGATCGACGATGACGATGCCGAACGGGCGAGCACTGCTGGTACGGATGGTCGTCTCGATCGCGTTGCTCGCGCTCGTGATGGCCGGTCTCGTTGCGGGCATCTGGGGCGTGTTCTACGGCCTCCTGTCGATAGTCGGCGTCGAGAATCCGGCGACGCTGGCGTCGGTGATCAGCGTCTGTCTACTGGCATCTATCGCCGCCCTCGAGTTCACCCAAGTTTCGACGGTCGAACGATTCGCGGGAGCTGCGCCGGTCGACAGCGACGCGGAACCGGAACTGTACCGGACGGCGACGACGGTCGCAACGATGCTCGACGTGCCCGCACCGACGATCGCGATTTCGGACAGTCGCGCGCCCGAAGCGATGGTCGTCGGTTACCGGCCGGACGCGATTCACCTCGTGCTCTCCGCGGGCACGATCGATGCGCTCGATGCGGATGAACTCGAGGCGGTGATCGCACACGAACTCGCCCACGTGAAAAATAGGGATGCGATGGTGATGACGGCGCTTTCGGTTCCGGTGGTGCTCGCGGCGGGATTGCGAACGCGCCTTCCCGAACCGGCAGGCAAGGGTGCGGTGTCGATCGTCATCGTCCCGTTGCTGTTCGTTTCGAACGTCGTCTGGATCGCTGGACGAACGATCACGGCCGTTCTCGCTCGCGTTCGCGAGCGCGCCGCCGACCGCGCGGCCGCCGAAGTGACGGGGTCGCCCGCGGTTCTCGCAACCGCCCTGGCCACCCTCGATGATCGAATCGAAGCGACGCCGACCCGGGACCTCAGAGCGGTCGAAAGCGTCTCCTCGCTCTCGATTCTGCCGCTGGAAGCCGATCCGGCGACTCGAGACGTTCGTCTCGGCCCGGAGGGCGACGTCGAACCGTCGTACCAGTGGTTCGACCGGCTGAAGTGGCGACTCTTTACGACCCACCCGCCGACCGAGGACCGACTCGAGACGCTTCGGTCGCTCGAACGCGAACGGAGTCTAGAATCGGAACGGGACCGAGATTGAGTTGAGACCGAACTCGAAAACGAAGTCGAAATCGAAGTCGAAGTCGAAAACAGCAACGCAACGCGGTCGCGAGCACCGACAGTCGATTTACAACCCTCGGGCACGTATATCGGCCATCCCATGGACCCGCTGCTCCTGGCCATCGTCGTCGGCATTCCCCTCGCCTGGCACGTCGGGCTGACCGTGTTCACCTACTACGACGCCGGGAAGGTCGGGCTCGAGCCTCCCGCAAAGTGGGCGGCGATCACCGCCGTGCTCCCGCTCTTTGGCTTTTTCATCTACCTCTTCGAACGCAGTGAACTCGACTACGATCCGGAAACGGACCCCTACCGGGGAAACAACTTCAATATCCATCCCTCGCGGGCCGACGACACGCCGCTTCGGTCCCGCGGGGACGACCGACTCACGCCGGAGGGCGAAGTCGGCGAGTGGACCGACGAGGACGCGGACGAAAACGACCGATCGAGTTCAGGTCCGGAGTAGCGCCATAGCGGCGACGGAGACGGCGTCGCGGCGGCTCAGTCGTCCGCGGGTGCCGTCTCCGAGATCGTCTCGAGTTCGCTCGCGGGAACCGTCCCGTCGTCGTTCCAGTCGCGTTCGTCGTAGTACTCGTCGAGGCCCTGCTCGAAGTCGGGAATGTCGTACGGCAGCGTGTCGTCCGCCCGGTCGAAGCCGCGCTGGTTGTTGAAGTGGCGTTCGAGGGCGACGACTTCGCTGCCGACCGCGAGCAGTTCCTCGTAGTCGGCGTCGAGTAGCGTCTCGAACCGCTCGGTCGTCATGAAGTCCCGGGAGAACTTACAGAGGACGGCGCTATCCTTGATCGCGTTGATGTTCTCGAGTTCGACGAGCTTCGGTGGCTTGTTCTCGAGTCCAGCCTTGTCGAAGGCGTCGTCGGCGTCGACCAGCGGGTACTCGTAGGGGTAGAACTCGGCGTACATGTGGTCGGCACCGCGGTTCGAGGTCGCGAAGGCGAGGCCCTGGCCGTTCAGCGTGCGGCCGTCGTGGGCGGCGAACTCCATGCCCTTGACCGACCAGTTGTCGACGCCGAGTTCGTCGTGACAGCGGGCGACGCCCTCTGCGAGCTGGTCGCCGATTCCCTCGCGGTAGGCGATCTTCTCGACGGTTTCGTGAATGAGGTCGGCGTCGCCGAACTCGTCTTCGCTGGCGAGGTAGGCGGCGACGACGTCGCCGGCTGAGATCGTGTCGAGGCCGAGTTCGTCGCAGAGCTTGTTCGATTTCATCACGTCGACGATGTCGTCGACGCCGGAGTTCGATCCGAAGGCCATCAGGGTCTCGTATTCGGGGCCTTCGGTCTCGAGGCCGGTCTCCTCGTCTTTTGTCGGAAGCTTGCAGGCGAACGCGCAGGCCGAGCAGGTGCCTTTCTTGTACTTTTTCTCCTCGACGCGGTCGCCGCTGATGTCGTCGATGTGTTCGTAGGAGAGTTCGGAGAAGTACCGCGTTGGCAGGGCCTCGACCATGTTCGCGTACGTTGCGACGGAGGTCGTCCCCTGGTCGCGCATCGGGCTGTCGGACTGGGCGGCCTCGCCGTGGATCTCCATCTGGAGCGCCGGGAGGTCGACCTCCCGGGTGGAGTCGCCGTCGAAGGTGATCGCCTTGACGTTCTTCGCGCCGAGCACCGCGCCGAGGCCGCCGCGGCCGAACGCGCGCTCCTCGGAGGTCATGATCGAGGCGAAGCGGACTTCGTTCTCGCCGGCGGGACCGACGACGACGGTGTGCTCCGAACCGAGTCCGTGTTCGTCGTCGATGTAGGCGCAGGTTTCGGGGACGGTCGCTTCTTCGAGTTCGGGGACGGCTTCGAACGAGACGCCGTCGTCGGTGACGTGGACGATGACGAGGTCGTCGCTCGCGCCGGTGATCTCGACGGCGCTGTAGCCGGTCGCGGTGAAGTTACGCGAGAGGAAGCCGCCGGCGTTCGAGGAGAGCAGGCCGTCGGTCAGCGGCGAGACGCCGGTTGCGGACATGCGGCCGGTAAAGCTCATGGTCGCGTGCTGGAGCGGGCCGGTCGCGAAGTACAGGTTGTTGTCCGCCCCGAGCGGGTCGGCGTCGAACGGGATGCGAGCGTGAGCGAGTTTCGTCCCGAGCGCGCGGCCGCCGATTGCCGACTCGAGGAGGTCGTCGATCCGTTCGGTTTCGCTCGTCTGTTCCCCGACATCGATCGTACACAGTGGCCCCCGGACGTGCTTCATACTCGATACCGTGGGACGTGCGGTGGCAAAACGGTACCGGTACGTTGTCAGCGGATAACAGACGCGGCGTCGGTCTCGGGACGGCGAGTTCATCGAATCAGCCAACGCTTAATGTATCGGCACTGGACGACTTCGATAATGACCGGCCACGACTCCGCCGTCGACATCTATCGGCAGGCGTTACCGGTGGTCCTCGTCAGTCTCGTCGCGGGCCTGTTCGCCGGCACGCTGCTCGGCAGCGAAACGATGCGTGAGGGAATCAGCCGCGTTCCCGGGTTGCTGTTGCTGTTGCCGGCCTTTCTCGCCACCCGCGGCGGGGTCTACGGTTCGCTCGGAGCGCGACTGTCGAGCGGGCTCCACCAGGGACTGCTCGACCCTCATTTCGAGTGGAGCGGGCGGCTCAGAAACGCCATCATCGCATCCTTCCTGAACGGCATGATCGTCTCGCTGTTTATCGCCGTGCTCACCTGGGTCGTAATGCTGGCCCTGGGACGGGAGGCCGCGTTGCTCGAACTCGTGATTATCCTCTTCGTCGCCGCTCTTTTGAGCGCCGTCGCGATGCTCGGCGTCTTGCTTCCCGTGATCTTCAAGGGCTATCGCCGCGGCCTCGATCCCGACAACGTCATCGGCCCCGTCGTGACGACCGTCGGCGACGTGTTCGGCGTCTTCTTCCTGCTGGTCGGGATCGCCGTGACGGAGGCACTACTGTGAGCGCCAACGAGGCCCGGGCCGGCGATGAACTCGGGCGAGATCACATCGGCGACTGGACGATCCGGAATATCGTCACGACGCTCGTCCCGCTCCTGGCCGTCCTGTCGGTGTTGCAGATGGTGTCGGGAACCGTCCTCGAGACCTTCGAAGCGGCGTTACTGACGAACCCCGCGTTGCTCGTGTTGGTCCCGGTGATGATCGGGACCGCCGGAAACCTGGGCTCGATCATGTGTGCCCGCCTCTCGACGCAGTTACACCTGGGGACGTTCGAGTTCTCGCCGACCAATCCGGATCTGCGAGCGACAGTCGGGGCGATCGTCGGTCTCGCGGGGACGGTATTCGTCCTGCTCGGTATCGCCTCCTGGGCTATCGGCCACCTGCTGGGCGGCGAGCTCGGACTCGCTCCGCTGCTGGTTATTACGATCACCAGCGGCATGCTGCTTGCCGTCTGGGTCGTCATCGTCAGTACGACCGCGGTCTACGCCTCCTACCGTCTCGGCTACGACCCTGACGACACGACGATTCCAGTCGTCACGAACGTCTGTGACATCACCGGGGTGCTCATCCTCTTTGCGGTGGTTTCAGTCGTTCTCTGAGGCGGTCTTTGCGGTGGTCTCGATCGGTCTCTGAGACGGCAGGACGGTACAATACCCGTTTGACCTATCCCAACATTGGTTATCGTGCGCGGTGAGATTCGAGTATGCACCGCCGTCATCTCCTCGCTGCTGCCGGCATCGGGCTCTCCATCACCGGCGGCTGTCTCCAGTCGTCGCTGCCGACTACCGGCGGCGAAAACCCACCTCCGGTAGCCGCCGAAACGACCGTCCAGTACGACATCCAGCAGTTGGGGGTTCGACACGGGTCATCGCCGCAATTCGACGGCGCAGCCGCGGGACAACTCGACGTGTTCGACTCGAGCGCGGCCGTCCATCGAACGCTTTCGGTTGCCGATTACGACGGCGAGACGCCTGCAAGTCGCGCGTTCGTCGACGAAACGAACTTCGACGCCGAACTTCTCGTCCACGTTACGTCGGTCTGGCCGAAACGGGATTTCCTCGGAATCCGCGTTCGTGAACTCGACAGAACGTCAGACACGCTCATCGGAACCGCAACAGCGATCGGCGACGACCCAACCGAAGGCAATGACGCACTGGCCTTTCCGGCCGCTCTCGTTCGCGTGTCTGTCGGGGAGGATACCCCCGAATCCGTCGAGTTCACGATCGTCGATTACCGGGAGAACGAGACGACCGTCGAAGAACCGATCTCGGCGGACGCATAACGAGCGTCGGATTGCGCCGCCACTAGGCGTGGTCACCGCCATCCGCGAAACGGAACAGCGGTCGCGTTTCAGGCCTCCGGAGCCTGTTCCGTCGCTTCGTCGGCGTAGATCGAGTTCACCTCGTCGGCGAACGCGTCCAGAATCGTCCGGCGTTTCTTCTTCATCGTCGGCGTCAGCATCTCGTTTTCCTCGGTGAACTCGATCGGCACGAGTCGGAACTCCTTGATCGTCTCGTGGGCCTCGAAGTCCTCGTTGACGGCCTCGACCTCCCGACCGATCCGCTCGCGGACCCACTCGTGATCGCAGATGGCTGCCGGGTCGTCCGGCAGCGCAACGTCCTCGGTCTCGGCACGCCGTTCGAGGGCGTCGATGTTCGGCACGATGAGCGCGCCGACGAACTTCTCGCCGTCGCCGACGACCAGACACTGCTCGACGAGTTCGTTCGCGGCGAAGGTGTCCTCGATCGGTGCGGGCGCGACGTTCTTGCCGGTCGAGAGGACGACGAGTTGCTTCGTTCGCTCGTGGAACTCGATGTAGCCGTCGGGGCGGACGGTGACGATGTCGCCGGTGCGGAACCACTCGGCGTCCGCGTCGGTCTCGGACGCGTTCCCGTCTCGGTCGGCGTCGCTCGCCCCCTCCCCCGGCGCGTCCGCCGTGAACGCCCGGTCGGTCGCCGCCGGCTTGTTCCAGTAGCCCTCGGTGACGTTCGGCCCGCGAACGAGGAGTTCACCCGTTTCGCCGGGCGTGCTGGCGGCATCGCCGTCCGGCACGATCGACCCGTCGACGGTCACGTCGCAGTCGATAACCGCCGGCCCGACAGTGCCGATCTTCGGTGCCTCCGGCGGGTTCGTCGTGACGACGGGCGAGGTTTCGGTGAGCCCGTATCCCTCCAAAATCGGCAGCCCCATGCCGTGATAGAGCGTGCAGAGATCCTCGGAGAGCGACCCGCCGCCGCTGACCAGCATCTCGACGTTCCCGCCGAGAGCCTCCTTGACCTTGCTGAACACCAGTTTGTCCGCAACCGAGAGCTTGAACTCGAGGATCGGTCCGGGATCGTCGGCCCGATAGTAGGCTCGACTCACGTCCGTCGCCCAGTCGAAGATGCGCTCTTTGATCGGAGACTCCGTGGCCTCCTCCCGAATCGCGTCGTAAATCTTCTCGTAGACCCGCGGGACGCTCGTCGCCCCGGTCGGCTGGACCGCGCGAAAGTCCTCCTTCAGCGTGTCCGAACTCTCGGCGTAGGCGACGGTCGCCCCCGCGGCGAACAGCAGGAAGTGCCCCGCCGTCCGCTCGAAGACGTGCGCCAGCGGCAGGTACGAGACGAGCGTACTGTTCTCGTCGATGACCGGCGTGTCCGCGTCCTTGTCCGGCCGCGGGCCGTAGCGACGGTAGACCTGATTGACGTTCGTCCGGAAGTTCCGGTGGGTGAGCATGACCCCTTTCGGCTTCCCCGTCGTTCCACTCGTGTAGATGATGCTCGCCAGATCGTCCGGGTCGCGCGCTGCGAGCCACTCCTCGTACGCCTCCGGATCGTACCGCTCGTCTCCCAGTTCGTAGACCTCCGCGAGCGTGTAGCAGTCCGTCGCCGCGTCCTCTCCCGCACCACCTACCTCGTCCATCGACACGATGAACTCGAGTTCGAGTTCGTCCTCGACGGCGAGCACCCGCTCTAACACCGCCTGGTTCTCGACGACGACGCCGCTGGCACCGGGATCGTCGAGCAGGTAGTGTGCCTTCTCGGGCGAGGAGTTCTTGTAGACGGTGGTCACGACTGCACCCGCGGCGAGTAGCGCGAAATCGGTCTGGGCCCACTCCATGCGCGTCTGGGCGAAGATACCGACCCGGTCGCCGGCCTCGACGCCGAGTTCGCGGAAGCCGGCGGCCAGCGCGCGGACGATCTCACCCGTTTCCGCGTAGGTCAGGCTTTCGTAGTCGCCGTGTGGGGCGGGGTCGACCGCCGTCCCGGCGAGACTGCGATCGTAGATGCCGCCCTGATACTGCTGGGCGATCGCGTTCGGATTGCGCTCGACCGACGCCTCGAACATCCCTCCCAGCGGTTCCATACCCAGCACCGGACTCGTGAACTCGCGCTCCGCGGTCTGCCAACCCATGGTATATTATACCAAGAGGAGCGGGGAACTCTTGAAAGTACAGGGAGTTCAGAGCAATTTATCACGATATTTCTGTGGGGGCGGCGGACGATAGTCGAGGTGTGAGGACCTAACCCATACCACCGAAACAGTTCTATCGGGTGCTCGGGAATCCCGCGTATGGGCGACGGTCCAGCGGCACAGGAGTTGTCGGAATCGACCATCGAAGAGATGCTTCGATCCATCGAACGGGAGCGAGAGTCGGGACCGAAACTGGAACTCGTGGAGGCAACAGCGGTCGAGCGCGGCTTTTGTTCCGTGTACCGCATCATTGGCTCCGGCGGAGAAGGTGCCGACAGGAATGCGACGTGAGAGGGATACCTGAAGGCCACCCCCGACGGGCAGACGTGGGGAATTCCAACCGAGTCGCGGATTCAGGCGGTTCTCAACGCTCACACGTCGATCCCGGTTCCGCCGGTCTGCGGCGTCGTCGACGATCACGACTCCCTGCCATCGCCGTTTTACCTCATGCGCGCACTGCCCGGCGAGGAAGTCGCCTACGAGCGCGTGTGCCGATTCGAAGACGCCTCGCTCCGGCGACTCGCTCGAGAAACCGGCGAGTATCTGGCCGAACTGCACGCGGTTTCGGCGGTCGACCGGTTCGGACACGTCCGTCACGACGGCCCCGAACTCGACGGCGGCCAGCCTGTCGGCGATCCGGCGACCCTGACCATCGGTACCCCACGAGAAGCGTGGCCAACCGCACTGCGGAACTACGCCGATCGTGAACTCGACCGGCACGCAAATTCCCGGTTTTCGGATCTCACACCCGAACTCCGCCGGTGGGTCGAAACGGGCATCGACGAACTCGACGGACCGTTCGAACCCGTCCTGGGGCGAAACGATCACGGACTCCACAACCTCCTCATCGATCCCGAAACGGGCGAGATTACCGCGATGCTCGACTGGGGCTATACGCTCGCCGTACCGGCGGCTTTCGACTTCGAGTTCGCCGCGTACCTCTACAGCGGGGCCTTTCTCGCGGGACTGCCCGATGTCTCGGACCGGCGACCCCTCGTCCGCGAGGCAATGCTGTCCGGGTATCGGTCGACCGCGCCCACCCGTGCTGAAAACGTTTCAGCGCCCGAACCGCTCTACGAGACGGTAGCGATGATCCGTATTATGAACGACTTCCATCATCTGGCGTTCCCCGACGGAACCGAAACGGCGGTGATGGACCGCATCAGGGCAGACGTACGGGACCGTATCAGCTGATAACGCGACCCGGAACGGGAACGGACACGGGCACGGACACGGACACGGGCACTCGAACAGTCGTACTGATTCACGCGTTCTCGTAGATCCGATCCACTCGGTCCCCGAAGCGGTCCAGAATGACGCGGCGCTTCTTCTTCATCGTCGGCGTTAGCATCTCGTTCTCCTCGGTGAACTCGACCGGGACGAGTTCGAATTGCTTGATCGTCTCGTGTTTTTCGAAGCCCTCGTTCGCGCGGTCGACCTCCCGTTGGACGTACTCGCGAACGCGCTCGTCGTCGCAGATGGCGTCGGTATCGTCGGGCAGGTCGATGCCCTGTTCGTCCGCCCACGTCCGGATGTGCTCGACGTTGGGGACGAGTAACGCGCCGATGAACTTCTCGCCGTCGCCGACGACCATGCACTGCTCGACGACCTCGCTGGCGGCGAAGGCGTCCTCGAGCGGGCCGGGAGCGACGTTCTTGCCGGTCGAGAGCACGAGCAGTTGTTTCACGCGGTCGCGGAACTCGATGTAGTTGTCCCCGCGCAAGTGGACGACATCGCCGGTGCGAAACCACTGCTCGGCGGTCGAGTCGTCCGTAGTATCGAGTACAGTGCCGCCGTCGGGCCGAGACGTGACCCCAGCAGCGTCCTCGGCCGCAGCCTCGGTGAACGCACGGTCGGTCGCTGCGGGCATATTCCAGTAGCCCTCGGTGACGTTCGGCCCGCGGACGAGGAGTTCGCCGACTGCTCCCGGATCGTCGAAGGCATCCTGGTCGACGACGCTCTCGTCGATCGAAATGTCGACGTCAGACAGCGTCGGACCGATCGTCCCGATCCGCGGATCGTCCGGCGGATTGACCGCGATGACCGGCGAGGTTTCGGTCAAGCCGTAGCCCTCGAAGATCGGGAGCCCCATCGCGTGATAGAGCCGACAGAGTTCGGGTGAGAGGCTGCCGCCGCCGCTGATCAGGCTCTCGATTTCGCCGCCGAGTGCCTCGCGGACCGTCGAGAAGACCAGTTTGTCCGCAAGCGTTTGCTTCGCCGCGAGCACGGGGCCGGGCGAGTCGGCACGCTCGTACGCGACGCCGACGTCGGTCGCCCACTCGAAGAGACGCTTTTTGATCGGCGACTCGCTGGCCTGTTCGCGGATCGTGTCGTAAATCTTCTCGTAGACCCGCGGGACGCTGGTCGCCGTGTTCGGCTGAACGATGCTGAAGTCCTCCTGGAGCGTATCTGGGTTTTCCGCGTAGGCGACACAGGCACCGCTTGCGAACAACAGAAAGTGCCCCGCCGTCCGCTCGAAGACGTGCGCCAGCGGCAGGTACGACATCGCCTGACTCTCGGCGTCGATAACCGGCACGTCCGCGTCTCTGTCCGGCCGCGGCGCGAAGCGCTTGCGGATCTGATTGACGTTCGCCCGGAAGTTGCCGTGGGTGAGCCGGACGCCCTTCGGCTGCCCCGTCGTCCCGCTCGTGTAGATCAGACTCGCCAAATCGTCCATCGCGGGGTCGTCGACCCACTCCTGGTAAGTCTCGGCGTCGAACACTGCGACACCGCGATCGTGAAGCTCCGCGAGCGTCAGCACGTCGTCCCGGTCGTCGTACGCCGTCCCCGCCAGCTCGTCGATCGACACGATGAACTCGAGTTCGAGTTCGTCCTCGACGGCGAGCACCCGCTCTAGCAGTTCCTGGTTTTCGACGACGACGCCGTCCGCGTCCGGGTCGTCGAGCAAGTACGACACCTGGTCGGGCGAAGAACTCGTGTAGACGGTGGTGACGACCGCGCCGGCCCCGAGCAGCGCGAAGTCGGTCTGGGCCCACTCCATGCGCGTGTTGCTGAAGATGCCGACCCGGTCGCCGGATTCGACGCCGAGATCGCGAAAGCCGGCGGCGAGGTTCCGAACGATGTCGCGCATCTCGGCGTAGGAAATCGCCCGAAAGGAATCGGGTTCGGCCGGCGGAAGCACGGCGTTCGAGTCAGTGCCGGTGAGCGAACGATCGTAGATGCCGCCCTTGTACCGCTGGGCAGGTCGGTCCCTGTTTCGCTCGGCCGCGTCCTCGAACATCCGACCGAGCGTCGTGGTCCCGATCACCTCGTCGTCGTACTCGCGTTCGGCGTCCCGCCAGTTCATATCCGTTCAGAGTCGTTCCTGTGCGATAAAACGTGATGAAACTGGTTTCACTCGACGATTCGTTTATTCAGGTGTGAGCGCCGGCCGCCCCGAAAACGAGCGGATTCGGGAACTGAACTCGAAGCGACTGAACCGTCGCGCAACCGGGTGTTCACTCTCGGTTGTCGAGATAGCCGATAACGCCGCGGACGTTCATCGCCGCCTCGGCGCTTGCTTTCTGCTCGTTCCAGGCTTCGCCCTTCTCGGTCGCGGACGCGAAGTGGGCCATCACGTCCTCGTCGGCGTCGAGTTCAGCGCGTGTCCCCTCGACTGCGGAGACCCACTCGGTGAGGACGGTCGCGTACTCCTCGAGTACGCGTTCGGCGTCGTTGCCGACGTAACGAGGCCCGAAGTGCGTATAGAGGAGGACGTCGGGGTCGATCTCGGCGAGCAGTTCGACGTCTTCGAGACACTGTTCGAGGTCGAAGTCGGAGGGCGGGGAGGTTTCGACGATTTCCTCGCGGTCGGGAATCCAGATGCCGGCGGCGTCGCCGGTGAAGACGGCGTCGTTCGCGGGGTCCTCGAAGACGACCTGATGGAACGCGTGGCCGGGCGCGTCGTGAACGCGGAGTTCGTGGTCGCCGAGATCGATCGCGTCGCCGTCTTCGAGTTCGACGATTCGATCTTCGGAGATCGGTTTCGGCTCGACGTAGAACTGCCACTGGTCGCCGACGGCGTTTTTCGTGCCGGCGACCAGTTTGCCGGGATCGGCGAGCAGGCTCGCGCCGGCGGCGGGGATGCAGATGTCGGCGTTCGGGCAGGCCTCCGCGAGAAAGCCAGCGCCGCCCGCGTGATCGAGGTGGATGTGCGTCATCGTGACGACCTCGATGTCGGCGGGATCGATGTCGAGTTCGGCGAGCGCGTCGAGAATCAGGTCGTGATTGGTGCCGATGCCGGTTTCGACGATGGCCGGCCGGTCGTCGTTTAGAATATAGACGGCTCCGTAGCCGCCCGTCTCGTACATGCCGGTATCGAGGTAGTACAGGTCCGAACAGTCGCCGGCGGTCACCTCGCGAACGTCACCGATGTCCATACCGGAAGCCCGTCGGCGGACGGGATAAAAGCTCGTGTCCCAGCACTCCGGCATTACCGTTCGAGTTCGTCCGGCTGATCCTTCCACTCGCCGATGCCGGACGGGTCGAGGTGGACGTGCGCGTCGCCGACGTCCTCGAGTCCGCGGAGCTGATCGACGAGTTCAGATTCGATGTCGTGGGCGCGCCGGAAGGGGAGTTCGCCGTCGACCTCGACGTGAACTTCGACTTCGAGGACGGGGCCGTCGTAGAAGACGGTCAGATCGTGGACGCCCCGTACGTCGGGGTGGGATCGGAGCACGTCGAGCACGGCCGTTCGCTTCTCGGGCGTCGGGGCGGCACCGACGAGGTAGTCGACGTTTTCGCGACCGATTTCGACGCCCTGGTAGACGACCAGTAGGCTGACGAGTCCGCCGGCGACGGGATCGAGTTGTGGCTGGCCGAACGCGACGCCGATGATGCCGACGACGGCGGCCAGCGACGTGTAGATGTCGTTGAGACAGTCGGCGGCCAGCGCCGCGAGGGCGGGCGAGTCGAGGTCCGCGTTGATCGCGACCGTGTACCGGTAGACGAGGTACATGTCGACGATGGCGAAGCCCAGCGAGCCGAGCAATAGCGGACTGAAGGTAACGTCGACCTCGGTGAGCAGTCCCTCGACGGAGCGATAGAGCAAGTTCAATCCGAGAAGTGAGATGACGGCACCCACGAACAGCGCCGTCAGCGGCTCGATTCGGTCGTGCCCGTGGGGGTGGGTATCGTCGGGTTCGTCGTACGAACTCTGTCCCCAGATATAGACGACGATGCTGGCGATGAGATCCGCGATCGAGTGCGCCGCGTCCGCGAGCAGGGCGACGCTCCCGAAGACGAGTCCCGCAGCCCCCTCGACCGCGATTTTCGCGACGTTGCCGAGGACGTTGACCCACGATGCCCGTCGGAACCCGCGTCGCTCGTCCTCGACACTGTCCATGGATGGTTTAGAGCCAGTCTAACCTTGGGTCTTTTCCTTCCGACTGGCCGCCGTGAGCGTCCCGTGACGTTCGCAGGGCATAACGCTCATCAATCTGCGCAAACGACCTCCTAACAAGACGGTTCGAATCACGACGCGGTTTAAACACGATGACCGTCCCTTTCGGGCGATGGGGCCCGCCTGACCCAACCGCCGGCACCGACCGCCGGCTGACGGTCCCTGCCACTACACAGCCATGGCAGCATCCCAACCCCAGCCCCATCCCCTCGTTCGACTCGAAACGCTCGCACTGATCGCCGTCGGCGGCTTCGCCGGCGCGAACCTCCGCTACTTCGCGATGGGCCTGCTCTCCGACGTCCAGTCCGTCCTGCTCGTCAACGTCATCGGCAGTTTCGCGCTCGGATTTCTCGTCTACGAAGCCCAGTACACCGGCCTCGTCGCGCCCAAATCGAAAGTCGTCTTCACGACCGGCTTCCTTTCTTCGCTGACAACCTACAGCACGTTCGCCATCCAATCCGCACTCGCGTCAACTCCCTTCCTGCTCGTCGCCATCGTCCTCGGCAACTACGGCCTCGGCTTTACCGGCGTCCTCGCCGGCCGTGAACTCGCCCGCCGACTCGGCGATCCGGCCGCCGCGACAGCCGGCGGTGAGACGGCGTGAGCGCGACCGCCGCGGCGTCGCTTGCTGAACTCTGGATGGCGATCGGGGGAGCGTTCGCGTCGGTGGCCGTCCCGAAAGTCGGTCTCGCAGCGGTCACGTTCGATCCCGAACCTGCACACATCGTGGGGACCGGCGGTGCGATCGGTGCGGTGTTGCGCTACGGCGTGTATCAACGGCTCTCGAGCGACCGATTCCCCTGGCCGACGCTGCTGGTGAACGTCGTCGGCAGTTTTGCCTTCGCGCTTGCGATGTTTGCGGGTGCGACCGAGTCGGTCCTACAGTTGCTTGGAACCGGTCTCTGCGGGGCGTTCACGACGTTTTCGTCGTTCTCGGTCGAGACGGTACAGTTGTACGAACGCGGCGATCGGCTGCTGGCAATCGGCAATACCGGTGCGAATCTCGGCCTCGCACTCGCTGGAATCGGTCTCGCGTGGCTCGTCGCCGCGCTGGGGCCCGTTTAGCCGTGTTCTACGGCCGTTCCGAGTCTGCAAGCGCCGAAATTCCCAGTCCGATTGCACCGAGCTGCCGCGACTGATTCTCGTTTGCCTCGTCGACCGTCGTTTCGATTTGCCGGAAGTTCGTTACAACGCGGCTGGAACTATCGGTTCAGCCCGATCGACTCACGCCTGAGACAGGTCGTCGAACGCCGCCGCGGCCGTCCGGGTCCCCTTCGAAATCAACACGTCGCCGGCCCGCAGCGTCGCGTCGGAGTCGCCGACGAGCAACCAGCCCTCGTCGGGGCGGCGGATTGCGATCACCGACATGGTCGAATCGGTGTCGGGGACGCCGCTGACGACGGTCGCGCCGTCGAGGGTGCTCTCTGACTCGACCGGAACCCGAGTGATTATCTCGTCGCTCTCCTCGACGGCCATCTGGACGACCGGGTGAACATCGAGATCGCGGAGGACGCCCTCGCTAATGTCGACCGCAGCGTCGCTGATTACCTCCGTGCTGTTGCCGAGTTGGATGAGTCCCCGAAGGACGACCGGGTCGTCGGCGTCGGCGGCCGCTCGAAGCGTCCAGGCTTCGAACCGGGACTCCATCGCGTCGACTTCGACCTCCAGATTACGGACCTCCTCGGCGAGAGCCTCGCTGTCGAACAGCACGCTGCTGTAAGCCAGATCGACGGCGAGTTCGGAGAGGTTTTTCATGTGGACGATGGTGTCGACCGCCCGTTCGAGGTCGTCGATGTCCGGAACGTCGACTGCGGGGGATTCGTAGGGCGTGCCGGTGAGCGTCTCGTAGACCGATTCGATCGACGTATCCGGGCCGCGAAGGAGCGCAACGTCGTCGCTCGCGACCGTCGTGTTCGGGCCGGGATTGAGCAGCCACTCGTCGCCGCGTCGAAGGGCGATCACCCGGACGCCGGTCTCTGACTCCAGATCGATGTCCATCAGCGTGCGGTCGGCGAACGCGGAGTCCGGCGAGACGACGCCCCGAACGAGCGTCTCGGTCGCTTCGGGAAGCGCCGCCCGCATCGCCTCCGGCAACCCGACTTCCTCCAGGATGATCTTCGCGATGTCGCCCGCGGCGTCGCTGATGTCGCCCGCTGCGGCGACGATCCCCAGAACCGGAGCCAGTTGCTCCGCATCGTCTGGATTTCGAACCGCCATCATGAGGCTCATCCGCGCCTGCAGTTCGAGGACGTCCATGCGCTCTTCTAAGCGCAACACTTCCCGCGCGAGGTCGTCGTTACGGTGCAAGACGGCCGAGTACGAGAGATCGATCAACAGCTCCGCCGTATCCTTCATCTCGACCAGGATATCCTTGACACTACGGGGCTCGTACTCGACCGACACCGCCGCGGTCTCCCCCTCGAACGGGTCCATACGTCGACAAACCCGCCGCGTCGAAAAAAACGTTTCCCGCCGGTCCCGTCACAGCTATCACGGAATCGTACGCCGCCTTCCGATACGGTTTTGGACGGCCACACAGAAGCCACGGGCAATGATCGATCGAACCCTTCTTCGCGAACAGCCCGAGACCGTTCGCGAGGCGCTCGACCACCGAGGCGATGACATCGACCTCGACAGCCTCATCGACCTCGACGAACGGTGGCGCGAACTCAAAGCCCGCGGCGACGAACTCCGCCACGAACGCAACGAGATCACCGACCGCATCGGCGAACTCGTCGCCGACGGCAAAGACGAGGAGCGAGAAGCCGCCATCGAGGAATCCAAGGAACTCAAAGCCGAGATCGAGACCGTCGAGGCCGAAGCCACGGAGTTGCGCGACGAACTCGACGAGCGATTGCTCGAAATCCCGCAGCTCCCCCACGAGAGCGTCCCGATCGGCGACGACGAGTCGGACAACGTCGAGGACCGACGCTGGGGCTTCGACGAACTGCGCACGATCCCCGACGACGTCGTCCCCCACTACGACCTCGGCGAGGACATGGACATCATCGACGAGGAACGCGGCGCGAAGACCACCGGCTCCGGCTTTTACTTCCTCAAGGGCGACGGCGCACGCTTGGAACACGCGCTTATCCAGTTCATGCTCGACGTCCACCGCGAGCAGGGCTACGTCGACATCGTCCCGCCGGTCCCGATCACCAGCGAGTCGATGCGCGGCACCGGCCAACTCCCGAAGTTCGCCGACGACGCCTACCGGCTCGGCGGCCGCAACGACGAACCCTACGAGGACGACGACCTCTGGCTCTGCCCCACCGCCGAGGTCCCCGTCACCAACATGTACGCCGACGACATCCTCCTCACGGACGACCTCCCGCTCAAACACCAGGCCTACACGCCGAACTTCCGGCGCGAAGCCGGCGAACACGGCACCGAAACCCGCGGCATCGTCCGCGTCCACCAGTTCAACAAAGTCGAACTCGTCAACTTCGTCGAACCCGCGGAGAGCTACGACCGACTCGAAACCCTCCTCGGCGAGGCCGAGGAAGTCCTTCGTCGCCTCGATCTCCCCTACCGCGTGCTCGAACTCTGTACCGGCGACCTCGGGTTCAAGGCGACCAAGCAGATCGATCTCGAGGTCTGGGCCCCTGCGGACGACATGGACGACGGCCCAGACGAAGGCGGTCGTTGGCTCGAAGTCTCAACCGCCTCGAACTTCGAGGACTTCCAGGCCCGCCGCGCCGGCCTTCGTTACCGCCCCGAGCGCCACGAATCGGCCGAGTACCTCCACACCCTGAACGCCTCCGGCGTCGCTATTCCCCGCGTGATGGTGGCCATCCTCGAATACTACCAGAACGAGGACGGTACCGTCACGGTCCCCGAGGCGCTGCGCCCCTACATGGGCGGCCAAGAACGCATCGAAGGCCACGAGAAAGTCGGCGAGAGCGCACTCGGTGCCGGCGAGCGAGAGTAACGGCTCGCTGACGGCGATCGGAACCGCTCGAACCGATGCCGCTGGGACTCCCAACGCGCACCCGCACCATCGCTCGTGGCAATCGAACCAATCAAACGCCGTCCAAACGAACTAACAGCGGGAAAGAGCCCCGTCTCTTGAACGAGTTCCCAATGCCAATCGGAGCGTTGACTGCAGCATCGAACCACCGGTCACGTTTAACTGTGAGACAACCGAACGCATAGCTATGGCGTCATACGAGGAACGAGTCATCCGACTGGTCGCCAACCCGGACAACCGCGCGATTCTGACGATTCTCGACGACGCATCCCGACGGCTCTCCGTGGCATCGCTCGCCGACCGACTCGTTTCTCGCGACGCAGCCGTCGTCGACGCAACAACCTACGACCGCCGTCTCGACTCCACGCGCCTGTCCCTGCACCACGCCCGCTTACCCCGCCTCGCCGACGCTGAACTCGTCGCGTACGACCCCGAGGAGAACGTCGTTTCCACCCGAGACCACGCCATCATCGACCCCGAATGGCTCGAGTTCACTCTCCTCGACGAGTTCCTCTCGCGATTTGGCGGCAAGCGTGGCCCCGATACGATCGGCATACTCGAGACTCAGGCGGCGATCTACGACTACAGCCGCGAACTGGCGGACAAAGCCGACGATGAACTCTTCATCATCTATACGTCCGCCGACCTGCTCGATGAGGGCTGTCTTCCGCACACGACGCGGGCGGTCGAGCGCGGGGTGGACTTTTATGCCGGGTCGCAGAATCACGAGGTCAGGCGGTTCTTCCGGAATAACGTTCCGGAAACGACCATCTGGGAGCCACAGCTAGACTGGATGAACGAGCCATCGCGGTATCCACGCCTCAATCGTCTCATCGTGGCCGATCGCGACAAGGTACTGCTATCCCTGCAAGAGGAGCCACCGGTCGATAGCGCGGCGACGGCAACTGAAACGGAGCCCGGGATCGAAGCCGCGGCTGAGACTGAAACCGAAACCGAAACTGAAACTGAAACTGAAACTGAAACTGAAACTGAAACTGAGACTGAAACTGAGACTGAAACCACGACCAACACAAAAAGCGGGGACGAGACCACCGAACTCACCGAAACCGCAATGATCGGCGAGGGGGCAACCAATCCGCTCGTCGTCCTCGTCCGGGAACTGCTCGGACCACGCCTCGACCACCTCGATTATCAGAGCGACCACTTCACGGGCGAACTTCCATTCGAACCATGACCGACACTTCACGATCCGACGGCGACGACGAACCGCCGCCAGCAACCGTTCAATCGACCCACGAGTTCACCGATGACCAACCCCCGAGCGAGACGATCGTTCGGGCCGTCGCCGCACTGACGAACACGCCGGTCCTTGAACTCGAGCCGCTGTATACGGTTATCGACCCGACGCAGATCGACGAGACGTACGAGAAGACGAGTGCGGCGGTCGAGGCCGAGTTTTCGTTTACCTACAGCGGTTGCGACGTGACGGTGACCCGCGAGGGGGTTCACGTGCGGCGGGTGAGAGACGGAAACGGAAACCGAGACGGAGCGAACGAGGACACGGACGTCTAACCGGGCTATCGCGGCTCTGCGTTCGGCGATTGTCTCTCGTTTTCGGTGGTCGACCAGCCCGCGGAACTCGTGAGTTGCGAAGACGGTGGTCGCCGGTCGGGCGACCGGAACATGGTGGGGGCTTCGCTTTGCTGTGTGTCTGTGTGACTCGACCGCTCGGGACAGAAGACACAGGAAAGACCGACGGCGTCGGTCGAAAAGAAGGGCGCTTGGACTTAGATGTAGTCGATGGCCGGCGGGAGTTCGAGCTTCATGCCCTTGCGCTCGCGGATCTCCATGATCTTCTCGCGCTGGAGCGAGTCGGCCATGACTTCGAAGCCGGCGTTTTCCGTGTTCCAGGAGGCGCGGCCTTCGGTTGCGGAGCGAATGTCGCTGGCGAAGCCGATCATCTCGCCGACGGGGGCGATACCCTCGACGACCATCAGATCGCCTTCCTGGTACATGTCGTCGACGCGGCCGCGACGGCCCTGGATCTCGCCGGAGGCGGCACCCATGTGGTCGTTGGGCACGTCGATACGAACGTCCTGCATCGGTTCGAGCATCTTGATCTGGCCGTCGATCAGCGACTTGTGGACGGCCTCGCGGGTTGCCGGGATGACCTGTGCCGGGCCGCGGTGGATGGTGTCCTCGTGGAGTCGGGCGTCGTGCAGGCGGATCAGCGTCCCCTGAACCGGCTCGTTGGCGAGGGGGCCGTTATCGAGTGCGTCCTCGAGCCCTTCGATGACGAGTTCCATCGTCTCGTTCAAGTGCTGGATACCCTTCGTGTCGTCGATGAGGATGTTCGTCCCGTGGATGTGCTCGACGTTCTGGGACGTGTCCTTGTCCATGCCGGCCTCTTGCAGGGCCTCGCGGCGTTCCTGTTCGGGCATGTCCATCGAGGCCTCGCCGAGTTGGATCGTCTCGACGAGTTCGTCCGTCATCGGTTCGATGGAGATGTAGAAGCGGTTGTGGCGGTTCGGCGAGATGCCCTCGACTTCGGCGCTTGCCTGCTGGGGCTGCTCGCGGTAGACGACGATCGGTTCGCCGGTGTTGACGGGAATGCCCTGGTTCTTCTCGATGCGCTGGGTGATGACTTCGAGGTGGAGTTCACCCTGGCCGGAGATGAGGTGTTCACCGGTGTCCTCGTTGATGGTGATCTGGATCGTCGGGTCCTCCTTGGAGACCTGGCGCAGCGTCTCGATGAGCTTCGGCAGGTCGTCCATGTTCTGGGCCTCGACGGATTTCGTAATGACCGGCTCGGAGATGTGTTCGATCGATTCGAACGGCGTCATGTCGACGCTCGAGACGGTCGAACCGGCGATGGCGTCCTTGAGACCGGTGACGGCGGCGATGTTCCCTGCCGGGACGCGGTCGACTTCCTCGCGCTCGCCACCCATGTAGATGCCGACGCTCTGGACGCGGTTCTTCCCGGCGGTGCCGGAGACGTACAGCTCCTGGCCCTTCTCGAGCGTGCCGGAGAAGACGCGGCCCGCGGCGATTTCGCCGGCGTGGGGGTCGATCCCGATGTCGGTAACCATCAGGACGACGTCTCCCTCTTCATCGACGAGGCGCATGCCCTCGGCGAGATCCGAGTCGACATCGCCACGCCAGATGCGCGGGATACGACGGGGCTGGGCGTCGATCGGGTTCGGGAAGTGCTCACAGACCATGTCGAGCACGACGTCCGACAGCGGCGTCCGCTCGTGGAGTTCCTGGCGCTTGTCCGCGCGCTCGAGTTCCATGATTTCGCCGAAGTCCATGCCGGTTCGTTGCATCGACGGCATGGAGACGCCCCACTTGTACAGGGCGGATCCGAAGCCGACGGTGCCGTCCTCGACGGAGACGGTCCAGTCGTCGATGTCGTCCATGTCCTCGGTCATGCCACGGATGAGTTCGTTGACGTCGCTGATGACCGAGAGCAGACGCTGTTGCATCTCCTCGGGACCTTCCTGCAGTTCGGAGATCAGGCGGTCGACCTTGTTGATGAACAGGGTCGGCTTGACGCCCTCGCGGAGCGCCTGTCGCAGGACGGTCTCGGTCTGGGGCATGGCCCCTTCGACGGCGTCGACGACGACGAGCGCACCGTCGACCGCACGCATCGCGCGAGTCACGTCGCCACCGAAGTCGACGTGGCCGGGCGTGTCGATGAGGTTGATGAGGTGGTTGGTGTCCTCGTACTCGTGGGTCATCGAAACGTTCGCCGCGTCGATGGTGATCCCACGTTCCTGCTCGTCTTCCTCGGTGTCCATCGCGAGCTGCTCGCCGGCAGTCTCGTCGGAGATCATGCCCGCACCAGCCAGCAGGTTGTCGGTAAGCGTCGTTTTTCCGTGGTCGACGTGAGCGGCGATGGCGATGTTCCGGATGTTCTCCGGGTCGTCCATCAACCGTTCACACTCTTGAACGATTTTTTTACGTCGGCCCATATACCCCCCAATACCGGTAGCGGGGTCAAAAGGGTAGTGTTTCGTCGGCGGCAGAATCCGACGCGTATCCCCGTTCGTGCCGTTGAATATCCATTTTGCGTGAGTGAATAACATGCACTAAGAGGGCCGGCGGAGTCGCGGCCCGTTCTGCACTCGAGTTCCACTGACTGCCACCCGGCGTAAGAGACATACCTGCCCATCCCTTGCTATCCTTGCACATGGACATTCGTATCCAGGGTCCCGGTCCGACCTCTCCCTTTCTCAGCGCCCGAGATCTCTTCGAGACCGAACACGACCTCTCACGGCCAGTCTACGTGCGCTTGCGCGATGACCCCGACGAACGTACGTGGGCCGGCCACTACGAGGACCGCCACGTCCTCAACATCTCCCGACAGGCCGCCTCCAGCGCGATGGCCCGTGAACTCGCCCTCCACGAGTTCGCCCACATGGCCAGACACGAACAGGAACATCCCTCGCACACCCAATCGACCGAAGAAGTCCTCTATCTCGCACTCGCCGGCAAGAGCGTCGAGCGGCGAAAACTCACTCACTGCTACCAGATCGCGAACCACATGAAAGACATCTATGCCGACGACATCACGCTCTCGGTCGGCCCCGGCGAGAAACTCCTCTCCTTTCTCGAGTCCGGTCTCGCAATGGCCGTCGCGAACCGCCCGGACACGCCGTCGCGGCCGGGACTGCGACGACTCTCGCCGAGCGCCGATCCCGAGATCACGGCCGTCAACGCGGCGTTCGCGCTCGCGCTCGCGGAGCGCCACGACCTCGTCGACGACGCGCACACGCACCGCCTGTACGATCTCGCCCACGCGGCCGCCATGGACGCCCCCGAGGTCGACTTCGACGGCTTCAGGCGACGCTTTCGTGAACTCGGGCGGGAGACGGATTCGAGCACGTATCGGAAGGCGCTCGTCGACGCGACGCGCTCGTACGTCTCGATGAGTGACCCTGCCGCGGACTGATGGCCACTCGTCCGTGGGTTCCGGCGGCCGGAGCCAATCACGCGCGTTCGGACGGCGTCGTGTGACGCTCGGCGGATACGACGCGCCGAGCGGAGACAAGCGAGAGCGTCGCTCCCCCGAGCAGGAAGAACCCGCCGAGCAACGCCACGGTTTCGAGCGGACCGGTGAGATCGGCGACGTACCCCGCAACTGGCTTCAACGGGGCACGGACGACCGCATAACACATCGACATCGCACTCAGGACAGTTGCGCGTCCGGTCGACCCGATTCGGTCGTTGACATACGTGGTGACCAGCGGCTTCGATAACGCAGCGGCCCCTTTCAGAAAGACGAACACCGGAATTGCAAGCAGCGGGAGAACCACCGGTGCGACAAGCGCCACTGCGACGGCGACGGGTACCCACACGAGCACCGCACGAACCCCGACGAGTTCACGAACGCGGGCCGCGCTATCGCTCGCGATCGCGCTGATGACGGCAAAGCAGGCATAGAGCACGCCCAGGAGTGCGGGCTCTGGGAGTCCAGCAGTCACCCCAATCGCTGTGCCAGCACCCGTCCCGCCGCCCGCGCTCGCACCCATCACTGCCATCGAATCGAGTACCCGACCGAGTACGGTCTCCGCAATCGGCTGGATGAAGGTATCCGCCGCGTTGACGACGGCGAAAAACAGTGCGATGAAGGCGACGAACGGACGCAACGACCCCGAAAACAGGTCCGTCCGGATGATCGACAGCGACTTGCGAACGCCGACCCGGCTCGTCGTAATCGTCCCCTCATCACCGTGTCCGTTGTGTCCGTTCTGCGGGAGCGAAAGAACGATACCGATCCCGCAGGCGTGCAACGCCGCCGATGCAATGAACGGATACGTCGGATGGAACACGTAGAGCAGTCCGCCGGAGATCATCGTCATCGCCGACGTGTACTCGTAGATCGCCCCACCGCGACCGCGCACGCGAGTGAACTCGTCGTTGTCCTCGTTGCTGTCCTTGTCGCCGTTGCCGCTGTTGTCGTCGTTGTCGTCATTGCGCAGGTCCGTCGCGAGCGTCTCGTACAACCAGGCGTCGGCGGTTCCCGATTGAAACGCGATCGAAACGGCCCACAGCGAGTAGAGGACGACGAACTGCCAGTACGCATCGGCGACGACGAATCCGGCGACTGATGCGGTCATCGACGTCATTCCGAGCGCGAGGGCGTTCCGGCGACCGATGCGGTCGGCAGCGTAGCCGGTCGGGACCTCGAGAAGGACGACGAGTACGGCGGAAATGGCACTCAGTAGCCCGATCTGGGTAAACGAGAGGTCGTTCCAGAGCAAAAAGAGCGTGAAGACCGGCCAGATGAATCCGACCGAGTCAGTCACCTGGTAGCCGTAGTATGTCAGAATCGTCGTGTTCGGAAGCCGATCGGCAGGGGACAGCACTAGGCTATCGTCGTATGGCGTCCCGTTTAGTCGTTCCCTGATCGCAGTTTCTGTAAGTAATTCTACGTGTTTGCCACACGGAGTTGTTCAGTGAGCCACGCTGCTCGAGTTCAGGTGTAACTGTGAGGGGTGGCGAAATCGGCAGAGAAGAACGGCTCGATCGGCGTTAGCGAGCGGCCGCCGCGACGCGCTCTTTTTCCTCTTTCTGGCTGACCGCGTAGGTCTGGACGTCGTAGTTCGCTGCGCCGGTGAGCTGAGAGGCGATGGCCTCAGGAACCGACGTGGACGTCTTGAACGAGGCGTTGTGGACGCCTTCGGCGAGGAACTTCAGCGCCTGATCGACGCGGCGCTGGGGCGCGACGTCGACGGCCTTCGGGACCGAGATGCCACCGTACTTGAGGCGGACGGTCTCCTCGCGCGGCGCTGCGTTCTCGACGGCCGTCACGAGGATCTGGATCGGGTTCTCCTCGGTGCGCTCGTGGATGAGTTCGAACGCCTCGCGGACGTAGCTGAGCGTCTTTTGTTTCTTGCCCGTGTTCTCCTCGGTCTGCATGAGCCGGTTGATGAAGCGCTCGACGATGGAGATCTGGGACTTCTGGAACTGCTTGCTGGCGTGGCGACCGGCGGTGTGTGCGACCGGCGTTACGGTGATGTAGCGCTCGGTCGAGGGGTCCTCGTAGGCGATTTCGTCGATTTCCCACGTGCCAAAGAGCTGTGCGCCGACATCTGCACCGCCTGCCGGGGCGTCCGGGTCCGGTTGATCTTCTGCCGCCATGGTTATCGCACCGGTTTCTCCGCGTTTCCGCGAACGAGTTCTTTCAGTGCGACGCCGTTGACCTTGTCGACCTTGTAGTTGACGCCGGAGAGGTCACCCATTGCACGACCCTTCGCCCCGCCGATACCGGCGATGGTAACTTCGTCGTGCTCGTCGATGAACGAAATTGCGCCGTCACCGGGACAGAACGCGGTGACTTGCTTGCCGTTCTTGATCAGCTGCACGCGGACGCACTTTCGGATCGCCGAGTTGGGCTGCTTGGCTTCGATGCCGACTTTTTCGAGTACGATACCTCGTGCCTGCGGCGCTCCCTCGAGGGGGTCTGACTTCTCGCGAAGTCCACGAGCGCGGCGCGCGTAGTCAGAGTCGGACCACCGCTGATTCTGGCGGTCCTTCTTGAGCTTACGCGCGGCGTACTTGCCGTTTGCCATAGTGTCAGTCGCTATCCGACGAAGACACTTAAGCATCCCTGTTTCGATCCGACGTTACGCCACGAGAGCGCTCGATGTACCCCGCTCGCCGGATCTGAGCGTGTTTCGTGAACTCGAGTTATCGCTCGAGCGTCGATTAGCGGGCCTCGGCAGACTGGAGGTTCCCGAACGGCACCGGTCGTCCGTGCCAGACCACGGTCGGTGTGAACGAAGTGGCAGCCGTTCCCGTGAATTCTTATTTGGTGACAGTTCTACCGATATGATCAAAATCGTATGAGTAACGAGAAGCTATTAGTTAGGTGGGTCACATTCTGCAACCAGTATGACAGTCACTACGGTACTTCTCGCCAATTCATGGATTCAGCGACTTCTCGGTTCTAGTGACAGTAGCTCACAATCAGATGATGAACTGCCGACGGTGCACGATCGAATCGGGTACGAGGGATCACTCGAGGATGCGGAGGTTATCGGTCGGAGTCCGCAGTCGTATATCGCTGCCGGCGAATCGGTCTCGACGTTCGTGGGCAAACAGGTGACTACCAAACTCGCCCAGCATGGCCTCGAGGACATCGAGGGCGAGGAGTGGTACTCACTCAAAATCCCACTCGCCGCACTGTACGATATGCGCGATGAGTACGGCGATGTGAGGATGCGGAATATGGGTCGAAACGTCCCCGAGCACGTCGAATTTCCGCCAGAACTGTCCGAGGTCGAGAACGCGCTACCGGGAATCAATCAGGCGTATACCCAGAACCACCGCGGTTCGGAAATCGGGTCCTACGAGTTCGAGCAAGCGGGATCGAACGAGGGAGTGATGATCTGTGAGAACCCGTATCCGTGCGAGTTCGACAAGGGACTTATCAAGGGTGTGGCGAAGAAATTTGCCGACAGCCACGTCACGGTCGAGGAGGTCGGCGATCAGTGTCGATCGGAGGGCGGCCAGCACTGTGAGTATCGCGTCGAGTGGATATAGCCGAGTACGGATTCGAATTCTAATTCGAAGTTAGTACGGATACTCGCGCGGTTCGCGCTGGATCGAGATCCACTTCAGCGTCGTCAGGGTGTCCATGATCCACTCGTCGTTGTACCGACCCATGCCCGACGCACCGACGCCGCCGAAGGCGACGTGGGGTTCGTCGTTCAGCGGTTGGTCGTTGATGTGAACCATTCCTGTCTCTAACGCATCGGCCACGTCACGCGCGCGGGCGACATCAGATGAGTGGACCGATCCCGACAGCCCGTAGTCGGTGCCGTTGGCGATACGGATCGCCTCCTCGTCGGTCTCGAACGGGATAACCGGGGCAACTGGCCCGAAGTGCTCGTTGCAGGCGGCCGGCATATCGGCCGTGACATCCGAGAGCACCGTGGGTTCGATGAACAATCCGTCGTGGTTACCGCCGGCCTCGACCGTCGCGCCGCGTTCGATCGACTCCTCGAGGAATCCGACGATTTTGTCGCGCTGGCTCTCGTTGATGACCGGTCCGACGAGCGTCCCCTCTTCGCGCGGATCGCCGATAGGGAGCTGTTCGGCGCGGTCGGCGAGCCCTGCGACGTACTCGTCGTACAGCGACTCGTGGACCAGGTGGCGGTTGATCGAGATACACTCCTGGCCCTGGTGAGTGAACGAGCCGAACGCGCCAGCGTCGACCGCACGCGCTACGTCGGCGTCTTCGAGCACGATGTGTGCGTTGTTGCCGCCCAGTTCCAGCGCCGGTTCCGTGTACGAGCCGACGGCGCGCTGGCCGACGCCTCGCCCGACTTCCGAGGAGCCAGTAAACGCCATCACTGACGGAACCGAGTGTCCCGAGAAGTGGTCGCCGATCTCGTGGCCGTAGCCGGGGACGACGTTCAGGACGCCCGCCGGCAGACCGGCCTCCTCGAAGATCTTCGCGAGCACGAGGCCGCCCGTCAGTGGGGTGTGCTCGTCGGGCTTTAGCACGACACTGTTGCCAAGCGCGATGGCCGGTGCGACGACCCGACTGGAGAGATACAGCGGGAAGTTCCACGGTGTGATGACGCCGACGACGCCGGCGGGTTCGCGCACGAGCAGGTTCTCCTTGCCCGGCGTAACCGACTCCTTGCGGCGGCCGCCGTCGCGCATCGCCAGCCCGGATCCGACCTCCATCGTCCCCTGGGCAAGTTGCGTCTCGAAGTCAGCCTTCAGTTGGACACCACCGCACTCGACCGCAAACAGTGTTGCAAGGTCCGCAGCGTACTCACCCAGCAGCGCACAGGCATCCGCAACGATCCCGGCACGTTCCTGCGGCGGTCGATTCGCCCACGCCGCCTGGGCCTCGTCCGCGATCGCATACGCCTCGTCGACATCGTCCTCGGTACTCGAAGGGACCCTTGTCAGAGGTGTTCGCGTCGCAGGATTTTCGACTTCGATCAGGTCTCGGTCACCGGCCGGAACCCACTCTCCGTCGAGATACAGCGCGTTCCATCCGTTCTCCGGCGCAATATCGAGTTCATCTACGGCACTCTCTTCGGCAGGGAAATCGTTCGTACCCGGCATACGAACTCCGTCTCAGTGAACGCTGTTTACTGTTTTGGTTATGATATTCGTAGCCAAAAACTACTTGTACAACACTATACAGTAATGACTATCACCGAACGAGATACATACGCCTGCTTAGATATTGTCGACTAATCGATCGAATCGGAACCGACGAGGGCGGCACCAAGCTAGCCACTTGCGTCCGGTGTCTCGACCGCTCGTTTCGTTTACCGTCACCGAGACGAGCACCCGCGAGTTCAACGGAGAGAGTTGAACAGAGAAGGCAGATACCGAAACGACCGGGAAACGACCGGGACCGCTCAAATAAGCTGTACGTCGTCGATCTCGCAGTGTCGATCGGCGAGCCGACGAACGGTCTCGATCGTGCGACCGTTCGATCCGATCGCAACACCGCGGTCGGAATCGGCGACTTCGACGTAGGCGACCGTATCGTTGTTCTCGCTGATCGTCACGTTGTACACCGCTGCGGGTGCAAACGCGTTTGCGACGAACACCTCGGGATCGTCGGCGTCTTCGACGAGTCGAACCGGCAGGCCGATACGCTCCTGGAACTGCGTTACCGTCCGTCCGTCGGGCCCGATCGCCTCGCCCAATTGACCGCTCGCGACGACGATCGTCAACTGAACTCGTGCGCCGTCAGCCCCGGTGTCGATAATGCAGTCGATGCCGTCTGCACCCGTCACCTCCTCGAACGTCTCGAGATACTGCCGGGCGTCGTCGTCGAGGGTTACCGCCATCGATCAGTCTGCTTGGCCGCCGGGTCCGGGATTGATCGATCCCATCCGCAGATCGACGTCGCCGGTCCCGAGTTTGATCGGTTTGCCGACGATGACGTTCTCCGCGACACCGTCGAGTTCATCGATCTCGCCGTGGATCGCTGCGTTCAGCAAGTGATTAACCGTCACCTCGAACGCCGCCCGTGCGAGGACGGAGTCTTTCGATCCAGAGATGCCGTGACGACCGATCGACTCGATCTCGCCGCGATTGGTCATGATGTCCGCGACGAGCATCAGGTGACGAACGTTCACGTCGTCGAGGCCCTGCTCTGCGAGCGTGTTGTTCGTCTCCTCGATGATGGCCTCGCGAGCGGCCTCGATACCGAGGTTGCGGTGGATCTCGTGGATGTTGTTACACGTCGTCCGCGAGGCGTCGACGCCTTCGATCTCGAGTGCGTCGCCGAAGGCAGATCCCTCGGTGTAGAGGACGAATTGCTCGTCGCCGTCGTCCAGTTCCTCGCGGCGGATGACAACGCGGGAGACCTCCTCGATCCCCTTGAACGTGATATCTCGTAGTTCCTCGACGAGTTGGAGCAAGTCGCGGTAGGACGGCTCCTCCGGACCGAACTCGATCTCGGTGTCGTTCTGAATCGCCTTCACGCCGAGGTTGTCCTCGATGATTTCAGCCACCTCGTCGGGCGTGATCAGGCGCTCTTCGAGCGTCTCCTCGTTGAGCGAAATCTGCACGCGCATGTCGGCAACGTTCGTCGACACGTCACCCAGCGCGAGGATCTTCGTCGCCTCGATATTCCAGACGACTTCGTGGGCCTTCTCGCGCTCGGTCGCATATTCGTCCTCGAGATACACCGTCATCATCGGTGTATCCGGCGTCTTCCGGGCGTCGACGAGTTCGATCAGTCGCGGTAGCCCCTGGGTCACGTCGATCTCTGCGACCCCCGCGTAGTGGAACGTGTTCATCGTTAGCTGCGTCCCCGGCTCCCCGATCGACTGTGCGGAGACGGTTCCGACGGGTTCGAGCGGTTCGACGCGGGTGTCGATGTAGCGTGCCTCGACCGCCTTCGCGAGTTCGTCCGCGTCTTCGACGGTCGCGTCGCCGCGGTCCTCCAGGGTTTCGTAGACTTCGTCCTTGAGTCGCCGCGGAAGGTCGGCATCCTCGACGACGGCGATCATGTCGTCGTCGACGGCGTAGTCGACCTCAGTCATCCGAGGGCACCTCCGTTTCCTCGGCAAAGCGAGTATCCGCGTGCTCGGAGAGGTTCGTCGGCTGGCGCTTCGTGCCGAGGAACTCCTCTTTCTCGGCCTCGGAGGCGAACTCCGAGTCCAGGACGCGATCCGCGATCTGGGCGACCTCGATATCGTTATCATCGCCCGAGGAAACCTTGACCGGCGAGGTGCCGTCCTCGCCGAACTCGAACTGGACGATCGTATCGCTCGTGTCCCGAACCGTGCCGTCGTACTGCGCTTCGAGTTCGGAGAGCGCGTTGATCAGCCGCCGCTGCAGATAGCCCGACTTCGAGGTTCGGACTGCCGTGTCGACAAGCCCCTCGCGACCGCCCATCGCGTGGAAGAAGAACTCTCGCGGCGTCAGACCGCTGGTGTAGGAGTTCTCGACGAAACCGTGTGCCTCCGCGGAGAGGTCGTTCGGCTGATAGTGGCTGAGGGTACGATCCTCGTACCCCCGGTTGATCCGCTCGCCGCGAACCGCCTGCTGGCCGACGGCACCGGCCATCTGGGTCAGGTTGAGCATCGACCCACGCGCGCCGGAGTTCGCCATGACGACCGCCGGATTCTCGTCTTCGAAGTGCTCGTCGGCGATGTTCCCGGCGTTGTCGCGGGCACGCGAGAGCGTCTGCATGATCTTCATCTCGAGGGTTTCATCGAGCGTCCGGCCCGGCAGCGACTCGAGTTCGCCGCGCTCGTAGGCCTCGATGAGTTCCTCGACGCGATCGTTTGCGTCCTCGATCGTCTCGTCGATGCGCTCCTGTGCCGCCTCCGGGATCGTCTCGTCGTCGATGCCGATCGAGAACCCGAAGTGCATGATCGCACGCATCGCCAGCGTCGAGACCTCGTTGATGAAGATCCGCGAGCGCGTGTTGCCGTAGACCTTCGTAATAGTGTCGACGATCTCGCCGCCGAACTCGCCGACCTCGTCCTCGGCGACCGTTCCCTCGATCAGCTGGCCGTCCTCGATGACGACCTCGTCGCCGACCGTGCCGGTGAACTCGAGGTTCAGGTCGTCCGGCAGGAGTTCGGAGAAGACGTCGTAGCCGGTCCAGAACGGCTCGCCGGCGTCGTCGATGCCGCTCGGTTCGGGCAGTTCGTCGATCCGGGTCGCACGCAGCAGGTCGAGCGCCTGCGTCTCGTTGAACCGCGGATTGTCGTGGGTCAGGAGGTACATCCCACTGATGTGGTCCTGAATGGCACCGATGATGTTCTCGCCGAAGCGCGGCGAGAGAATCTGCTCCTGAACTCGCATGAGCACGCGGGCCTCGGCGCGGGCCTCCTCGTTTTGCAGCGCGTGCATGTTCATCTCGTCGCCGTCGAAGTCGGCGTTGTACGGCGGGCAGACGACGGTGTTCAGCCGGAACGTCTTGTACGGCATGACCACGACCTCGTGGGCCATGATCGACATCCGGTGGAGCGACGGCTGGCGGTTGAAGATGACGATGTCGCCGTCGACCATGTGACGGTTGACCTCCCAGCCGGCCTGGACCTTCTCCGCGAGTTGCTCGCAATTCTTCTCGGTGACCTTCAGTCGGCGACCGTCGGGTCGGCGGACGTAGTTCGCGCCGGGGTGGGCCTCGGGCCCGTTGGAGACGTAGCGACGAGCCTCCGCCAGGTTTCGCTCCGTGACGTTCATCGTCTGGGTCATCTCCTTTGCGACCCGATCCGGAACGCCGACCTCGTTCAGGCTCAGGGTCGGGTCCGGCGAGATGACGGTCCGTGCGGAGAAGTTCACACGCTTCCCGGACAGCGAGCCGCGGAATCGACCCTCCTTCCCCTTCAGGCGCTGCGAGAGGGTCTTGAGCGGCCGACCCGAGCGGTGGCGGGCCGGCGGCGTTCCCGAAATCTCATTGTCCATGAAGGTGGTGACGTGGTACTGCAGCAGTTCCCAGAGGTCCTCGATAATCAGCTGTGGCGCTCCCGCCTCACGATTCTCCATAAACCGCTGGTTGATCCGGATGATGTCGACCAGTTTGTGCGTGAGGTCGTCCTCGCTGCGCTGGCCGTTGTCGAGCGTGATCGACGGTCGCGCCGTCACCGGCGGGACGGGGAGGACGGTAAGGATCATCCACTCCGGGCGCGAGCGTTCGGCGTCGATGCCGAGCACTTCGATGTCCTCGTCCGGAATGGCCTCGAACCAGTCCCGGATGTCGCTCGGCATCAGCTTGTTCGTGTCCTCTTCCGTGAGGTCGATATCCAGCGCCTTCTCGATCGCTTTACGCTGACTCTCGCGCGGGCGGAACGACCCCGAGAGAATCTCGTTGATCCGCGAGAGTTCAATATCGGTCTCCTCGGCGAGTTCGTCCGGCGAGGTTCGCTCGATGCCTTCCTCCTCGTCGCCCTGCATCGCGCCGGCGATTCGCTGGGAGTACTCGCTGGTGAGGACCTGCTGGACCTCGTAGTAGGTGGTCGGCTTCTCGTGGTCGATGTCGTACTGGATCTCGCCGCAGAACGGACAGCGATCCTTCTTTCGGGCCTGCCGAATCGCGGCCTTCGTCACGTCGTTTAGGTCCCGACCGAGCTTTCGCGATTCGTCGATCTGGTCGCGGAACTCGCCGCGTTCGTCTTCGGTCAGCAACAGGCGCGAACACTCGCGACAGGTGCCACGCAGGAGCCGGCGGATGAGCTTCGTAAAGCCGACGTGGATGACCGGCGCGGCGAGTTCGATGTGGCCGAAGTGGCCGTTACACGACCCCGAGTGCTTCCCGCAGGTCTTGCACTCCAGACCGGGGTCGATCACGCCGAGCCGCGGGTCCATCAGCCCCATGTCGATGGGGAAACCGTCGTCGTCGTAGGTGTCGGCGGTGATGATCTTCGTCGCGCTCATCTCCCGGTACTCCTCGGGCTCCATCAGCCCGAAGTTGATCGATCCGATATCTTTTGGTGTACTGTTTCGCATTGTTTTAGACAGCGTCTGCCAGTTCCAGTCGCGGTGCGATTCCCAGCGCCTTCATTTCGTCCAACAGGAGCTTGAACGCGTAACTCATCTCGATTTCGTGGATATCCGTCTCCTCGCCACAGTTCGGACAGTAGACGCGCCGTTGCTCGACGTTCTCGACCGCGCTCATCCCACACTGCCCGCAGACGTTGATGAACTCGCGGTCGGACTCGTCTAAGAGCCGTTCCTTGAGCGTCATCGCGGCACCGTGACCGATGAAGACGTCGCGTTCCATCTCCCCGATACGGAGGCCGCCCTCGCGGGCCCGCCCTTCGGTCGGCTGGCGGGTCAACACCTGCACCGGCCCGCGCGAACGGGCGTGCAGTTTGTTCGAGACCATGTGGTAGAGCTTCTGGTAGAAGATGATCCCGACGAAGATCTCGGCCTCGATTTTTTCGCCCGTCACGCCGGAGTACATCGTCTCCTTCCCGGCGGAGTTAAATCCGGCATCCTCCAGCCCGTCGCGGAGTTCGGACTCGTCCTCGCCGAGGAAGGGCGTCCCGTCGACGCGCCGTCCTTCCATCGCGCCGAGCTTGCCGCCGATCATCTCGAGGATGTGCCCGACCGTCATCCGCGACGGCAGCGCGTGCGGGTTGACGATGAGGTCCGGCACGACGCCGTTCTCGGTGAAGGGCATGTCCTCCTGGGGTGCGAGGTGGCCGACGACGCCCTTCTGTCCGTGGCGGGATGCGAACTTGTCCCCGAGTTCAGGAATGCGCTCGTCGCGCACGGAAACCTTCGAGAGTTTCGAGCCGTCCTCGCCTTCCATCAGCGTGACGGTGTCGACGACACCCGACTCGCCCGAGCGCATGGTAACGGAGGTCTCGCGTCGTTTCTGTGGCGAGAGGCCGCCCATGTCGTCCGGCTCCTCTAAGAATCGCGGCGGACTCGTCTTGCCGAGCAGGACGCTGTTTTCGTCGACGTCCGTCTCGGGGTTGACGAGGCCGTCTTCGTCCAAGTGCGCGTAGGCGTCCTCACCGCGTGCGCCGCGGACGTCCTGGGAAGGGACCTCGAAGCGGTCCTCCTGACCGCCCGGATACCGTCGTTCCTCGCCCTCGTAGGTCCGGAAGAAGTGCGAGCGGGCGAGCGCGCGCTCGACCGAGGCCTTGTTCATGACGAGCGCGTCCTCGATGTTGAATCCCTCGTAGCTCATCACGGCGACGACGAAGTTCTGGGCCGCGGGCCGGTCGTCGAAGCCGATCTGCTCGGTCGTCTGGGTCTTGACCATCGAGAGCTGCGGGTAGTGCAGCAGGTGCTGGCGCGTGTCCGGCCGAATTCGGTAGTTGGCCGAGGGCAGCCCCAGCGACTGCTTGACCATCCCCGCCCCCATCGTAATCCGCGGCGACGCGTTGTGTTCCGGATACGGAATCATCCCCGCACCGATCCCGAAGATGAGCTGCGGGTCGATTTCGAGGTGGGTGTGATCCTCGTTTAGATCGTCCTCGTCGACGGCGACGTAGATGTCCTCCTCCTCCTCGGCGTCGATGAACTCGATGTAGCCGTGATCGACGAGATCCTCGAACTCGAGTTCGTCGTTCTGGAGGGCTTGGATCTCCTGATCGGAGATTCGCGGTTCGCCGTCTTCGACGACGAGCAGCGGGCGGCGAGCGCGGCCCGCATCGGCGTTGACGATCACTTCGCGGGTGCGTTCTTTGACCGAGACGTTGACCATCTCGCTAACGTCGCCGATTCGTCGTGCTTCGCGGATCTGTGCTGCAAGCTCGTGCGGGTTCGGGTGCGTTCCCACCAGCGACCCGTTGACGTAGACCTTGGCGTCTCGTTGTTGGCTGCTCATGATTGATTAGTCGTCTGCCGGTGATGTCGTTCGTTCGATGCCTTCGAGACCGGGAATCCCTTCGACCCCCATCGAGGCGAGTTCGCGTTTGAGCGCTTGCTCGTCCTCGATGTTCTGGGAGAGTTCCATCGCCTGCGCGAAGTTCTTGACCAGTCCACAGTTCGGTCCCTCCGGCGTCTCGGAGGGACAGATGCGACCCCACTGGGTCGCGTGGAGGTCTCGCGCTTCGAAGTGTGGCTGACTGCGCGAGAGCGGGCTGCGCAGGCGGCGAAGGTGTGAGAGAACCCCCATGAAATCAGTTCTATCCACCAGTTGGGAGACGCCGGAGCGGCCGCCGACCCAGTTCCCCGTCGCGATCGGGTGCTCCAGGCGTTCGGTGAGCACGTCCGAGCGGACGACCGTGGAGACCGACAGGTTCCGGTTTCGCATGTTGGCGCGCTCGAGCTGGTACTTCACGTCGCGTGCGAGCTTGTTCAGCGCCGTCCGGAACAGGTCTTTCATCAGGTCGCCGGAGACCTTCAGCCGCTTGTTGGCGTAGTGGTCCTTGTCGTCCGCCTCACGACGGTTGAGCGCGAGCTCGAAGCAGGCCTCGGCCATCCGACAGAGGTAGTGGGCTTTGTTGATTCGGACGTCTTCTTCCTCGACGCCGTCCTCGTGGAGATGCGGCAGGAGATAGCGGTCGATAACGTAGTTCGCTCGTTTGAGCTGGTAGTTCTTGCCCTGGCCGGAGGCGACGCGTTTTCCGAGTTCTTCGATGGCACCCTCCTCGGTCTGGACGTCCGCCTCCTCCAGATTTTCGAGCATGTACTTGACGACCTCGGGGTCGTTCGAGACCTTGTGGACGATCTCTTCGTCCGATTCGAGGCCGAGGGCACGCACGAGCGTCACGAAGTTGATAGAGCCGGAGACGGAGGGGAAGCTCACCTCGAGCAGGCCGTCACGAGTTCGTTCACAGAGGACGAGCGCGCGGTAGCCACGGCGCTGGGAGAAGGTCTTTGCGACCTGGATCTCGTCGCCGTACTTGGTGTCGTATTCGGCGAGGATCTTGTTCGGCGCGAGGTCCTCGCTGGTCATCAGCACGCGCTCGGAGCCGTTGACGATGAAGTATCCGCCGGGGTCCGCCGGATCTTCGCCGATCTCGATCAGTTCCTCGTCCGAGAAGCCGGCGATGTTACACTTATCGGAGCCGACCATGATCGGCATCCGGCCGATCTTCGTCTCCGTGGAGTCGACGACTCGCTGGTCGCCTTCCTCGCCCTTGACGATCGACATCTCCATGAAGACCGGTGCGGAGTAGGTGATGTTTCGGAGGCGGGCCTCCTGTGGGTAGAGGAGTTCTTCGGAGCCGTCGGCCTCCCGAACGCGGGGCGTGACGACACGCACGTCACCGAGTTCGACGTGGACCGGTTCTTCGCCTTCCTTGTCGCCGATGTCCGTATCGATGGTTTCCTTCTCGTCGACGACCTCCTGCATCCCCCGGTTGAGGAAAGAGTTGAACGAACGGTAGTGATGTTCTGCGAGCCGTTCCCTCGAGAAGTATTCGCGTGAGATGTCCCGTCGTTTCTCGCGGTTGAGTTCCATTGCCATTTATTCCACCACAAGTCGGTATACGACTGCCTGATCGGTTGTACGTGAGTCGCGGACGATTTTGATGACGTCGCCGAGCTCCGCCTCGTCCGGGATCGCGGGATCGGTCCGTTTGATTTTCGGCAGATCTGTGCGGTCGATGTCGTACTCGGAAAGGACCTCCTCGAGCGTCTCCTCCTCGAGGATGGAGTGGTCCGGCACGAGTTCGTGTTGGCTTACGTCTACCATGTATTGATGTGCGTGTGCGCTATTGGGAGAGAAGCGGCTGTCACGAGATACTACAGCCACGTAGCGGCGGCAAGCATTTAACGGTTTCTAACTCGACTCAGAAGCGTCGCTGTTCGACCGGGCGGACCTGACCGGAGTAACCGATCACACTCGTGAATAGCCGATTCTCAGTTAAATTCCTTGTGGGTCATGTGAAGGACCCACACAATAATGCGAAAGTCACGGGCAGTTGTGTCCCGATTTCCCGTACCACGGCGCGTTCAATTGGAAACCCTTAATACTCTCACCGGGAAACCAAGAGTTGCAAGCCCGGGTGGTGTAGTGGCCTATCATACAACCCTGTCACGGTTGTGACGCGGGTTCAAATCCCGCCTCGGGCGTCTTCTTCGATTTCAACTTCGTGAGCGACCGGTGTATCCGTGTCGCGAACACACTGAATCGAGGAGCGACAGAATCAGGATTTGAAAACAAAGAGTCGCACGCCCGGACCGGTCGAACAGAGTGAGACCGCAGCCCGGAACGTCTCTGTCAGGTTCAAATCCCGCCTCGGGCGTCTTCTTCCGAGCACAAGTTTGGTAAGCGACGCGTCTAGGTTCAATACCGGTTGATGATCTACGCGGTGAGTCACGCCGTTATCCGGACGAATTGGAAACAATCCGTGACAGTTGAGTCGCGTGAACTCGTTTCGGATTCCAGAACACTTTCCCGATCTACTGGGTGTTATTGATAGCAACCACGGTTACGGGTGCGAGATAGGCTGTCCCAGCGGCGAGTTCATAGCTGTCCGAATAAGCACATGATGGTGAGTGCAGAACAAAACCCTTAATACTCTCACCGGGAAACCAAGAGTTGCAAGCCCGGGTGGTGTAGTGGCCCATCATACAACCCTGTCACGGTTGTGACGCGGGTTCAAATCCCGCCTCGGGCGTTCTCTTCGATTTCAACTTCGTAAGCGACCGGTATAGCCGTGTCGCGAACACACTGAATCGAAGAGCGACAGAATCGGGATTTGAAAACAAAGAGTCGCACGCCCGGACCGGTCGAACAGAGTGAGACCGCAGCCCGGAACGTCTCTGTCGGGTTCAAATCCCGCCTCGGGCGTCTTCTTTCGCGAACAAGTTCGACGAGCAATGCGGTAGTATTTCTCTTTGTCTAGAAGTGGACCACTCGATGGATTTGAATCAGCGAGTTCAGGAGGTCGCGGATAAATTGGGCTCGGCCGCAGGTTAGCGGTCGAAGTGGTAGAGAACCGCTGTGCTCGGACAGCGACGCTGCGATCATTTTTATCGGATTGAGAGCCAACTACGCTATGCGGAACTCAAAGGACATTGGAGACGAGACAGAAGCCAAAGCAATAGCAACACTACTTTCGTGTGGGTACAGCGTCTCGATCCCGTTCGGAGACAACGATAAATATGACTTACTCGTTGATAACGAGGGCGAGATCTATCGCATTCAGTGTAAAACCGGATGGGAAAACAAAAAGAACACGTTCCGGTTTAATACACACACTCAAACGACACGTAATGGGACATATCACGAGGACATATACCAAGGTGAAATCGACGCGTTCTTCGTCTACTACCCCGAAAACGGCACGTTTTATTGGATCGATGCAACCGATGCCACTGAACAGAAAATGGAACTTCGATTCGAGTCTGAAATCGATCATCCATCGATAAATTGGGCAGAAGAGTACGTATTTACGGGCGAGATATGAGAAGCAGGGAGTAGTCTGCAGACGGAACAACGAGCGAACGTCCGCTACTGCGTCACAAACAGTATCTATTTAGTACTTGTTTCGATAGTGTCCAATAATACTAGCTAGAATTCCCCTCTCTTTAAGACAATGTCACAGTCGATCACCGTCCTCGTCGTCGACAACGAGCCAGGATTCGCCGACCTCGCCGGAGAGATGCTCGAACGCGAACGATCCGAACTCGTCGTCGAGGCAGCAACGAGCGGGGAGGAGGCGCTCGAGTTCATCGAGCAGCGCGATGTCGACTGTATCGTCAGCGATTACGAGATGCCGGATTTGACGGGACTGGAGTTGCTCGAACGCGTTCGAGAGGACGACCCCGAGATTCCGTTTGTGCTCTTTACGGGACGGGGGTCGGAGGCGGTTGCGAGCGAGGCGATCGACGCGGGAGTGACCCAGTATTTGCAGAAGGGGACGGGGCAGGAGCAGTATACGTTGCTCGCGAATCAGATTACGAACGCGGTCGCCCAGTATCGGGCGGAGACGGAGTTGCGCGAGAGCGAGCGCCGATACGAGCGGACGGTGACGACGCTCCACGAGACGACGCGGGAGCTGATGCGGGCCGAAACGAAGACGGAAATTTACGAGACAGCGGTCGAGACGGCGGCGGAGATGGGAGGTGTGGTCGCTGCTGCGGCGTACGCGTTCGAGTCGACGGCGCGGGTGCTCGAACACGTCGCCTCGGCGACGGCTGAGGAGACCTGCGGGGTTGTCGATTCCGAGATCGAAGCCCCGCGCGAAGACGACCTCGTCTGGGAAGCGTTCTCGGCGGGGACGACAACCCGGTACGAGGCGTGTACGCGGTCGGGTGGGATTTTGAAGACCGAGCTGGTTCAACGAAGCGAAATCGTCGTTCCGCTCGGCTCTCACGGAGCGTTAGTTGCGGGGACGGACGCGGAATCGTTCGACGAGACGACGGCCGAAGTCGTCGAGATACTGGCGGCGAATACCGAAGCAGCGCTCGATCGGGCGGAACGCGAACAGTTGCTCCGCGAGCACGACCGGACGTTGACCCGCCAGAACGAGGAGTTGACGCGGCTCAACCACATCAACGAGATCATCCGAGAGATCAACCACGGGGTCGCACAGGCCTCGACACGCAGCGGGATCGAATCGACCGTCTGTGAACGGCTTGCCGACACCGACCGCTACCGGTTCGCCTGGATCGCAAGCGATGATCCACCGGTGCCGACGGCCTGGACCGGCGTCGATGCGGCGTACATGGATCGCATTCGAGATGCGGACAACCATGCCCCGGAGGTGACGCTGATTCAGCAGACACTCGAAACGGAACAGCCCTGTGTCGTACGGGATGTACTCGAGGCTGAATCGTGGGAGCAACGCCGAGCAGAGGCGCTGACCTACGGCTTCCGGCGCGTCCTCGCCGTGCCGCTCACGGACGGCGAACGCGAGTTCGGCGCACTCCTGGTCCACATCGGCGGCGGCGACGAGATCGGCGACGCCGAGCGCGAGGTACTTGCTGAACTCGGCGAGACCATCGGCCACGCGATTCATTCGGTCGAACGAACGCGAGCGATGCTTACGGACAGTCGGCTCGAACTCGAACTCGAGTGTCGAGACCCCCGGTTGCTTTTCAATCGGCTGACGACCCGTATCGACGAACCGCTTACCGTCGCGGGCGTGATCGACCGACCGAACGACGAGTTCGTCTGTTTCGTGAGCGCGCCGTCGTCGGTGGATCTCAGCCCGGTTGCGGACGAATGGGCAGTAATCGAGACCTGTTCGGTCGTCTCGGACGGCGACGACGAGACGCTCTTCGAGGTGACGGGATCGACGACGCCGCTAATCGACGTGTTACGAACGTACGACGTGACGGTTCGGACTGCGGTCGCCGAGGCGGGGACCTCGACGCTCGTCCTGGAGGTGCCAAAGCAGGTCGAAGCACGCACGCTGTTCGAGGCGATCAGCGAACGCTACCCGGACACCGAACTCGAAGCGCGCCGCGAGACGGCGAGTGCGCGGTCGGCCCAGCAACTGGATACGCATCTCGAAGAGGAGTTGACCGACAAGCAGTACGAGGCGTTACAGGCGGCCCACTACAGCGGCTTTTTCGAGTGGCCCCGGGAGAGTACCGGCGAGGACCTTGCAGGGGTGCTCGACGTGTCCTCGCCGACGTATCAGTACCACCTTCGGGCCGCGGAGCGAAAGCTCGTCACGCTGGCACTTGGTCGGTCATCTAAATAATTAGTATATCTATGAGTGACTACCTACATAGCTAGAAACTATACTTAACCACCAGCCAATCGTATCCGTAAGTGGCGATCTGCGAAGGCTGTCGCCACCCCCTAATCCCCCACCCCCACTTTCCGTAATTCCGCACACCGTAACGTAGCGATACTATAACGACACCGGTGAGCCAGTGCTGTGCCGATCGTTCCTCCCAGCAAAGACAGGGGCGTCAGTCGTCAGTGATCGACCGCGCGATCCCACTCGATCCAGTCCTGTTCCCAGCCCCGTCTGGACTCGGCGCGTCGACGGGCGTGTTCGCGGTCCTCACGAGCCGTCCGATTTCGTTCGATAGCGCCGAGTTGCTCACCGTCGACGAGGAGTGGATCGAACGAAACCGGGCCTCGCTCGGAGCGCGACCCGTCGGCCGAGACGGCGACGAGTCGCTGTTGCTGGGTTCCCTGTGGAACGACCAGTCGGCCGTCCGCAGCCAGTTGCTCCACCAGGGCACGCGGCGGCGAAACGACGGCGGCTTCGAGCAGAATGCGATCGAACGGGGCGTACTCGGGAAGCCCATCCGCGCCGTCCCGGCAGTCGACGAGCACGCCGTCGTAGCCCGCATCCGCGAGGTTCTGGCGGGCTTCGATCACGAGCGGCCGTGCGATGTCGACGGCGTGGACGTTCGTCTCGCCGACGAGTTCAGCCGCGAGGGCGGCGGTGTAACCCACACCGGCACCGATGACGAGGACGGAGTCGTCGGCGGTTGGCGCGAGTGCGTCGAAGAGCCGAGCGACGGTGCTCGGCGCGAGCACGCGCGTCCCGAGGACTTCGTGCTCGCGATCGGCGTAGGCCGTGCGATCGTCGTCGACGAACTCGTGGCGGGGCACGTCCCGCATGGCGACGGCGACGGCCTCGTTCTGGAGGACGTCCTTGGCCGGGGACTCGAGTCCGTCGACCATGTCCTCTCGCAGTACCGCGGGGTCCATAGTCGACGTATCCGACGAGCGAGTATGAATGGCGCGCTTGCGCTGCGGTCGGTTCGCGGACGCCGTCTCGGACGACCCCGAGGTACTCGCCTCGTCCATCCATAAAGAGCACCGTCACCGAACGATCAGCCGCGCATCTGGACGAATCGAACCGCCCCGTGTTCGGTTCGATCGAGTGCCTCGGTTCCGGGTTCTCCGGATTCTCCGGATTCAGTCGCGCGTTTCGTCGCCTCGACGAGCGTCTGCCGGCCGGTCCCGATCGGCGCGAGGATCGCTCCCTCGGGCTGGAGTTGCTCGATCACGGGGTCGGGTATCGACGCCGTCGCACAGGTGAAATAGACCCCGTCGTAGGGGGCGTGTTCGGCCCATCCCTCGCGACCGTCGCCGACGCGAACGGACACGTCACCGTAGCCGATCTCCGCGAGCGTTTCCCGGGCCGATTCGGCGAGTTCAGCGCTGAACTCGACGCTGTAAACGTTGGCCGCGCCGGCGAGTTCGGCGGTGACGGCGGCGTGGTAGCCACAGCCGGTGCCGATTTCGAGCACGTCGTCGCCCGGGTCGGGATCGAGCCGCGCGGCCATGATCGCGACCATGTGCGGGGCGCTGATCGTCTGGCCGTCGCCGATGGGTAGGGGCCGATCGGCGTAGGCGCTTTCGCGTCGATTCTCGGGGACGAACTCGTGACGCGGGACCGACTCGAGGGCGTCGAGCACGCGCTGGTCGTCGATACGGCGGGCGACGGTTCGAACCAGGCGCTTGCGGGCGGTCTCGTAGTCGTCGGGGTCGTTGGGGTCGTTGCGGCCGTTACGGCCGAAGCGATCGAACGGGGCCATGGTTGTGTGTCGTCGCTCGCGAGCAAGAGAATGACGGGCGCACGTGCTGGCCGTGTGCGGAATCAGGTGTCTCAACGCGTTTTGTGCGGTTCGTCATCGAACGGCCCCGAATAGATCCGATGGAGTCGAACGGAACCGAACGGAGTCGAACGGAACCGAACGAAACCGATGGAGCCGGCGACAATCGCGCCACCGTCTTCTGGGCTACCAGGCGGACCACGCACTCGTCGTCTGATCGTACGCGTAGACCCGCTTCGTGTCCTTTGCGGGCACCGTATCGCCTTCTATCTCGTATCGGTCGCGGTCGTACCCCTGAACCGTATCGCGGACGACGAACGCGTCGATCTCGAACTCGTCGTCGCCGAACTCCTCGATCTCGCCGACCTCGAACTCGTAGTCGCCAGGGACGTGGACCGTAATGCTTCGGCTGTCGTCCCGCGAGCCGTCCTGCGGGTGGATCGTCACGCTGACCGAGACGTTGTCGACCTCGCGCGTCCAGACGGTCTGTATTTCGTCCGCAGGAGCCTCCTCGACACGTTTGTGCCCCTCGAGTTCGATGCTCGTGACGCGGACCGTCGAGAGGACGGCCTCCGTTTCGAGGATGAACTCGTCGCCGACTTCGACGGGTTCGTCTTCGGGGGTGGTGACGTTCGCCGAGAAGGACTCGCCGTCCTGGGAGACGATGACGTCGAGCGTGACCTCCCGCTCTCGTTCGGGCTGGACCTTGTGGACGTGGCTGCACTCGCTACAACGGACGGTGAGGGTGCCGCCGCCCTCGGTGAGGACCTCGTGCACCGTCTCGAGGTCCGGCGAGCACGACGGGCACGCCGTCGGAATCCGCTCCGGAATATCGTTCATAGCACGTCGTATACGCTACGTGCCTAAAAGGCGATTGGACCGCGAATCGGTCCGAGTACTCGATAGCGGCGGGCGTTCTCGCCCACTGTCTCGGGCGGGCAGTCGTCGCCAGTCGTCAGTCAGTCGGTCGTTGTCAGTCGTCACTCGGCCGGTTCGTTTTCGTCGCCGAGAGGCGTCACCCGCTGGCCAGCGTGGACGTATCCGCGCTCGTGCGAACGCGACTCCGTGTCCGGATGCGCCGTCCTGACGTTGTCGAACTGCACCGGGAGCCCGGCCCCGAGGAAGAAATTCGGGCGATCCTGCACGTGAAAGTGGAGGTGCGGTTCCGTCGAGTTCCCCGAGTGCCCGCAGCGGGCGATTCGCTGGCCCCGGTCGACGCGCTCTCCCGGTTCGACCGCGACGCTGCCGCGCTGGAGGTGGGCGAGCACGCTGAACTCGCCGCCCGCGTGTTCGATGATCACGTTGTTCCCCAGGATGCTCCGCTGGAGCGGGTCCAGCCAGCCGTCGGTCCGGTGGTAATCGCGGTGGTCGGTTCGCACGCTGACGACGGTCCCGTCGGCGGGAGCGAGGATCGGCTCCCCGAAACAGTAGAACTCGTCGGGCGGGCCGCGGTCGCCCGCGGTCGTTCGCCCGTCCTCGTCGGCGATCACGAAATCGTAGGCGTACCGCTGGGCGTACAGCCCCCAGGAGTGGGAGTACTCGCGGTCCGGACTCCCGTTGATGACCGTCCAGGTCCCCTCGAACGGCAGCCGGTAGTCAACCTCGCTCTCGTGGTCCGCAGGCGACGGCAGGCTCCCCCGGTAGCGCGCAAGGACCGGCAACTGGCCGGCCATCTGTCCGATCCCGGTGACTAACAGCACGGGCTGGAACTGAATCAGGAGCATTGCGACGATCATCCGAATGGAGGTTCCTCGGTCGTCCGTCTCGAGCCAGTCTCTCGGTGCCGGATCAGTCCGGTCGCCGTCCGAATCCGAACCCGCACCCGTGAGTAGTCCGGGGATCAACTGAAGAATCGGCCAGAAGGCCGCCAGAAAGAAGAGCGCGAACAGTTTGAGCTCCTCGAGCGAGTCGAACACGTAGCCGGGGATCGACAGAAATCCGAGCAGCGAGACGGTTATCGGGTCGGGAAGGCGACGCGTGATCGCCCTCAGCCGGCCCGGATCAGCCCCTGCATCCGAATCGACCGGATGTCGTATTGCCATACTGCTCCACACAGACCGAGTCGGGATCAACGTTTGGCGAAGAACGTTTCTATAACCATTCCAATATCTTTCGCGACTCAGTCAGTCGTGAACTCGAGTTCAGCGACCGAACCCGTCTCGTCGAGGGTCGCCCGAACGGTCGTATCGCCGATGTCGACCGACAACCGAACGCGGTTCGGGTCCGTCCCGCTCGACTCGAACTCGAGTTCGACGGCGGACGTGACGGGGTCGAGTTCCCACCAGTACTGCGTCCGCAGGGGGCGATCCTGGCGGTGGTACAGCCGTTCGATTTCGGGGTGGGTGAGGAGCGCGAATCCGACCGGAACGGACCAGGCAGCGCCGCAGGCGTCGCAGGCGGCGGTAAAACGGACGGACTGGCCCGCTGTGTCGTCGCCGCTGCTGTCGTCAGCCGACTCGAACTCGGGTGAAATCGACGAATAGCACTCCGAACACGTCCCGTTGACGACCAGTTCGTACGACTGGAAGGCGAGCGTCGTCGCGAGTTCGATCAGGTCTTCGATCGACGCGCCCGCCGCTGCGTTCGGCGGCAGCGCCCAGACGAAAAGCGGATGTTCGTTCTCGCAGGAGACGGTGAGGATCCCGTCTCGGTAGGTTGCGGAGACGGCCGCCCCGCAGAACGTACACGCGCTGTCGACCGGCGTCGGTCCGAGTGCGTCGGTGTCGGTGTAGGTTCCGGCGACGATCGCAGTGAGCACCGCTGAGCCCGCGTACGTGAGCCGGTAGCCACCGTCGCACTTCTCGACGAACGCCCCCCGGAGTTGCTCGAGGTGGTAGCGAAACTGGCCGGAGTCGCGGAGGCCGACGGCTCGCCTGAGCGTCGAAAACTGGACGACCGGAGTGGCCGCCGCCTGCTGGTGCTCGAGAAACGCCCGGAGGATATCGACGCGAATCGAATTCCCGAGCGCGGCGAAGGCGTCCGCGGGATCGACGCGCGCGGGAGCGGCGTCGTCCGCGTCTGCGTTTTCCGCGGTGAACTCGTCCGGGTCCGGATCCGTGCCCGTATCTGTCTTTCCGTCCGCGTCCATTCCGGCGTCGGAATCAGTTGGCGTATCGTCCATGGCGACCGGTGTACGAGCGAAGCCGGTTACTGTCCCGGTAGGTCGAGTTCTTTCCCGTCGGCGTACACCGTCGGCTCACGGATGATGCCGTCGAGGTGGATCGGCGCTTCCACGTCGCCGCCGATACCCGCGTCGTCGCCGACGGCGATGTGGACCGTACCGCCGGCCTTCTCGTCTAACAGGACCGAGCCGACGAGTTCGGTGACGGCGACGTTGGTTCCGATACCGAGTTCCGCGAGGTTGCGAGCGGCGTCGCCGACCTCGTCAGCCGCGTTCTCGACGGTTTCGCGGATGTCGTCGTCCGAAATGTCCGTGACGAAGCCGTCCTCGACCTCGAAGGAAAGGGTCTGTCCGTCATCGAGCAGGCCGTGGGGCATCATCGTCCCGTCGACGACGAACGTGCCGGTCGCGGTCTCGGGGCTGACGAACACCTCGCCCGCGGGGAGGTTCGACATGACGCCGGCCTCGTGGACGATGCCGGTGTCCGAGCGGAACTCGCGGTCGCCGATGCCGAACGTGATGTCGGTTCCTGCGGGCGCGGTGACGCGGATTTCGTCCGCGCCGTCGACCTGTTCGCGAACGTCGGCGCAGTGGTCGGCGATCAGTTCGTAGTCGGCGTCGAGACCGGTGGTGAAGACCTCCTCGGTGATGCCGGGCAGGGTCGCGACGCGCGCGCCGGCCTCGTTGGCCTCGGTTCGAGCGCGGGTGTGGCTCAGGCTCTTGGTCGTCGGGGCGAGGACGACGTCCGCGCCGGCCATCGCGGCCGCGACCGGCGCGGGCGGTTCGCCGCCGTGGGTCTCTCCCGGCGGGTAGCGGACGATCACCGCGTCGTCCGTGATCTCGCTCGCCACCTCGTAGAGGGTCTCGCCGATCGGTTCGCGCTTGTCGTCGGTAATGATCGCGCAGGATTCGTCCGGCTCGAGCGCCAGACACTGTTCGACGGCCGTTTCGGCCGGGCCGCGAAGATCGGTGTCAGAAGCGGACATACCTCAGCGTGGGCACGGCGGGCGAATATGTCTTCCCCTCCGGCGGTTCCACGCTGGTGAACTCGATAGCCGATCGGCTACGGCCGCCGGTGCGACGACGCCGTCGCCGACGCCGAACGTCCCTCTTGGAACCGCTACAACGACCATTTCACCTTGGCAGATAGTTATAGGAACGACTCGCGACGATCACCGTATGGACGAGTTCACTCGCCGAGGTGTCCTCCGTGCCGTCGGCGCGGCCGGGGCGGTCGGTACCGTCGCCGTTGCAGGGTGTCTCGACGCGTCGGCAGACGGTTCGCCGAAAGGCGACGACGGGATCGACAAAGACGACGACTACGACGAGATCGCCTGGAGGTACGATACCGGCGGCAGCGTCGAGACGGTGCGAGACGGCATTCTCTACGGACAAGAGGATTTCGTGGACGGCACCGGCGGCGTCCTCGCTCTCGATGCCGCGACCGGCGAGCCCGAGTGGCGCTTCGGACGAACGGGCGGGTACAGTTCGTACACGGCACCCGTCGTCGACGAGTTCGTCTACACCGGCTACGGCGACGACGCGATCGGTAGCGGCTCGGGGTCAGTGTACGCGCTCGACGACGACGGTACCGAACGCTGGACGGGCGAAACGGGAAGCGTCTATCACCGGCCGCGTCTCGCCGACGGACTGCTGGTCGTCGGCAGCGACGACGGGGCCGTCCGCGGATTCGACCGCGACAGCGGCGACGAACGGTGGACCGTCTCGGTTGAGGGCGAGGACGCGGGCGAGCCCGCACCAACGAGTCCGACGGTCGAAACCGTCGCGGACGGCGTCGCGTACGTCACCGACGACGAGACCCTCTACGCGTTCGACCTCGCGAACGGCGACGAACGGTGGCGCTACGACGCCGAGAATCGGCTCTCGTCGCTCACGGTCACGGATACCGTCTACTTCACGACACGGGACTGCGTGGGAGCGATTTCGGTCGACGGCACCGAACGCTGGACGATCGAACTCGACTCGGTGAAGCGACTCCGCGCCGTCGTCCGGGGAACCGTCTTCGTCGTTCGCGGAGACGACCTTTTCGCGATAGACGCCGCGGACGGAACGGAACGCTGGAGTGACGAACCCGACGCCGGTGCTGACACCGATCGGACGATCCGCATCGCTGCAGGAGCGGAAACCGACGGCGACGAGCGCATCTACATCGCTTCCGACGCGGACTCCGACTCCGATCCCGCAACCCTGCGCGCGCTGGCGCTCGACGGCGACGAACGGTGGTCGACCGCACTCGGCGACGTGAAGGAGTCAACGAAGCCCGAAGCGAAAACCGAAACGGAGCCCCGTTCGATTTCGACCGCCGACGGCTCGGTGTACGTCGTGACCGCCGACGCGATCCACCGGTACGCCTTCGGCGGCGAAAATCACTCGGCGGTGCCGATCGCCGACATCTGGAGTCACGCCGTCGGCGAACTCGCGTACGTCGGCACTCGCGACGCCGTGTACGGACTCCGCTTTTGAGCCCCCGATCGAACCCGTCTGGAAACTCTCAACCGAGTAAAAATCCCTCGAGAAGCCTCGAAACGGTTATCCGACTCGGTAGTGGACTGCCGGATACAGACAATGATCAAGGTCGCGATCAACGGCTACGGAACCATCGGCAAACGCGTCGCAGACGCCGTCCGGGCCCAGCCCGATATGGAAGTCCTCGGCGTCGCCAAGACGCGGCCGAACTTCGAGGCCGAAACGGCCATCGACAAGGGATTCCCCCTCTACGCCGCCATCGAGGAACGCGAAGACCAGTTCGCGGCCGCCGGCCTCGACATCGCCGGGCCCGTCGCCGAACTCGTCGACGCCGCGGACATCGTCGTCGACGCCACCCCCTCCGGCATCGGTGCCGAGAACAAATCACTGTACGAAGAGTACGACACGCCCGCGCTCTATCAGGGCGGCGAGGACGCTGCACTCGTCGACACCAGTTTCAACGCGCGCTCGAATTTCGGGGACGCCGTCGACGCCGACCACGTCCGGGTCGTCTCCTGTAATACGACCGGCCTCTCGCGCGCCATCGCGCCGCTTCGCGAAGCGTTCGGTGTCGAGAAAGTCCGCGCGACGCTCGTCCGGCGCGGCGGCGACCCCGGCCAGACCTCCCGCGGTCCGATCAACGACATCCTTCCGGACCCGGTGACGATTCCGTCCCACCACGGCCCCGACGTGGAGACGATCTTCGACGACCTGGACATCGACACGCTCGGAATGAAGGTGCCGGCAACGCTGATGCACATGCACAGCCTCAACGTCACGCTCGAGGAGGCGGTCGACGCCGCCGAGGTTCGCGACCTGTTCGCCGACGAGTCGCGCCTGTTCCTGATTCCGAAGCACATGTCGATCGACGGCAGCGGCAAGCTCAAGGAGTACGCCCTCGATGCGGGCCGTCCGCGCGGCGACATCTGGGAGAACGCCGTCTGGGAGGAGTCCATCTCGACCGTCGGCCGCGACCTGTATCTCTTCCAGGGAATCCACCAGGAAAGCGACGTGGTCCCCGAGAACGTCGACGCGATCCGGGCGGTCACCGGCAGCGCCGACGCCGAGGAAAGCATCCAGACGACCAACGAGGCACTCGGAATCGGACTGTAACGTTCTCTCTTGGTTTTGCGATTTCTCTTGGTACAATTCTACTGTCGGACAGTCTATTCCAGATAGCGTTCTATGGCTTAGAGAGAGTGTTGATATCCACCGGTAACCGATTCGTTAACTCCTGTTTTGAAAATAATCCAAAGATGACGACACGATCCCAAGTATTATGAGAAAGAATAATCCGATAGAGAGAAAGAGAAATAGTAATTCAGAATAAATATTGCTAGTTCCTAGAGTATTAAATGCAAGTGTGAATGCGATAATAGACAAGATTGTCTCTTCAACGTCCATAGAGAGGATCAAAACTGAGTATGTTTATAGTTTTCTCTACCAGTACCACAGTAATTGTGGCCGTATGAGTCATTCTGCCTCAATAGCATTCCAAACACACCCTCCCAGTATAGATACGATTCAAATAGGCATTTGAGAGAGAGAGTCGTCCTAACACTCAGATCAGCTATGGGGTGTGAAATGAGTTCAGAGAATCATGCGTAGGATTATGGCCGATACTGGGTTTGCAATTACGTATCCGAAACAACTAGTTCCGACAGAAAGTTTTTCCCGCACCGGCCACTACCAGTTCCTATGCGAAGAGACGACCGCGACGAGCCCTTCGACGACCTCTTTCGTGAGATCGAGCGGATGATGAACGAGATGATGAACAACAGCGATGCGAACGTCAACTTCAACACCTCTCGGGATATCGACAGCGGCTTCGGCATGGACACCCACGTCGACATCCACGAGACGGACGACGAACTCCGCGTCGTCGCCGACCTCCCCGGCGTCGAAAAGGAAAACATCGACCTCGAGTGCGACGGCAAGACGCTGACCATCTCCGCCGGCAGCGACCACCGTCAGTACGACGAACGCATCACCCTCCCCCAGCGCGTCAACGAACACACGGCCTCCGCAACCTACAACAACGGCGTTCTCGAGGTCGTCTTCGATCCCGCAGAGCAGTCCTCGGGAATCAGTCTCGAGTAAGTATCACTCGCGGTCAGACGGACGTTTCAGCCGCCCCGCCGTCCCCCTCGTCCTTCAGCGTTCATCGTTCAGCGTTCATCGAGTATCGACATCTCTGAGCGGTAGCAAGAGAACAAGAGAGCGCGAGAGCAGCACACGGAAAGACGCGCTTGTCGAGAACACGTCAGTCGCCTGCTCGCGCCCGCGAACGAATCGCAACCGCAAGCCGATCGTAAAAGTCCGGCTCGTACTTCGTCTCCTCGTCGATCGTCGGCCGCGCGTTCGTTTCGTTGACGACGACCGCCTCACCCGTGACGAGTAAATCGACCCCCACGAACGGAATCTCGAGCGTCCGCGCAACCGACTCGGCGAGTTCACGCCACGGCTCCGGCAGGTCGACGCCGGTGGCCTCCGCCCCCCGGTGGACGTTGTGTTTCCACTGCCCCGACGAAACCGCGTCGTCGGGCAGCCGTCGCTCGACCGCGCCCGCGTACTCGCCCTCGAGAACCATCACCCGGTAATCAGTCGCCCCAGGGAGGAACTCCTGGACGAGAAACGAGCGGTCGTCGGTCGCCCGGTAGTCGTGGACCAGCGAGAGGTAGTCGCAGATACCGAGAAACGAATCCAGGTCGTGAGCCTTCGCGACGCCGACGCCCCGCGTCGTCGAGTTCGGTTTGACCACGACGGGCGGCTCGAACCGATCGAAGACGGCCGTCAGTTCGGACTCGGACACGTCGTTCGAGACGTACTCCGTCCGCAGGACCGGGAGCCCGGCCCGGTCGAGCCGGGCGAGCACGTCGGCCTTGTTCCGCGAGGTGAGCACGGCGTCGCGGTCGTTGAGCCACGCCACGTCGAGCAGCGCGTCGGCGACGCCACCCTCCATCATCCGTCCCGGATAGACGAAGCCAGCGCTGAACTCGTCGGGCGACCACGGCGGGTCCCCGAGCGGGACGACGCGTTCGCTTACGGGGACGTGGTGGGCGCGAACGCCGCGCTCGGCGAGCGGGTCGCGCATCCGCTGGAACGTCTCCTGGTCGTTGGCGACCGCGAGATCGATCATGCTCGGGAGTCAGGATGGAAGCGATAAAAAGCTGCTCGAGACTGCGACCTGAATGAACTCTGTGGCCGGGAGTGCGACTCGGAGGAAGGAGGAATCACACCGTTCCCAATCGCGAGCGAGCCGAGCCAACGAGCGGGCCGACGACCGATGTGGACGTACGGCTCCCTGGAGCGAAAGAACGGAAGGAGAAGTGCTTTTACTCGAATTTTGCCGAGGGCGCGGCGAAGCCGCGTCCGCAGAGCAAAACTCCGAATTACGCGATCAGCTGCTCTTCGCCCTTCTCGACGACGACGCGACACGGCGGCGAAATTTTGTTGTACGCACGACGGAGTGCATCCTTGGCGAACTCGGCGTCGTCGACATCACACCAGATCGTGAAGATGCGCTCGCCCTGATCGATCCGGGCGGCGGTGCCGACGATCTTCCCGAACGCCTGGCGCATCCCGTCGGAAACACGGTCTGCACCCGCGCCAGTTGCCTGCTTGTTCTCCCGGATGACGTGGTGGGGGAACTTGCGCAGGATCATCTTGTAGTTGCCCTCGCCGGCGTTTTTCAGCATGTGGCGGTTCGCCGAGAGCCGGGAAGCCTCGAGACTACCGTGGCGGAGCTGGACCTCCTCTTCCGTGATGAGGCTAATCTGGATGGGGTAATCCTCGGCGTCTGCCTGCAGGTCGCCCATCTTGTGCTGTGCAATCTTCGAGCCGGGAATGCCAGTGATGTACTCGCGTCGCGTGTAGGCTGGCTTGCTGATTTCCCGGTACATGGAGGCGGGTTTGTCGGACATGGTTGTGGTTACTTACGAAAACGCAGGCCTACCGTCCGGATAAAGCCTTCGAAGCACGCGCTCGAGTTCAGTATCGGCACGTCGTCCGATGGACCGATCCATCGGGGTTCGAAACGATTGCTCGATCGGGCCGGCCACAGTGTGAGTCGCGGATCGTACGCCGCGACATGAACCGCCACAGTCGGTGGAACTCGGCGGCGTCTTTATGGTTCCGCCGCGGGTAACACAAGGCATGTTGAGGAGTTTCCGGATCGGCTCTCTCTTCGGAATCCCGATCAAACTGGATATCACGTTCTTGCTGGTGCTCCCGCTGTTTGCGTACCTCATCGGGTCCCAGATCAGTGATGTCTCGGACATCCTGAACACGACTCTCGGTGCGGGAATCGACATCGGGTACATCACGTCCGGGGTGAATCCGTGGCTCTTCGGCCTTGCGGCGGCGCTCGGGTTGTTCGTCGGCGTCGTGTTACACGAACTCGGGCACTCGCTGACGGCCCGGCGGTACGGATTTCCGATCGACTCGATTACGCTCTGGCTGTTCGGCGGGGTTGCATCGTTTACCGAGATGCCCGAGGACTGGCGACAGGAGTTCGCAATCTCGATCGCCGGGCCGATCGTCTCGGTTCTCGTCGGCGTCGGCTCCTTTGTGCTCTTTACCGTGACGCCGGTCGGATTCGACGGCGCGCGTTTCGTTCTTGCGTATCTTGCAATCCTGAATATCGCCCTCGCCGCGTTCAACATGTTGCCGGCGTTCCCGATGGACGGCGGACGCGTGTTGCGGGCGTTTCTCGCCCGGTCGAGACCGTACGCGCAAGCGACCCAGCAGGCCGCGAGCATCGGGAAGTTCCTCGCGGTTCTGATGGGGCTGTTCGGTCTGCTTCAGTTCAATATCATCCTCATCGGGATCGCCTTCTTCATCTACATCGCGGCCTCGAGCGAGGCCCAGCAGGTGACGATGAAAGCCGCCTTCCAGGACGTGACCGTCGCCGACATCATGACCCCTGCAGGCAATCTTCACACCGTATCACCCGAGACATCGGTCGCAGAGTTGGTGCAGCGGATGTTCAGCGAACGGCACACGGGCTATCCGGTCATCGACACGAGCGGATTCGATAATGGACGGCTGGTCGGCCTCGTGACGCTCTCGGACGCCCGCGAGATCAAACCCGTCGAGCGCGACGCCTACACGGTCGAGGAGATTATGACGACGGATCTCCAGACCATCTCGGCCGACTCGGACGCGATGACCGCGATCGAACGGATGCGAGAGCACAATATCGGACGTCTCCTCGTCGTCGAACGACAGTCGCCGACACAAACCCAAACCCAGCCCCTCGGCACCGATGGCTCTACGGAGCCCGCCACGGAACTGAGAGAGCCACAGGAAGGCGACGATCTCGTCGGCCTGATCTCGCGGTCCGACGTCATGACCGCCTTCGATATCGTCCAGAAGAGCGGTGCCGTCGGACTCTCACAGACACAGCGCGCGGACTGACACCCCGTTCTCCCGCTAAAACCCCGTCTCCCGTGCCGAGACCAACATTCTTAACCGCAGCCGTGGCCGACGATGTGTCGATGCCACCGGCCATCGATACTGTCGATCTCGTGAAGGATTACGGTGATCTCCGAGCGCTGAACGAACTCTCGCTCACCGTCGAGTCGGGCGAGTTCTTCGGCCTGCTCGGCCCCAACGGGGCCGGCAAAACGACGTTCATCAATACGCTGGTCGGCCTCGTCCGCAAATCCGGCGGCGAGGCGCGGGTCTTCGGCTACGACGTCGAGGACGACTACCGCCAGGCACGCGACGCCATCGGCCTCGCGCCACAGGAGTTCAACGTGGATCGGTTCTTCCCCATCAAGGAGGTGCTGATGCACAAGGCCGGCTACCACGGGATTTCCGAGGACGAGGCCGCCGAACGGGCCGACGAGGTACTCAAGCGCGTCGGCATCTACGACAAGCGCAACGAGCGATTCGACTGGCTCTCGGGCGGGATGAAACGACGACTCCTGCTCGCGCGGGCGCTCGTCACCGATCCCGATCTCCTCATCCTGGACGAGCCGACGGCCGGGGTCGACGTGCAGTTGCGCCACGACCTCTGGGACCTCGTCACCGAACTCAACGACGAGGGCACGACGATCCTCCTGACGACCCACTACATCGAGGAGGCCGAACGCCTCTGCGACCGCGTCGCGATCATGAACGAGGGCCACAAGGTCACGGTCGCCACGCCGGACGAACTCAAACAGCGCGGCACCGACACCGTCGACGTGCGCCTCGAGTCGCCGCCGGACACCGCAGCCAGCATCGCGACCGAACTCGGCGCGTACGCCCACGACGCGACCGTCACCGGCGACCACCTCGAAGTCCGCGTCGACGACGGCGGCTCGACCGCCCCGCAACTGCTCAGTGAACTCGAGACGATGGGCTACGAGATCGCCGATCTCGAGATTTCGCGTACGTCGCTCGAGGAGATTTTCGTCGACATGACGAGACAGGATGACCGCTCGGTGACCCGATCGGATGCACCGAGTGCAGCTACCGGTACTGCCGATGGGCCGAAATCCGAACGCAACGATGGCCGGACAGGTGGAACGCAGGAAGCGGTGGCCGACCGAGAACCCGACTCCGAGCGGGAACAGGAGGGGATTGTCTAATGCTCTCGGTCGGTTTTCGCGCGGTCTTCCGGGTGATTCTCGGCGGGCGCATCGAAGAGCCAGTCGACGGCATCGGCTACATCCTCTTTCTCATCCCGAGGCTCGTCGTCCTCGGGGTGATTTCGAACGCCTCGTTCTCGATCTTCCACGGGCGGTGGAACGAGTTCGTCCCAAGACAGAATACTCAAGATATACGTAACGGAGATATACAATGAGCATTGCCAACACACAACTAAAGACGTTGATCCAACGAGAGGTACTCCGGTTCGTCAGACGTCCGTACAACACGTTCCTCCCACCGCTGATAACGAACGTTCTGTACTTTTCGGTATTCGGCGTAATCCTGGGAAGTCGAATTGGATCCATAGGAGATGTGACCTACATCCAATTCGTTTTGCCAGGATTAGTGGTGCTTGGAGCTATGTCGAATGCCTTCGAGAACGCTTCATTCAGCATTTTCCACGGGAGGTGGAACGAATACATTCACGAAGTCATCACGTCGCCGCTATCGCATACGCAAACGATAGGCGGATATGTAATATCAAGTGCGCTTCGTGGCATTATTATTGGCACTTTGATCGTTGCGGTGGGATTCATCTTCACGACAATTCCCTTTGCACATCCGTTTTACCTCCTTAGTTTTGGTGTCGTGACGACCACCCTATTCGCCGGCCTTGGCATAATCGGTGGTCTCTGGGCGGAAGACTTCGATCACCTAACGGTCATGAATCAATTCCTTCTCCGGCCGTTGGTGTTTTTCGGTGGAGTCTTCTATTCGTTAGATCAACTGGAGGGGATAGCCCACACAGCGTCGCTGCTCAACCCGATGGTCTACATGGTCAACGGTGTCCGATACGGAATGATCGGTGTTACAGAGATAAATCCGAACAGATCTCTATTCGTGCTTTCTGCAGCAGCTGTAATTGTCCTTTTTATCGATCTTCTACTGTTCAAGCGGGGATATGGAATTTCCGACTGATGTGCCGTGGTGAATCACCATACGGCGTCGGGTTTTCCTAGCTCACAACACGCCTAATGCTGTTCAAGATCGGATACGGGTTGACGGACCGAGTCGGCGAGCGATCGACACACCTGATTTGGCGTCGAACGACAACACGAGAACGACCGGTCGCGATGCGAAATCGGCGTTCTCGACGGGCTTCGTCACCGGGTATCGAGTTCAGCAACCTGGACGAGTTGTTTCCCGATGTTCTCGCCCTCGAACAGACCGAGGAACGCATCGGGTGCGTTCTCGAACCCGTCGACGACGTGGTGACGGTAGCGGAGGTCGTTGTCTGCGACGAACGTCGAGAGCCGATCGAGGGCTACGTCCCAGCGGTCGTCGTAGTCGCCGACGAGGAACCCCTCGACGTGTGCGCGGGTTTCGATCAACTTGGCGAGTTTTCGCGGTCCGGTCGGTACGTCAGTGGCGTTGTAGATCGAAATCTGCCCGCAGACCGCGACGCGGGCGTCGACGTTCAACAGCCGCCAGACGGCATCCGTGATCGGGCCGCCGACGTTGTCGAAGTACGCATCGACGCCGTCGGGACACGCTTCGGCCATCGCCTGTCCAAGATCGTCGACCTCCTTGTAGTTGATCGCGTCGTCGAATCCCAGATCGCCGGTGAGCCAGTCGCATTTCTCGTCGCTGCCGGCGGTTCCGACGACACGCGCACCCGAAAGGCGGGCGAGTTGACCGGCGACGGAACCGACTGCGCCAGCGGCGGCCGAGACGACGACGGTGTCGCCGGGGGACGGATCGGCGACATCGAGCATGCCGAAGTACCCGGTCACGCCGGGCATGCCGAGGACGCCAAGGGCGGTCGAGACCGGGCCACGGTCGGGATCGACGGGGCGGAGTTCGTCCCCGTCTGCAACGGCGTGCTCGGCCCACAGGAGATTGCCCGTGACGACATCGCCTGCCTCGAATCGATCGTGGTTCGACTCGAGGACTTCGCCGACGATGGCGGCTTGCATCGGGTCACCGACATCCCAGGGTTCGGCGTAGGATTCGGCGTCGCGCATTCGACCGCGCATGTAGGGATCGACGGATTGGTACAGCGTTCGGACGAGGACCTCGCCCGGACCGGGCTCGGGACGGTCGACGGTTACGAGTTCGAAGTTGTCGCGGGTCGGTTCGCCGGTGGGGCGGCTGGCGAGTCGCCACTGTCTGGTTTCTGCCATACCGAACCTAGCGGTCGGCGACGGATGAAACGCCGGCTCGCGGAAGTCAGTGCCGGTGTTGCAATCGACGGGGGTGAGAGGGACCTCGAGAGCGGGGCGGCTTCGTCGTCGGCTTCCTGCTTTTCGTGCTCGTCCACTTCGTTTCGATTGCGATCCACCGGCTCGAGAAGCGCGAGGAACTGTAACGGCGGGGTAGCATCGAGGAGGACGAGACGGAGAAAAAGAGTCAGCAATCAGCGCTCAGTAAGCAACGGATCAATCCTGCGCCGCTGTTGAAATCGGTCCCTGTCCCTGATCGCGGGCCGCCATTGCCGTCTGTGACTGCGACGTCCACTCGAGGTCGCCCCGATAGTGGAACGCCTCGTTATCGCGCTCCGGATCGATGACGGTCAGGTCGCCGACCCAGCCGTTGTCGACCAGCCGTTTGACGTCCTCGTGGTGACGGAGGATGTCGGTCACACGCTCACGGGGTGCGTGGATGACCGCTGTCAGGCGGAGCGGCTGGTGGTACGGCTCGTCGTCGGAGCACTGCAGCGACTGGAGCGGGAGACCGGTCATCAGATCGCCGCCGTTACCCTGCACGACGCCGACGTTACCGAGCGGGTTCTGCGTGATCTTCGAACCGCTGCCGTAGACGCCGTTGTCCACCGTCGCGAAGTAGTACTGGTTGTTGATCCACTGGGTGACGACCAGCGGGCCGGTCATGATGGCCTCCAGTGCCTCGCCCTCGGGATCGGTCGTCCAGTCGTAGGAGTGGAGGAACGCGCGGCCGTCTAAGCTCTCATCGTCGGTCAACTCGCGCGGGCCGATGACGAACGAGGCGTTGCCGGCCAGCCCCCACTCGGGGCGGGTTTCCGCCCAGTCGGCGGCCTTGCGCTCGACTTCGGCGACGGCCTCCTCGGGGTTGACGTCGGTCTCGTCGGTCATCGACTCGAGGCGCTCGGCCGCCGCGCCGGCCTGTGCGCGCTCGAGGTCGGCGCGAAGCTGCTCGAGGTCCTCGCGGTGGCTCTCTGGGACGGCGTCGTCGAACAGGTCGATCTCGTCGGTCGTCGTGTTGTGCTCGCCCGCGAGGAAGACCGTGTCGTCGGGGATCTGGAAGCCGCGCTCGCGGAGTTCCGCCTGCACGTCCGGATCGTTGCAGATTTCGGCGAGCACGCGTGCGTTCGGGCCGCCGGGGTTACCGGCGCAGGCCCCGCAGTCGAGGCTCGAGTCAAACGGATTATTCGTCGTCTCGCTCGCGTGGCCGGTGAAGACGACCAGGCGGGCGAACTCCGTCCAGCCCATGAGCGCGAAAGCGTTCTGGGCGTACTCGACTTTCTCCTCGAGGGTCATCCCCTGCGGAAGGTCGTGGTCGGCGTGACTGTGATCGTCGTGGTCGTCGTAATCGAGGACGGGCGAACAGAACTCGTGCTGGCTCGGGACGCGTTCCTCGACAGCGTTCTCGAGCGAGGCGATCGCCGAGGGGGCGAGCGTCCGGGCGGCCATCGCCGAGCCGTACGCGGCGCCGCCGCCTTCGACGAACGGGAAGGCGGCGACGACGTTGGCCTTGAGCCGCTTGAAGTGTTTCCGGGTCGCCCTCGCGAGGCCGGTCCAGCGGTCGCGTTTCGTCGCCGTCTCTTCGTCGTCGGGCCGGTCGACCACGCGGTGCTCGGGGTCGACGATCGGCGGACACGCGTCGACGGCGGCGGTCGCGTCGTAGCCGCGGTAGCGCATCGGGACGCCGAAGAAGCCGGCGTAGCCGTGGGTCTCGTAGCGGCCCTGCCCCTCGATGTAACGGCGGATGATCTCCGAGCGCGTGTCGATGCAAAACACCAGTTGGGCGGCCGGCCGCGACGACTCGCCCGCGTCGGCGGGATCGGTCACCGAACCGTCGAGTTGCTCGAGCAAGTGCTCGCGATAACTTTTCTCCCAGGCGGTCAGCCAACGTTCGGGGAGCGGGGGCGTCTCGTCTTCACCCTCGCTCTCGTCGCCAGCATCGGCGCCGCGCTCGTCGTCGCTCGAGGGCTCGATCGGCGCGTCCAGCAACTCCGCGAGCGTCAGCCGCACCGCGAGGTACTCGTGCAGCGTGATCGGATACGTCGATTGCCAGGGGTCGGTGTCGTCGTCGACGCGCTGTTTGATGAACCCGGTCCAGCCCGGCAGCGCGGCAAAGTGGTGCTCGGCGATGTCGATCCACCGGCCTTCGGGATGCTCGTCGAGGACCGACTCGAGCGCCTCGGTCGCCGTCTCGGGGAGGTCCGACGAGTCGTCGCAGCCGGGTACGTCGCCGTCGTAGGGGACCATCGAACGCCAGGCGGCGTAGAACCCCTCCTCGCGGTTCGGCATCGGCCACTTGGCCTGCCCTTCGTCGAGGAAGGCGGCGAGCCACTTCGAGAGCACGCGGTCAAGGATCTCAGTCGCCTCGTCGGACTCAGTGTCGGCGTCGCGCGCCGCTTCGGCCGCGGCCATCTCTTCGAGGAGGGCCTCGGGATCACGATCGATCCCGTGAGCCTCGAGTTCACCGGCGAGCACGTCGGGGTCGATCTGGCCGCGCTCCCAGGCCGTGCGAAAGATGTCGGGGTGCGGATACCCCCGTCCGCCGAACAGGCGCTCGCCGTCGGCGACGGCTCGGTGGAACGGCTGGTCCTCGAACCCCGAAAGAGGGTTGGCCGTGACGAACGAATACAGCGGCCAGACGGCCCCGACCCGCTCGACCGCGCGCTCGATCGTCGTGGCGATGGGGTCCTGATCGGCGTCGGGGCGGGTCCCGTGGTGATCCGCCGCCTGATCGGATTGCTGTAGCGCCTGTTCGGCTCGGGCGTCGCCTTCGAGTTCGGATTGGGCAGGCTGCTTAGACATCGTTGTACTCCTCCTTGGTCGTGAGCACGGTCGCGGAATCCGGCTGCGAGAGGTTCAACAGCGAGACGTAGAGACGTTCGCTCGAGCGGTGCCACCCGAGTTCAGTCGCGAGGTAGGCCCCGACGAACAGGGCGACGACGAGGCCGTGGGCGATCGTCACGTCGGTCGGCGCGTGGGTCATCGCGGAGGGGACCACCGCCGAGATCGCGTTGTACAGCAGCGCGTAGCCGCCGATCGCGGTAAGGACGACCAGCGGGACGCTGACGAACCGCAGCGTCCGCGGCAGGGTCGTCCGGTTGAGGATGTCCCGCGCCGCGGTCAGCGTCGTCAGGACCACCACGAGCGTCAGGATCGTCCCGCTGTCAAACGCCAGGCCCGTCGCCTTCCCGGTGAGGGTGCCGAAGAGCACGCCGCCGCCGACGGCCGTGGCGAGGCTGACGGCGGCGCTCGCGAAGCCGAACTCGGTGTGGCCGGCGTGTTTGGCCGTCGATGCGGGCGCGGCCTCCTCGACGGCGGCTCCCGACGAGAGGAAGAGGTAGGCCTTGTAGAAGCCGTGAAGGATCAGGTGGGCGATCGCGGCCGCGAAGAAGCCGAGGCCGCACTGGAGGATCATAAAGCCCATCTGGGCCATCGTCGAGCCGCCGAGCTTGCGCTTGACGTTCGTCTGGACGAGCAACATCGCCTGTCCCAGCAGGGCGCTGACCGCGCCGAGGACGACGACGGCCGACATGATCGCGAGGTGGTCGGAAACCAGCGGCGCGAAGCGGGTCAACAGGACGCCGCCCGCGTTGACGAAGCCGGCGTGCATCAGCGCAGAAGCCGGCGTCGGAGCCGTCATCGACGACAGCAGCCACCCGTGGAACGGGAACAGTGCCGACTGGATCAGCGCCGCGAGGACGATCCCGCCGGCGGCGACGAGGCCGACCGTCGCGGAAACCTCTTCGAGGCCGCCGAGGATACCGGCGATCGATGTCGTTCCCGTCTCCCAGGCCAGCAGCGCCAGACTGCCGGCGAGTACCGCGCTGCTGGCGACGAAGTAGCGACGCGCAAGCGAACCGGCGGCCTGCGCCTGCTCCCAGTCGCGGACGTGTCCGATGAGGCCGGCCATCAGCAGCCCCATCGCGAGCCACGCCGCCGAGAACAGCGCGACGTGATCAGCCGCGGTTAGCGTCATCACGACGATCGTGAATCCGAGCACGCGGGCGAAAAAGCGCTCGAGGTCGCGGTCGCCCGCCATGTAGCGCCGGGAGTAGCTGTGGACGATGCCGCTGAAGAAGGTGACCACGATCCACAGCACCGCGGTCAGGCCGTCGACGACCACGTAGTCGACGCCGGTCCACGGCTCGCCGCGGTTGACCGTCAGCGCGAGGACGCCGACGCTACAGAGAAACAGCGCCCACACCAGCCGCGTCGACGCCCGGGGGACGACCGAATCGTCCGTCGTCGTCAGTTCCGAGAGTTGTACGGCGTCGATCGAGCGTTCGTCGGTCATGTGTCGAGTATCACCTTCGACCAGCGCGGGCGTTCATACGGGTCGATCCGTCTGGTCGCGTTACCAGCCCATTGAACACCCTGGTTATTATATCCTGCTGTTCGAACAAATCGTTCGCTAAATACCGTGTGAAAGAACATCATGGTCTATCGCAAAAAGTGCCGTGAACGAACCTGCCGATCCGACGACGATCCGGAGGGCCAGTCACGCTGGCACGACTGAGACGCCGCTCACCCGCCGTTATCGTCGAAGGTGGGCGAGAAGAGGTGGTATAAAAATCGAGCCGGGAGTCCGCACCGGTGCGGTCACTCCGCGGAGAACTCGTCGAACGAGGTCGACTCGTGGCTGCGCACGAGCACCTCGTCGGTAATCGTCAGACCCATGTCCGAAATCTCCTGCGCGATCGGCGTGATGTCCCGATCGTTCTTGACGACGGCCGTTACGAGGAGGTTCTCCTCGCCCGTTACCAGTTCCTGCACCGAGACGACGCCGGGAATGTCCAGAGTGTCGTCGATGTAGTCGCCTCGGTCCGGAATCGGCGCCGTACAGAAGAGGAGCATCCGGATCGGATACCCGGATTTCATGTAATCGATGTTGGCGCTGTACCCCTTGATGACCCCCTCCGACTCGAGGCGCTGGATGCGCTTGCGGACCGTACTCGAGGACGCGTCGGTCCGTTCGGCGATCTCGCCGGACGAAAGGTTCCGGGCCTCCTCCTGGAGCGCGTAGAGGATCTCCCGGTCGACCGCGTCGAGCTCGTACTCGGACATACCGCGTCGTTTCGACCGGCGAATATAAGGGACTTCGCCTGCGTCCCGCGGACCGGGTCCGGGTCCGGGTCCGACGGACCGACGCTCGCCGGTCTCGAGCCGCCTCGCACGTCTCGCTTTCGACTCGAGGAGAAGGACAGCAGCGACTCGGTTAGTACCCGCCTGCATCGGCGAAACAGCGACCACACCGGGAGACGTTTCGGTCCGTCGTCGTCCGGTCGATCGAGACGAGGCGGAGTCGGTCGTGAGTCACGTGCGATGTCGCGCCGCAGTGCGTTCTGAAATCGGAACGGCCGGTCTTGTGCTTGTGAACAGTGTTCGTCGTTTCGTTTAGAACCCCATCCATGACATATGGTAGCACTCCCAAAGCATATAGTTTCAGTCCCGGAGTACGTAGGCGCCCGCGTTCTGTGACGCGATCGATTGGCCAGTCGAATCGAAAAGAAAGGCGATGAAGCGCTATTCGGGTTCGAGACGAGGTGCTACGGCACGGTTGACCTCTCCGTTCGTGCCGGTAACGTCTCGATACCGATCCACCGTCACGAAGACGGCGAGTACGCTTTGGCGACTGTACTCGAGTTCACCGCACCAGGGCATCGGAGCGACCGCGATTCGTCTGAACTCGCCAAAAGAGGACGTACGAACGATCTATCCGGATATCTGGCGAGTCGCAGGGTTTATGCATACAGGGACGTTCTCTTTAGAGGCAATGGCGAAAGGAACCGTTGATTTCTTCAACGACACTGGCGGCTACGGATTCATCGAGACTGAGGACGCGGACGACGACGTGTTCTTCCACATGGAAGACATCGGCGGCCCGGACCTTGAGGAAGGACAGGAACTCGAGTTCGAGATCGAGCAGGCCCCCAAGGGCCCGCGCGCGACGAACGTCGAGCGCCTGTAAGGCGGATTCGTACGGTATCGGCACTTGACTGCAGTATTTTACTTCCGGTGAGCGACGGCGCTTGCAAGCGACGGACGAGTCCCCGCCGACGGACGTGAACGCGACCTTTTATCTCGCTCGACTCTGTACTCCCGAGGTAGTTCACTCGCGGATCGCGTCGCACACGCGGCTACGATCCAATCCACTCGACTATGGCGAACCAGTACATTACCGCCGACGAGCACCTGCCAGAGACGGGAACAGACGAGACCGTAACGCATCTCCAGATCCGGGATCCGGAGACGAAAGAGATCTTCGAGGCGCGAGTTCACGTCGCGAGGGAGTCGGATCGGCTCGACGACCCGGAGCCGCTGTCGGTCGTCAGAGGGCCGCACGAGAACACGACCGAGCAGTGGTACGTCGAGTTCGTCGACGAGGCGGTCGAGACGGAGCGACTCGAGCGACTCGCCGACGAGCAGCGCGAGCGTTCGAACGTGGTCAACACACGGTCCGACGATCTGACGGTTCTGTTGCGGTATCTCGTCGAGACCGGCCGCTACGAGTCGACATCGGCGGCCGTCAGAGCGATCTTGTTCGAGCACCTCGCCGACCGCGATCCGGCGGTGCTCGAAGCCTACGACGAGATCCGGACGGCTTACGACGCGGATCCGTTGCGGGAGGCGCTCGCGGATGCGAACCATAGCAACGCCGGCACAGACGACGAGCCCGCCGTCGTGGTGACGGAGCAGGAGACGGAAACCGACCGATCCGGGGCCAGATGACCGCCGAGACGTTTCGGGACTTTCTGGGGCTGCTCGCCGACGTCGGCGCAACGAACGAGATCACGACGCCGGTCTCGTGGGATCTCGAGGCGAGCGCGATTACGATGCGGGCGAACGCCACCGACGAGCGGATTCCGGTCTTCGAAACCGTCGAGTTCGACGGCGCGGACGCCCGCCTCATCGGCGACCCGTATCGAGGGCCGCGCGGGCGCGTCTTCGAGCACCTCGCGCGGGCGTTCGAACTGCCCGATCCGGCGGGACTATCGGGGCCGGCGTACTACGAACGGGTGATCGATCGACTGGCGAACCAGCGCGATCCGATCATCGTCGATTCGACGACGGCCCCCTGTAAGGAGGTCGTCCGAACCGGCTCGGCGGCCGACCTGCTCGAGTTTCCCTGGCCGTACATCCACCGGCAAGACGGCGGTCGGTACGCGACGCTAACGACGCTCGTCGCGCCCGATCAGGACGGCGAGTGGGGCCGGTGGTCGCGCCACCGCGCGATGATCCACGGCCGCTCGCAGGCGAGTCTGTTGTTTCTCGCCGGCGAACAGCTCCCGAATCGCTACTACTACGAGTTCGAGCGCCGCGGCGAGGCGATGCCGGTCGCGCTGACGGTCGGTGCGCCGCCGGCCGTAACGGCCGCAAGCGAGATGTGGATTCCAGTCGGCCGCCAGGAAGCGACGTTCGCCGGCGGCCTCCAGGAATCGCCGGTCGACCTCGTCCCCTGCGAGACGAACGACCTCCGCGTCCCGGCGTCGGCCGAACTCGTCATCGAGGGCCGCGTGCTTCCGGAGGAGCGCCTCGACGAGGGGCCGTTCGGCGACTACTTCGGCTACGTCAACGGCCCGCGGCGATCGATGCCGGTCCTTGCGGTCGACGCGATCACCCACCGCGAGCGGCCGTCCCTTCCATTCTGCGTGGCCGGGTCGGGCGTCGGCGACGCCGAGAACTCGACGAGTTCGCTCCAGGTCGCAGCGGGCGGGCCGGACGCCACCCTCGGACTGCGTGCCGCGGGCTACGACGTAGCGATGGCCGCCCCCTGGCCGTTCACCGAGCGGACGGTCTGGGTGATCGCGACGGAGCGCCCTTACGCAGGCTACCTGCACGAACTCGCGAACTTCATCTTCACGACCTGGGGGATGCTCCACATCGACTTCTTCGTCTTCGTCGACGCCGGCGTCAACCCGCTGCACTCGCGCGCGGTGGTGGAAGCGCTTGCGCTGCACGCCGATCCGGCGACGGACTTCCACCAGTTCGGCGTCGAGCGGATGCCGAAGGTGCCGCTGAACATCTACCAGACGCCCGACGAGAAGGGCAACGCGGCGGTCGGGACCTCGAAGTCGAAGACGGCGAAGGCGTACGTCGATGCGCTTTCGGACGGAGACCGACCGACGCGGGCGATCGGCGAGCGCGAGGACCGCGAGCGCGCCCGCGACCTGCTCTCGGCGGCCGGCGTCGACGGCGCGTTCGAGCCCCACTATGTGACCGACGCCGGCATCGACGCCGATACCGACACCAGAACCAACACCAACACCGAGACCACGATCCACCGATCCAACCGATGACCGCCTTCCGGAATCACCTCGAGTTCCTCCGTCGAACCGACGACTGCTGCGCGCTCGACCGACCCGACGATCTCTCCCCGCAGGTCGTCGCCGCGGAGGCGCTTCGAGCCGGCGGTCCCGCGATCGAGTTGACGACCGATGGGCGAGCCGGCGTTGAACTCGCGAGCGGCGTCTACGGCGGTGTCGACCAGACGCGCGGTCGAACGCGGGGACAGCCCCGCAGCCGGTATCCCTGGACCCGCCTCGGGCTCGGCCTCGGAGTCGACCGCGATCCGGCGTACGTCGACGTGCTCGAGACCCTGCTCTCACTCGGCGAGCGACGGGCGGAACGCGACGTGACCTACGTCGAGCGCGCCGCCGCGGCGACTGAACTCGGCGTGCGGGAACTCGGCTTGCCGACGCCGCCGGACGAGGCCTGGCCCCGGTTCACGCTCGGCCTGCTCTCGATCGGCACCGATGCGGGATCGTACTGGGCACCGATCCACGGCGCGATCCTCGACGGACGGACGATCCGCGCTCGCGTTCCAGAGGCGATCGCCGCCCACGATCGGCTCTCGACGGGCGCGTCCGCCACGATCGCGCTCGGCGTCCCGTCGGAGGCGCTCGCGGCGGCGCACGTACTCGCGATCACCGACCGGCTCGCGACGCCGATCGAGGACCGCGGCGTCGGCGCGACGGTCCCGCTCATTCCCACCGCGGGCGGCGTCGTCCCGAGTTCAGCGGAGGTCGTCATCGAAACCAGCGTTGCGGACCGCCAGCCCGACACCCGGTCCGAGAAGCGCGAGTTCTGGGAGCGCCTGGTCCCGAGTACGACGCTGACGCTCGACGCCGAGGCCGTCTTCTCCCGCGAGGATGCCGTCGTGCCGTACACGCCGCTCGGAGCGGCGCTGTCGGACGATCTCCAGTTGGCGGCGCTTGCGCTGTCGGCGACGCTGTACGATCGGGTCAACAGCTACTGGGGCGTGTCACCGGTCGACTGGCTGTTGCTCCCGACGGAGGGACGGCTCGGGCTCTGCCTGGTCGCCTCGGAGATCCTCTACGCCGGCTTCGAGTGGCAACTGGCGAACCTGCTGTTTTCGCTGTCCGACTGCTTCGATAAGGTGATCGTCGTCGACACCGAAACCGGGCCGCGAAATCTCGGGCGAGTGCTCGGCGATAGCTGGGTCAAGGCCCACCCCTCGCGGGACTGGCTGTTCAGCGAGGCCGACGCCCCGGCCGCACGGCTGCCGGCCTACGGCCGGGACGGCGAGACGGGTGCGCGACTGTACGTCGACGCCACCTGGGACCCCCGTTGGAAGGACGAGTTCATCGCGCCGCGCGTGTCAGTTACCGACTCCTATCCGCCGGAGATTCGCGCGGCGGTTCGCGACTCATGGGCTGAACTCGGCTTCGAGTCCGACGGTGCGTTCGAAGAAGCGAACGACTCCGGGAGCTAGCGTGTGCCGTCAGTGTTGGGTCGGTGGAAGGACTGGACGAGTAGCGTCGACCCGATTCTGCGAGTTCGATTCGTGATCAGTTTGCGGGCAATTGTGGCCGAGTCTTGCGTATACGAAACTGTTTACGCAAGCGGGCGTCGGGGTATGCTGGCTGCTCGGCACTGAACACGGTTCATTGTTTCGCTCGATGGCGTAAAAATTACCGGAACAGTTATCATGACCGGAGTAACCGCTTCGGAGTATGCCACCGGACCACAACCTGCCGGCCTACGACGAGACGCGCCAGGCGTTTTCGTGGGACGACGGTTACGAGGAAGCCGACTGGGACGCCCCGGAGCGGATAAATATCGCACACGAGGTCTGCGATCGCCACGCCGAAAACAAGGAGAAGGTGGCGCTCTACCAGGTCGGCGAGGACGGCGAGTTGACGACGCTTACCTTCTGGGAACTCGCCGAGCGAACCGACCGGTTCGCGAATCTCCTCGCTGAACTCGGAATCGAGCGCGGCGACCGGGTCTTCTCGTATCTGCCGCGCGTTCCGGCTCACTACGTGGCGCTCGTCGGGACGCTCAAACGGGGTGCCGTCTTCGGCGGTGTCAACGAGCGGTTCGGGCCGGACGGCATCGCCTACCGGCTCGACGACTGCGACGCGAAGGCGGTCATCACGACCGCCGACAACCGAGATACCGTCGAGGCCGCGCTCGAAGACGCGCCGTCGGTCGAGCACGTCATCGTCGTCAGCGACGACGGAACGGGGCTGCGCCGCGGCGACGTGAGCTACCACGCGGCCATGGAGCGAGCGAGCCGCGAGTACGAGACGGCCGAGACGAGCGGCGAGGACGACGCGCTGTTGTACTACACCAGCGGAACGACCGGACTGGCGAAGGGCGTCCTCCACAAGCACCGGTGGGTTGTCGGCGTCGCCACGACGCAGCGCTACGCCGCCGACCTCCAGCCGGGTGATTTGTACTGGTCAACGGGCGACCTCGGCTGGCTGACCGGCCCCATCAACACGCTCGGAGCCTGGTTCTGGGGCACCGCCCTGTTCACCTACGAGGGCGAGTTCGACCCCGAGACGTGGGCCGACCTGCTCGATACCTACCCGATCAGCGTCCTCTTCTCGGTGCCGACGGCCTACCGGATGCTCCGGGAGAACGAGAGCGTTCTCGAGGGAACTGCACTCGACCTGCGCCACGCGCTGTCGATCGGCGAACCGCTCTCGGCCGGCGTCGTCGAGTGGGGCGAGGAGACCCTCGGCGTCACCATCCACGACACCTACGGCCAGACCGAGACGGGGAACATGATCATCAACAACTACCCGACGATGGAGGTCCGTCCGGGATCGATGGGCAAACCGCTGCCCGGCATCGAGGCGGACGTGGTCGATCCCGAAACCGGCGCGGTGCTCGACCCCGGCGAGACGGGCGAGATCGCCCAGCGCGGGGACTACCCCTGCTTCTTCGCCGAGTACTGGGAAAAGCCCGACAAGACGGCTGACTGCTTCGTCGACGACCCCGACGGCGGTGAACAGAGTGAAACGATGCGATCCTCGCCAGACGAAACGTCTGGCGGCGAGTGGTACCTCTCGGGCGACCTCGCGCACAAGGACGAGGACGGCTACTTCTGGTTCGAGGGGCGAGCGGACGACGTGATCCTCTCCTCGGGCTACCGCATCGGCCCCTTCGAGGTCGAGAGTTCACTCGGCGAACACGAGGCCGTCGCGGAGGCGGCCGTGGTCCCGAAGCCCCACCGCGAGCGCGGCAACATCGTGAAGGCGTACGTGGTGCCGGGCGGCGACGCGACGCCCTCGGAATCGCTCAAAGACGAGATCACGGACCACGTCAAATCCGAACTCTCCGCCCACGAGTACCCCCGTGAGGTCGAGTTCCGCGAGGAGTTGCCAAAGACGGTGACGGGGAAGATTCGACGGACGGAGTTACAGGACGAGGCGGCGGCGGAGGCCGAATAGCGAGTAGCGAGCAGCGAGTAGCGAGTAGCAAGCAGCAAGCAACGAGTCGCAAGCAGCGGATGGCGGGTCCCGAGGAACAACTACCGAGACCCGAACCGACGCGAGACAGCGACGACGAAATCAGACACAACGAAGAACACCATGAACTTCGAATCCACGCAGGAACGCGAGATGATCCGACAGACGGCGGCCGACGTCGCCGCCGAGTACGGACCCGAGCACTGGCGCGAGAAAGAACGAGCGGGCGAGTTCTCCGAAGCCTTCTGGGCTGAACTCGCGGACGCGGGCTTTCACGGCCTGTTGATCCCCGAGGAGTACGAGGGTGCTGGCATGGGGATGCAGGAAATGGGGCTGGCGATGGAGACCCTCTGCGCCGAGGGTTGTGGCATGGCCGGAACCTGGTACTTGGTCCTCACGGCGGGGATGGCCGCGGTCGGCATCCGCGAGTACGGCACCGAGGCCCAGAAGGAGACCTACCTGCCGGACATCGCGAACGGGAAGCGAAACTTCTCGATCGGGATCACCGAGCCCGAGGCGGGGACGAACACGCTGAACGTGGCAACGAAGGCCGAACGGGACGGCGACGAGTTCGTCCTCAACGGCCAGAAGGCCTGGATCACGTTCTCGGATCGCGCCGAGAACATGATCATCGTCACGCGGACGACGCCCCGTGAGGAGGTCGACCGCGGGACGGACGGGATCAGCCTGTTCATCGTCGATATGGACGACCCGAACATCGACGTCTCGCCGATCGAGAAGCACGGGATCAACTACTCGAAGTCCTGTGAAGTCTTCTTAGAGAACGTCCGCGTCCCGGCCGAGAACATACTCGGCGACGAGGATGACGGCTGGTGGGTACTGGTCGACATGCTCAACCCCGAGCGGATCGGCTTCGCCGCGGCGGGGACGGGGATCGGCAAACTCGCCGCGAACACGGCGATCGAGTACGCTAACGAGCGCGAGGTGTTCGACGCGCCGATCGGCTCCCACCAGGGCGTCTCGTTCCCGATCACGAAGGCATACGCACAGATGGAGACCGCCGCGCTCATGCGCGAGAAGGCGGCCTGGCGCTACGACCAGGGCGAGGAGTGCGGCTACGAGACCAACGTCGCGAAGGCGACCGCGGTCGCAGCCGGAATCGAGGCCGTCAAGCAGTCCATGCAGGCCTTCGGCGGCTGGGGCTACGCCACGGAGTACGACGTCGAGCGCTGGTGGCGCGAGATCAATCTGACCCGACTCGCACCGGTCTCCCAGCAGATGGCGTACAATCACATCAGCCAGCAGCTCGGATTCCCGAAGTCCTACTGATCTACTAGCATGTTCGACAAACTACTCGTTGCCAACCGCGGCGAAATCGCCGTACGCGTCATGCAAGCGTGTGAAGAACTGGGAATCGACACCGTCGCGATCTACAGCGACGCGGACCGCAACGCGGGTCACGTCGAGTTCGCCGACGAGGCGTACAACGTCGGCCCCGCGCCGGCGAGCGAATCGTACCTCGATCAGGAAACGATCCTCGAGACCGCCGACCGGGCGGGCGCGGATGCGATCCATCCCGGCTACGGCTTCCTCGCCGAAAACGCCGCGTTCGCCGCCCGCGCCGAGGACGCAGAAGGGATCACCTGGGTCGGCCCGCCGAGCGAAGCGATGGAAGCCCTCGGCGAGAAGACGACGGCCCGACGAGTCATGCAGGCGGCCGACGTGCCGGTCGTCCCCGGCACGAGCGATCCAGTCGACTCCGCCGCCGAAGTTCGCGAACTCGGCGACGAGTTCGGCTATCCGGTCGCGATCAAAGCTGCCGGAGGCGGCGGCGGTCGCGGGATGAAGATCGTCCGCAGCGCGGACGAAGCCGAAGACGCCCTCGAGAGCGCGAAACGCGAGGGGGAAGCCTACTTCGACGACGCGACCGTCTACGTCGAGAAGTACCTCGAGTCCCCGAAGCACGTCGAGGTGCAGATTCTCGCGGACGAGCACGACACCGTGCTCCACCTCGGCGAGCGGGACTGCTCGCTCCAGCGGCGTCACCAGAAGGTCATCGAGGAAGCGCCGAGTCCCGCGCTCGATGCGTCGCTTCGCGAGTCGATCGGCGAGGCGGCCCGCCGCGGCGTCCGCGAAGCGGGCTACACGAACGCGGGTACCGTCGAGTTCCTCGTCGAAGACGGCGAGTTCTACTTCATGGAGGTCAACACCCGGATCCAGGTCGAACACACCGTCACCGAAGAGGTGACGGGGATCGATATCGTCCGGGAACAGTTGCGAATCGCGGCCGGCGAGGAACTCCCGTTCGCGCAGGAGGATGTTGCGATCGACGGCCACGCGATCGAGTTCAGAATCAACGCCGAGAATCCGGCCGCGGAGTTCGCGCCGACGCCGGGTGAACTCGAGACCTACGTCCCGCCCGGGGGGCTCGGCGTGCGCGTCGACGACGCCGTTACCAAGGGCGACGAGATCGCGGGCGACTACGACTCGATGATCGCGAAACTGATCGTCCGCGCGCCGACGCGCGAGCGGTGTCTCGAACGCTCCCGGCGCGCGCTTCGCCATTTCGATATCTCGGGTCCCGAGACGATCGTGCCGTTCCACCGGCTCATGCTAGACGATGCGACCTTCCGCGCGGGCGAACACACGACCGACTACCTCGACCGCGAGGTCGACGCGGACGAACTCGCCGCGGCGGTCGAGCGGTGGGGCTCGGCGGTCGGGAGCGGAGCAGACGGCGACGCCGCGAGCGAGCACGAACTCGTCGTCGAGGTCGACGGGCGGCGGTTCGACGTGCTCGTCGAGGACGATCTTCCGCGGGTGGCGCACAACGGCGGAGCCGACGCAGGTGCGCCCTCGGGATCGGCGGGATCGGCGAGTTCGGGTTCGAACAGCGGCGCAGCCGCAACCGAGCAGGTCGCGGCCGGCGATGCCATCACGGCCGAGATGCAAGGCACCGTGCTCTCGGTCGACGTCGAACCCGGCGACGAGATCGGTGGCGGGGACGTGGTCTGCGTGCTCGAGGCGATGAAGATGGAGAACGACGTGGTCTCCCCGGGGGCCGGCACCGTCGCCGCGGTTCCCGTTTCCGAGGGCGACTCGGTCGACATGGGCGACCCGCTGATCGTACTGGAGTGAGCAATGACGATGGAACTCAGACTCAGTGTGAAAGAGACGACAGGACAGGACGAAAGCGAGATACAGGCAGTCGCGACGGCGCTCGCTGCACACTTCGGCGAAGCCGTCGATCTGTACCCCGAAACCGGCGACGAACTCCTCGCGAGCGCGTCGCCGCCGGACAACGGAAGCGAAACCGGAGCCGGGAGCGCTGGCAGCGGCCCAGGACCAGTACAAAGCGCCGGTCGCAGTCGCGACCGAGGGAGCGAGCAGGACGACCTCGAACCGACCGAACGCGAGGAACTCCTGCGCGAAGAGGTCGCAGAGATACTCGAGGGCGGCCCGGAGAAGTACAAGGAGCGCCTTCCGGAGCAGGGAAAGCTGTTCGTACGCGATCGGCTCGACCTCTGGTTCGGCGACGGCGACGAGTCGGGCGCTGGCAAAACGAACGGCATCACGTTCGAGGACGGAACGTTCGCCAACTTCGACGCCGACGACGACCTGCCGACGGACGGCCTCATCACCGGCGCGGCCGAGTTCGAGGGCCGGGACCTGCACTTCATGGCCAACGACTTCACCGTCAAGGCGGGCTCGATGGCCGAAAAAGGCGTCGAGAAGTTCCTCCGGATGCAACAGCGCGCGCTGAAGACCGGCCGTCCGGTCCTCTACCTCATGGATTCGTCGGGCGGTCGGATCGACCAGCAGACCGGCTTCTTCGCCAACCGCGAGGGCATCGGGAAGTACTACTACAACCACTCGATGCTCTCCGGGCGCGTCCCCCAGATCTGCGTGCTCTACGGCCCCTGTATCGCCGGCGCGGCCTACACGCCCGTCTTCGCCGACTTCACCGTCATGGTCCGGGACGTGAGCGCGATGGCCATCGCCTCGCCGCGGATGGTCGAGATGGTCACCGGCGAGGACATCGATCTGCAGGACCTGGGCGGCCCCGACGTCCACGCCCGCCACTCCGGCAGCGCCGATCTGATCGCGGAGGACGAGGAACACGCGCGCGAACTCGTGGCGAAGCTGATCGGCTACCTGCCGGATAACAGCGACGAGAAGCCGCCGCAGACCGAGGGGACGGCACCGCGACTCTCGCCCGACGGCATCGACGCCGTCGTCCCGCAGGAACCGAATCGAGGCTACGACATGTTCGACGTCATCGAGCGCGTCGTCGACGCCGACTCGGTGCTCGAACTCCGGCCGGAGTACGGGAAAGAGATCATCACGGCCTTCGCCCGGATCGACGGTCGACCGATCGGCATCGTCGCCAACCAGCCCAACCACCGCGCCGGGGCGATCTTCCCCGACGCGGCCGAGAAGGCCGCCGAGTTCATCTGGACCTGCGACGCCTACGACGTGCCGCTGCTGTACCTGTGTGACACGCCGGGCTTTATGGCCGGCTCGCAGGTCGAGAAAGACGGCATCTTAGAGCAGGGCAAGAAGATGATCTACGCGACTTCCTCGGCCACCGTCCCGAAGCAATCCGTCGTCGTCCGCAAAGCCTACGGCGCGGGGATCTACGCGATGTCCGGGCCGGCCTACGACCCCGAGAGCGTGATCGGACTCCCGAGCGGCGAGATCGCCATCATGGGTCCCGAAGCCGCGATCAATGCGGTCTACGCGAACCGGCTCGCGGATATCGACGATCCGGACGAGCGCGCCGAGCGAGAGCAGGAACTGCGCGAGGAATACCGCGAGGACATCGACATCCACCGGATGGCCAGCGAGGTCGTCATCGACGAAATCGTCCCGCCGAGTTCGCTGCGCGACGAACTCGAGAACCGCTTTGCGTTCTACGAGACGGTCGAGAAGGACCTGCCGGACAAGAAACACGGGACGATCCTCTAGGCGTCCGGCCGCGGTCGATTTCGAGTGGAAACAAGAGAATCGGATGCTGTTTTAGTCGTGGCCACCAAAGCGACAGGTATGACCGACCCGCTGATCCGCACCGGAGACGAGATCGAGTACGATGCCGTGGATGCCGCGGACGGCCTGGAAAAGGGCGTTCTGATCGCCGAGGAGCACGGCGCGCCGAACTTCGCTATCCGCCGGTTTGAACTCGAGGCGGGAGCCACAGTCCCGGAACATACGAACGAGGTCGAACACGAGCAGTACGTACTGCAAGGAGCGTATACGGTCGGTATCGGCGACGAAGAGTACGAGGTCGAAGCCGGCGACTCGCTGCTGATTCCCGCAGGAACGGTCCACTGGTACCGAAACGAGAGCGACGACCGGGGTGCGTTCCTCTGTGCGGTGCCAAACGGCGACGACGAGATCGATCTGATCGAGTGAGACCGCTCGTATTCCTCGAGTGCACGCGTCGGTCCCATCCTCGGCCGTCGCGCCCGGATCGTTCTGTCCATCGTTGACATACGATTTCGCAACCGCAACTACTATAACCTTTTTAGGGCTACCTAAATTAGATGGCAGAAGCGCAGTCGATCGACGAGCACGCGGCCGTCCGGGAGCGAGAGGGATGGGTGACCGGGCGGCTCGTCCTCTTTTGTCTGGCAAGCGTGGGTATCACCGTCGTTGCCGGATTGGTACAGGTGAGTTTCGGGGAGTACTCGATGACGTTTGTCGAGGCTTGGAAGGCCGTTTTCAACCCCACGGTGATCTTCAGTCTCGACGCGTGGTCGGCGTTTCTCTTCGGCACTGAACTCCCGAACATGAGCACCGGGAGCGTCGTCGTCTGGAATCTCCGGCTGCCGCGAGTGTTCGTCGGGATCATCGCCGGCGCGACGCTTGCGGTCTCGGGAGCGATCTTTCAGGCGGTAACGCGAAACGAACTGGCGAGTCCGTTCATACTGGGGGTCAGCTCCGGTGCGGGATTCGCCGTCCTGGCGACGCTCGTCGTTTTCAGCGGGCTCTCGAATCTTCTGCCGCTGGTCGCCGCCCTCGGTGGAACGGTCGCGTTCGTGGTCGTGTACATGATCGCCTGGAAAGGGGGAACGAGCCCGGTTCGACTCGTGCTCGCCGGCGTCATCGTCAACATGATCTTCCAGTCGCTCCAGCAGGGACTGTTCTTCTTCGCGGACGACCTGGGGGTCGTCCAGACGGCGATCGCCTGGCTGACGGGCTCGCTGACAGGCACCGGCTGGGGAGAAGTTCGGATCGCAATCGTGCCGGCGATCATCGCGATCGGCATCGCACTCGCCGGCTCGCGGCAGTTGAACGTCCTGATGCTTGGCGAAACCACCGCCCGATCGCTCGGGATGCAGGTCGAACGAGTTCGGTTTTTCCTCTCGGCCGTCGCGATCCTGGCGGCCAGCGTCGCGATCGCCGTCGCGGGCATCGTCAGCTTCTTCGGCCTCGTCGTGCCCCACATCGTCCGCAACACGCTGGGCGGAGATTACCGGCGGCTGATGGTCGGCTGTCTCTTCGCCGGCCCCGCGTTGATGGTCACCGCCGATGTCGGCGCGCGGCTCGCACTGAGCGGCACTCAGATTCCCGTTGGCATCGTCACCGGCCTGATCGGCGGCCCGTACTTCCTCTACCTGATGCGCAAACAGCAATCGATGGGTGAACTCTGATGACACACCAGCATCACTCCGCGACGGAGGAGCAAGACCACGACCAAGAACAGGCACAGGAATACGAACACGAACACGAACACGAGCAGATCACCGACAGCGACGGCGTGACAGTCGAGAGCGCACTGGTCGGCGACGGTCTCGAACTCAGCTATCCCGCGAGCGAGGAAACCATCGTCGACTGCGCTCGCCTCGACATTCCCGAGGCCGCGGTGACCGCGCTCGTCGGTCCGAACGGGAGCGGAAAGAGTACGTTGCTGAAATCCCTCTCGAACCACCTCGAACCGGACGCGGGAACGGTTCAGATCCACGGAGAAGACCTCGACTCGTTCAGTCAGAAGGAACTGGCGCGCGAACTCGGCGTCCTCTCACAGGAGAACGATTCGCTGGGTTCGATCACCGTCGAAGACCTCGTCTATCACGGTCGCTACCCGCACCGCGGCTTTTTCGACTCGGTCAGCGAGGAGGATCACCGTGCGGTCGACCGCGCGATCGAACTCGCGGGAATCGACCACATCTGCGACACCGAACTCGGACAACTGAGCGGCGGCCAGAAGCAACTGGCCTGGATCGCGATGGTGCTTGCACAGGACACCGACGTGCTGTTGCTCGACGAGCCGACGACGTTCCTCGACATCCACCACCAGTTCCGCGTCCTCGAGACGATTCGCCAGTTGAACGAGCAAAAGGGCGTCACCGTCGCCGTCATCCTGCACGATATCTCGCAGGCGGCCCGCTTTGCGGACTACCTCGTCGCGATCCACGACGGCGAACTCTACGACTGGGGTCCGCCCGAGGAGGTCGTGACCGAACAGTTGCTCGCCGACGTCTTCGGCGTCGAGGCGACCGTCAAATACGAGCCCGAACTCCAGGTCTTGCCCAAGCAAGCGCTGCCGGATAATCGATTATAGTTCCTCCGAGCGGAAGAATCGGTGGTACGCCCGACTATCGACGCTCGTTCGAGACGCCGAAGCGAACCGGTAGAGGGCTACCTTCGGAACACTTTTATGATTTTAGGCTCACCTAAACCGTGATGACCGACCAACGACGGTGGACGAGACGAACCGTCCTTCGAACCAGTGGTGCAATCGCCAGCGTGGGTGCGATGGCCGGCTGTCTCGATTCCCTCGGACAGACCGACCAGGAAAACGAATACACGGTGTCGATGCCGCCAGTTGGCGACGTCGAGTTCTCCGGCGTTCCGGAAACGTGGGCCGCCAACAACGGCACCTGGGCCGGCATGGGCGTCGCGCTCGGCCAGGACCCGCCGGAAGCCGTCTACCTCACCGAGCGGTTTCACACGCAACACTACGAGGAGATTCCCGGCCTGAGCATCGACAAAGAGGACGTCGGGATGGACTCACTCTGGGGGGACGAACTGACCACGGAGGAGTTTCTGGAGCTCAGCGAGGACGTGGACGTCTTCATCATGGACCCGAACTTCATCCGCGGTCGAACCGATAACTGGACCGAGGATGACATCGAAACCATCGAAAACACGGGCACGCCCTTCTTCGGCAACAGCATCTTCTCGCGGGGCTACGAGTGGCACGACTACGACTATCTGACGCTGTACGAAGCCTTCGAGTACCTCTCGCAGGTCTTCCAGGAGGAAGAGCGCTACGAGGCCTTCGAGACCCTCCACGACGAGTTCCAGAACGAACTCGACGACATCGTCCCGCCGGAAGACGAGCGACCGTCGGTCGCCATCATGTGGCCCCAGCCGGCCGAGGAGCCAGAGACGTTCTCGCCGTACCTCATCGACGACGGGACGAGCTTCAAGCAGTGGCGGGATCTGGGTGTCGAGGACGCGTTCGCAACAACGGATGTCGAGGACTTCCACGCCGGCCGGACCGAAGTCGACTACGAACTGCTCCTCGAGATCGACCCGGACGTGCTGTTGATCCGCGCCCACGAGCAGAAAAGCGCCGACGAGTTCAGCGACACGGTCGTCTCGCACATGGAGAACCACAACGTCGCCAGTGAGCTGACGGCCGTCCAGAACGGCGACGTCTACCGCGGCGGCCCGCTCCACCAGGGGCCGATCGTCAACATGGTGCTGACCGAACGGGCAGCACAGCAGGTCTACGGCGTCGACGAGGAACTGTTCGACCGCGACCGCGTCGGCGATATCGTCGCCGGCGAACTGTCGTAACGCCGAACTCGAAAGTGGACCGGTGGCCGTCGACGATAAAAACGCAAAAACGGAGACGCTTTTCCGGCGATCGAATTTCAGACCCGATAGTGACCCGTATATGCGGCCGTGTACGGTCCCTCGTTGCCGACGAACGCGTAGTAGTCACCGGACTCCTCGACCTCGACGGTAACAGAGCCCTGTCCGTTCGACTCCTCGGCGCAGACGATCTCGCCATCGGGAGCCATGAGACCGAGACAGAGATCGGAATCGGCGGCATCCCACGAGACGTCCACTGTCAGGGACTCACCTGCAGCCAGCGAGTGCGGACCGTATGCGGTCCCCTCACCCGGATCGATCGTCCCGTCAATGTCGTACGTTGCAGTCGGACCGGCGTCGTCCGCACCGTCTCCGTCGACGGTTGTCACGTCGAACTCGTCGGCTGCGATCGTCCGGGTATCGTTCGTTGGTGGTTCGAGGACCGTCGTTTCGTCGTCGGTCGTGATGGCTATTGATTCATCAGTGGACGCGTTCGTATCAGCATCGATGACCGATATCGACGTTTCCTCGAAGTCGGTCTCGTCGACTCGCTCGATCGTGAACTCGTCATCGGATCCCGTCTCGGCATCGTCCGCACCGACGATCGAAACGTCGGCGTCGATACTATCGCTCGCAACAACACCGCCAACGCTGAGCGCGAGCGTCATCATCGTGACGAGCGCGAGCATCAGCGAGCGTCGATTTCGTTTCATGGTTGTCAATATATTTGAGATCGACCCGAACCGGTACCGCAGCAACCCGTGACCAGATCTCGTCACCTACTGCCACTCTCGTCAGTTCCGGACCGACCTCAAATAAGCCTTGGAAGAAACAACATATAAACAATAGTTGGAAAGCCGTTCCGAAACTCGTGCATAGCAACTGAAACAGCTGTTACACCCGTTACGATGTCGGACTCAGCGAAGGAACACGACCTTTCCCATCCCTCGACGCCGTCTTTCGACGAGATCTTTCCCTTCCAGGCGGTCGAGTTTCCGGCTGACAGTCGCTTTTGAGTGGTCAGTCTGCGCAACGATGAGACGCTGCTCAAGGACGCCATCAGCGTCGAGGATCTGCTCGTAGATGTCTCGTTCCGCTTGAGAAAGCTTCGGTGCGATCGTGTCCCACTCACGGTGTCGTCGTTCGAGGAGTTCGTCGGATATCGTTACTGAACCGGGTTCGTCTTCAACTTCCAATTGTTTTGAAGTCGGCTCCGCGTCGTCTTCCGCTGGAGAGCGCTCCGTTTCTGCCCGCCAGTCGAGAAAGAGGTATGTACTGCATGCACCGAGGACGAACGACGTAACGAGGACGACACCGACATCACGATACGCAAAAAAGCCGGGAAGGCGTGTCGTCTCCGAACTCGATCCGCTAACGGAAACGACGACTGGTGACGGATGTAATAACTGCAGACACAGTAAGAACGCTGCGACAACGAGGGTCGCCGCAACCAATCGGGAACCGAGGCGGAGACGTGTCTTCATTGCTCGTGACTGATGGTTGAGTCGATTATGATTATAAGATTGAGGATTTCACGGTTGTCGCGTTTTGATAGGCAAATATCGTGGATAGAAGCGACATACTGCATCCATAGCGGGAATGAAACTATCTGAAACAGCCACGAAACACGAGTGAAACGCGTGTGAAATAAAATTGTTAAATAGTATTTCGCACAGAGATACAGATCACGCTTCGAAAGCGGACCGGCAGATAATGGACAGAAATACGATTCAGTCGATCCTTCGAGGCCGTTCAGCTCGGATACTGAGTTTGATCTGTGTCGGGATGGTTTTCGCTCTCGTCCTCTCAAGCGCAGGTATCGATGGAACGGCCGGTAGAACCCCTGCAGCAGAAGTACACGTGACAGACGAAGCCGTCTCTCTGGAGTCGGAACCGTTCACCGATCCAGTCGATATATACACGATGTCGGACGAGAAAGACGAACGGCTCCGAATTGCCCGCAACGACGGTGGCATCGAGATTACGGTCGAGTCGCCACCGGTCAACCAGTCCGCGTTCGAAGACAAACCAGCGATCTCGAACGAAACGCACGTACAAGAAATCGTTCGAACCAACGAGACCGTTCAGTCACTCATTGCCAACAGTAGCGAATATGATGTCTCGACGCGGGTGGCACTCGATCTGTCGTACAGAGAAGGGGAAAAACCCCGATCCGCAGAAAGCGACCAGACAGCGTTCGAAGTCACCGCGTCCAGCGAAAACGAAATCCGAATCCGGCAAACGACACCGCCAAATCTCGATACGACAACTGCAACAGTGGTTCTCCAAGAGGAAGGACAGCAAACGACGTATTCGGTTGCGGTCGATGCGGTCAACGAGACAGTGACCGATATTACTGCGACTACTTCGGAGAACGATGGCGCTCGTGGGACAGGGTCAGGATAGCCGGACGTGAACGAATCAGAACGACCGAATCTGATACAGACACCGACGTGCATTCACTTTCTGACGCGCGACGACAACTGCCGGAGTCCGAATCGCTCAAGTACGCCACGCGTGTATCACGTCTCGTGTCGAAGCAGGTCCAGCAGGTCGAAACGATCTTCTGCCACGAAACCGGCGGCGACTATCTCCTCGTCGTCCAACGGGACGGCAAGCGGCTGTTCCGCGCGAAGCTCGGCCTCTCCGAAACGTCGGCCGGCCCTCGCCCCGCCAAGTTCCGTCTCAAAGACGGATCGAGCGAAGAGCCGCGCCAACCCGACGAGTTCATCGAACTCGCACGCCGCGCAAAGCGCATTCGGATCTCCGAGCAGACCTCCCGGGAGGGCCGCCAGGAACTGACCGAGATGCTGTCGGGCTACCAGCTCGAGGACAAAGTCAAGACCGTTCGGACCTGTCGCTACTGCGCCTCCGCCGGACGCTACTCGCCGATTACGACCGAGACGGCGGTCAAAGACGACGCGGACTGGATCTGTCAGGACTGTGCCCGCCGCGAACTCGAGCGCCAACTGTCCTACTCGGGCGGCGGCGAAGTGACGGGGGCGGCGAAGGACCGACTCGAGGACCTCATGCTCGAAGTGCAGGACCTAGATCGGATCGTCAACCTGCTTCAGGGGCGACTCGATCCGGATCTGACGAAGTTCGATACCATCTCGGCGACGACCGACGAGGTCGATCCCGTCCGCGTGGATTCGCTGAACCTGCACCCGGGACTACAGGGGTTGCTCGAGGACCGGTTCGAGACGTTGCTGCCGGTGCAGAGCCTCGCCGTCGAAAACGGTCTCTTCGACGGCGAGGATCAGATGGTCGTCTCGGCGACGGCAACCGGGAAGACGCTCGTCGGCGAGATGACCGGGATCAACCGCGTTCTCAACGGCAAGGGGAAGATGCTCTTTCTCGTCCCCCTCGTCGCGCTCGCCAACCAGAAACACGAGGACTTCGAAGCGGAGTACGGCGACCTCGTCGACGTCTCCATTCGCGTCGGTGCGAGTCGGATCGCCGACAGCGGCAACCAGTTCGACCCCAGCGCCGACGTCATCGTCGGCACCTACGAAGGGATCGACCACGCCCTGCGAACGGGCAAGGACATGGGCGACATCGGTACCGTCGTCATCGACGAGGTCCACACCTTAAAAGAGGAGGAGCGCGGCCACCGACTGGACGGGCTGATCTCGCGACTCAAGCACACGTGTGAGCAGCGAGCCCAGCGCCGGGACGACTACCACGGTGCCCAGTGGGTCTACCTCTCTGCAACCGTCGGCAACCCCGAACACCTCGCCGGCGCGCTGGAATCGACGCTCATCGAGTTCGAAGAGCGTCCCGTCCCCATCGAACGCCACGTCACCTTCGCCGACGGCCAGGAGAAAGTCCGCGTCGCAAACAAACTCGTCAAACGCGAGTTCGACACCGAATCCTCCAAGGGATACCGGGGCCAGACGATCATCTTCACGAACTCGCGCCGGCGGTGTCACGAAATCTCCCGAAAGCTCGAGTACTCCTCGGCACCCTATCACGCCGGGCTGGATTACAAGCGCCGGAAAACGGTCGAACGACAGTTCGGCGACCAGGAACTGTCCGCCGTCGTCACGACCGCCGCGCTGGCAGCAGGGGTCGACTTCCCGGCCTCGCAGGTCATCTTCGACTCGCTGGCAATGGGCATCGAGTGGCTCTCGGTCCAGGAGTTCCACCAGATGCTCGGCCGCGCCGGCCGCCCGGACTACCACGACAAGGGGACCGTCTACGTCCTCGTCGAACCCGACTGTGCCTACCACAACTCGATGGAGATGTCCGAAGACGAAGTCGCCTTCACCCTCCTGAAAGGCGAGATGGAGTCGGTGATGACCCACTACGACGAACGCGCCGCAATCGAGGAGACGCTCGCAAACATCACCGTCGGCGGCAAAGACGCGAAGGCGCTCAACGACCGCATGCTCGGCGACGTGCCGACGAAACACGCCATCGGCAAACTCCTCCAGTACGAGTTCATCGACGGCTTCGAGCCCACGCCGCTCGGACGCGTCGTCACGGAGCACTTCCTGGCACCGGACGAAGCGTTCACCCTGCTCGACGGCATCCGCAAGGACGCCACACCGGCTGAACTCGTGGCGGATATCGAACTTCGCGATGCGGAGTTGTGACGGGGTGAGTTGCGTGGCTGGTCGAGTAGCGTGTCGTTGTGTCGTTTTCAGGTGAAGAGAGTACGGCGGTTTAGGGTTGAGCGTCGAGTGGACAGTGGAGAGCGGAAAGCGAAGAGCAGAGGGTGGATAGCAGAGCGGTGCGAAGAGAACGGTGGCGGGCAGCCATCAGGGGACGAATGCGACGTCGAACACCGACAGGAGCATGACGAGCAGGGCACCCGGGAAGCCGCCGATCGCGACGATGGCGAGGACGATCGGCGTAACGGCAACTGGAAGACCAAACAGTTGTGCGAGGAATAACGCGATGAGTCCAACGACGGCGTTGACGATGAAGGGGCGGACGGTCTGGATAATCGTCGACGCGCCGATGATAACGGCGAGGACGAGGACCAAGAGGAGGATTTCGAGTCCTGTAACCATAGGCGACACTAGCGTGGCAAGGAACAAAACCATTCGGAACGGAACGAAACCCTTTATGGGCTCCACTCAAAAGGGTTGATACGGGATCGTGGGTTAGCCTGGTATACTTCGGGCCTTGGGTGCCCGTGACCCCGGTTCAAATCCGGGCGATCCCATACGGTATATAAGCAAGGCGGATGGTTTTGCCGCTTTGCGCTCACCGTTCTCACACCGACCAGCCACCGCGTTCTGGGGGTGGTCGGGATGTCGGTAGAGTTCCGCTCACACTCTACCAGCAGCTGCTGTCGCCACTGGGGAACCCACGTTACTGACCGGTTCCGGCGCGTCTTCGGCGACGACCAGGACCGGGCACACCGTTGCGGTGATTGCGATTCGTATGCGCGACTGACCCGCGGGTCTGCAGCTGGCGTCGACGTTCCGGTCCCCGATCCGGAAACGTCGCCCGGCCGTCACGGAGGTACGGCCGATGCGTAAGCCGGCGTTCGTTCCTGCGAGTCGGCTGTACGACATCGAGAATCAGACGCCCATAGCCCATCCAGCCCACCAAGCGACCGACGAGGAAGTTCGGCAGTCGATTGAGAACCAGGAGGCCCGAACGGACAGCGGGGTCGATGTAGACGGTACTGTGGTACCCTCAATGAAGGGCGATCGGGAAAACAGGGACGAAGTCCCTGCCGAAATGACGAAATCTGCGCTTGCAGATGCTGGTGGAATTCGGTCTCGTAGTGGGTTGCAGGGTGCCTACGAGGCCAGTTTGGAATGGGGAATAAACGCCCATAAACAGACTGGCTGTTTACAACTCTTGCCAAAGAGTGAAAACGGAACTACACAACTAACTCACAATCTGAGAACTCTACGCGAAACGGAGGGGGTTCGCGATGAGCCGCCTCGTCGAATCGGACGAGTGCGAACGGTGCGGTGACCGAATCACCGGGCTTCGCCGACTCTGTACGGACTGTACGCGTGACGTGCGCAACGCTCGGGAGGGACCGCTATGAGTTCTCGAGCGTCGGCCCTGGAGAGTTCGAAGGCCAGTGGTGACGCGCTCGAGCGCGGCGATCGTGACCTCGCCGCTGAACTCGAGTATGACGAGAACGGGAATCCGAAGAAGCTCCGTATCGACGCGGTTCTGTCGCTGCTGAAACGCGATAGCTTCGAGAACGCCCGCCAGGTCACACAGGAGGCGATAGACGCTTGGCGGCACTCAGGGAACGACGTAGTACAGTTCAGCAAGGTGTCGATGATCTGGCGGACACCTGGCGGCGGGAAAGACAGCCACCGCGTGGGTTCGATCGCCGACTGGTAGCGCAGCCCTCGTGAGTGGCTACACTCTCACGATACTTCTTTTCAGCAAGTCAGGTTGTATTCTATTAGTGACTGTCCAGTTCTGGTTGTAGTCCTCGGCTCGAGGCCGGGGGCGGTAGCCCGATCGCGCCGCACTGCATGCGGGTCGGTTTCGCGCTGCGCGCGAAACGCCCCTTGACGGGTGTCCCCAAGGGGACAGTGCCAAAAAATTACACCGCCCCACCTCCCGCTTCGCGTGAAATCTCCAGTTGAAGCACACGAAATGGGGGTGTCCGTTTCTCATAACACAGAACCTATGTTCTATTTTGGATTAAAGTGGTCTATGGATAGTACGTTTCGGGAAGCATTAGAGAACGCTGGTAAGAATCTTGTTGGTGGGGTAATGGGAGGAGTGGCTGCTTCAGGATATATAGAACATGGGGCCTTGTATCTGCACAGCTTCGGGTTGGCCGCCTTTGTAGTTGTTGTCGGGTTTTTCTATACGATATCTGTAATACCTGACTGGATTGATTCAATACTTGACGGAAGATACGCAGACAATAAGGATTTCGGACCAACAAAACGCCTTGGCCGGCCGAATTCTTCGTCCCCATCACTCCGCTATAAGCGTCAAACTCGGAACCACGACGAGCATGATATATGAATGATTCTCTCTCACACGTTTTCAGACAATAGGGACTTACGGTACGTGACGCGATTCGTCAACTCAAGTAACTGGACTTCACTGATTCCGCAAGAGGGAGGAATTCTCCACAAGATATTAGCCAATCTAACGTATCGTCTTCACTATCTTGACCATATGAAATCTATTCGTCCAAGTGGGATTGATCAAGATACCCTGCTCCCTATCATGAAAAAGGTCCCCCAATGGATTTGTTGGGCAAATCATCGAGATCCATCTATTAGTGATAAAATTCCGTTAGATACTAGGAAATACATAAAATATAGAAGCGAATTCAAAGGGGGGAGACTATACTAATCCAGATATCTGGTTGGAATATTCAGAAGCTTCAGATATGTCCGCACACTCCGGTATTGATGGAATAGGATTTTCTATGCTTAATAAGAAAATATGTTTCATTGATATAGATGATTGCGTACATGATAACCTGACAATCGATTCAGAGGTTTTCAAATTAATGAACTCAATTGGTTCTTATGCAGAATTTTCCCCAAGCAGAGATGGTATTCATATTTATTGTGCTGGTGAATTGGATAGCTATGGTTCCGCACCGGATGATTCACGGATCGAAATAAGTGCATTTGATCGAAGTTGGGCAACAGTCACATTCGATCACATCAAAACTACGCCAACGACTGTCAAATCTAGTCCGAACAATTTGAAAAGGTTGTGTAAAGAATACAATTTAGCCCCGTGAGATCCTACATATAGCCGGATATCTTTTCCCGAATGTTGAATATAAAATGCCAGAAATTTGTAGTTCGTGGAGTTAATTCGTTCAGATTCTTCCTATTTTGATCCAAGTGCTTCAGCTTATCTTTTTTCTCATTAATGCATACCGATTCATCAAGTACTTCTACTTTGGTGAAGTTCTCAAATTCCTGGTGTAGTGAATGATATCGGTCAGCAGTGTTGTAGTGTTTTACTGACTTCTTTCCTAAACTTAGCGCGGCCTGTAACCATGAGATGATTGCAATTGAGATCGCAATTGTCACTAGAAACTCTTGTGACGCGGCCTCCCAAGTTAGTAAGACGACAAGTGCTGCAGTCCCTAAAGCAACTAATGAATTGGAAATAAATACTCTTTTTCGTAATATTCTGCCATCGTATAATGTGTTTTGTAGGTGTAATAAAGCCTCTCTGCTAAATCTTCTGCGCGGTTTTTCAAGCGGTTTTGTTCTTTTTTTGTATGATCTGAGTCCGTCTGAGAGATTTGTTGGTTCATTAGTTCTACAACTCACATCAAGGTCCTTAAAATAGTTGACCGACTTGTCCAGTGTCGTAAAGTCGTCTTCCTCCCCTCGGGGTTGCACGTCGGCAAAATCGGTTTCCCGAATATGCACACGAGTTCAAGCAGGCCGTGTGCATATTCCGTGCCGATCGACGCCACGAGACGGATTCGTCTCTGGTGGGCCGACAGGTTCGCCCGGTTTTGGGCCGATATGGGCCGTTCAGTGAGTCGAAAAAACTAGGATTTCGGGGGTCGTGTGTACGAGCATGCGAATCCGAACGGACGGTGACTACGCGTATCGACGAGACGCTATCGAACGTGCAGCCGACTTCTACGACTGTAACAAGACGAAAGCCGTTGTGAGTGCCTGCGATGACACGCCGCATTTCGCCCAGGCGGCTCGCCAGGTGCTCGCCCGTGATGATCTGACGCTCGAGCAGCGCCGGGAGATCGCCGAGACGTTATCGACGAGAGCAGTGTATTTCGAGGTCAACACCGAGATCGTCGTCAACACCGAATAGACTACGTCGAGGGTGTCATATGACGGTTCGCATATCCATCCTATGACTACCCAACAAACGGCAAATACAGGGGACTCAGTTACCAATAGCTGGATGGAAGCGAATGATCGATTGGGGGATAATTATAGCGACGAAGACAGTGATTCCGAGAACCCGCCAAGAGGAGAATGATGTGAAATAATTCAATAGCAAGACCGTTAGTAGAGATATTGGTCCAAATACCGTGATTACTTTTCCACGTGTAGGTTCCATACATTCGAATCATCAACATATCCTCATAAAACTTATTGACCGGTTGACTCATGTTCAGTTCGCAGATGTAGGGAGTGGTCTGTTCAGTCCAGAAGGGACGAAAGGAAACGTGTGCGAATCGTTCTATGACTCCCCCAGTGATCACCTATCGATGTTTGGAACTCAAACACACGTTGTGTTTGAATCACCAGCAACCTTTTGCAACCAGCGGTGGAATCATGGAGTATGAGCCTCACTACCGACGACTTCGCTGAGTTCATGGCCGGTGATCCGGAGGATGACGAAGAGGTTCCGCTGGGGGACGCCCTCAACGAGTTGGCCGTCGATGTTGAAGTGGACGCTGTCGAAGAGGTACGGGACGTTCGCGAGCGGTTATGAAGCTCTTTCTCGATCAAACGTCATTGTTGTGCTGTCACAAAGGATACCGAGCGGTCCGATACCGCCGTTCGTGCACTCAACGAGTTCGATGAGACCTATACATCTGTATTGAACCTCATGGAACTCCGAACCGTGCTCACGAAAAAGAAGAAGATCGAACGGGAGCGTGTCGATCAAATCGAGCAGCGAATTAGTTCGCGAGTGACGGTTACGTTCCCCGATGCGTCGGATATGGTTGCGGCAAATCAATTGCAAGAGGAAACCCTTCTGTACCCGATAGACGCGATTGTTCTTGCCGCAGCGAACGCCATCGATGCGACACCCGTCTCGTTCGATGGCGAACTGCGAGAGCACGGGGCAAAACAACCACAAGAAATCGTCTAAAGAGCCGGAGATACCGGTTAGAAAATAGAGTCGATAGAGATTTTGGCCTGCTGGGTCCCACGGTGATCACCGCCGCCGTGCCAGCGAAGTAGGGGGAGGTCGCTCGAACGGACCATCTTATCCCGAAGGATCGTCAGTCCCGATCGCCCATGTGGTCGGTAGACGACAAAACAATACCAGCCATCGTACCGCCGTAGCTTCTCGTGGTACTCGCGGTAGACCTTCCAGTTTCCGGGCTGGCCATTCGAATGCTCGTGCATCGTCGATTTGATCTCGACCGGCGTGCCGTTGCCGAATCTGGCGTCGTGCCAGCTGGCGCGCTCGAGTTCAAAGCGACGATTTTCAGCCACCCGTTTCTCGACGATCGTCCCGAAGTGGTTTGCTCGCTTCGAGCGGTTCACGCGGACCATGCGCGTCACGCGCCACTATATATACAGAGAACGACGCCAGGACGAAGATCAGTACGAGCACGCTGTCTGTCACGTCAATACCGTCTTCCCGACGAATCGTGTCAGTAACGTACTTCTGTGGTAGGCTGAGTGTCATACTTCCCCGCGTGGAACCCCCTGCACGAAAACCTCAGCAAAACCGTAGTACAGCCTTGGCGATACCTTGATATCGCCGATAGTCACCAACCTTTATACGAAGGCGGGTTGCCCGCCGGATATGGCGCTGAACAAACTCCGAAAACTCGATCAGAACTCGCTCGGTGTAACACTTCCAAAGGACGATTTCCGTGTCGAAGGCACTGTCTAGATGAGAGTTTGAGGAATGAGCAGGTGGTGGCGAGAAGTGTCCAATGCAACTCGCCAACCTGCTCAGAGAGACCTTAGACGTGGATTGTGATGAGGTTTGGGAGAACGAGCGCACCCCGACACCCGTCAGGGTGTTCGGGATGCGTCTGCATTCGATGGGATTGTCGGTTCGAGAGGTTGTCTCAGTGCTCGAATTACTCGGCATTGACCGCTCTCACGGCGCAATCTGGAACTGGACGCACAAGCTTTCGGAGGCCCAGAGCGACCCGCCGACGGCGCAGCCGTCGCGAGTCGCGGTCGACGAGAAATAGATCGAGGTTGACGGCGAGAAAAAGTGGCTGTACGCCGCGATCGACACAAAATCAAAGCTGCTGCTCGAAATCGACATCTACAGCCGTCCCCAGAACGCCTTGCGTTCTGGTGTGCGAACGAGACGCTGTGCGTCTCGTCAACGCCGCGGGACTGACCCCGCGGCGGCGTTTCTGCACCGTCTCACCGAGAAACACGATATCGACGAGACAGAGTTTCTCGTCGATGCTGGCGGTTATCTGACTGCCCTCGCACGCCACGAATTGAGCGGTCAGATCAATTACAGTGACCGAAACCACGTCGAAAAGTGGTTTCAGACGGTCTCAATGCGGATCGACCGCTTTCACTCCTTCTGGCGCGGCAGTTCGGCCAGTGCAAGACGCTGGCTTAGACGCTTCAGACACCACTACAACCACGATCGACCGAATCAAGCACTCAATGGCCGAACGCCAGCCGAGGAGGTGCTAAACTAGACAGTGCCGTGTCGAAGGACTGTTCGACGAGAACGGCGATCTACAAGACGAACATCACATCCACATTCGCCACATCGACGATGGAGAATGGCGGCTTGAACTAGTTGGAGAACTTAAGCCAAGATCTGAGTGAGTTAAGAATACATGTTGCTCAAATAAAACAATACTAATATAGAGGAGATTGTTATTTAATCAACTATCTTAGAATTCGACAGTGGAATCTGTAACTGTTGTATCAGATTTAGTATGTACAACTTGGACGTTCAGCGTGTCCTCTCCAGCAAGATCCCCACCACTCTCGTCTGACTCAATAGAGAGCGTGGCTCCTGCATCAAACAGGTCAAGATTTGAGACATCTATCTCAGTGTCGCCATTTGATGTGAACGAATCGGATGATTCATCGTAATCCAATGTCGCCAGTGATGCGCCATCCTCATCTCGAACTACAAGGCGAAGGTTTTCGAATTCAATTGAATCACCTGAGGAGTGACTCACATACACTGCCGGATGCGTATTACTAGTACCCGGGTTTGATGGATCCCAATCGGAGTTAGTGCTCACATCAGTGTTTGTTGTCGGTGCTGTGTTACCAATTCCATCGCCCATACCCATTACGGCAGCTGCAATCACAGCTGCGAGAATGACGGTGACTGCGACCATCAGTATAACTCCTATGACCGGCGATACAGCGCGTTCGTCCTCGCTTCCGAGGAATTTCTTGTTGAGTTCGTCAAACATTGTTTGTTCCGCACCCACGACAACCGAAGGCCGAGATACAGGGCCATAGTATGGCGACCCGTGTTGATGGGGACTCTATAGCCGACCCACCTACACACCCTCTTCGTGTCGCGTTGGTGCTGATAGCAACCAGTGGAGTACCGGTATATATAACTAATCGATAGTGTACTCTTTCGGGTCACATCAGGTACTCCATGGGTTTCAGATCTGATAATCAAGGCCATGTAGAGAGCTTACAGCACCCCCTTGAACCCACGCCGTCTTGCATTCTCACATCTGATAGTGTCGGCGGCAAGGATTTTGTCGATTTACTCAAACGACCATCCATGGAGTGGGCCCAGCCGGTGATCGACGAGCGCGACCTTGCGCGCACCTACGATGGGGGTGCGTATGCCGATCCGTGGACCGCCGTTCTCGACTACCAGGTGGTTATGCGCTATGCGAGTCACCACCCAGACAACGGTTCCTACGCGATCTCGACGGCACTCGATATCCCACGGTCGCGAGTTCGCCCGTGGACCGAGAACAAGAGCAAGCCGGACCCGGTTCGAGGAATCGAAACCGCTCGGGACTACGGGTGGCTCGCTGCGACGTACCACGATACCGAGTTCACGATACTGAACACGCTCGTCGCGACTATCTTCTCGGGTGGGTCGATCGATGCTGAACGGTACCAGCCGTAGTTTGCGCTCAATCACCGGCACCGGCGCTCCCACGTGATCGACATGCTCGAGGAAACTGGACTGGGATTCGAGTTCTACCACGAAGATGACGCGGGCCGCGCAACAGAGGTTCGGCCAACGGAGGATGCGACCGTACTCGGCCGAACGCTCGCCGTATTGGGCGCGCCGCTCGGTTCGAAGACCGAAATTGAGGATCTAACGCTTCCGTGGTATCTCGAGGAAGCCCCATACGAGACACGCGAAATGTTCGTCCTCGCCTATCTTGCAAACCGAGCGATCCACCATCGAGACGAGGATACGGTCCATATTCAGGAAGAACGCCCGCAGTCCTATCTCGACGAGCTGGCTGCGCTTATCGAAGACGTTTCGAAAGAAGCGGTGACCGTAGGTGAGCAACAGGTGACGATCTCGGCCGCCGCTGCGCGCTCACTTGGGCTACAGCCGCGGTATCGAACGCCGGCAACGGCATCGGAATAGCGGGTCAGTGGAGCGATGACGAGAACAGCCCGAGTACGATCAGACTCCAGCCGACGAGCCCGATCCCGTAGAAGAGAAGTCGCACCCGAACTGAGAGGTTCGGGGATGACCCCGGCCAGATATCCATATCGTCCCCCATCAGGTGTAACCCTGAATCGTCATTGTATCCCGACCCTCCGGCGGGGGCCTGTGCAGCAGCGCCACCGCCGAGTGCGACGAGCAGAACCCCGAGAGCAGCCAGTCCGATGATGTACGGCCCGGAATAGGTGAGAGCGTACACGAGCCCAACGGTCAGAAGTCCCAATACGCCGGTATCCATCACCAGTGGTTTCAATAACCGAGTTAGATCCATAGTCACAAATGTCAACAATTGTTGAAAAGGTTATCAACTTTTCTGTGCCCTGCGATGAATTTGCGGGACCACTAGATTATTAATTTACTGTGAAATAAGATGATAAATACCCGGAGTAGTGTGGAAAGTTCGACTACGAATTGATCAGATTTCGCCTGTAGCCTGTCTGCAGAAGAGAGTTCATGTGAATCCATTGTTCTTAACTATCAGACGGAGAGGCTAGATTTCATGGGTATTCTACTTCAAATTGCTGTGGTCGTATCAGTAGTACTCGGGTTGGCCTATATTGCTGTGCCACAAACGATGCATCGTTTTGACTTACGATACCTCCGTGGCAACTCGTCTAAACTATCTAAAAAAGAAGTCTGGCTCTATCGTTTGGTTGGAATGGCACTTATCGTGTTAATGTTGTCACGGCTGTCCTTCTAGATCCTCGGCGTCGAGTTCACCTGCGAGATACGCGCGCCCGCGATCAGTGATCCGGTACAGTCCCTCATCGACGCGATCGACGAGTTCGGCGTCGCGCAATTTTCCGAGTCGCGTGCTCAGGTAGTGCCGCGAGTAGTCGGTGTTGACCGCAAGAACTCGCGGCGAGAGGATCAGGCCGCTGTCTGAGAGGTTTCGAGAATGCGGTCATCAGCCTGCGTCATCCACGAAAGAGTCACACCCACGCGAGCAAGTGCCCTTCGGCGAGGTCGCCGCACCACGTTCGAACCGGTTCGATCGCTTGGCATCAGGATCGCGGTGTTCCGCGAGAGGTGACGGCGGAACGGGTGAACGCTTCGCAGGACGTTATCGATCGGTACTACGACAAGGCGACCAAGCGCGAGCGGATGGAGCTTCGGCGGCGTCCGCACCTCGAAAAGCTCGAAATCGAACGAGAGACATGACGACGAAATTCAGCAGTTCGATCCGGTACAGTCCGGCGAAAATCAGCCTAGTTCCTATCCGGGCGATCCCATATTGCTGTCGCGAACAAATTGGTGAGCGGCAGGAGTGGCCAGTGATCCGCTGTGACCTGACGAGAGGCGGTATCGACCGATCGGAACCGAGCGGGCCGGTGAACGGGAACGCTGTGAGCGAATCAGTTACTCCTGGTCGATCCGTTTCAAGGTGGCCCAGACACCGAACACGAGGACGACGAAAACGGCGAACGCAACGAAGAATAAGACCGCTTCGACCCAGCCCGCGAGGTTGACTTCGATAGCTTCCACGAGGGCCAGTTCCCACCCGACGAAGAGGACAAGCAGTCCGGTAGCTGCGATCAGGAGAACCAGGAGTCGGTCGCTAACGGCAGCCATATCGGATGTTTGGGTCTGAGAACGATAAACAACGGACTTGAACTGGCCAACCAGATGCAGAGACTGGGTCGGTCCGGCGCTGTACGGCGGCCGAAATGGCCGCTTCCTGAGCCCAACGGCGGAGTTGGGTACCAGAGTAACCACTGCGGGTCACTGCACACCCGATCGCACGATGGCTGTGCGACTGGTGTGAGAATCGTTGCGGTTGGTACTCTAGTCGACGGTTCACGGAACTGTCTTCGGGGCTGGTTGCGTGTTTGCGGTCACCGCGGGATCACTGTGGACGATCGGTTACTGCTGGTAACGAAAACGAGAACGTCGATCCGTCGCCGGGTGTAGAATCAACCCAAATTTCGCCGCCGTGGCGTTCGACAATCCGCTTACAGAGGGCGAGCCCGATTCCCGTCCCTGACGTTTCTTCATGGGTGTGGAGCCGCTGGAACACGTCGAAGATACGATCTTGATCCGCGGGATCGATTCCGATGCCGGTATCTCGAACCGAGATGATCCACTCGTCAGTATCGCGTTTCGCGGAAATACTGATCCGGGGCGGCTCGTCGCCACTATACTCGATAGCGTTCGAAAGCAGGTTCTGGAAGAGTTGTCGTAACTGTCTCTTATCGCCTACAGTGCGCGGTAGTTCCTCGGTTTCGATAGTGGTGCCAGTCTCGGCGAGCTGGAGTTCGAGATCCTTTCGAACGGTCGCAAGAACCTCGTCGAGAGCAACGGGTTCGAGCGATTCGCCCCGCATATCGACGCGCGAGTATTCGAGTAGCCCCTCGATCATCGCTCGCATTCGCTCCGAACCGTCGATCGCGTAGCCGAGGAACTCGTCGGCGTCCTCGTCGAGTTCACCCCCGTAGCGACGCTCGATAAGTTGCAGATAGCTCGATACCATTCGGAGCGGCTCTTGAAGGTCGTGGGAGGCCGCGTACGCGAACTGTTCGAGTCGCTCGTTCGATGCTTCGAGTTGCGCCTGGGTTCGTTCGAGAAGACGGTTTTGTCGTTCGAGTCGGTAGGCGTGTGTTTTCGCCTGTGCAGCGTAGGCCCCGACGCCGTATCCGGCGACAGAACTGAATCCAGTGAGGATGAGAACGGATCGGACCGGGTTAGAGATCGCTGGACCAGGCTGGAGGTTGTAGAGCGCGAGAATGGCGAGCATCACCCCGATGCCGACGAGACACCAGCCCCCGATAGTGGCGTAGAATCGCGGGTGAATGTCAGTCCGGGGCAATCGATACCCGCCGCCGAGAAGGACGATGCCGGGTCCGGCAATGAAACTGGAGACGACGAGGATGCTCGAGAGGGACAGTTCCTGGGCAACCGGCAAAGAGACCCAGATTACAGCAAGTGCGAGGTACAGGACGCCGAGCGTGAGGATAACGGTTCTCCCACCAGTACTAGTTCCCAGGCGATCCCACGAGAGCATGACAATACGTGTGGATCAAGGCTGATTATAGACCTTGTGTGTTAATAGGGAGTTACCCCCGTACCAGTCCTGCAAGCCGAACGACTACCCTCACCCGCAGTACACGCTACAGGCATGACGGCTCGTCGAACCGGCGTTCAGACTGCGCTGAAACGATGGTTCATAAACGGTGTCGCCGTGACGATTCCACTCGTGATTACGCTCGTTATCTTGCTCGTCGTCGTCGATTTCGTCCTCAGCGTTCTCTCGCCCGTCGTCGACGGAATCATTTATACGCTCCCAAACGACCCACCGACCGCAGTCGTTTAACCGGTGACGCTTACGTCGCTGGTCGCCTTCTTCCTCCTGGTCGGTATTATCGCGGACTACACTCCCGGCCGATACATCTCGAAACGAGTTCACGCCACGATGGAAACCGTTCCCGGCATCAGCACCGTCTACGAGAGCGTCCGCCGGGCTAGTCGGCTGTTGCTCGACGACGAGACGGACCAGTTCAAGGACGTGAAACTCGTCACGTTCCCTCACAGAGACGCCTACACGCTCGCCTTTCTCACCGCAACGACGCCATCCGCGATCGAAGACCAACTCGACAGCGGCGCGATGGTGACGGTCATGGTTCCGCTCGGACCGAATCCGACGACGAACGGCTTCGTCATGCACATGCCTGCAAAACACGTCTACGACGTGGACGTCACCGTCGAGGAGGCCATTCGATCCATCGCGACGCTGGGCGTCGCCTCTGACGAAATCGGAACCGAGACGGAGACCGAACCGTCCATTCCCTCCGAATCACCGGCTTAGACAGGGAGACGGATAGGCGGCAGAGAACCATCGACACCCGCCATCATCCGATCTTCGCATCGCACGTCAGCCACAGTGAGACTCACCGCTACCAGTTTCGATCTGCTTTGCAACCATTTATACCCGAAGGCAGCCCTACCACAGTGTAATGGCGCAAGCGGGAAATTCTGAACTCGTCGATGCATTCGAGCAGTTCTTCCGCAACTACTACGACAACGAGATCAAACAGCTTGCGCAGCAGTATCCCAACGAGCAGCGGTCGCTTCACGTCGACTGGCAGGATCTCTACCGATTCGATCCCGATCTGGCCGACGACGTCTTAGCCCAGCCGGAACAACTCCAGCGCTACGCCGAAGAAGCGCTTCGACTCTACGACCTCCCGATCGACGTCAGCCTCGGCCAGGCCCACGTCCGCATCAAAAACCTGCCCGAGACGGAGACCCCCGAAATCCGCGAGATTCGCGCCCGCGACATGAACTCGCTCGTGGAGGTCCACGGCATCGTCCGCAAGGCGACGGACGTCCGCCCGAAGATCGAAGAAGCAGCCTTCGAGTGCCAGCTCTGTGGCACCCTCAGCCGCGTCCCACAATCGAGCGGCGACTTTCAGGAACCCCACGAGTGCCAGGGCTGCGAGCGACAGGGACCGTTCAAGGTTAACTTCGACCAGTCCGAGTTCGTCGACTCCCAGAAGCTTCGGATTCAGGAGAGTCCCGAAGGGCTCCGCGGTGGTGAGACGCCCCAATCACTCGACGTGCACGTCGAGGACGATATCACCGGCGAGGTAACGCCCGGCGACCACGTCTCCGCAACCGGGGTATTGCGACTCGAACAACAGAGCAACCAGGGCGAGAAGACGCCCGTGTTCGACTTCTACATGGAGGGGATGTCCGTCGACATCGACGAAGAGCAATTCGAGGACATGGACATCACCGACGAGGACAAGAAGGAAATCTACGAGATTTCGAACCAGGAGGAGGTCTACGAGAAGATGGTCGCCTCCATCGCGCCCTCCATCTACGGCTACGAGCAGGAGAAACTCGCGATGACGCTCCAGTTGTTCTCCGGCGTCACGAAGCACTTACCCGACGGATCGCGGATCCGCGGGGACCTGCACATGCTTCTTATCGGCGATCCGGGGACCGGTAAGTGTGTTCGCGGGGACACGAAGGTAACGCTCGCAGACGGACGAGACGTGCCGATCCGCGAACTCGTCGAATCGAATCTCGACAATCCGAAGCCAATCGACGACGGCTGGTGGGACGAGGTTGACTTCGACGTCCCGTCTTTGCAGGACGATGGCACAGTCGCATCACAACGTGCGACGAAGGTCTGGAAGCGCGAAGCACCCGAGCAGATGTATCGAATTCGGACCTCGAGTGGGCGTGAACTCGAAGTAACGCCGTCACATCCGCTGTTCGTACAGCAAGATGGGAGATTCGAGCCAACCGTTGCAGACGATCTCACAGAAGGGCAGTTTGTGGCTGCACCCCGATGTATCGAGACAGAAGGAAACGATGTGCTTGACGTTACGTTCCGACGGTCACAGTCTCGAAATGCGGTTCAACTCGAGTTACCAGAAAAATGGACGCCGTCACTGGCTCGACTAATCGGATACATCATTGCAGAAGGGTATGTCGAACAACGAGACAACAATACGGGATTCGTTTCAGTTACAAATAACGACCAAGAAGTACTGGACGATGCAACGAACGCGTTAGAAAGCCTCGGTCTCAACGTGACGGAGCGGGACCCGCACGAGGCTAAAGAGGCGCGTGAAGTGCTCTGTTCAGCGGGAGAGTTCGTAAGCTTCCTCAAGACCCTCGAACCGTGTATTCTTGAGTCGTCCGCTAAGCAACGTGTTCCGGATGCTATTTTCGCAGCCACCGACCGGACGAAATCGGAGTTCCTGAAATCGTTTATCGAAGGCGAAGGCCATGTTTCTGAATCCCAGCGAGAGATAACTGTCGCTTCAACAAGTCGTAATCTTCTCGAAGATATTCGAACGTTGTTGCTTGCCGTCGGTATCCGCTCACAGATTCACGAGCGACACAACGACAGCTATCGACTCAGAATAAGTGGCGATGCATTTGCAAAGTACGTGACTGAGATTGGATTCGTGACGCAGCGAAAACGACAAGCTGCTGAGCAGTACGCCGATACAAAAGGGAATACCAATCTTGCCATCGTTCCCGATATCGGTTCTGAACTTCGACGGATTCGAGAATCTCTCTCGCTCACACAGGCAGAATGCGGTCTTCCGCGATCAACGTATCAAAACTACGAACGAGAGTCAAAAAACCCGAGTCGGACCGGTCTTCGAACGGTTCTTACTGCTTTCAAAGGTGCTTTGCCGGCGAAAGGAACTCGAAGTGAAGATGTTGCCGTCCCTGATGGAGGTTCTGTACGAGCAAGCATCAATGATCTAGAAAAGTACGTCGATGGGGACGTTTGTTGGGACCGAATCGAGTCTATCGACAGTATCGAACCTACCTACGAGTGGGTGTACGATCTCGAAATCGACGGGACCCACAACTACGTCTCGAACGGCATCATCTCGCACAACTCACAGATGATCGGCTACATCCAGAATATCGCGCCCCGCTCCGTCTACACCTCCGGGAAAGGCTCATCCTCCGCCGGCCTCACGGCCGCAGCCGTCAGAGACGACTTCGGCGACGGCCAGCAGTGGACCCTCGAAGCCGGCGCACTCGTCCTCGCCGATCAGGGCATTGCAGCCGTTGACGAACTCGATAAGATGCGCTCGGAAGACAGGAGTGCCATGCACGAGGCCTTAGAGCAGCAGAAGATCTCCGTCTCGAAGGCCGGCATCAACGCCACCCTCAAATCCCGCTGCTCGCTCCTCGGCGCGGCCAACCCAAAGTACGGCCGCTTCGACCAGTACGAACCCATCAGCGAACAGATCGACCTCGAACCGGCGCTCATCTCGCGGTTCGACCTCATCTTCACCGTCACGGACACCCCCGACGAGGAGAAAGACCGCAACCTCGCAGAGCACATCCTCACCACCAACTACGCCGGCGAACTGACCACCCAGCGCGAACAGATGACCAACCTCGACGTCAGCCAGGGTGAACTCGAGGAGATGACCGAGCAGGTCGATCCGGAAATCGACGCTGAACTCCTCCGGAAGTACATCGCGTACGCCAAGCAGAACTGTCACCCGCGGATGACCGAGGAAGCTCGCGAGGCGATCCGAGACTTCTACGTCAACCTTCGTTCGAAGGGGACCGACGAAGACGCGGCCGTCCCCGTCACGGCGCGAAAACTCGAGGCACTGGTCCGCCTCTCGGAGGCGAGTGCACGAGTTCGGCTGTCGGATACCGTCGAGCAGTCGGATGCGGAGCGGGTGATCGAGATCGTTCGCTCGTGTTTGCAGGACGTGGGGGTGGACCCGGAGACGGGCGAGTTCGATGCGGACATCGTCGAGGCGGGGACATCGAAGTCCCAACGCGATCGGATCAAGAATCTCAAGCAACTCATCAGCGATATCGAGGAGGAATACGACGAGGGTGCGCCGGTCGATATCGTCATGGAGCGGGCCGAAGAGATCGGACTGGATCAATCGAAGGCGGAGCACGAGATCGAGAAGCTAAAGCAGAAAGGAGAGGTGTACGAGCCGAGTATGGACACGTTGCGAACGACGTAATAGTCCCACGAGCCGGAATGCGGCGGCAGCGCTCGAGACGGTCGAAAGAACACGAGGTCGGGCGGACGAGCGAGGAGGACGAGGCGGGACCGATCAGGAGTCGGCAGAAAGCGAGCGGAGTTCGGTGAGTGTCGAGCGGATCGTTACCGTTGCGACATCGGCGACTTCGGCAGCGGCGGTTTGCGTGATCGATTCGGTGTGCGGACAGTCACAAGCAGCCTTGTAGAGGCAGGCAGCGGCGACGCCGCTTGGATTGCGGCCGCCGATGCGGTTGGCGGTGACGAGGGCATCCAGGTGCTCGCGAGCGCGACGCTCGACGGCTGTGTCGAGGTCGAGATTCGAAGCGAAACGCGGGAGGTACTGACCGGGATCGATCGGGCCAGTTGGAAGGCCAAGATCACGGTTAAGCGCGTCGTATGCTGCTTTAAGTTCCGCCTCGGTGGCGGCGGCGATGGTGACGACTTCGTCGATCGTTCGGGGGAGCGATCGGACGCGGCAACTTGCGTAGACGCAGGCAGCGGCAAAACCTTCGATAGAGCGGCCTTGCAGGAGGTTTTCGGACTGGGCGGAGTCGAACAGCGCACAGGCCTGTTCACGGAGGCAGTCGGGAAGAGAGAGGCGTGCCGTAATCCGTTTGATTTCGGTGAAGCCGAGAACCTGGTTGTACTCGGCTTTCGTCGAGATCGTGGCTCGAGTGTGTTCGCGGCGGAGGCGCGAGAGCTGTCGACGTTTCCGGCCGGTGATGCGGGTACTACGGTCGGAGACCGAGTCAGTACCGTAGCCGATCTTCGTCGAGAGACCGCGATCGTGTCGAGAACGGGTCAAGGGCGCACCGGTTCGACGACGGTCGGTGTCGTCGTCTGCAAACGAGCGCCACTCGGGACCGCGATCGATCGGGTCTTCTCCGAGAACGAGACCACAGTCCTCACAGACGGTTTCGGTAGCTGTCAGTCGGAGGAACCCACCACACTCCGGACAGGTCGGAGACGAATCGGATTGTGCCATCGGTAAGTAATCTTCGTATTGTGTTGAGTAATCCAGAGTATTTAAAATAATCGAAGTATAGAAAACTAAGAGTGATCGTAACGGAACTGAACAGGTTTTCGAGGAAGTGAAGAAGTGAAAAAAGGGCGCCGAACGGCCACCGGTTTTGACAGACGACGGGTCGTTTTATACATCTGTTCAGTGGAGGGGACAGACAGGATCAGGGATCGAGATGATAGGGACACAGGCGAGCCGGCATCAGTCTCCGCTCACGTCGAGTTCAGAACGGCGGCTGCCACACGTTGGATCGATGACGTTGCGACACGGACTGTTCGTGAATTGGCCGATCGATCCCGAGCGGATTCGGCCCCACGTTCCGTCCGAGTTGACGGTCGACACCCGGGACGGCACGGCGTGGCTTAGCGTGCTCCCGTTCGTGCTCACGAACGTCGGTTTCCGCGGGACGTCGGCGAGTACGCGAGTCGCGTTTGCGGAACTCAACGTTCGGACGTACGTGACGTACCGCGGTGATCCGGGGCTGTACTTTTTCAGCGTCGATGTCGGCCAGCACCTCCTCGCAAGCGTCGCCGGGTGGCTCACTCGACTCCCGGTTTTCCCCGCGGAGATGCACGTCAGTGGCGGCAGTGAGGGCATTCGGTTTTCGAGTCGGCGACTGCAAGCATCCAGTTGGCAGCGACGGTTTCAGGACGCGATCGGTTCGGAGCGGAAACCCGAGGCAACGAGAGGGGCGAACGCGAATGTGGATGCGAGTGCGAATGGTGATACGGAACCGCCCTGGTTCGTCGCGACCTATCGCCCAACGGGACCGATCGCGACTCCCGATTCGGAAACACTCAAACACTGGTTGACCGAACGGCGGCGGTTCTATGCGCCGAATCGCGACAGCGTGCTGGTCGGCGAAGTCGCACACGATCCGTGGCCGCTCCAGCCGGCCGAGGTGACCATCACCGAGAATACGATATTCGACGCGCTCGGGTTGGCACCGACGCGCGATGAGCCACTCGTCTACTACTGCGACGAACTCGAGATGACGGGCTCGATTCCACGCCGACTCTGAACGGGGCCGGTGGTAAGAGAACCAGATACCAGAATTCCGTCGGTAGAACCTGTATTGTGGGCGGGTATGCTACTCGGTAGACGTATTTGTAGCAGCATTGAGTGGTTCCTGCCGAGATCGATAGATATGTTACTATCATCCGAGATAATTATTATGGCACACAATCGATGGCACTCTCAGAGACAGACACAGCCTCCGGGAATCAGAACTCGTTCGTGTACGTAGTTGCGGGGTTAGCTGCGCTCAACGGCCTTCTATTCGGGTTCGATACCGGCGTGATTTCCGGTGCAATGCTGTACATCAAGGACACGTTCGACATAACGATGTTATTCGGCCAGTCGATCCACCCGTCTCTCGTCGAAGGGGTGATCGTCAGCGGCGCGATGGTCGGGGCGATCGTCGGTGCCGCACTCGGCGGCCGACTGGCGGATCGACTCGGACGGCGGCGGCTCATCCTGATCGGGGCCGTCGTGTTCTTCGTCGGTTCGCTCATCATGGCGATTGCGCCGACCACTGAGGTACTGATCGTCGGTCGTATCCTCGACGGCGTTGGCGTCGGCTTCGCCTCCGTTGTCGGACCGCTGTATATCTCGGAGATCGCACCGCCGAAGATCCGCGGGTCGCTAGTGGCGTTAAACCAACTGACGATTACGAGCGGAATCCTCATCGCCTACATCGTGAACTACGCGTTCTCGAGCGGTGGCGAGTGGCGCTGGATGCTCGGGCTCGGGATGGTCCCCGCAGCGATCCTGTTCATCGGTATGCTGTTCATGCCCGAGAGCCCGCGCTGGCTCTACGAACACGGCGACGAGGAGACCGCCCGCGACGTGCTCTCGCGGATTCGAACCGAGGGCCAGATCGACGCCGAGTTGCGCGAAATCACCGAAACTATCCAGAGCGAAACCGGGGGCCTGCGCGATCTGTTCCAACCGTGGATCGTTCCGATGCTCGTCGTCGGCAGCGGACTGGCGATATTCCAGCAGGTGACCGGGATCAACGCGGTCATGTACTACGCGCCGCGGATCCTCGAGTCGACCGGGTTCGGAGATACGAACTCGATTCTCGCAACCGTCGCAATCGGTGTCGTCAACGTCATCATGACCGCCGTCGCGGTGGCGTTGATCGACCGAACCGGTCGCCGACCGCTGCTTCTAACCGGGCTCGCCGGAATGACGGCGACGCTCGGCATCGCCGGCCTCGTCTACTATCTGCCCGGCCTCTCGGGCGGACTCGGTGTGCTCGCGACCGGCAGCCTGATGCTGTACGTGGCGTTTTTCGCCATCGGTCTCGGGCCGGCGTTCTGGCTGCTCATCTCGGAGATCTATCCGATGGAGGTTCGCGGCATCGCGATGGGCGTCGTGACGGTACTCAACTGGGCCGCAAACCTGCTCGTCTCGCTCACGTTCCTCCGTCTCGTCGACATCATCAGCGAATCCGGAACCTTCTGGTTGTACGGCATCCTCTCGCTCATCGCCCTCGTCTTCTGTTACCGGCTCGTTCCGGAAACGAAGGGGCGTTCGCTCGAGGAAATCGAGGCCGACCTCCGGAATACCGCCATCGGAACCGATCCGGGCGAAACGGACCGGACCGACGCCGTTCAAACGGACGACTGACGGCCACCGACGCTAGACGAGAGGGACAGACGACGGCCGAAACCGAACCGAACCACACTGTACTCGGTTCGCCGTTCACTTTTTCCCCGACCCCATATCATTATCTCCACTACCCGCCTGCTTCGACTATGGACGGACCAACACTGTTTCACCTCCACTTCAATACACCCGACGTAGAGAGCGCGGCCGAGCGACTCGAGCGAGAGGGCCTTCCCTGCACGCGCCGTTTCGGAACGGTTCGTGGAGAGAATCGATCGTTTGGTCCCGAAGACGACGTTCCGGACGAGTTCAGATTCAAGCTCCAGGTCCATCGTCGAGGGAACGTCGATATCACGCTCGCCCCCGGGAAGCGCCCCCGAATTGATCATCTCGGCCTTCGCAGTTCGGATTTCGATGGGGCACTCGAGCGGGCGCGCGCTCGCGGCTCGTCCGTTCGGCAGAACAGTCGGCGGACGTTCGTGATGACGCCGTGGACGTTCCGAATGGAGTTGCATCCGAGGGCTGACGAGGATCGGGGAGCGGCGGAACGGAGTGAGAGTGACGATACCGTATACCGGATCGAAGACGCACTGCTCTCGGTGCCGGACGCCGATGCGGTGCGGACGTATTTCGATACCGTATTCGGGGCTGTGCCGCAGTTGGCGATCGAATCCGGCGGGGAGATTTGGCTGGAGTCGTTTACGGTCGCTACCGACCGAAAACAGCGGAGAATAGACGTCGCGGAATTACTCGGGGCATAGACGGTCCGTTGCGAGTCGCTGCTACATGGGTTAGAACTGCGATCGGGAAGAGGCGTGCTGGGAGAACGAGCCGCCCAGTTCGGGAAACGGAACCGGTACCTGACACTCGACAGTTCCGTTCCTTACCGTTACTGTACGTCCGTATCGATCAGCCCGAACCGCGAGCCGCTGTCGCTCTCGCTCGCGTTTTCGTACACCACGTGTGCTGCGGCAACGTCCTGAATCGCCAGTCCCGTCGAGTCGAACACCGTCACATCCGTCTCGGCCGTGCGGCCGTCCGTCGTGCCGACGACGAGTTCACCGAGTTCGGCGTGGATGTCGGCGTCGGTGAGCGTGCCGTCGGTGTAGGGCACGTTGATCTCGCCGGAGTGAGTGCACTGCTCGTGGTCGTCGATGACGACCGTCGCCGCCTGCAGCAGGTCGTCTGCGAGTTCGTGTTTGCCCTCGGCATCGGCACCGATGGCGTTGATATGCGTGTGCTCGCCGACATCCTCGGGCGTGACGACCGGGTCGCGGACGGGCGTCACCGTCGAGAGCACGTCACAGTGGCCGGCCTCGGAAATCGAGCCGGCGCGCACGGTGAACTCGTCGTCGTAGGCGTCGATGAATCGCTGGACGCGTTCGTCGTCGAGGTCCGAGACGACGACTTCCTCGATCGGACGAACTTCGCTGATCGCGTCGAGTTGGGTGTACGACTGGACGCCGGCTCCGACGAGGCCGAGGCTCGTCGCGTCGGAGACGGCGAGGTGGTCCGTCGCGACGGCGGCGGCGGCTCCGGTCCGTTTCATCGTGAGCGTCGTTCCGTCCATGATCGCGAGCGGGAACGCGGTTTCGGGGTCCGAGTAGATCATCGTCCCCAGCACGGTCGGCAGGTCGTGGTCGGTCGGGTTGTCAGGGTGGACGTTGACCCATTTCAGGCCAGCGGCGTCCCACCCACCGGCATCGTCAGCATCGCGCTGCGATCCTGACCGGTTCGAGGAGGCGTCGCTTTCTCGAACGTTCAGGTAGGCCGGCATCGAGCGAAAGTCCCCGTTGTACTGGGGTAAATCGATATAGGACTTGGCCGGCATCTGGGTGTCTCCCCGTTCGAACGCGCCGAAGGCCTGCTCGACTGCGTCGATGAGCGCCCCCATCCGAATGTTCTCGTCGACATCGTCGCTATCCAGCAGAATGGTGTTCATATCCGCGAATATTGCGGGCGGCACCTTAAGTGATTCTTCCTGTGGTCGCGGCGTGATCGCGGTGGACGCGAGCGACGAATTGAGCGATCGCTATCCGGTTGAGAGCACAGAGACGAATCGGCAAACGGCAGAAAATGGGCCGCCGAAAGCGGTTGTGATAGCGGTCGAAATCGCGGTGTGAGCGGGGGTTTCCCCTCGCTTACATCATGCCGCCCATACCGCCACCCATGCCGCCCATGCCGCCGCCCATACCGCCTGGGCCGCCGGCGGGCATGTCTTCCTCGTCGTCGTCGTCGGCAACCGCGAGGTCGCCGGCGGCGATGACGTCGTCGATGCGAAGCAGCATGACGGCTGCTTCGGTGGCGGATTCGATGGCCTGGGTCTTCACGCGAAGCGGCTCGTAGACGCCTTCCTCGCCCATGTCGATGGTGTCGCCGGTGAACGCATCCAGTCCGGCGGCCTCGTTGCCGCCGTCGTGGTCGGCGCGCAGTTCGACGAGCGAGTCGATGGGGTCGAGTCCTGCGTTCTCGGCCAGCGTGCGTGGGATGACTTCGAGTGCGTCCGCGAAGGCCTCGACGGCGAGCTGTTCGCGCCCGCCGACGGAGTCGGCGTAGTCACGCAGCGCGAGCGAGAGTTCGACTTCGGGCGCGCCGCCGCCGGCCAGCACCTTGCCGTCCTCGAGGGTCGTCCGCACCACACCGAGGGAGTCCTCGATGGCGCGGTCGACCTCGTCGATGACGTGCTCGGTGCCGCCCCGGAGGATGAGCGTGACGGCCTGTGCGTCGTCGACGTCCTCGACGAAGATGCGCTGATCGCCGGCGATCTCCTTCTGGGCGACGCTGCCGGCGAAGCCGAGGTTGTCCTCGGTCAGGTCGTCGACCGTGGAGACCGGCGTTGCGCCGGTTGCGCGGGCCAGTTGGGACTGGTCGCTGGACTTGACGCGGCGGACGGCGATGATGCCCTCCTGTGCGAGGTAGTGCTGGGCCATGTCGTCGATGCCGCCGTCGACGAAGACGACGTCAGCTCCGACGTCGGCGACCTGCTCGGCCATCTCGCGAAGCTGGGCCTCCTCCTGCTCTAAGAACTGCTCGAGCTGGTCCGGGTCGGTGACGTTGACTTCGGCGTCGATCTCGGTCTCTTTGATCTCGAGGTCGCCGTCGACGATCGCGACCGAGGCGTCCTCGGCGAAGTACGGCATGTTGTCGGAGACGCGCTCCTTGTCGACGATGACGCCCTCGACGAGTTCGGAGTTCTCGATCGAGCCGCCGACGACCTTTTCGACTTTGACGTTGTCCGTGTCGACATCGTCGCCGTCGGAGACGGACTGGACGGCGTCGACGACGAGGTCGGCGAGCAGGTCGCGGGCGCTCTCTGCGCCCTTGCCGGTCATCGCGGTGGCGGCGATCTGGTGGAGGATCTCCTCGTCGTCCTCGTCGACGTCGACCGCGATCTCTTCGAGGGCCTCGGTGGCCGCTTCGGCGGCCTGGCGGTATCCCTGCGCGAGCGTGGTCGCGTGGATGTCCTGGTCAAGCAGGTCCTCGGCCTGGCTCAGGAGTTCACCGGCGACGACGACGGCGCTCGTGGTGCCGTCGCCGACCTCGTCCTCCTGGGTTTCGGCGACTTCGACGATCATGTCGGCCGCCGGGTGGTCGATTTCCATCTCCGAGAGGAGGGTGACGCCGTCGTTCGTCACGATGACGTTGCCCGAGGAATCGACGAGCATCTTGTCCATCCCCTTCGGTCCGAGTGTCGTGCGGACGGACTCGGCAACGGCCTTGCCGGCCTGTACGTTCATCGACTGCGCGTCTTTCCCGGAGGTTCGCTGGCTGTCCTCCGAGAGAACGATAAGGGGCTGGTTGCCCATCTGCTGTTGCGCCATAGTCACCCGAAGGATTGATTGTTATTCTATATAAATATTTTGGTGTCGATTCACGCAGAGCGCCTGAATCGACGGGGGCTATCGCTTCGAGAGAGAACGACCGGCGGTTATTTATGAGTGAACCGAACGAAAACGGGAGTCAAGCAACAGCTCAAGACGATCCGGAGCCGGGAAAGCGGTGGTACTGCATCCCCTGATGTTTCATCTCGTTGTGTCGCTCCTCCAGGAACGAGTAAACGGTTCCGTGTGGCGCGCCGTCGAGAAGCATCTCTGCGGCGCTGCGGACCGCATCGACTTGCGGTGGCGTGCCGATGATACCGAGCGTCGAGCCGTAGATAACGACCGATGCGCCCGACAGTTCTTCCATGAGTTCCCGCGTTCGGCCGCCTTCGCCGATGAGCCGGCCCTTCTGGCGCTTCAGGTCGTTCTTGTTCCGGGCCGCCGCGTCGATGTCGACGACGTCGAACAGCATCATGTCGTCTTCGAGCAACTGCAGCGCCTCCTCGGGAGCGAATCCGCGCCCGATCGCACGGACGATTTCGGGGGCTTTGAGACCGCGAACGGGGTCGCCGACCGTCTCGACGGCGACGGCACCGTCCTCCGAGTCGATATCCAACCGCACTTCGGCTTCCGCCTCGATCTCGCGCATCGTCTCGCCGCCCTCGCCGATGAGAACTCCGATCCGGTCCTGCGGAATCTTCACGTGCTGCATACACTCGGGTATTCGCTGCGTGAGGTTAAGACCTTGGTCCCCGCGCCAGCACCCGCACCGGCACCAGCGCCGCCGACCCGTCCGCAGGGCCGGCAACTATACTCGAGTTCAGCGTACCGGTCGTATGGCAACCGACCCGCAGTACGAACTCGTCACGAGCGCCACCGACCGGCTCGAGGGACCGCTGTTCCTCGCTCTCTCGAATATCGGGTTGGCGGGCCTCACCGCCGCCGATTACCTCGTCCAGCAACTCGAGTTCGACCAGATCGGTCACGTGCGGACGAAAAACCTGCCGACCGTCGTTCCGTTCCGAAACGGCGAGCCGCGGCGGCCGATCCGCCTCTACGCGAGCGACGACGCCGACTGCTGCGTGCTACTCAGCGAAACCGTCGTTCCGGTCTGGACCGCCGAGACCTTCGTCGATGCGGTCGTCGACTGGCTCGCCGAGACGGCGCTCGACGACCTCACCGTCTTGCACGGCATCCCGTTTCCGCACGGTCCCGACGAACACGAGGTCTTCTCGGTGGCAACACCGGACTACCAACGGCAACGGCTAGCCGACGCCGACAGCACGCCGCTCAGCGGCGGCATCTTAGACGGCGTGCCCGGCGAACTCACGACCCGCCGGTTCGACGGCGACGTTCCGCCGGTCGGCGTCCTGGTGACGCCGAGTCACCCGCCGGGACCGGATCTCGATGCGGCGCTTCGCTATCTCGCGTTCCTGACCGCGCACTACGACCTCGAAATCGACACCGAGCCGTTGCGCGAGCGCTCGGAAGCGCTCACCAGATACTACGCCGAACTCGCAGAGCGCATGGCGGCGATGGAGTCCCAGGAGACCCCGCTCGAGGGACGCACGCTTCCCGATGATCGAATGTACATGTAGCACGTGGCTCACCGGCCGAGCAGCGGCTGGGAGAACTCGGACAGCCCCGACCCCGGCGCTACTCCGAGACGGAGCGGAACCGTACGGACTCCGAACGCGTCTCGAGGATCGCGACCGTCCGGTCCGCCGCGGCCGTCGTCGGAAACTGCGCTCCTGGGTTCAACAACGTTGTTCCCCCGTACTCGGTGCGTTCGCTGACGTGGTGGTGTCCGTAACAGACGAACTCGTACTCGTCGGCGGCGGCGATCGCCCGCACCTCATCCATCGACTCGCCGTGGAGAACGGCGATCGAGAGCCCGTCGAACTCGAGATCCGCGAACCGACCGTGGAGTTCGCTCTTACCGCCGAGCGAGTCGAATGCCGCCTGCAGATTGCGAGCGTCACCGTCGTTGTTTCCGAGGACGCCGTGGAGTTCGAACTCCGAGAAGTACGGCACGATCAGCGGCGCAACGAAGTCGCCGCAGTGGACGACGATTTCGACGCCTTCGTCCTCGAAAATCTCGGCGATGCGTTCGACCGCGTCGACGTTGTCGTGCGTGTCGGCGACGATGCCGATGTTCATACGCAGTTCCCCGCGGGCGACCGACAAATAGTGTTGGGTCGAACTTAGGTCCCGACGACCGGCGACACCCCGGCGCTGTCGAGCGCCCGTCGCCGTTCCTCGTCGGTGAGCCGGTAGGGTTCGAGTTCAGTTGCGAGTTCATCGAGCGCGTTCCGCCGGCGCTGGTGGGCGGCGAGGAAGTCGGTGATGCGCTCGATCGCGAGGTCTTTCAGGTCGCCGCTCAGCAGGTCGCCCGCGCGGTAGGCCGCGCCGATGCGTTCGAGTTCGTCGTCGTCCGGTTCGAAGAAGAATCGGAGATACTGGAAGGGGACATCAACCGTCGGGTCGCCGCCCTTCTCACGGTGTTCCTCGAGCGTTGCCCGCCCGCCGGTGTAGGCGTGGGTGTGGATCGTCTCGGCGACGGTTTCCGGGTCGGCGGTGAGTTCGATCGAAGGTGCGTCGCCGGACGAACTCATCTTGCCGGGACCGGCGAGGCTCGGGAGGAAGCGCCCCAGGAGCGCACCCGGTTTTCGGACCGGAAGCGCCTCCTTCGCGGCCACGTCGCGGCAGACGCGGACGTGCGGGTCCTGGTCGACGGCGATAGGGACGAGCGTCGGCTGGCGACCCGCGACGAGTTGCGGGAGCAGGAGGTGGGTCGCCTGCACGGCGGGGTAAAACTGCAGACCGACGGTCTCCTGCTCGCCGTAGACGGCCTCGACGGTTGCCGGCGTGAGGTGCTTCGCGAGGCGGACCGCGATCGGGTAGAGCACGTCCGCGTCAGCGGTGTCGATCACGATCCGCGTCTTTGCGGGGTCGAAACCGACCGCGAGGATATCCCGCAGGTTCTCGCGGGTGTGCTCGCCGATCGACGCAAAGGACTGCTCTTTCGCGAGAAACTTTTCGTCGTCCGACAGCGGGATGTAGACCGTCGCGCCCGTCTCCTGCTGGAAGCGCTTTGCGAGATAGAGCGGCAGGACGTGCCCGAGGTGCATCGGCCCCGACGGCCCCCTGCCGGTGACGACCGCGTGCGGGTCGCCCGCCTCGGCGGCCGCGAGGTAGTCGTCCGCATCCCGACCGGCGTAGAACGTCCGGCGGCGGAGCAGCGGGTGGTCGGGAAAGCGTGTGATCTGTTCGTCCGTCAGCGGCTCAGCACCGAAGCGTTCGAGCAGTTTGTCGTAGTCGATCTCCCCGGAGACGGCGTAGGGCGTGACGGTGAACTCGTCATCGGCGTGGCTGTCGGCGTCATCCGGTTCGGTACTGTCGCGATCGGGCTGGAAATCGGTCGTCGTTGTCTCGGTGTCGTTGGAGTCGGACATCGTTTCGTATCCGTGGTGGTGAAACTACAGCGGTGACTGGAAGTCGAAACGGCGGAGAACGAACGGAGGGAGCGCCCCTCGCCGCAACCGATCGGTTAGGCCGCGTCGGCGACCGCGAGGACACTGTCCGCTCTCGAACGGGGCTGCCAGCGCCACTGCCACTCGAGAGCGGCCGTCATTACGTGATACTTCGGGGCAGGACAGATTAGCGTTTCGGGCAGTGAAGACGGACGAGCGAGCACCTGGTGGCACCAGTCGCCACGTGGCCTGTTGGAGGTTCGATGGCCTTGTCTTCCCGGTTTCCCCGGGAGACGACAACGGTTAACGCGGTCGGCGGCGTGATGAAACAATAGCGCCAACGATACGACACGTCCTGACGGGGACCCGTTGTGTCTGGTGCACCACACGGAGGAGTCGATGGCGACAGCAATAGAGGCCGAAAAAGAAGCGGTACAACGCGGCTGCAAAGCTACCCGGAGGAGGCAGGATGACTGACTCCATCGTCTACATTGACCGGTCATCGGTACGCGAGGGGAAGTTGGACGAGCTCAAGGCAGCGATGGCGGAGTTGGTGGACTTCGTCGAGACCAACGAACCCGAGATACTATCCTACAACGTCTACTTCAGCGCCGACGGCGAGCGGATGACCGTAATGCATACGCACGCTGATTCGACGACGCTAGAACAGCACATGGAAGTTGCGGGTTCGGAGTTCCCGCCGATTGGGGCGTTCATCACGCTCGAGTCCATCGATGTGTACGGTCAGTTACGCGAAGATCTCGTTCAGCAGTTGCAAGCAAAGGCTTCGACACTGGGAACCGGGAGGGTCGTCGTACACGACCTCTTCCAGGGCTTCGACCGCGTTATAGGCGACTGAGCAAGGTGGGATCTCACGGAAGACATATTTTACAGAGCCACTGTCAGTTGCGAGACGGATCCGGCTCGGGATCGGTCACGAACTCGAGGAGGTCGTCGGCGTCGGTGTCCAAGCCCTGCCGGGAGAAGAAACTCGACACGTTCTCGCAGTCGCGCTCCAGGAAATCGCGGCTGTTGGGATGGTGAACGGTGACGGCCTGTCCGAGGTCGATCACCACGAGTTCACCTTCGTGGAAGACGACGTTGTACTCGCTCAGGTCGCCGTGGACGATGCCGGCCGCGTAGAGGCGGCGCATGTACTCGCGCATGACCTCGTAGGCGGTCCGGGGATTCTCGATGTGAACCTCGCCGAGGCGCTTGGCGCGGCCCTCGTCGTTGCCGATGTACTCCATGACGAGCACGTTTCGTTCGGTGGCGATCGGTTCGGGGACGCGGACGCCGGCTTTCTTGGCCCGCCGGAGGTTCGCGAACTCCTTTTTGGTCCAGGCGAGGACGACGTCTTTCTTCTTGCCGCCCAGGCCCTCGAAGCGCGGGTCGCCCTCGAGATAGTCGCGCATCTGGCGGAAGTTCGAGGCGTTGATCCGGTAGACCTTGACCGCGACTTCGCGGTCGTCGCCGAGCGCGTGATAGACGTTCGCCTCCTTGCCCGTCGAGAGCGGCCCGCCGAACGCCTCGACGTAGCCGTCCTGGACGAGTTTGTACAGCGCGGCGAACGTCGCGTCGTCGAATACCGACTGCTCAACCTTGAACTGGTCGGCGTCCGTGATGCGTTCCTCGAACTGCTCGAACTCGCGGTCGCGCTTGCGGGCGATCCGGTCGGCTTCGGTGTCCGACACGTCGATTTCCTCCCACTCGTCGCCCGGCGTCTCGGCCTCGTCGAGGTCGACTAACCCGAACTCCGCGTCCGTTCCCTGTCCCATCTACTCCGTCGTAGGGGGCGCAGGCGGGTAAAGGACCGGGTATCCCTCGCGGTGCACCGACGGCTTCCACCCGCCTCGAATCAGCATGTTAGGCCTGGCTTTTTTCGCTTGGCGTTGTAGAGGTACAGATGAACGGAACGCAGAACGAGACCATGAACACGAACAGGACCACGACCACGACCACGACGATGACCACGGCCACGACCGAGCACGTCACCGCCCGGTTCGCACAGCCGATGGAGACAGCCAACCGATGACCAGCTACGACGTGACGCTCGAGCGGACCGACGGTCCGACCCAAACGATCGCGGTCGACGAGCGCGAGACGATACTCGAGGCGGCCCGGCAGGCCGGCGTCCGGCTCCCGTCTGACTGTCGAAAAGGAACCTGCACGACGTGCGTGGGACGAGTGCTCGCCGTCGATGGTGAACCCGAGGCCGAATCCGAAGTCGAAGTAGAGACCGAAGCCGAACCTGAACTCGAAACGCCGTCCGGCGATCGGAGCGACCACCAACCCGACGCCGCGACCGCCGTCGACTACCGACGGCCGCCGCGGGCGCTCGAGGAGCGCGAACGCACCGACGGCTATGCGCTGCTGTGTATCGCGCTGCCCAGAGCCGACTGTCGAATCGAGGTGGGGCCGAGGGTACGCGCGGAAGTCGGCGACAGTCCGTGGAAGTAGTCGCTCCCGGCGTCGCCCTCTCAGACCGGGAGCCGGCATCGTCGCGCCACCGACGGACAAGCGACTGCGGTAACGTTAACGGGTGCGCATAGCAACGCTCTACCAAGAATGTCTCTCGCCGACGAGAACGCAGACGAAGACAATCCGTATCTTCGTGATCCGCCGACCGAGTTCAGTCCAGTCGATGCGCTCTCAGCAGAAGAGGCCCGTAGACAGGTCGCGCAGTTACGCGAAGCCATCCGCGAGCACGACCGTCGGTACTACGTCGAGAACGACCCGATCATCGCTGACCGGACCTACGACGCGCTCTTCTCTCGCCTCCAGGCACTCGAGGAGGCCTTCGACCTCGCCCATCCGGACAGTCCGACCAGGAGCGTCGGCGGCGAGCCCATCGAGGCGTTCGAAACCGTCGAGCACGTCGCGCCGATGCTGTCGATCGACAACAGCGGAGACGCGGCGGCCGTCCGCGAGTTCGACGAGCGCGTCCGGCGGGAGGTCGGCGACGTCGACTACGTCTGCGAGCCCAAGTTCGACGGCGTCTCGATGGAGTTCGTCTACGAGGACGGCAGCCTCGCGCGGGCGGTCACCCGCGGCGACGGCCGCGAGGGCGACGACGTGACGCGAAACGCCCGCACCATCGGCTCGGTTCCCCAGCGTCTCCACGGCGATTATCCCGACTTTCTCGCGGTTCGGGGCGAGGTCTACATGCCGAAAGACGCCTTCCAGGAACACAATCGCGAGCGGATCGAACGCGGCGAGGAGCCCTTCGCCAACCCGCGCAACGCGACCGCCGGAACGATCCGCCAGCTCGATCCCTCGGTCGTCGCCGACCGCCCGCTCGACGTCTTCTACTTCGACGTGCTCGAAGCGAGCGATCTGGAGGAGAGCCACCGGGACGAACTCGAGCGCTTCCCCGACTACGGCCTGCGGACGAACGAGCGCGTCGAGGTCGTCGACGACGTCGAGGGGGCGATCGACTACCGCGACCGCATGCACGAGATCCGCGACGACCTGAACTACGAAATCGACGGTGTCGTCATCAAGGTCGACGAGCGCGAGGCCCGCGAGGAACTGGGCCGCACGGCGCGCCACGACCGCTACGCCTTCGCCTACAAGTTCCCCGCCCGCGCCGAGGTGACGCCGATCACCGACGTAGCCGTCCAGATCGGTCGCACGGGCCGCGTGACGCCCGTCGCCCTGCTCGAACCGGTCGACGTCGGCGGCGTCACGGTCTCGCGGGCGAGCCTGCACAACCCCGAGGAGATCGAGGCCAAGAACGTCAACGTCGGCGACACCGTCCGCGTCCAGCGCGCCGGCGACGTGATCCCCTACGTCGAGGAAGTGGTCGAGAAAGGCAGCGACGGCCACTACGAACTCCCCGATAACTGCCCCGTCTGCGACAGCGCAATCGAGCGCGACGGCCCGATCGCCTTCTGCACCGGCGGCCTGGCCTGCGACGCGCAGCTCCGCCGGTCGATCGAGTACTACGCGGGCGACGGCGGCCTCGACCTCGAAGGACTCGGCGAAAAGAGCGTTCGGCAACTCGTCGACGCCGAGTTGGTGGAATCCGTCGCCGACCTCTACGAACTCGAGCGCGAGGAGCTGACCGAACTCGAGGGCTGGGGCGAGACCAGCGCCGAGAACCTGCTGTCCGAAATCGAGGACAGCCGCGAGCCGCCGCTTCCCGACTTCCTCTCGGCTCTCGGCATCCCCCACGTCGGCCCGGCGACCGCGCGCGAACTCGCTCGCGAGTTCAGGACGTTCGACGCCGTCCGCGAGGCCGCCGAGGACGATCCGGAAGAACTCGAGACCGTCGACGACGTGGGTGAGACGGTCGCCGAGACGATCCACGAGTTCTTCGCGAGCGAGGCCAACGCCGAAGCGGTGGACGCGATTCTGGCGCACGTCTCGCCGCGGGAGGCGACGACGGAGGCCGGCGGCGACGAACTCGACGGGCTGACGTTCGTCTTCACGGGTTCGCTCGCGGAGATGACTCGCAGCGAGGCGCAGGAACTCGTCGAAGCCCGCGGTGGGAACGCCACGGGGAGCGTCTCCGGAAACACGGACTTCCTCGTCGCCGGCGAGAGTCCAGGCGCGACGAAACTGGAGGCCGCGGCGGAACACGACGTGCCGGTCCTCGACGGCGAGGACGAGTTCAGGACTGAACTCGCGGCCCGGGGCGTCGAGTTGGACTGAGGCGGTCTGTTGTAACGATTTACCGGCGCGACCGCGCCCGTCCTGCGGTTGCGCCGGAAATGATTTACAGCAGTCCGTATGAGAGGAGCGATCGGGTCGGAAACTCCCTTCAACGGCTAGTAGTCACCGACAGTGGCAGGCAGGGTGCGTAACTTAGTACCAGAACGGTGTACCGCGGCTATGGCGTCGATTCCAGACGACTTCCACGACCTGTTCGAGAAGAAAACGTTCGCCCACGTGGCGACGGTGTTACCGGACGACGAACTGCACGTCACGCCCGTGTGGGTCGACTACGACGCGGACGCGGATCGCCTGCTTATCAACACCGAACGAAATCGACGGAAAGCGAAAAACGCCAGCAACGACTCGCGGATCGGCGTGAGCATGACTGACCCCGACAATCCCTATCGGATGCTCTCCGTGACGGGGACTGTCGACGAGATCACGACCGACGGCGCGCGCGAGCACATCGACGAACTCGCACAGCGGTATACGGGCAACGAAGAGTACCAGAATCCGATCCAGAGCGAGCGGGTCATCATCTCGATCGAGCCCGAGGTGGTGCGCCACGCCGCACAGTAGGGCGAACGAAAATGTGGCGGGGAACGAGAACAGGAACGGGAACGGGAACAGGAACAGAAACGCAACCGCGAACGCAAACTACGATACGACTGCGCTCAGAGGTCGACGCGGTCGAACCGGAAGAGCGCGATCCCGATCGGGATGACGATCCAGGCGAGCAGGATGATAAGCGAGAACCAGTCCTGGAGATAGAACGGGACGCTACCGAACATCCCCTCGAGTACCATCTCGGTCTGATCAGTGAACCCGCCCATCGAGGTGACGAGTGAGAGAACGTTCTGGTAGGCGCTGTTGAGCGAGAGGCTGTTGAATAGCAAGGCGATCTGGGCGGTCGTTTCGTTCTGGGGAATATAATCGAGATTCATCAGCATCCAGAAGGCGGTAAGAAGACCGTTCCAGACGGCATAAAACAGCATGAAGATGCCGAACATCGCAGCGCCGGCGATTGTCGTCGACCGCGTCACGGACGAGAGCGAAACCGCGAGGCTCGTGTAGGCGACCCCATAGAGGATCGACACCGCGAGTAGTCCGACGTAATCGGCGACGTCGAAACTCCCGAGTAACGCGGCGACGACGGCGGCCGCGAGGACGAAGCCGGTAATCAACGAGACCGACAGCACGGCCGATCGGCCGATGAGTTTGCCGAGCAACACGTCCTTTCGCGAGTGCGGGAGCGAGAGCAGGATCTTGAGACTCCCTGACTGGCGCTCCCCTGCGATCGACTTCCAACCCAATACCAGCGCGATCAATGGGATAATGAGACTCGTCATACTCTGAACCATCCCAACGAGGGCCTCCGTCGTCTGCCCCTGCGCAGCGATGTCGCTCCCGAAGTACGAGAGGAGTCCCGTCGTCCCGACCAGCAGCATGAAAAAGAGGAAACTCAGGGTCCAGAACACCCACGAGCGAATCGAATCCCGAAAGTCCTTGCGCGCGACTGCGCGAACGCTGTCCGGGTTGACCGAACTCGCACTGGACGTCGTTCCCGTTCTCGACGTGCCGGTGTCGGCCTCGGTGCTCATCGCGCCGTCACCTCCGCACCCGTCGTGTACGACTGGAACACGTCCTCGAGCGACGCCTCCGTCGTCGAGAAGTCCCGCACCTCGACGCCGTGATCCTCGAGTTCAGCGAGGACGGCCGTCTTCGAGCCGTCGACCTGGGCGGTGATCGTCGGCGGATCGCGGTTCTCGACGGCGACGTTCGAGACGGCCGGCAGCGACCGAACCGCCTGGAGGGCGTCGTCGTCGACCCGGTCGACGGTGACCCGGAGCGAGGTGCCGCCGCCGATGGAGTCGCGCAGTCCCTCGACGGAGTCGACGGCGACCATCTGGCCGTCCTGAAGGATGCCGACGCGGTCACAGACCGCCTCGACCTGTTCCATGCTGTGACTCGAGAAGAAGACGGTCGCACCGCGATCGTTCTCCTCGCGGACGATCTCGCGCATCTCGCGGGCACCGTTGGGGTCGAGCCCGGTGGAGGGTTCGTCGAGGATGAGCAGATCCGGTTCGCCCACGAGCGCCATCGCGAGCATGAGCCGTTGGGCCATCCCCTTCGAGTAGCCGCCGGCCTTCCGGTCGATCGCGTCGGTCAGGCCGACCCGTTCGAGGAGCGCCTCCGGCTCGTCGTCGCTGCCTTTCGACTCGATGGCGAACTCGAGGTGCTGGCGGGCGGTGAGGCGGTCGTAAACCTGATAGCCTTCGGGGAGGACGCCGGTCCGCGAGCGAATCTCGCGGCTGTGGGCCTGAGCGTCGAGTCCGAGGACCTCGACCCGTCCCGCAGTCGGCCGGATGAAATCGAGCACGACGTTGATCGTCGTCGACTTCCCTGCGCCGTTCGGGCCGAGAAAGCCGAACACCTCGCCCTCGTGAACCTCGAAGGAGAGGGTATCGAGAGCGAGCGTCTGCCCGTAGGACTTCGTCAGTTCGTCGACGCGAAGTGCAGGCATGGCTGAGTCATCTCGGCGTTCACCGATAAGAGTTGCCACTTGGGGAGGATAATACACTCGACCACGGACGGTGAAGAAACCGATTCCGGCTAGCGAGGCCGACTCAGCGGCGTTCAGATCGAGTCGTCCGGCTCGTATTGCTCTCGGACGCGGTCGACTTCGGTCGCGTATCGGTCGCGCGTTTCCGCATCGTCGACCGATTCGAGGTCCGATTCGGGAACGTCGGTCGCCGCAGTAACCGCAGATCCCGTTCGAAGTGCCGTCGAGGATCGTTCGCGCCGGTGGTACTGCGATCCGTCCGGCGTCGCGTAGACGAGCGTGACGATGTTTCGCGCGCCGAAGTCGCGTTCGACCAGCCAGCACCGGACCGTCGGGTCAGACATACCCGGAGGTTGCGGCCGGACCACCGAGAAAGTATCGCGTCCGCTCTTCTGTAGGAGATTGTTGATACCGCTCAGCTGTGGCTGTCGAATCAAAGAGGACAAGGACACCGCGTCAGCGGTGTCCGATACGNCGCTCTTCTGTAGGAGATTGTTGATACCGCTCAGCTGTGGCTGTCGAATCAAAGAGGACAAGGACACCGCGTCAGCGGTGTCCGATACGTATGATTCCGCTAGATGTGTTTGGGTCGGAATCGGTCGCAGCGGACCTGCTCCAACAGGTTCGCTGGCGTAACGGAGTTTCCTGTCCCCGCTGCCGTTCTGACCTAACGGTCAAGAACGGCAGCTATGGGCACTTTCAGCGCTATCTCTGTAAGAATTGCGACCGCACATTCAACGACAAGACCGGCACGATTTTCGCCCATTCGAAGGTTGCACTCAGAAAGTGGCTGTTCGCGATTTACGCGTTTCTCCGGTTTAACACGAGTCTTCGCCAACTTCAGCTAGAAATCGACGTTCAGTACAAAACGATCTACCAGCGCGTCGAGCGCTTCACGAAGGCGCTCGACGCACCTTCGCTTGACCTCGTCGGTCCCGTCGAAATCGACGAAGTCTACGTTTCTGCGGGGATGAAAGGCCGCGAGCGCGACCGACCGTCGCGCTCGCGTGGCCTGTCCACGCGCGGACGAGGATCGTACGATCAGGACAAACCGCCGGTGTTCACGATCGTCGATCGCGGCACCGGCAATCGGTACGTGATCCCTGCGAAATCCGCCGATGAATCGACGATTCGGCTCCTTCTCGCAAACCGCGAGAAGGAGCCGCTAACTGTCTACAGTGACGGATTTCGAGCCTACGACCCGCTCAACGAGGACGACGCATTCAACCGCGAATACGTCGTCCACGGCGATGGCGAATACGCCGACGAAGACCTTCACGTCAACACCTGCGAGAGCCACGGATCGTTGCTGCGACCGTGGCTCTTGCCTCATCGAGGTATCTCAAAAGATAAGCTCACACGATATCTCCGAGCCTTCCAGCTTCGACGAAAACTATTGCGAAAACCAGGGAGAAAAGCCCTCAAACACGCTATCAAAGCTACGCTGTGAAATCAACAAAGTGCTACACAAGAGCGANAAAACTATTGCGAAAACCAGGGAGAAAAGCCCTCAAACACGCTATCAAAGCTACGCTGTGAAATCAACAAAGTGCTACACAAGAGCGATCGCGTCGCTCCCGGGTGCCGGGTCAGCGCAGCTAGCCGTCGCGCGGCCGCCCGGTCAGCGTTCGCACACACAGCAGAACGCCCCAGCGTACTTGACCCCCGGCGGTGCACTCTGAGGCGACGACTCACGTCGATTCCGAATCAGATTCAGATGGCCGTCAACTGGACCCACCACGTCGACACCCTGCGCTACGACGGCGAAACAGAACAGCGGCGACTCGAACTCGAAACCGCGACGATCGTCGTCACGAGCCACCGCGTTCTCGCGTTCGATCGCTCCAGCCGTTCACACTCACACTCACCAGGGACACACCCCTATCGTCATGCCGACCGTCCGAACGTCCAACACGTCACCGTCAGCCAAAGCGGCTCGACGAAACACCTGCTCCGGAGCCTCCTGGCCGGCGCGCTCGGACTCACGCTGCTTACCATTGCGGCAGTCGTCTCCTTCGGCGAGTTGGTTCCTGAACTCGAACTCGACGGAACAGCCGCCGGAGACGGGACGGGAGCGGGAACCGACGCCGGAGATGCCGCCGGGACGACTGCGGCTGTCGACAGTACGTTCGAGACGCTCGGGGTGCTGTTCCAGGTACTCGATACCGGTATCCTCATCGGCGGTATCCTCTCGCTCGCGCTCGCCGTCGTCTTCGCCGGGCTCTACATCCGCTCGCGGTCGAGACAACTCGTCCTCGAAGTCGCCGGCGGTGACGACATCGCCGTTCCGCTCGGCGAGACCGACGATGCCGCCCCGATCACCCTCAGCCTCAGCGAGGCCATTCAGCCGGGTCCGACGGCCGATCGGCGCTCGCCGGCCGAGAGAGCCGAGTTCAGCCAGTCCTCGGAGTCGGGCGAATCACACCCGCGGGGCGACCGCCGGCGCGGTCGCGATGAGTCAGGCTGAAAGCCGTCGACGCCCTAGGACCGGCGATGAACGCTGACGGGGTTCGCGACCGCGCGCGATCGCTGCCGCGTGAGCCCGGCGTCTACCAGTTCCGGGCCGACGGGACGACGCTCTACGTCGGCAAAGCCGTCGATCTCCGGAATCGCGTCGGATCCTACGCCGACCCGCGGAGCGCGCGCATCCGACGGATGGTCGACCGCGCCGACGGGATCGAGATCGCCGTCACCGACACCGAGACGCAGGCGCTCTTGCTCGAGGCCAACCTGATCAAGCGCCACCAGCCCCGCTACAACGTCCGGCTCAAGGACGACAAGTCCTACCCGATGGTACAGTTGACCGACCACCCGGCCCCGCGGATCGAGATCACCCGCGATCCCGACGGCGAGACCCAAGGCGTTGCGAGCGGACCGACCGTGTTCGGTCCCTACACGAACAAACGGCAGGTCGAAACCGTCGTGAAAGCCCTCCGGGAAACCTACGGCGTCCGCGGCTGTTCGGACCACAAGTACGCAAACAGGGATCGACCCTGTCTCGACCACGAGATGGGACTCTGCACCGCCCCCTGCACTCGCGAAATCGAACTCGAGGACTACGTCGCGGACGTGACGGCGGTCGAGCGCTTCTTCGAGGGCGAGGCGGGCATCCTCACCGATCCGCTGCGCCGGGAGATGGAGGCCGCCGCCCAGGAGCGGAACTTCGAGCGGGCGGCGAACCTCCGCGATCGACTCGAGACCGTCGAGGCCTTCCACGGCGAGGGCGGCGAGGCGGTCCAGTCGGTCGGCGACGAGCGCGCGGTCGACGTGCTCGGCGTCGCGATCGAAGGCGAGGACGCGACCGTCGCCCGCCTGCGCGCCGAAGACGGCAAACTCGTGGACCGCGAGCGCCACACGCTCGACGCGCCCGGTGCGGCCGCGGGGGCGGAGGTGGAGGTGGAGGAAGAGGAAGCAACCGGACGCGACGAACGCGGCGGCGTCCCCGCCGTCCTCGCCGCCTTCATCGTCCAGTACTACGCCGAGCGCGACCTTCCCGACGCGCTCCTCCTCCCCGAGCGCCACGGCGACGAGGAGGTCGCCGCCTGGCTCGACGCCGAGACCGTCTCCGTTCGGGTGCCGGGTGCCGGCCGCGAGGCCAAACTCGTCGATCTCGCGCTCAAGAACGCCCGCCGGAACGTCGGCCGCCGCGACGAGTGCGGCATGCTCGCCGACGCACTCGAACTCGATGTCGCTCGACGGATCGAAGGGTTCGACGTGAGCCACGCTCAGGGATCCTCGGCGGTCGGCAGCAACGTCACGTTCGTCGACGGAAGCGCCGAGAAGGCGGATTATCGCCGGAAGAAACTGCGCGATCAGAACGACGACTACGATAACATGCACGCGCTGCTCGTGTGGCGCGCCCGCCGCGCCGTCGAGGGACGGGACGACCGGCCCGACCCCGATCTCCTGCTGATCGACGGCGGCGAGGGCCAACTCGAGGCTGCCCGCGACGCGCTCGCCGAGGTCGGCTGGGACGTGCCCGCCGTCGCGCTCGCGAAGGCCGAAGAGACGGTTATCACGCCGGACCGGCAGTTCTCCTGGCCCGCAGACGCGCCGCACCTGCACCTCCTGCAGCGAGTTCGCGACGAGTCCCACCGCTTCGCCGTGCAGTACCACCAGACGCTGCGCGACGACGTGTCGACGGTGCTCGATGACGTGCCCGGAATCGGCCCCGAAACGCGAAAGCGGCTCCTCGGTCGGTTCGGCAGCGTCGAGAACGTCCGCGAGGCGAGCGTAGCGGACTTACAAAGCGTTTCGGGCGTCGGCGAGAAGACGGCACGGACGGTCAAGGAGCGGCTGTAGTCCCGTCGACCGGCGGCTGCGGTCAGGAGTGTTACTCGGTCGGAAGTACCATTCGCCGCGGGCTGGAAGTCCAGCCCACGACGGCCGAATCAACGAATCGCGGACTATCACAGCACCTTTTAAATCATGCTATCGTGAACCACGTTAGCATGACATCGGAGTTCGGAGCGCTGTCGTTGGTGCCGCCACTGCTCGCGATTGCACTCGCCATCATCACCCGTCGGGCGCTGTTGTCGTTGTTCATCGGCATCTGGGCGGGCGGCGCGATCATCGCGGCGGACGGAGCGGAGACCGCACTCGAGTTCGCGGCGGTCCCGCTCCTGGCCGTCGTGGAAGCGTTCGGATGGATCGTCGCCTCCTACGGAGACGATACGTTCCACGCCGAGATCATCGCGTTCACGTTCCTGCTGGGTGCCGGCATCGCGCTCGTCTGGCGGATGGGCGGCTCGGTCGCCGTCGCTCAGGCCGCCACCACGAGAGTCGACTCGCACCGCCGGGTCGGGCTGGCCGCGTGGCTGCTCGGGCTGGTGTGGTTCTTCGACGACTACGCAAACACCGCCATCGTCGGCTCGGCCGTCAAGGATATCGCCGACGAGGTTCGGATGTCGCGCGAAAAGCTGGCGTACATCTTAGACTCGACCGCCGCACCGGTTGCAACGTTCGGCATCTCGAGCTGGGTCGCGTTTCAGATCGGCCTCATTCAGGACGTCTATGACTCCGAGGCGATCAGCGGGGAGACTCCCTCGGCCGTCGGGACGTTCCTCCGGTCGATCCCGTTCAACGTCTACTGCCTGCTGGCGCTGTTGATGGTGCTTATCATCGTGCTCACCCGGCGGGACTTCGGCGAGATGCTCGACGCCGAAACGCGCGCGCAGCGAACGGGGAAGGTGACCCGGGAGGACGCCACCCCGCTCCAGAGCATGAAGAAAGATCTCGGCGAACCCGCCGTCGACGACCCGCTGCTCCGGACGTTCGTCGTCCCGGTGGCCGTCCTCGTCACCGTCGTCGTCGGCGGCGCGACGATCACGGGCTTCCAGGCCGCGGGCGTGACGCCCGGGGAGGCCCTCTCGGAGACCGGCGCGCTCATCGACTTAATCGACAACACGGATTTCACCGGCGCGCTCGTCTGGGGCTCGTTCTCGATGGTCGCGACGGCCGTCGCGATGGCGCTGTACGACGACGTGCTCACCCTCGAGGAGTCGATGGAGACCATCCTCGACGGCTTCGGGATCATGCTCACCGCCGTCAGTATCCTCGTGATGGCGTGGTCGATCGGCACCGTCGCCGAGGTCCTCGAAACCGGCCAGTACGTGACCGCCCTCGCCGAGGGAATCGTCACTCCCACGTTGCTTCCGGTCGTCGTGTTGCTGTCGACGGGGATCATCGCCTTCTCGATCGGAACGTCCTGGGGGACGATGGGCATCGTGACGCCCATCGCGGTGCCGATGGCCTACGAGATCGGCGGCGGATCGCCGGAACTGCTGTCGGTCGCCGTCGGCGCGATTTTCTCCGGGGCGATCTTCGGCGACCACTGCTCGCCGATCTCCGACACCACCATCCTCTCGTCAACGTTCGCCGGTGCCGACCACATCGACCACGTCCGCACGCAACTGTACTACGCCCTCACCGTGCTCGCCGTCTCCATCGTCGTCTACCTCCTGTACGGCTTCTTCGGCCTCTCCCCGTTCGTACTGGTTCCGATCGGCGCGGTCGTCCTCGTCGGGCTCGTCTACGCCCTCTCGGAACTCGACGCCGCCCGCAAGGACCTCGTCGCGAAGCCGTTCGCCGGCGCGAGAGAGCGGGACGTTCCGAGCGACGACTGATACGGTCTGCTGTAACGATTTACCGGCGCGACCGCGCCCGTCCTACGATTGTGCCGGAAATGACTGACAGCAGTCCGTATGAATCGAGTTCAGATCCATTCGACGCTCGAAACGAGTCGGAAAACCGGACGATGGACATTTCTATGCCCTTCGCGAGCGTAGTCTATCCCGTGTCTAACGACGACCCGCTCGATGACCTGCTCGACGAACTCGACAGCCAAAGCGACCTCGAAACGGCGGAACAAGTTCTCTCGATCCGCATGGAAGAACGACGCTACGGCAAACCGGTGACGATCGTCGAGGGCTTCGACCTCTCCGAGTCCGAGATCGAATCGACCGCCTCCGAGCTCAAATCGTCGCTCGGAACCGGCGGGACCGTCGACGAGGGCCGCATCGAACTCCAAGGCGACCACCGCGACAGAGTGCCGGATCTGCTCCGCGACCGCGGCTTCGACGTGCAGACCTAACCCAGTTGTCCCAGTACAAGTCGAGTTGCGAGTACAACTTTGTGCACTGCTGTCGTGACCCACACTATGGAGATTCGCCCGGCAACCACCGACGACCGCAGCGCCATCCGCGAAGTCGCCCGCGACGCGTGGCACGACACCTACGACGAACTCGCAAGCGACGTCATCGATGACACCGTCGACGACTGGTACGCCGACGACGAACTCGAGCGCGCGCTTTCGAAGCCCGGAACCGCCGTCCTCGTCGCAGAAACCGATGCCGGCGTCGTCGGCTTCACCCACGGCGTCGTCCAGGACGACGAAGGCGACGTCCTCCGAATGTACGTCCACCCGGATCACCAGCGCGAGGGTGTCGGAACTGCACTGCACGAGCGACTGCGCGACGACCTCGCCGACTTCAATATGAACCGCATGCGAGCGATCGACCTCGCCTCGAACGCGACCGGACGCGCCTTCTACGAAGAACTCGGGTTCGAAGAAACTGACACTGGGACAGTCGAGTTAGGCGGCGAAGCGTACGAGGAAGTCGTCTATACGCTGTCGTTGTAGGCGACGGTCGCTGTCTCACCCACTCCCGGTGTGTAATCGGCGACCAGCGGCAGCTATTTATACCATGGTGCTAAAGATATTTTTAGAGATGTCTAATAATCGTGCCGTCGGATCGCAGGTTCCGAGTGAGAACTCGTGAACGAGGCGCTGACGGTTCTTCTGGAATCACTTCGAGATGGTTACGTGCAGGTGAGTGCGTTCGTCGCGGTGACGATCCTCGCGTTCGGGCTGCTCCAGTACTACACCGACGGTGCCGTGCTCGCCGCGATCGAAGAGAACGAGCGATTACAGGTACTGTTCGGCGGTCTGCTTGGATTGACGCCAGGCTGTGGCGGAGCGATTATCGTGATGCCGCTGTACGTCCGGGGAACGGTCAGTTTCGGTACTGTCGTCGCCACGCTCGGGGCGACCGCCGGCGACTCGGCGTTCGTCATCCTCGCGCTCGCCCCCGAAGCCGCACTGTACGCCTACGCCATCGCGTTCGCGGCGTCCGTGGCGACCGGCTACCTCGTCGACTCGGTCGGTCTGGGCGTCTCCCGAATCGATGCTGCCGTGGCTCAACTCTCGCCCGCCGCAACTCCCGACGGCGGAACCGTCGTCAACAGCAGTGTTGGACCGAACCCGGCCCACGACTACGGCGGTCCGGCACCAACACACTCCCACGAGACGGGACCGGATCGCCACTCGCGAGTTCTCACGCCGCTCTCGCATCTCGTCCACGTCGGCTGGTGGCTGAGCGCCGTCGCCGGGCTCGTCCTCGGGACGCAGTACCTGCTCCTGGGCGGGCCCGAGGTTCCGATCCGACTCGGCACCGGCTTCGCGGGCGCGTTTACGGCCGTCGGCATCGTCGGTGCGGTACTCTCGTTGTACCTCTACATCGTCGGCCGCCACTACGTGGGTGAAGGAGAGGTCGCCCGCGCTCGCGATTCGTTCGGCTCGGTCTACGAGACGCTTACCCACGCGGCGATGGAGACCAGTTTCGTCACCGTCTGGGTACTCGTGGCCTTCCTCGTCTACGAGTTCGGCGTCCTCTTGACCGGGGTCAACGTCGCGACGGTCGCGGCGGCCGCAGGCGTGTTCGCGCCGATCGGCGGCGCGGTCGTCGGGCTGATTCCCGGCTGCGGCCCGCAGATCCTGCTGGCGAGCGTCTACGCCGAGGGTGGATTGCCGTTTTCCGCACTGACCGCCAACGCGATCTGCCAGGACGGCGACGCGCTGTTCCCGCTGCTGGCCGTCGACGCTAAAGCGGCGATCGTCGCGACGGTCTACAACTTCCTGCCCGCGGTCGTCGTCGGCGTCGCGCTCCACCTGCTGTGGGGGCCGGTCTTCGGCATGGCGGAGTTCGGATTCGGCGTGCTCTGATCGGTTCGTCTTCTCCACACGTGGGTCACTCGAACGCGACGAGACGGCCCTCGTCAGTCCAAACGAAGACCGCTCCGCCGACGACTGCCGGTCGGCTGAAACCGCCGCGCTTTGCGACCGCGACCTGACCCTGATCCGGATCCAGACCGCCGGGGACCGACTCAGAACTCCTCGGTCGGCGGCGCGATCCCCTCGTCCGCGTCGCCCTCGAGTTCGAATTCCTCGCGGACCTCGCGAATGCGATCTCGAATGTCGGCTGCCAACTCGAACTCGAGGTTGGTCGCGGCTTCCTGCATCTGCGTCTCGAGTTCGTCGATGTAGCGGGCGGCCTCGTCTTCGTCGTCGAGTTCGCGGCCGGAGATTTCGGTGGTATCGGTTTTGCTTCCGGGGAGGTTCGTCTCGCTGACGGCCTTGTCGATGGTGGTCGGTTCGAAGCCGTGGTCCTCGTTGTACGCCTGCTGGATGCGCCGGCGACGCTGGGTTTCCTCGATCGCGGATTCCATCGCGTTCGAGGGGTCGTCGGCGTAGAGGACGACCTCGCCGTTGACGTTGCGGGCGGCCCGTCCCATCGTCTGGACGAGGGTGGTCTCGCTGCGCAGGAACCCCTCCTGGTCGGCGTCGAGAATTGCGACGAGGCTCACTTCGGGGATGTCTAACCCTTCCCGCAGGAGGTTGATGCCGACGAGGACGTCGATCTCGCCCAGTCGGAGCGAGCGGATGATCTCGTGGCGTTCCAGGGTATCCGTCTCGTCGTGCATGTACGCGACGTCGACGCCGGCTTCCTCCAGATACTCGGTCAGGTCCTCGGCCATCCGCTTCGTGAGCGTCGTCACGAGCGTGCGTTCGTCGCGCTCGATCCGCTCGTCGATGCGGTCCATGAGGTCGTCGACCTGACCGCTCGCAGGCGAGACGGAGACCTCGGGGTCGACGAGGTGGGTCGGGCGAACGATCTGCTCTGCGATCCGCGCGGAGTGGTCGCGCTCGTAGTCGCTCGGCGTCGCCGAGACGTACAGCGTCTGGTCCGTTTTCTCCTCGAACTCCTCGAAGGTGAGCGGGCGGTTGTCGTACGCGGTTGGAAGTCGAAAACCGTTCTCGACGAGCGAGTCCTTGCGGGACTTGTCGCCGGCGTACTGCCCGCGGATTTGTGGGATCGTCTGGTGGGACTCGTCGATGACGGTCAGGAAGTCGTCGGGGAAGTAGTCGAGCAGCGTGTACGGTGCTTCGCCGGATTCGCGATCCGAAAGGTAGACCGAGTAGTTCTCGATGCCCGAACAGTAGCCCGTCTCCTGCATCATCTCGAGGTCGAACGTCGTCCGTTCCTCGATGCGCTGGGCGGCGAGCATGTCGCCCTGGCGCTCGAAGTACGAAATACGGGAGTCGAGATCGTCGCGGATCTCGTCCATCGCGCGCTCGAGTTTCGGTTCGGGAATCGAGTAGTGCTCCGCCGGGTGGACGAGGACGGCCTGCTGCTCGCCCTGCATCTCCCCCTCGAGCGGGTCGACCTTTACCATGCGATCGATCTCGTCGCCCCAGAGTTCGACGCGGACGGCGTAGCGGCCGTACATCGGATAGATCTCGATCGTGTCGCCGCGAACGCGGAACGTCCCCTGCGTGAAATCGACATCGTTGCGCTCGTAGTTCAGGTCGACGAGCTGGGCGAGCAACTCGTCGCGGCCGATCTCCTCGCCGACCTCGAGTCGCAGCGACATATCGACGTAGTTTCGCGGGTCGCCGAGGCCGTAGATGGCGGAGACCGAGGCGACGACGATCACGTCCTCGCGGGTCAACAGCGAGCGCGTCGCGGAGTGGCGCAGGCGGTCGATCTCGTCGTTGATCGAGGCGTCCTTGTCGATGTAGGTGTCCGTTTGTTCGACGTAGGCTTCCGGCTGGTAGTAGTCGTAGTAGGAGACGAAGTACTCGACGGCGTTCTCGGGGAAGAGGCTGCGGAACTCTTCGTACAACTGCGCCGCGAGCGTCTTGTTGTGGGCGATCACCAGCGTCGGTTTCTGGATCTCCTCGACGGTCCACGAAACGGTGTTGGTCTTCCCCGATCCCGTGACGCCGAGGAGCGTCTGTTTCTCCATATCCGACCGGAACCCGTCGGCGAGCTGCTCGATCGCCTCGGGCTGGTCACCCGCGGGTTCGAACGGGGCGTCGACCGCGAACGGCCGGTCGACATCGGGACGGTCCGGCTGGAGTGGCCCTCGAGAATCACTCATATCCGTTACACGGACTCGAACCACTTTACGCGCTCGCATGCGGATCGAGACGCGTCACGCCCGGGCCGGGCGGTGTGATCGGCGACCGCACACTACCGACACCACCGTTGAACTCGTACCTCTCAGCCACTGATCCACCACACTGCCAGCGACGGGAGTATCACACGTGGCGACTGCTCGCCAAACCGTTATGAGCCGACTCGTCGTGGATCGAACCATGACAGAGCAACTCCAGGCGGCCCGCGACGATCTCGAAGAGGCGGCGAAGTCCGCCGACGACGACGTCCGGGACGACATCCGCGAGACCACCGACGCGTTCGCCGACTACGTGATGGGCGATACCGAGCCCGATCACGCCCTCCTCGACGAGCGACTCAATACGCTCCGTCAGGTCCGCGAGCGAGCCGACGGCAACACCGAAGCGAAGGTCGACTCGGCTATCGAGACGGTCGAAGCGTATCGAGAGACCATCGACCAGGCCTGAGTCGACGACGGCTTGAGGCCGCGGCGCTATCCGACGGGGGTGAAACGGCGGGCGTAGCGCGTGTCAGTGGAGTTCTTTCTCGACGATGTAACCCCATTTCTCGTAGTTGCGGTTTTCGTAGTACTCGTGAACGGCCTCTTTCGCCGATGGTGACGCTAGTGCGACGTACTCACACCCGTTCTCCGTCGCCCACTCTTCGATGAACGCGATCAGTTCGGTTCCGTATCCGTTCTCCCGCCGGGATTCGTCGACAACGAGATCGTAGAGCCACGCGTGGCGAGCGTGATGGAGGACGTGCGTAACGAGAACGCCCGCAACGCCGACTACCTCGCCAGCGACGAACCCGCCAAACAAGCGGTAGTCATCATCCGCCGTCCATTCCAACACGTCCGCCGGGTCGGTATCACGCCATAATTGACGGAGGATCGGAACCGCTTCGCGGCGCTCCGCCTCGGCGGTTAGCTCCCGTATTTCCATGCTGTCCGTGACAAGTGACCGGTGAAAAATATAATCGAGGGACGTTACCAATTGGCAATGAGAACCGAGATCGAGAAACCGCTGTGTCAGTTCCGACCGACGATTGACCATCCGTTCGCGCCTGAAGGCGCGCGAATCCCGAGCGATGGGAGACGACGAATTCCGGAATCAACAGCCGAACGATAGCACGCTCAATACTCGTCCGGCGTCCGCTCGCCCACGTCGACCGCCGCGTCCGTCTCCGCGAGCAACTCTTCAAACCCGTACTGACGGAACTGATCGACGACCGCCGGCCGGTCCCGCTCGTCGACCGCCTCGAGAATCATCCCCAGAACGCTCGTCGTCGCGTCCTGGGCCGGAACGTCGACAGTATCCATGCGCTGATCGACCCGCGAGACGAACGCTTCCTCGGAGAACCGTTGGCCCGATTCTCCCTCGGTAAGGTGCCGTCCGAGGTCGCCCGGAAGCTGTGCGGCCAGCTCCTCGCTCTCGTCCGCGCTCAATCGCTCGCCGATCGTCTCTAACACCGCCCGCGTGGCGTTGGCCGCCGATTCCTCGTCCGTATCGATGCGGTCGCTCACCGTCTCGAGGAACACTGCTCGCTCCATGTCCTTGCCAACTGCGACTCGCCCCCTCACGGTTCGGGCAGCAACTGCCGGGTCCGACGGATTGGGGCGAAAACGCTCTCACACGGCACCGGGGCCGGATTCCGGCACAACCGCCTCGTACCCGAGTTCAGCGAGACGCTCCCGAAGCGCCGCTTGGTGCTCGTCGTCGACGTGCTCGAGCAACGTCGCGACGACGACCCTCGCGAGCCGCTCGGGGTCGTCGGCGTCGGCGTGATTACTCCCCTCGTCAACTCGGTCGATGAACTCGTCGTAGGAGCGGTTTCGTCCCGAGGGACCGTCGGTGAGGTGGTCACCGATCTCGTGGGGGAGCTGTCCGTCGAGATGCTGCGAGCGGGTCTCGTCCAGTCGTTCCCCGAGAGCCGAGAGGACGGCCTGTGTTGCAACGCGTGCATCATCCTCTTGCGGGAGGTCCGCCTGTCGTTGGACGGCCTGATAGAAGTCGTGGCGTTCCATATCGGTCGTTGGACGGAACTGGCCGTGGCGGTTGAGCCGGCGATTGCCGGCCGGCGTCTTCGAGGGGGTCCCTGCGGTCGACTACCGTTTCTCGTCGGCACTACTGCGCGAGGGTCACTCGAGTCGATCTAATACAGCCTCTTTTTCGTAGGACAGCGACAGCGACCGCGACCGACCGCGTCCGTCGACCTCCGTGTATTCGGCGTCGATCAGGCCGAGCTGGTCGAGTTTGTTGACGATTTCGGAGTAGCGGGTGTAGCCGAGTTCAGTTTGCTCGCGGAAGGCCTCGTAGACCTCGCCGGCCTGCTCGCCGTCGTGGTTGGCGATGACTTCGAGGAGCGTCCGTTCGGTGTCGGTGAGTCCGGACAGCGAGCGCGAGAGGTTGACGTACTTCGACTGTTCGTAGGCTTCGTCGACGTCCTGGCGTTCGACGGTGCGGCTGGCGCGCATTTCGGCGTTGAGTCCGGCCCGACGCAGGAGGTCGATGCCGACGCGGAGGTCGCCGCTGTCGGCGGTGAGATCGGCGACGTGTTCGAGCGTGTCGCGGGCGATGACGCCGTCGTGGAAGCCCCGCGTGACGCGCTCGTCGAGGATGTCGACTATCTCGGGGCTGTCGTAGACGGGGAAGTAGACGTCTTCGGGGCGGAAGACGCTCTGGACGCGCGAGTCGAGTTCGTCGATGACATCGAGCGCGGGGTCGGAAGAGACGACGATGACGCCGATCTTCGCGCCGGGGTACTCCTCGTGGGCGCGAAGGAGCGAGTAGAGGGTGTCCGACGCCTCGTTTTCGTAGAAGAGGTAGTTGACGTCGTCGAGGGCGACGACGAGGACGCGGTCATCTTCGACGAGTTTCTCGGCGATCTGGCCGAAGAGTTTCTTGAACGAGATTCCCGAGGAGGGAGGTTCGTAGTCGAAGGTACCCTCGAACAGGCGCGAGAACACCGAGTAGCGGGTGGCGTTGACCTGGCAGTTGACGCGGATCGTTCGCACGTCGCTGGTCTGGGCACCGACCTCGTCGAAGAGTTTCTGGATGGCCGTCGTCTTGCCGGTTCCGGGCGGCCCGCGGACCATGACGTTGAGGGGACGCGAACCACGTACGGCGGGACGGAGCGCGTACGTCAGGTTCCGCATCTGGCCTGCTCGGTGTTTGAACGTCTCGGGGACGTAGTCGATTTCGAAGACGTGCTCGTCTCTGAACACGGACTCGTCCCACGACAGCATCCCCTCTTCGGGGTCGTCTGGCATCACTTTCACCACGCTGTCCGAGTTACTTAGTTGTTTGCCGTGTATCGTATTCTGACCCGCTCGACGTGGCAGTTTCTTCCGACCGACCGCCGATCGGTGATCCCGGAACGGTCGGTTCCGACCGGCGACCGTCGGTGCGCCCGCCCACGGTTCACTCGAACTTCTCGAGTAACCTGGTGTAAAACTGCGGCTCAGAGACCGTTTCGGTGCCGCCGTTTGTGCGGGCGGACTCGGCCGCCGTTGCGCTTGCCGCGTCCGCGCCGGCCGCACCCGCCTCCGTCGCCAACTTCTCGACGATCAACTCCGGCGTCGACCGCGCGAGATGGTCCTTCACCGGCGAGCGGTTCACCTCGAGTTCACCGTCGACCAGCCCGACGGCCTCGATGCCGTCGACGGTCACGTCGAAGCCGGCCATTTCGCGAATTTCGTCCGCCAGGTGGGAGACGAAGACGGCCGTCGCGCCGTTGGCCGCTAGCGCTTCGAGGATGCCGGCGATGATCTTCGCCGACGCGCCGGGTTCGGTGATGCTCTCGAGTTCGTCCACGAGCACGAGCGAGCCCTCGCCGCCCTGGGCGAGGTCGGCGAACTCGCGGACGGTGGACTCGAACGCGCCGGCGTCCAGCGTGCCCTGCGTTTTGGCGTGGTAGTGGAGGTCGTCGAATCGCCGCAGGCGAGCGTGCTCGGCGGGGACGGGAAGTCCCATGTGTGCGAGGACGACGACGCTCGCAACTAGGTCGAGCAGCGAGGTCTTCCCGCCGCTGTTGACGCCGGAGAGGAGCGTAACGCCCGACACGTCGTAGTCGACGGGATCGATGTCGGCGAGTGGCTCGTCGAGCAGCGGGGAGCGGCCGGCCTCGATGCCGAATCCCGCCCTGGTGTCGGCGCTGTCCGCCCCCCAGACGAACTCGGGCATCGTACAGCCGAACTCGTCGGCGAACCGGGCGACCGCGAGTTCGACATCGAGTTCGAGTGCGTTCCGGACGAGGTCGCGCGCACCGGCACGCTGGTCGGCGAGATCGGCCGCGAGGTCGCGTTTGAGTTTTCCGGCGCGGCGCTCTTTGGCCGCGGTGAGGTCCTCGCGTAACCGGGCGGTCGCGTCCTCGTCGCGCTCGACCGGAAACGTCGGTTCGTCGCCGAAGATCCGTCTCGCGACCTCGGCCTCGCCCGAATCGAGGTCGAGCGCGTCGATCAGGTGCTCGCGGGCGGCCGCGACGGCCGCGGCGAACTCGTCGGCCAGTTCCCGGGAGAGCAGCGAGTCGACGCCGGCGCCGCGTTCGACGAGCGAGAGGAGGTCCGAGCCCTCGATCGTCACGTCCTCCTTGCGGATCGCCTCGCGGAGGTGGTCGTTCGCGACGGTTTCGGCCGTGCCGACGGCCGCGTCCAGGTCGTCGACGGCGACCGTCAGCCGGTCGAGTTCGTCGTCGCCGGCGACGGTGCCGTCCGCCTCGAGTCGCGAGAGGCCGTCTTCGAGGGCGTCGATGTCGCAGTCGGACGGCGGGTCTATGTCGGCGGCCCGGTGGACCGCGATGGCGGCGGTGATCCGGTCGCGGTTGCGGGCGAAGAACGAGAGCGGCCGCTCGGGGACGATTTCGGCCGGGTGGTCCAGGGCGTCGGGTCGAACCTGGACATCGCCTTCGACGGTGACGCCCGTGAAGGATTCGTCGAGTGCGATAACAGTCGAGTAGCCGCGGGCGAGTTCGGCCAGGCCCTGGGCGTCCTCGACGATCTCGACGGAGAGTTCGGGGATCGCCTCGCGGGCCGCGGCGTAGCGCTCGGCGTCGGTCGTCGCCAGACAGCGCTCGCGAACGCGAACGTCGCCCGGGGTTGCGAGCGGTTCGACGCCCGTCAGGGCATCGAGTACCGCACGGGAGGGCTCGCGAGTGATCGCCTCGCGGGCGAACGTCTGGACCTGCTCGATGCGCGAGCGTTGTGAACTCGGGTAGAACGTCTCGACGCGCTGGGCGGCGTAGTCGGTGACGGTCCGTTCCGTGAGCAGCGAGAGGACCTCGCGGTAGATCTCTCTCGCGCGGTCGGTTGCGAGGAAGCCGCCGGGATCGTCGTGGTCGTGGCGAATCGCACCGCGAGCGATGCGGGCGGCCCGTCCCTGACTGATCCCGGGTGCGGTAGCGAGCGCCGCGACGTCGCCCGCGCGGAGCGCCCGCTCGGGGTCGTCGAGTTCCGACAGCGCCCGAGCGGTCTTCTCGCCGACGCCCGGGATCGACTCGAGATCCATTGCTTCTCGACGGTCGTATCAAACCGGAGCGAGAAAAAGCTCCCGCCCCGGCCGTCGGGCTGTCGTGCTACCAGTGGCCACGAATCGCGGCGAGACGCCGAGCGAGAAAGATGACAGAAAAGAAAACATACCACGAATCGGATGGTGTTTCTATCGCCCCAGCGAGAACTAGTAGCACGGATCGGCAAGAGATTTATCCCGTTCGGTCTCCATCAGAAAGATATGGGTAGCCGACAGGACAGGTCGGGACAATCGCTTTGGGGAAATCTCGATGCCGACGGTGCACTCACGCGATATCGGGCGCTCGTAACTGCGATCGGTGATAATATTTGTCAACTCGATGAATCAGGGCGGTTCGTTGCAGTCAACGAGCGTATCGCCGAGCTCACCGGATACACGCGTGCCGAACTCCGCGGCGAACACATTTCGCTGGTTCTCGACGAAACCGACATCGAAGCGGTCGAGCAAGAGATTGCCGACCAGATCGACGCCGACACAGACGATGTGACGCCGTTGGAACTGGACGTTCGGACGGCCGCCGGCACCACCGTCCCCTGCGTCTGTCGACTCGCAGTTTTCGAGGAGGACGGGTCGGTTCAGGGAACCGTCGGCGTCATCCGAACGCGTTCGGAGCCGACACAACGGGTGAACTCGTCCGAACCGGCGGAGGCGAGCAACGACAGCACCGATCAAGAGCGTACCGCGAAAGATTCCGGAGAGCGCAAGGAAGCGTTCCAGTCGCTCGTCGGTGCAGTCGAAGACTACGCGATCTTTCGGCTGAACGAGGGCGGACACGTCCTCAGCTGGAATAAAGGTGCAAAACAGATCAAGGGCTACGACCGCGACGAAATCCTCGGGAAACACTTCTCGACGTTCTACACCGAAGAGGACAAGGCGGCGAACGTTCCGCAGCAAAACCTCAAGAGCGCACTTGAGAACGGCTCCGTCGAAGACGAAGGCTGGCGAATCAGAAAAGATGGTTCGCGATTCTGGGCGAACGTCACGATTACGCCCGTCTGGGACGATGATGACACCCACCGGGGCTATCTGAAAGTCACCCGCGACATGACCGACCGGCGGAAACGGGAGATGGAACTCAAAAGCGAACTCCAGCGGATCTTCGATCGGATCTCCGACGCGCTGTACGCGGTCGACGAGGAGTTCAGATTCACGCTCGTCAACGAGCGCGCGGAGGAATTGCTGGGCTATCCGGAAAAAGACGTTCTCGGCGAAAAGCTCTGGGAAATATTCCCCTCGGCCGCCGAAATCGACGAGGTCTGGGAAGCATTTCACACGGCTCGAGAAGAACAGGTCGCGACCAGCTACGAACTCTACTACGATCATCTCGGGTTCTGGGTCGAGGCGAACCTCTACCCGTCCGAGACGGGGATCTCGGTGTACTTCCGTGACGTAACCGAACGCAAACGCCGCGAACAGGCGTTAGAAGAATCCGAACAGCGCTACCGGACGATCGCGGAGTACTTCCCGAACGGGATCGTCACCCTGTTCGATCACACCCTCGACTACACGCTCGCGGCGGGACAGGGCTTCGAGAAGGTCGACGAAGAGCCGAGCGACGTCGAGGGTGCTAACTTTTACGACGCCTGGTCGGCGGAAACGCGCGACGACCTCGAACCGATCCTCCGCGCCGCGTTAAACGGCGAGAGGCGCTCGGTCGAACTCTGGCACGACGGGAGGGAGTGGATCATATACGCGGTCCCCGTCACCGACAGCGAAGGAAACGTCTTCGCCGGCATGACGATGGCCCACGACATCACCGAACGGAAGGAGAACCAGCGGAAACTCGAAGAGACGATCGCACAACTCGAAGAATCGAACAAACGGCTGGAACAGTTCGCCTATGCCGCCTCGCACGACCTGCAGGAACCGCTCCGGATGGTCTCGAGCTACCTGCAACTCATCGAACACCGCTACGGCGACGCGTTCGACGAGGACGGCGAAGAGTTCCTCGAGTTCGCCATCGACGGCGCGGACCGAATGCGAAAGATGATCGAGGCGCTGCTCACGTACTCTCGGGTCGAGACCCGCGGTGAACCGCTCGAGCCGGTCGCACTCGACGACATTCTCGCGGACGCCCGCCAGGATATACGGGTCCAGATCGAGGAAACGAACGCCGAGATTACGGCCGGCGATCTGCCGCGGGTCGAGGGAGATGCCGACCAGTTGCGGCAGGTCTTCCAGAACCTGTTGGGCAACGCCATCGAGTACAGCGGAGACGACCGACCACGAGTGCACATCGACGCCGACCGGCGCACGTCTGACCAACGCCAGGAGTGGGTGATTTCGGTTTGCGACGAGGGGATCGGTATCGAAGCGGACGAGCAGGACCGGGTGTTCGAAGTGTTCGAGCGGTTGCACACCCGCGAAGACCACCCCGGGACGGGGATCGGACTCGCGCTGTGCCGGCGGATCATCGAGCGCCACGGCGGCGAGATATGGGTTGACTCTGAACCGGGAGCGGGAGCAACGTTTTCGTTCACGCTGCCGGCGGTAGAAGACTCGTGATCGCGCCGGGATGCGGCGTCATCCGCCGAGAGGGCTTGCGCGATCCGGGTGACTCGTTATCCGATCAGCATTCCAACCACGAGTATGGTATTCAAACGTTTCCTCGGTTCGAAAGTAACCCGGTCGCTCACCGTTGCCTCGGTGCTGCTCGAGATGAAGCGAGCGCTCAATCGCGGTAACAACGTCCGTGCACTCCTGTTGCTCGGCGTCGCCGTCCTCGCCTGGCAATGGGCAGTTATCGGCCTGGTCGCACAGGGGCTCGCAAGCGTGATCCGTCGCGGGAGCTCGTCGGATTCGGGATCAAAATCGCGTGCATCCTGAGCGTTTACCGAGCGCTCGAAACACACTGACGCGAATCGACAGCACTGTTCCTCGCCAAAACCGGCATTTGACAGCACTACTCCTCGCCAAAATCGGCATCGTCGAAGTGATCGTTCGCCAGGTCGTCGAGTAGCGATTCGGTTTCTGCCTGTACGTCGTCGTCGAGGTCCGAAACCGCACCGACGCCGTGACCGCCGCTTTTCGCCGTCTGGAGGGCGTTCCGGTTCAACTTCCCGCTCGGATCGACGACGGGAAGCTTCAGGTCGGTGAAATTTGCCGGCGGAAAGCCGGTCGCCGAGAGCAAAAAGTGATCGGCGACGTCGCCCAGGTCGTCGGTCTCGAAGTCCTCGAGTTGGGGCTCGGACCACTCGTCGGTCGTCGTCCCGCTGAACTCGGGGTCGTGCAGTTCGTACTCGGTCATATTCGAACCGACGCGCGCGGGGTACGTCGATGTCGGCCCTGCAGTGGCAACGACGCCGAGTGTGGCCGGCGACGGCTCAAGCGAAATCGTCGACGAGCGGAAGCGTCGCCAACTGCGCCGCTGACAGGAGAACGCGGTCCTTCTCGAGGCCGTGGGCGATCGATTCGACCATGCCGTCGCTATCGGTGAGCGGAATCAGTCTCACGACCGTCCCGCGTTCGTCGACGGCGAGTTCAACGAGCGCGTGTGGAAACGAGGAGACGGCGGGGACGGTAAGCTCCGTGATGCCGTCGGCGCGTTCGAGCGCGGGAAAGTGGAGGTGCCCGGTGATGACCAGCGAGACGTCGTGGCTCACGAGCAGGTCGACCAGCGGCTCCGGATTGGAGAAGCCAGGGACGCTTCCCTCGACGGGGAGTTCAGCGCTGTATCGTTCATAGAGCGCACCCGTCGCGGGCAGGTTGTGGTGGACGACGACGATCGACGTATCGGCAGCGGACGCAGACTCGGACAGCGCCTCGTCGAGCCACATCAACTGCGCCGCGTCGATACGGCCATCCCACGTCTCCGCGGGTGCGTCCGGCGTCGCCGCGTGGCTGTTCAACCCGAACACGTCGAGGCCGCCGAACCGGACGTGAAACGGCAGCCCGCCGGGGGTGTATCGATCCTCGAACGTCCCGATCGGCAGCGAGTCGTGCTCGTCGAACGCCGTCGGGAAATCGTGATTGCCGGGCACGGCGACCGCCGGCGGATCGAACCCGGCGAGTTCATCGAACAACCTGAACTCGTCGGGGTTGCCGTTTCGCGTCAGGTCGCCGGCGATGACGACGCCGTCGTAGTCGCGGTCGTTGACGGCGTCGACGGCGGCTCGGAGGCGACGCTCCGTGCGGTGAAAGACCTTCCAGGTGCCCGTTGCGTCCGTCGCGAGATGAACGTCCGAGAGGACGCCGAGCCGGGTCGGGTCGGTCGCCGTCGGCCGTTCGAGGCGTGCGAGAACCTGTCCGGAATGCGGACGAGCTGGCATCGGTATCGTCCCCAACGGCAACGAGCCGTGTAATTCCCGGACCGTCATTCGCCGTCGGAACCGGAACGGTCTCCGCCGCGGTTAGCCACCGTCGCCGTCGTAGCTCGCGATCCGCCCCCACGTCGATTTCTTCCCCCAGAGCCCCGAGCGCATGCACTCGAGTTCGACGATCTGGGAGTTATCGACGAAGAGGTTCACCCGCGGCCCGAACTGCTTGATGTACCACTCGAACACCGCGGGATCGGCGGCCTCGAAGACGCAGTGTTCGATCCCGAGTTCGGTCGCGATCTCGAAGGCAACATCCGTCCGCCAATCGCGAACTCGTTCGGTGATTCCCTCCGATTCGACCATGACTTTGTACGCGCCGGCCTCCAGGTGTCGTTTGCCCTCTTCGATCGCGCTCGTCGGATCGATCGCGGACTCGCTTTCGAGTTCTTCGACGCTCGACGCGCCGCCGGCACCGAACTGGACGTTGATCTCGGGTTTCGCCTGCAGGCCGTGGTCCTGGACGAGTTCGGTGAGCGCGACCGTGTCGTCGACGTCGATCGCGAGGAAGCCGCTCGAGATTTCGACGATGTCGAAGCCGAGGTCGGCGGCTTCCTCGATGTACCGTTCGACCCGGTCGTGGTCGCGGACCAGAACGTTCTCGATGAAGCCGCCAGTCGAGACCAGCACGTCGTGGTCGTGGCAGACCTCGATCAGCTCTCGGACGGCGTCTTCGGGCATCAGCGCGAACGAGCCGCCGGAGAACTTGTAGATGTCGACGTACGCGCCCATCGTCTCCAGGATGTCGCGCAGTTCCCGCGGGCCCATCGGGTCGTAGTAGGGACCGCGAATTTCGGTGATGCCGTTCTCACGGGGTTTGTCTTCGCGCTCGTTGACGTGCAGGAAGTCGAACGCGCGGTCTGTGTCGGCCATGGAGTGCCCGACCACGAGCAGGCCCAAAACGCTGTCACGCCGCTCGATTGAACTCCTCCGCCGGTGATAGATCACCGGTGAGAGGAGTGACTGAAAGATTATACCGTTCCAAACACATTCGTGACTATGCCGTCGCTAGAAGGACTGAAGACCTGGTTTTACTACGAGGCCCGCATCGTAGCGTTCGCCGTCTCCCTGTTTATTGTTTCATGGGCGGTAAATCGGATTACGGGATACCTGGACGGGCTTCCGCTTGCAAGTCCGCGATTTGGACTCGCTATCACGGCGATCTGGTTTGGAACGGTCCTGGTTCTGCTCTGGCTGGCAGGACGATACAACTGACCGGGACGAAGCTCTACGAATCGCCGTTTTCGCACGAGTTCGAACGCGGTCAGGCGAGGAGTGCCGTCAGGTCGGCCACTCTGTGGTCTTCGATCGATCGAATCAACTCCTGAATGTCATCGCGACGCTCGGCGTCGATGAACTCGTCGGTGACCGTCTCGAATTTTTCCGTGAGGCCGTCCCACCCGATCGGATCGGTCGGATGGCCCCGAAAGGCGTCCTTCTCGACCCGGTAGGTGGTCCCGTCGTCCATCGTGACGTCGATGACGGCGGGCATCTCCCCGTTTTCGAAGCGTTCGGTGAGGTCGGGGTCCTCGGAGACGTCGACGACCCGGAGCAACTGCTGGACGTCGTTCCGTCGGATGCGGTCGGGTTCGTACTGCGCCAGCGAGAGGTCGCGATCGAGCAGCGCGACGGCCAGCATGTACGGCAGCGAGTGGTCCGCCTGCGCTCGATTGGCGACCTCGTAGCGGTTGCCCTCGCCGCCGCCGATGATGAGCTTCGCGCCGCCGAACGTCTCGAGTTTGATGCCGGCGACCGCCGTCGGATCGAGCTCCTCGCGCTCGGCGAGTTCGACGACGCCTTCGACCGCGGACTGGGCGTAGGTCTCGGCGACGTACCGTTTCGTCATCACGTCGTGAACTCGTTCGCCCGGCGTCAGTTCGACTTCGAACGGCCCCGAGATCACGTCCTGCCACCCTTTCTGCCCCTCGAAGACGTTCCGCGGGCCGGCCACCCCATGTTTCGCGAGCATCGCCGCGTAAACCGCGTTGCGAGCGGCGTTGGCCGACGCGAGCCCCTTCCACTCGTTGATCTCGCCGGTACGGGTCACGCGAAGGGCGTTGTGACCCGTCGCGGCAATGGCGATCGCACTCCGCGTTTCCTCGAGATCGAGTTCGAGCACCTTCGACGCGCCGGCGGCGGCCGAGACGACGGTGTGGGTAACGTGATCGAATCCCCGCTCGCGGACGGGCGCGTTCCAGGCGAGTTCGGCCTGGATCTCGTAGGCGACCGCGAGGCCGGCGAGCAGGTCGGTGCCGGAGCGGTCGGCGAACTCGGCGGCGGCGACGACGGCCGCGACGTTGTCGCTCGGGTGTGGCGTCTCGCCGGGCGCGAGAAAGGAGTCCATGTAGTCGAGGTAGCGAACGAGCGCCGTGTTGTGCATCGCCGCGCCGACCGGAGACGCGGTTCGCTCGCGCCCCCAGAGCGTACAGGGACCGTCGTCCTCGAGCGCCGTGACCGTCCGGAAGACGGCCTGTGGCGGACCGGCGACTTCGGCGGGGATAGCGATCCCGACCGCGTCGAAAAGCCGTCGTTTGAGCGCGTCGCGAACGTCCGGGGGGAGGTCATCGTAGTCAGTTTCCTGAACGAACTCGGCGAGTTCGAGTGCGGTCGTCATACGGCCGGTACCACGACGACCGCCAAACGTCTTGGCGTGGTCGTCACGGGTAGCGATCAGCGTCGATGCCATCGTCGATCGCGAGTGGCCCGGTCATCCCGAGCAGGAGACGCGCGTTCGATAGCTCGACGGGGCGTCTAACCGGGTAACCGGGTTCCCGGTCAGGGATCGTCGTCGTTGTAGCCGTACTCGCGGTCCGGGTCCTGAACGCCTTCCGTACGCGAGCCGACCCAGGCACCCAGGGCGAGGCCGTAGACGAGGTGGCCGGCATGAAACAGCGCGAGTTCGTCAGTATCGAGTCGGATGTCGAGCAGTTCCTTCAGCATGATCTGGGAGCCGAACGCGGAGAGAGCCATCCCGAAGACGGTTCCCCAGACGAGGCCGCGTTGCTCCGGTTCGATCGACTCTTCGGCGTCCTGGAGGGCGAAGAGAGCGCCGAACACGGCACCGGCCTGGACGCCGTAGAGGAGATGCAAGGCGATACCGGCGATCGGATGGTCGTCGGGGTCGCCGCCGGAGACGTACTGCGCCCAGAAGTTGGCGGACGGTGGCAGCGAGCGCAAGATTGGGAGCCGAAACGCCGTCATGATGAGCGTCGCGACGAAACCGGCTTGAAGCCCGCGAACTGCGGCACCGCCGGCGTGTGCGAGACGCGACTTGTCGGTTACCGATTCGGAACGCTTCGGTGCCGACGAATCCGACCCGAACTGCTGTAACCGATCGAATACTGACATGGGGGTTTGAGACGCTACCACTGGGAGTTCCTTAACGCTCCGGCGTGATCCTGACTGCAAGCTGTGCGGAAATTGTGTCTGTACAATAGATCGACGCGACTGCCGGTATCGATAGACGGTTACGTCGAATTGACCGACTAGTCAGACGGGAGTGCAAGCGTGGACGAGACACCGGGGACGGACGAGACGGCACGATACAGTTCGAGACGGCAGTACCTGATCATCGGCTCGGTCGTCGCCAGCACCTTCTTCGTCGGCTTCGGCGGTGGCGTCATCTTTCCGATCCTGCCGAATTTGGGCGACGTACTGGGAATCTCGCCGTTTCTCGTCGGCTTCATCCTCAGTGCAAACCGGTTCTCGCGGCTCCTCGCGAGCGCGCCGGCGGGCGGACTCGTCGACCGCGTCGGCACGCGAACGCCGTTCATCGCCGGCCTGCTCGTCCAGAGCGTCGGCACGTTCGGCTACGTCGTCGCGATGGTCGCCCCGCTTCCCGAAGCCTGGTTCCTCCTCGCGCGAATCGTCTGGGGCCTCGGGAGTGCGCTGGTCTTCGCAACCGCCTACACCATCGCCGCCGACGTCAGCGGGGCCGACTCGCGCGGGACCAGTATGGGCCTCATCCGCGGCGGCAGCATCTTCGGCTTCCCGACCGGCCTCGTCCTCGGCGGCGTCGTCAGCGAACTCGCCGGCATCCGGGCCGCGTTCCTCGTCGCGACGGCGTTCTCGTTGCTCGCGAGCGTGATGGCCGCCCTGACCGTTCCGGAGACCCACGTCACCGACACCCGGGAGGCCGTCGCGCCCTGGAACGTCGACACCAGCGTGACGACGATCATCGTCGGCCTGGTCAACTTCGCCGTCCTGTTCGCCTACATCGGCGCGCTGTTCGCGACGCTCGTCCAATTCCTCTCCGTCCACGGAATCGGCGTCCTCGGCTTCGACGCCCAGGGCTCTTCCGGCATTTTCATGGCCGTCACCGTCCTCGCCGCGGCCACGTTCATGTTCGCCGGCGGCTACGTAAGCGACCGAACGAACTCGCGGGTGCCGACGCTGCTCGTCTTCCTGCTCGTCTCGTTCGTCGGCTTCGTCCTGCTGGCGGGCGCGAGTTCAGCGGCGACGCTGACCGTCGCCTGTCTCTTCATCGGAGCCGGACAGGGCGGGACCAGCGGCCCGCTCATGGCGCTGCTCGCCGATCTCACGCCGGACGAGCGTATGGGCCGGGCATCAGGAACGACGAACGTTCTCGGCGATGTCGGCGGCGGGCTCGGGCCGCTGCTCTCGGTTCCGCTCGTCGATGCGCTCGGCTTTCCGCCGGTGTACGCCGCGTGTGCGATCATGCCGCTGGTCGCGGGCGGAATCCTGCTCGTCGGCATCTACCGCGAGACGGGCGCGTTGCTTCCAGCGACGAGAGAGCAGAGCGGGGCCAGCGAGTCGCTGGACGACTAACGACAGTTGAGAATACGAGTGCAGAGTAGTCGGTAAAATTCACGCACATTGAAAGTGCAAACCCCACACTAGTCATCAGTATTTCTTCCCTACGTTATCTGAGTCGCCATCATGTGTGTTCTTTTATGGTTGTGTCCTTACTAAATATGCATGGACACGATCACCGTGAAGCAGGATATTCGGTTTAAACAAACCGCTGAACGCGACCTTCTCACAGATGTATTTCTCCCGCCTACCGACGACTGGAGGCGCACAGTCGTTATCTGCATCCATGGTGGCGTCTGGAACCGTGGTGATCGGTCGTTCTTCGATGATCGGTGCCGTGCCCTCGCCAAGCGGGGTGTCCCGGCATTGACGATCGGGTATCGCCTTTCCGGTGAGGCACCGTATCCGGCCGCAGTAAAAGATGTCAAAAGTGCAGTCCGATGGGTTCGGGCTGAGGAACCGTTCGAAACTGCACCACGTCAAATCGTTCTCTGTGGGCACTCAGCAGGTGCGCATCTTGCTGCCTTAACAGCGGCAACTGCGAACACCGGTCCGACGCCCGATGACGAATACGAGGACACTGCGACGACAGTTGACGGACTCGTCGGTTTTGATGGGCCCTACGACTGTCTCGGCGCGAAGGAAGACGGTGAAACGGCAGACTTCCTCGGGGGCGCGCCGACAGAGATCCCTGAACGATACCGGGAAGCGTCACCGCGAGAACGAGTCACATCCGATCATCCGCCGGCGCTGCTGTATCACGCGACGGATGATGAGTGGCTCACGCTGCGTGAAACGCGGGCATACCGTGACGTACTCAACATTGCTGGTGTGGATGTCGAATTGCATACACCACCGGGCGACCACTTCTTTTTCACCGAGGAACCGTGGTTCGAGCGAACAGTCAATCAGACTGTAACCTTCATCGAACGAATACAGTCCTGATACGTTCGCAGGGGGAATTCTCGAACTGATCGATCGGTCTCAACCATAGTTCTGGTAGAGAAACAACGTTCCTACTCACTTCTCGGAGTAACAAACTACGTCTGGCGAGAACTGACGCCGTCCGAGGCCGTCAATGGGCCGCCGAGCGACCGAGACACTGAACTACCACATCGCCACGCCGACACGACGACAACGCGCTTTTGCATATCCGGTCCGAACCAGGCCCCATGACAACCGTCGAGGCCAAACTGGCGGCCGCCCGCGACGAACTGGCGACCTACGACGGCATCCTCGTCGCCTTCTCGGGCGGGGTCGACTCGAGCGTCGTCGCCGCACTCGCTCACGACGCCCTCGGCGACGACGCCGTCGCCTGCACCGCAAAGAGCGAAACCCCTGTCTCTTATACACATCTNTCGCGCCATCAGAGATGTGTATAAGAGACAGGTGCTATCACTGCCGGACGATGCGCCTCGGGGAAATGGAAGACGCCGCGCGCGAACTCGGCATCGAAACCGTCTGTGACGGCACCAACGCCGACGACCCCGGTGCCGGCCACCGCCCCGGCCTGCAGGCCGTCGACGAACTCGACGTGCACTCGCCGCTGCTCGCCCACGACATCGCGAAGGACGAGGTCCGAACGATCGCCGAACACTACGACCTCTCGGTCGCCGACAAGCCCTCGATGGCGTGTCTCTCCTCGCGCATCCCGACCGGGCTCGAAGTCACCGACGACCGACTCACGCGCGTCGAACAAGCCGAAGCCCTGCTTCGACAGTGGGGCTTCGACCAGTTCCGCGTGCGCGATCACGACGGCCTCGCCCGCATCGAGGTCGCCCCGGACGAACTCGATCGGGCGCTCGAGCGCGAGTTCGTCGAAACGGTACGCGACGCGCTCTCGGACCTGGGTTTCGAACACGTCACGCTCGACCTCCACGGCTACCGGACCGGGAGCGTGAGTCCGGCGACGGACGCCGCCACGACCGAATCCGACGACTGACTCCCCGTTTCTGATGGTCTGTTGTACCGATTTCCCGGCCAATCGCAGACGGTCGCGGGTGCGCCGGCACTGACTGCCAGCAGTCCGTATCGAACGAGATTCCCGAACGGGCGAATCGAGAGAGAAGAAGCGCCCAATCGACCACAATATAATCAGATTCTGTCCTTGTAATACACCAATAGTACAGAGACTGCGAGAGGGACAGACAATATTGCACAATACGATACGAACGTAGCATCTCCCCGAGTATCACGGATCGATGGCTGCCGACGTACCGCCCGACTGGACCGTCCACGTCTCCCGGACGTACACACCCGCCGACACCGACCGAGAATTAGAATACCGCATCTACCGCCACGAATCGGACGACCTCCGGATAAAGGTCGCCCCCGCCTCCCTCGACGGTGACGACCGTCCGGGATACGCACTGACGGCCACGAGCTACCCCGAACTCGAGTTCAGCGAGACACACCAGATCAGGACCGTTCTGACGTTCGAACGCTGCGTTGAACTCGCGCGGGATTTCATGGTGCTGTTTTCGACCAGTTACGACGGGGCGGGGTCCCTCGAAACGGCGCGGGAGTACGCGGCCGAGCGGACGCGGTCGCACCGTTGAGATCCGGCGCGGAGAGAAATTGCCTGCGATTCCTGACGGTCAATCGCCGGTGGTAGTGCCGGATCGGAGACAACTACGAGCGCGAAATTGTCCGGTATGTGGACGGTTCTCAACACCGAGAGACTTTTTACTCATAATCGAGTAAGCGATTACGATGATGGAAATGATGTGGCAAGATCTGGTCTTTCTCGCAGGGAGCGTTCTCTCGATCGTCTTCCTCGCACCGACAATCAAAGACACCTCCGCACGCGTGCCGCTCGGATCGAGCATTCCGTCGATGACGATCGGCGCGATCTACGCGCTCACGTACGGCACGATGGGGATGACGTTCTCGGCCGCCGGCTCGTTCGGCGTCGCCACAATGTGGTCGCTGATCGCGTGCTATCGCTCGCCCGGCGAGCAGAAAGGCGTGCTGAACATCCTGCGGTTTGCTCGAACGACGGGCCGACGCCTTCGTGAACTCGTGGGCACTGCCGTTCCCGGACTCGAAGGCGGACGGAGCAACGCGCAGTCGGGCCACCAGCAATCCGCTGATTAACGCTTGTTGTTCGTTTCTCGTTCCTTTCGATCATCTCACTTCGAACTCGCGACGCGATCGCGCGCTCGAACCCTCGACGGTATCGCGACGACGTTAATCGTCCGACGATACCGGGGTTTCACTCGCCGCGGATGACTCCGCCTCCGCGAACGGATACCACGCTTGTTTCCCGTCCGTCATATAGGGAGCCTCGAAGTCGGTCTCCTCGGGCTCGCAGAACTCGACGAGTTGCTCCTCGGCCGTCGCGTCGACCCACTGGCGGAACGTCTGTCCCCGGACGGCTTCTGTCTGTGAGCCCGAGGCGCTTCGCGCCTCGCTGTCACCGTCCGCTCGAGACGCCGCCGGAGCCTCGCACTCGCGATGGGCAGCGTAGGCCTCGAGCAGGTTTCGGATCGCGCCGGGAGCCTCGTCGGCCGGCACGCGTTGACGCACCCAGTCGATGAAGGACGGATCTTCGCCGACACCGCCGCCGACGCCGATATCGAAGGCCTCGACCATCTCGCCGTTCTTCCGGGCGCGCATCCCCTGGAGTCCGATGTCGGCGGTCATCGCCTGTCCGCAGTCGGCGGTACAGCCGGAGTAGTGCATCTTGATTTTACCGACGTCGTCGGGCAGGTCGACGTTCTTGTTGAACCAGCGCAGCATCCGCGCCATCCGCCCCTTCGTCTCGGTCAGCGCGATCGAACAGAACTCGGTGCCGGTACAGGCCATCGCGCCGCGTTCGAACGGACTCGGCTCGGCGGGGTACTCCTCGAGCAGCGGTTCGGCGAGCAACCCCTCGAGTTCGTCGTCGGCCACGTCGACGATGACGGGATTCTGCCGGCGGGTGAGCCGTACCTCTCCGGAACCGTACTCGGCGGCGAGGTCGGCCAGTTCGATGGCGTCGTCGGCCGGCAGGCGACCGACGGGGACGCTCAAACCGACGTAGTTGCGGCCGTCCTGCTGGTCGCCGACGCCGACGTGGTCGTGCTGGCCGTCTTCGACGGGGCGACCGGCGTTGTAGGTGTACTCCGTCCGGAAGTCCTCGCCCGCGGTGTGCATCTCGAAGTCGACGTACTCGTCCTGGAGCGTCTCGCGGATCTTCTCCATCCCCCAGTCCTCGGCGAAGAACCGGGCGCGGTTCTTCGAGCGGTTCTGGCGACCGCCGTACTCGTGGTAGAGTTCGACGAAGCCGCGGCCGACCGCGTAGGCGTTCTCGGGGCGAACGAACACGTCGAGCGGGGTCGCCGCGCGGGGCTGCCGACCGCCGAGACCGCCGCCGATGCGAACGTTGAACCCGCGGACCCGCTCGCCGTCTAACTCCTTAGTCGCCGGCTCGAATCCGATATCGTTGATCGAATCCTGCGCGCAGCCGACCGTACACCCCGACACGCTGATGTTGAACTTCCGGGGCATGTTCGCGAGTTCGTCGTCGCCGCGCAGTTCCTCCTCGAAGCGCTCGAGGAGGGGCCCCGACTCGACGAACTCCTCGGCCTTGCCGTGGAGCGGACAGCCGGAGATGTTGCGCATCGTGTCCCCGCCCGAAGAGCGCGTGTGGACGCCCACCGACTCGAGTTTCTCCCAGATTTCGGGGACATCTTCCAGATCGATCCAGTGCAACTGGACGGACTGGCGCGTCGTCAGGTCGAGCCACCCGTTGCCGAACTCGGGGTTCTCGACCGGGCCCGTCGCGTAGTCGCGGGCGACCTCGGCGATCGCGCGCAACTGTCCCGGTTCGAGGACGCCGCTCGCGTTGGTCAGGCGCATCATGAAGTACGATTCCTGGCCGTCGCGCTGGTGGAACAGTCCCCAGAACTTGAAGCGGGTGAACCACTCCTCGCGTTCGTCCTCGGGAATCGCCTCGAAGCCGCCGTTTGCGGCGAACTCGAGGATGTGCTCGCGCACCTCGTCGCCGTAACATCCCTCCTTGATTCCTTCTTTTTTATGCGCCATCGCAAACCACCGCCGGAGGAATTGAACGATCGGTCCCGACGACACGGGATTTGTCACCAAACATATTTCGAGTCACGGTAGAACGACACGATAGTGAGGAATATAATGCTAATCATTGACACACATCTGTTTTTCGCTCCGTTTAATCGAATAGCTCAGATGTTCAATCGAATATGATCTGTATTAGGGTGTATATCCGAAGGAAGTGGCCCACTCTTTTGGGATTGGGCAGCACGCACCACTTGGCGAAGACGCCTCGTTCGACGGAGAACGCGGCAGCTATTGACGGGAAGATCCGCTCACGAGAACGGTCGGTTCGGAAGCGACGGTGGAGACACATCCCCTTCGAAAACCGGCCCGCAGTAACGGACGATCGCTATCGTGAACTCGGCGTCGCAACCGGCCTGTTCTGGCGAGTTCGCGCCGGTTCGAGTCGCACCGCACACTGCTTGAAGTGGGGTTCTTTCGAGCGCGGATCGACGACCGGCAGCGTGAGGTCGTTGACCGCCGGGTGATGAATAGGAAGCCAGACGACGCCGTCGGGAATCGACTCGTCGGACTCGAGTTCGACGCGGACCGATGCACGCCGCGAGACGACGCGGCCATCCTGAGCGGAGAGGGGCGCGTCGGCTTCCGTCGATCCCCGTTCCTCGTCCTCGAGTTCAGTCGCGAACGCGAGCGCCGTCGCGGGACTGACGCGGGCGACGGGGGCGTCCGCGTCGGACGGACGGGTGCGAACGCCGGTGTTGTACGCGTCGGGCTGCCGGCCCGTCGTCAGCGTGAGCGGGAATTCCGCGTCGGGCGGTTCGGGTGCGGGAGCGGCCCGGCCAGCCGAAAACCGTGCGCGTCCCGACGGCGTCGGGAACGACCACGATTCCGCGACATCGTCCCGGTCAGCGTCCGGCAACTCGGATTCGTAGTACCGATAGCCCCCCGCCGCGTCCGGCGCGGGCGCGGGCCAGCGGACCGCCACGTCTCGCTCGAGGCGCTCGTAGCTGATCCCCGAGAGATCGGCGTCGGTTCCCGCGGTCAGCGCCGCGAGTTCGTCGAAGACCGTCTCGGGCGTCGGCGGCTCGTCGAACAGGTCGGGCGCGAGTCGCGACGCGAGCGTGCCGATCAGGTCGAGATCGGATTTGACGCCGGCGGGCGTCTCCGTCGCGGCGCGGACGCGGGAGACGGTCCGTTCCATGTTCATCGTCGTCCCCTCGGACTCGCCCCAGGTCGCCGCCGGCAACACGACGTCCGCGAGTTCGACCGTCTCGCTGCGGAAGGCGTCCTGGACGACGAGGAACGTCTCCGCAAGCCGCTCGCGAACGCCCGTCGCGTCGGGCATCCCCGCGGCGGGGTTCGTCGCGACGGCGTAAACGGCCGATACGTCCTCGCCGATCGCGTCGGCGATGCCGACCGGTCCCGGTCCGGGGTCGTCCGGAAGTCGCGAGAGCGGAACGTCCCAGGCGTCGGCGACGAACTCGCGGTGTTCGGGCGCGTCGAACGGCCGGTGGCCGGGCCAGGACCCCTTCGACGAACACACGCGCGTCCCCATCGAGTTCGCCTGGCCGGTGAGCGAGAACGGGCCCGACCCGGGCCGGAGGTTGCCCGTCGCGAGACAGCAATCGATCAGCGCGCCCGCCGTCGCGGTACCGTTGACGCTCTGGTTGACGCCCATCCCCCAGTAGACGAGCGTCGACGCGTCGAACGCCGCCGCAAGTCGATCCACGTCGGCCGTCGAGACGCCCGCTCGCTCGGCGGCTGCGGACGCATCGGGAAGGCGCTCGCGGAGCTCCTCGAATCCCGCCGTCGCCCTCGCGATGAACTCGTCGTCGAGGCGATCAGTTTCGACGAGTCGCGCGAGAACCGCGCGAGCGAGGGCGAGATCGCCGCCGGGGTCGGGTGCGACGTGGCAGTCGGCACCGTCGGTCGTCTCGCTCGCGACCGGGTCGACGACGAGCAGTTCGGAGTCGTCCTCGCCGGCCGATTGCTGAATCCAACGAAACAGAACCGGGTGTGCAACGGCGGGGTTTGCACCCCAGACGAGGTGTGTCCGTGCCGCCGGGATGTCGTCGTACGTCGGCGGCGGCGCGTCGCTGCCGAAGGCGTCGTAGTAGGCGGTGACGGCCGAGGCCATACACAGGGTCGTGTTGGCGTCGTAGTACCGGGTTCCGAAGCCGCCGCGGGCGAGTTTTCCGAGCGCGTAGGCGGCTTCGTTGGTCTGTTGGCCGCTGCCGAGGACCGCGACGCTGGTGCTGGCGTTTTCGAGCGCCCGGCCGAGTCCGGCCGTCGCGCGTTCGAGGGCGGTCTCCCAGGTGGTCGGCACGAGTTCGCCGTCGCGGCGGACGAGCGGGCGGGTGAGCCACTCGCCGTCGGGGTCGGCGGTCTCGCGGATGCCGCGCTGACAGGCGAGGCCGCGGTTGACCGGATGGGCCGGATCGCCGCGGACGATATCGAGGCCGTAGCCCTGTTCGACCGGTTGCTGGACGTGTCCACAGCCGACGGCACAGCGCATACAGGTGGTTGGAACCGGGTCGGTCACGCCGCCCACCTCGCGGGGCGACGGGGCGTTCGTCCGCGTCCTAAAAGCGGTGACGCGGAGTACCCGGCTTGGTTCACAATCTCGAACATAGGTACGGAAAGAGAGTACAGACACAACACCTAAACGGTATTCGTTTACAAACGATTGGTTTTAGAGCCATAGAATGCGCATCCATCGATATAGAAACGGATACCAAGAATATAAGGAGTGGTACCAGACGAAGGCTGTCGATGACTGACCGAACGGGCACCAGCGGGCGCATGCGCTGGCGAGAAAAGTGGAGAGAAGCCGTCGCGTAGACGCGACTAAACGTCGACTGAAAGACGGAAAACGGGAGGACGGACCGGTCTCACTCGGTTCCGACCCACTTCAGGATGAACAGCGTTCCCTCGAACAGGAGGATCATCGTGATCCCGACGATAATGGGGGCCATCCCCGTCGGGTCGAACGTGAACATGAACGCCAGTCCGAAGAAGGCCGCCCAGAAGTACAGCCGCTTATTGACGAGCCATCGACGGGTCGTCACACCCATCATAATCGCGAGCATTATAAAGAGCGGAATCTGGAAGACGACGGCGAGAAAGCCGATCAGCGTGATTATCAGGTCGAACGTATCACCGAGTGCATAAGCGATCTCTGCGCTGCCTTCCGCGTAGAACGTGAAGTACTCGAAGAGCACCGGCAACACCAGCACGTAGGAGAACAACATCCCGACGCCGGCAAGAACCACGCTCGTCGGGACAGCCGCGAGGTAGTACTTGCGCTCGTGCGGATACAGCCCCGGTTTCATGAAGCGATAACACTGGTAGACGAACATCGGCAGCGCCACCATGATCCCGAGCAGCGTCGAGACCTTGATTCGTGTCAACCACAGTTCGAGCGGCTGGTAGATATGGGGTAAGGGCACCTCCTCTGCCGCGTACGGGAACACGTTGTACCAGATGTGCTCGATCGCCCACGAGGCACCCAGTAGCCCGATCGCCGTCCCCGCAGAACCGAAGAGCAAGACCACGGCAAACCGAAGCACCATCTCCTCGATGTGGTCCGCAAGCGGCATTTCCTCGTCGTCCGGGGGCGTCGAGATTCCACCGACATCGTCGTCCGGATCGGGGTACTCGGGGCTTCCCGTCCCCGATCCGGTCCCGGTCCCCGTCCCCGAGTCGTGGCCACCACCGACGACTCCCTCACCGTCGGTTTCAACCGGTGGATTGGCATCGGTCCCGGTCGACGCCTCGGGTGAACTCGAAGGCGACGCTTCCGAAGGCGACGCTTCCGAAGGCGACGCTTCCGAAGGCGACGCTTCCGATGGCGAGTGCTCCTCGTCGGACCCGCCGTCTTCACGTGGTTCGTCGGGGTCCACACCGTTCCCCGTCTCCGCCGACTCGTCCGGCATCTATCGGGATATAGATAGGCGGGCGGTTATAGGCCTTTTTCTTGTACGCACTGGGTCACGGTACCGATCGACGCGTTCGTCTGCACCGGTCGCCGTCGAATGCGGTGAACGAGCGCGACGCGCGGTAGGAGACTCGAAAGGTTGATAACTGGATGTCAGTTACCCATGGTAGTAAATGAGTTCTGCCGTCGACGAGGATACCGCCCGTGCGATCAATACCGGGCGCGAAACTCTTGGTGCGATGCTCTCGAGCGTGCAGACACACCTTCAGAAGGTGTTTATCGTCTTCGTTATCGGCTTTATCGGCTCGTTCTACGCGTTGCGCGTCTTCATCTGGGACTTTCTCAAACAGACTGCAAAGGCGGAAATGTCGCCGTACATCGCCGATTCGACGGAGCTTATTACGCGGACTCCGTTCGAGGTTATTCTCTTGCAGGCCAAGATCGGGATGCTCGTCGGTATCGTCGTGTCGGTTCCCGCGTTACTGTACTTCTCGAGGGAGAAGTTGCGCAAACACGGCTACGACACCATCGTGCCCATCTCTCGGAGCTATATTGCGGGCTTCGTCCTGACCGCGATCACGTTGTTCTGCCTCGGGGTCGTCTACGCCTATGCGGTGTTCTTTCCGTACACGTTCGACTTTCTCGCCGGAAACGCCGTCAGCGCCCACGTCAAACCGAGCTTCGGGATCACCGAGTTCACCGAGTTCATCGCGCTGTTGACGCTCTCGTTCGGACTGGCGGCCCAATTGCCGCTGTTTATGGGTGTCCTCTCGTACACCGAGATCGTCCCCTACGAGACGTTCCGGGACAAGTGGCGGCACGCGATCGTCGGGATCACCATCTTCGGCGCGCTGTTCTCGCCGCCGGATCCGTTCACGCAGATCATGTGGGCGACGCCGATGGTCGGGCTCTACATCATCAGTCTCAGCCTCGCGAAGGTAGTTGCAAACATCCGCCGGCGCGGTGCGGCCGAGAGCGACGGAACCGGGACCGATCATATGAAACGAGTCGTCCTCCGGTTCGTCGGCGTTCTGGCTGTTGTCGCCATCGGAACCGGCGCGTTCGTTAATCAGGGTGGATTCGACTACCTCGGGGAAGCGGTCTACCCCAGCCTGCCGGCGTGGCTGCAACCCGGTCCCGAGGGCCCGTTCGGACTCGAATCGCTCGCTGCCGAGCACGGACTCCTCGGTGAGGCCGCTGTTGGGCTTACCATCGCTGCAGGCGTCGGCGTGCTCATCCTGTTCGCCTATACGATCAAAGTGCTCCAGGCACCGATCTACCCGCGGGAGGGAGCCATTCGAACGGCCGAATCGCCCGACGATGTCGACTTCGAGATGCTCACCGCCGAGGACGTGGAGGAAGTGCCAGCGTCCGTCTTCCTCCAGATGAAAGAGGAACAGGCGCTCGAGGTTTCTCGACAGGCGATGTACGACGACAACCGGGAGAAAGCCCAGGCAATCCTGAACCGGTTCGACTCGCTACAAGACCAACAGGCCGAGGACGGCACAACCGGCGATGGCGAGAGTGCAGCACTCACCCGGACCGATGACGGTGGCGCTGCCGAAGAGGAGGAAGGCAGCTTCCTCGCGGGTACGGCCGCCGGAATGCTCGATCCCTTCACCGAGGAAGAGACGACTGAGGACGACATCGGTGGCTACGCCTACGACATCGCCTTCATCCTCAACAGTCTCACCTCGAAGATGTTCCGCATCGTCGGCGTGTTTATGCTCGTCATGGGCGGAACCTTCTTCTGGCTTTACCAGGGTGGGATCGGCCAGATTCTCACGACGTTCCTCCATCGCGTTCCCGAATCGATCCTCCACGAGGTGGCCATCCGTAACGGGGTCGACCCCGCCGGGATGACGCTCCAGGAACTCATCACGGAGATGGACATCGTCATCGCACTCCATCCCGTCGAAGTGCTCATCTTCGAGGTCAAAGTGAGCGTCATCGCGGGGATCATCGCCTCGCTCCCGCTGGTGCTGTACTACGGCTGGCCCGCGATGAAAGAGCGCGGGCTGGTCCGGGGCGACCGCCGCATCTTCGTCGTCTGGGGCGGCTCGCTACTGGGCGGGTTCGCGTTCGGAACCTACCTCGGCTTCTTCTGGGTCGCACCGGCGGTCATCTCCTATCTCGTCTCCGACGCGATCGCCAACGGGATGGTCGTCTCCTACCGGATCAGTAGCTTCTTCTGGATGGTCATCTTCACGACCCTCGGCATCGGTTTCCTGTTCAACATCATCGTCACGATGGCGCTGTTCCACGTCGGCGGCATCATCAACTACCGGACGATGCTCCGACGCTGGCGACCGGCCGTCGTCGGCATCTTCACCGTCGCGGCAATCGCCAGTCCGAAGGGCGTTCTCACCATGCTGATGGTCGCCATCCCGATCGCCCTGACCTACATGCTCGGCCTCGGCGTCCTGTATATCCTCACCGGCGGGGGGCGGCTATTTGGTGGTAGCGGTGGCGGTGGTAGTGGCGAACAAAACGACGCAGACGCCGCCGCTACTGAAGGCGACACCGGCACCGATACCGGCTCCGGACCCCAACCCGACCCGACCACGTAGCGAACTCGTCCGACGGCTTAAGATGGGAGGCATGCGAACGCGTCCCTACGATGCCAAAGATCAGCGTCGAAATCCCGCAGGAACTACTCGAGGACTTAGACGACCACGTCGGCGACGACGGCAAGTTCGTCAACCGGAGCGATGCGATCCGGGCCTCGATCCGAAAAACGCTCGATATTCTCGACGAAATCGACGACCGACACGATCGACTCGACTCCGACGAATAAGTCCGTATTCACCCGGAAACACGACCGAACAGCAACAGGTCGTTACACGACGTACCGCTCAGTCTCGATCGATCCGTTGTGCGAAGCCGAAATTCGGCTTCACGTCCTCGACTCGAACCGTCACAACAGCTCCCGTCTCCGCCGCCGGAACGAACAACCTGTAGCCATCGACCGATGCGATACCGTCACCCTCGCTCCCGACATCGGTGATCTCGACCTCGAGTTCATCGCCCGGTCGCACCGGTGCGGTGAGCCGTCCCTTTCCGATAAAGAAGAGTTCGGAGGATTCGTCCCGCGAGGCCTTCGGGCTCGTGGCGCGAACGTACTGGAACTCCTCCTCGACATCCGCTCTGAACTCGTCGACGTCGGGGCCTTCGAAGATCTTCACGACGAAGTCGCCGTCGGTGTCGAGGAGTTCGAGTGCGGTTTCGAAGGCCTGGCGCGCGAGGTGGAGCGAGCGGGCCTGATCGAGCGAGTACTCGCCGGACATGTTGGGGGCCATGTCGGACAGCACAGCATCGACCTCGCCGCCTGCGGCGTCGATGACCCGGTCGCGCGTTCGTTCCTCGGTCATGTCCCCGCGGATGGTTTCGACGGTGTCGTGGCCCTCGATATCTTTGATGCGCTGCAGGTCGACGCCGATCACCTGCCCGTCGGGGCCGACGGCTTCGGCGGCGACTTCGAGCCAACCGCCGGGCGCGGCACCGAGGTCGACGACGGTATCGCCGCGCGAGAGGACGTTCTCGAGTTCGTCGAGTTGCTTGAGCTTGTAGGCGGCTCGGCTCCGGTAGCCTTCCTGCTTTGCCTTGTTGTAGTAGTGGTCCTTTCGTGCCATGCTCGGATAGTCAGTTGGCTGTGGTACACGGCGAAGACGGATAGGTGTCGCGAAGCGGAGTCACGCGTTGTGCGCGCGAATTTTTGAGGGACTTTGAGGGACTTGCGGAGGCGTCCGGACGAGGCGCGTTATCGGGACTCCGAGTCGCCGTCTGCTGCGTCGGTATCGGTATCGGCGTCGTCACCGGCGCGTTCGGCGCTCAAATCCGCGTCCTCGACGCGCTCTCGTTCCTCGAGATCGGCCTCCTCGTCGACGTCCGAACCGTCCCCGACCTCGGAGTCGATCCGCTCTGGGTCGACGGCCGCGTCGTCCCGTCGGCGTTCGTCGATGTTTCCGGGGGCGAGTTCAGCGTCCGAGCGCTCATCGAGTTCCATCTCGGGCTCGACTTCGGCGTCCGTGCGTTGGCCGACATCCTCGTCCGGGTCGAGTTCAGCGTCGGGATCGCGGCCGGTCAGTTCGGAGGGATCGACCTCGAGTCCGTGCCCTGCTTCTTCTTCGATCGCGTCCATTTCGTCGGCGGCGGTGTCGGCGGACGATTCCGTCTCGTCCAGTTGCTCGTCCGGGTCGATCCGGGGTTCGTCCTCGAGATCGTCGTAGAACTCGTCGTCGAGCATCGGCTCCGAGTGGTCGCGTGCCGTCGATCCGGGTCCTTCTTCGGTTCCGTCGACGCCGGTTTCGGATTCGGTGCTGGTTCCGGAGACCGGTTCGCCGGGGGTGTAGTCCGTATCGCGCCGGTCTGATCGGCGCTCGGCGGCTGCTCGTCCGTCCTCCTGTTGCTCGTCGCTCCTGAGACTCTCCTCGGGGAATGCCGCATCGAGTCGAATCGTCTCGTCAGTGATCTCGGTGACGGCGTCGTCGGTGAGCGCCACGGGCTCCTCGGTCTGGTCGCCCCAGTTGAGCGTCGCTTTGATCGAATCGGTAACGCCGGGATCGGGGTCGACATACACGGTTTCCGGCTCGACGGAGACGACGACACCGAGAAGGGCACCGTTTGCACTTTCGACCGTCTTACCGGCATCGTCGGCGGTGAACGTGGGGCACATGGCTGGGCGTAGCGTCGGCGGCGGGAAGCCACTCGTGCCTGCACACCACGGCAGAAAGAATCGGGGAAGCGCAGACCGCGGACCGGGGACGACAGGCGACGACGCGAGTGGCTTGGTGGAATCAATCGTAAAGGGTGCCTTTTTATGCCAACCGTTCGTATCCCGACGCATATGTTCAAGGCCATCGTGAGCGCGGAAACGCTCACCAGCGCGCTCGATTCGATCAGCGTGCTGGTCGACGAGTGTAAGATCCACCTGGAGGAAGACGGACTCGAAATTCGAGCCGTCGACCCCGCCAACGTCGGGATGGTCGACCTCTCGCTCGACGCGGCTGCCTTCGAATCCTACGAAGCCGACGGCGGGCTGATCGGCGTCGACCTCTCCCGACTCGAGGACATCGCAGGGATGGCCGAATCCGGCCAGCTCATCCAGTTCGAACTCGACGAGGAGACCCGCAAGCTCCACATCCAGATCGACGGGCTCGAGTACACGCTCGCGCTCATCGACCCCGACAGCATTCGACAGGAACCGGACATTCCGGATCTGGACCTGCCCGCCGAGGTCGTCCTCGAGGGCAAGGATGTCAACCGCTCGGTTACCGCCGCGGACATGGTCTCGGACCACATCGCACTCGGCGTCGACGAAGGCGACGACGCGTTCTACGTCAATGCGGAGGGCGACACCGACGACGTTCACCTCGAACTCACCCAGGAAGATCTGATCGATCTGCAGGCCGGTCCCGCTCGCTCGCTTTTCAGTCTGGACTACCTGAAGGACATGAACAAGGCGATCCCCTCGAACACCGAGGTCACGCTCCACCTCGGGGAGGAGTTCCCCGTGAAGATTTACTTCGGGTTTGCGGAGGGCCAGGGACAGGTCACGTACATGCTCGCGCCGCGGATTCAAAGCGACTGAATCCCTGCTCCCCTGAGACGAACTGAGCGGATGCACGCTGATCGGCCGGTGTGGGGGGAATACAACGGGCTTTCTGTCCTCGACTGCGATCTCGTCGAGTTTTTTGAGGTATGTCTGATACCCAAGACTATATCGATGCGGGAATAAAGCCTGCACAGCGACAGGACAGTCATTACGGAGCCACTACTGGAGGACCGGAGTATGCCCTCCAACGATGACTCGCCAGATAGCGCGGTCGCTGCAGATACCGATATCGCGGACGAACCGCACAGACACGCCAGTTCGTCGCTGGACGATCTCGACTATACAACCACGTTCGATCCGACTACCGACTGTGCAAGCGAAACGGTAATTATCACCGTCGCCGCCCTCACCGACTCGACGCCGGTCGATCTTCCGGCACTCGCACGCGTTATCGACCCCGATGCACTCGATGCACTGCTCGATCGCGCGGCACGGGACGACGACCGTGGCGTCCAAGAACTCTGGTTCACGTACGCCGGCTTCGATATCGGGCTCCGAAGCGATGGCAAACTCAGAATAACGCGAGCGACTACGTCGACGAATACAACGACGGCTTAGGTATCGGTGTTGGCCTGAGCGCGGGTCCGTGAACGGTTCCGCGTTCCAGTTCCAGTTTCAGTATCCCGTTCGCCGAGAAACGACACCAACGCATCAGAGACAGTGTCAGCCCGTTCGATACACGCCAGGTGTGAACCGCCCTCGATCAGTTCGAGTCGAGCATCGGGAATCGCCTCCTCGAGCAGCCGCGCGTTCGACGACGGAACCACCGCGTCGTCGGTCCCGTGGATTACCAGCGTCGGAACGCGAACGCGATCGAGTTCAGCGCTGGCGTCGAACGCGAGGGCCGCCCCGAGTTGGGCTTCGATCGCCGGTTCGGTTGCGTCTTGCTCGCGTCGCCACTCGATGATTCGGTCCATCAGGTGCGGGTTCCGGTTGGTGAACGACTCGCCAAAGACGGGACGCATCCGGTGACGGAGCGTTTCCCGTTCGTTCGCGCCCGAGGGCGTTTCGAGCAGCCGACCGGGGATATCCGCGGGAATCGCCATCGCGTCCGGACCGCCGTGGGTCGTCGCACACAGCGTCAGCGACGCCGCGCGGTCGTGCTGGATCGCGTACTGCTGGGCGACCATCCCGCCGAGACCAATCCCGACGAGATGCGCGCTTCGAGCCCCGGCATCGTCGAGAACCGCCTCGAGATCGGCCGCCAATCCATCGACCGAGTAGCCGGCCGGCTTTCGAAGGAGCGGCGACCGAATCCGACCCGGAAGTCGCGGAACGAGCGGTGGAAGTCCGGCATCCGAGCGCCCGGTCCCCCGCATGTCCGGCGCGATCACGGGCGCGCCGAACTCCCGAGCGACGGCCTCGCGCTGCCAGCGCCACAACCACCGCCCGTAGCCGATGTCCTGCAGAAAGACGATCGGGGTTTCGATCGCGTGACTCTCGTCGGTCGACTCGCGTTCGTCGCGGTCGTCGAACTCGTAGTAGATCGACACGCCGTCCCGCATCGCCCGTGGCATGCTCGACACAACGTTCCGGCCCCTCTTGAAATCGAGCCTCCCGTTCCGACCCGTGCGATCACCCGACGAAGCGACGGTGGACCGACGGGCGAGAACCGACTCGATCGAGGGGTAGCGGGGTAATACTATGTTATCGACACTATCGCACTCGATCGACAATCAGTGGACTTAATCCATCAGAGTAGTTTTCAATTACCGATGCAGCGACTGCACGCTCGATACCCGTTTCTCGAAGCCGCCCGCGAAACCGTGGCGACGGAGACGGTCGATTTAGCAACCGTCGTCGAGCAGGAGCGAGCAGTCGTCGAGCGCGCACGGAAACGCGTGATTACCGCGCTCGAAGACGGCGAGATCGGCGAGCCACACCGCGATCCCCGCACCGAACTGCTCTCTTACCCCGTCGCTCGCGTCCTCGTCTCGATGGTCGACGAACGCGTCCTCGTCCGCAAGTACGCCCGTGCCGAGGCAGCCACCGCTCACGAGCGGTTTACCGCCGACCTCGAATCGACGACCGAACTCAAAAGCGTCGAGTCGACCGGCCTCGAACTCGAGACCCTCCTTGAGGAGTTCAATTTACAGGAGACAGTGACTCCCGCACCCGCAAGTACTTCCCGCGGGGCTGGGACCGCCGCCGCGGCCGCCGACGGCGACGACATCGATGACGTCGACGAGTTCAGGATCGATGTCGGCACCTACCTCCCGCTGGCTGCGGACCTCTGGGACGACGAGTGGGGGCTGGTCAACCAGCCGCTGACGAACGGCGAGGTCCCGGTCGCGCGAGACGACCTCCTCGTGCTGTTGCGGGAAGCCATCCGCGACCGAATCGAGGAGGGCCTTCCCTTCGAGGTTCCCGACCCGATCGCGACGGGGCTGGAAGACGACGTCGCCGCCGTCCGGGACGTCCTCGCCGAACTCGATCTCACGCGCGACATCGATACCGTCGTTCCCGAACTCTTCCCGCCGTGTATGCAGGCGCTGTTGGATCAAATCCAGAAGGGCGAGCACCTGCCCCACCACTCGCGGTTTGCGATTACGGCCTTCCTGTCGAGCATCGGGATGACGACCGACGAGATCGTCGACCTCTATCGCGTGAACTCGTCGTTCGGCGAGGAGATGACCCGCTATCAGACCGATCACATCCGCGGCGAAACGTCGCCGACGGAGTACTCGCCGCCGTCGTGTGCGACGATGCAGTCCTACGGCGACTGCGTGAACAAGGACGACCTCTGCGAGCGCATTCCCCATCCGATGGCCTACTACGAGGAACGGATCGACGAGGCCGACGAGGACGAACTCGAAGACTGGCGAACGGCGGACGCAGAGACGGACGCCGACGGGAACGGGAAGCGCGAGGAGAGAAACGAGGGAACTGGAACGGTCAACAGCGACTGAGAGCGGCCGGCCACCACCGCTCGTACTTAAATAGCGTTCTGCGTCTCGAAGTCGTTGTCGTCATCGCCGTCCTCGGGGTCGTTCAGCATGTAGGCGACGCCGAATCCCGCCGACGTAATCACGAGAATAAAGCCGACGATTGCACCGACGAGCAACTGTGCGCCGCTGGGGGAGAGAGTCCCATCATCACCGCCGTACATCATTCCGATGGCGATCATCGTACCGAGCAATAGCAAAACGGCGGAGACGGCAACGACCAGTTCGATGAGACGCTCACGCTCGAGCATTACTGCTACTTTTATCGGGGCCGTCAAAAGCGCTTCGAACGGGCAACGGGGAGCGCACGGCAGGTGCGCCGGCCGGGTCGTGATTTAACTCGAATCGGTTACGGTTACGGTTACGCCGTTGCGACCGTTCGTTCGAGATCGCGCAACTGTTCGACGCGGCGTTCCGTCGAGGGGTGGGTGCTGAACAGGCGGCCGACGATGCCGGACTTCAGCGGGATGATGAAGAAGGCGTTCATCTCGGCTTCCTCGCGCAGGTCCTTATCGGGGACGTTATCGACCTCGCCCGAGATTTTCAGGAGTGCGGAGGCAAGGGCGGACGGATTGCCGGTGATCGCCGCAGCGCCGCGGTCGGCGGCGAACTCGCGGTAGCGCGAGAGCGCGCGGATGAGCAGGTAGCTGATGACCCAGACGACGAGCGAGACGAGGATGGCGACGAGAATGCCGCCACCGCCGCGGTCTCCGCCGCCGCGGCGATGGCCGCCGCCGAAGAACGCGCCCCAACGGACGATCATGAACGCGATGGTCGAGAGGAACGAGGCGATGGTCATGACCATCATGTCCCGGTTTTTCACGTGGGCGAGTTCGTGTGCGAGGACGCCGTCGAGTTCGTCGCGGTCGAGGGTGTTGAGGAGGCCGGTCGTGACGGCGACGGCGGCGTTGCGCTGGTTGCGGCCGGTCGCGAAGGCGTTCGGGACGTTCGAATCGACGACGGCGACCGACGGTTTGGGGAGGTCGGCCTGTTGGGAGAGGCGTTCGATCGAGCCATGGAGTTGCGGGTACTCGTCGGCCGAGACCTTCTTCGCGCCCATGGTCCGAAGTGTGAGCGTGTCGCTGAAGTAGTACTGGACGAGCGAGAAGCCGCCGAACAGCAGCGCGATCATCCACAGTCCGCCGCCGATGTACAGCGTGAGCACGCCGGCGAAGACGATGTACAGTGCAAACAGCAGGAACATCGTCAGAAACATTCGAGCCCGAAGCCCCCAATCCGACTGCCAATTCATAGACTCCCCTAGGGGCTCTGACGAAATAAGTATCATGACCGTGATGGGCGGTTCGTCGGTCGAGTCGAACCGGACGTATCAACGGCGGAACCGATAAACGGGCCGCCGGGGCAACCCCTTCGTTTCGCATGGAAACCCAGCGACGGGGGCCGTTCGATCCGGACGCATTCGACTTCCGTCTGACGGGCGACTGACGCCGCACGTGAACTCGTCGGACCCCCTCGTTTCGTGTCGAGTTCTCACGCTGTGAGACGTGATTTCAGAAATCCCCTCCAAAAGGAAAGAGGGGGCGTCGCAGTGGAGTGTACTGCAACCGTCGGTCGACAACTCTTGTGCCTGCACGAACGGAAGCCGCCGGCTGTTCGGGCAGAGAAACGGTACTACCGATCGGATAGAAAAGTAGTGACCCGTCCGAGAACAGGTCGCATGGTCGAACATGATCGGCGGAACGTCCTGAAGTACGCCGGCCTCGCGATGACCGGCGGAGCGCTCGCAACTGGCAGTACAGTTGCTGATACCACTGGGTCCAGAATCGGGGCTACCGGGACCGACGGATCGGCTGCTGAATCGCGCGGCTGGTCGTCAATCGGCGGGAATGCGGGCAACAACCCGGTCGTCTCGGCGGACGATGCGCCCGAGACGCCGGTCACCGTCGCCTGGGAGTACGACCAGGCCGGTCCGGCGGCGGTCGTCGACGGCACCGTCTACCTGACGACCGAGGGCGAGGTCCACGCCCTCGACGCGGCCGACGGCTCGGTCGAGTGGCGGACGGACGCCATCGGCGCGAGCGGTACACCCGCCGTCGCGGACGACACCGTCTACGTCGGCGGCGAGCGCCTCACGGTGATCGACGCCGCAAACGGCGACCTCTGCTGTCAGCACGACCTGGGCTACGACGAGGATATCGCCTCGCCCGTCGTCGCGAACGGCCGCGTCCTCACCGTCGGCGACGGAACGCTGTACGCGCTCGACGCCGCCGAACGCGAACTCGCCTGGGAGTTCACACCCGACGGCGACCCGCTGTACGAGCAACCCGTCGCCGTCGGTGGCGACGCCGCGGTCGCCGTCAGCGAGTCCCGGGCGTTCGCGCGTGAACTCGCGGACGGAACCGAGCGCTGGCGTCTCGACGAACCGGTCGGCGACGACGAACACAGTCGGTTCGCGAAGCCGAGCCATCGCCAGACGAGTTTCCCCGTCGCGACCGACGACGTGGTGGCGATCGGCAGCGCGGATACGGAGCCGGAAGCGATGTGGCCGCTCGGGTACACGACGCTGTACGACGTGGAAACGGGCGAGCAACGCGTGAGCAGCGCCCGCGCGGCGTTCGATCCGGCAGCGATTACCGACGCTAGACTCTACGCGCTGGAGTCGCACAACGCTCGGGGACACGACCGAGAAACCGGCGAAGAGGGCTGGGACACGGCGGTTAGCACGTATCAGGTGTCCTCGCTGGCTATCGGCGACGGCACCGTCTATGCGGGCCTGACGATTGACGGGGAGGCGTACGGTCCCGGCGAGGCACCCGAAGACGAAAACGGCGTGTACGCCTTCGACTCGGAGACCGGCGAGGTCGAGTGGAGCGTCGGAACGGACGACATTCCGACGATCGCGGTCACCGACGGGACGATCTACGCCAGTTCCGAGACGCTGGTCGCCATTCGCTCCGAGGGCGACGACCGCGACGCTGAGTCTGCCGACGGGGAAGGGAACGAAGACGAGACCGACGGCGAAAGCGACGGGGAGGCGGACGGTAACGGAACCGAGTCCGATAGCTCCGACTCCACCGACGGAAACGATACCGGCGAATCGTCGACCGGCGGCGCGAACGAATCGGAGTCCGGGGCCGGGAACGGAAGCGAAACCGGAAACGGAAGCGGAGACGGCGACTTGGGCGAAGGAAACGTCGAATCGGAAGCCGACTCGAACGAGGAGAGCGAGGGAATGCCCGGTTTCACCGCCGGTGCAGGTGTCGTCGGTGCCGCGGCGGGGATCGAAGCCCTCCGCCGCCGAACCGACACGGACGAGACGGACGAGTAATTCGGGACACTACCAGTAGTTGGGAATACGGTTTCTTTATTCAGTCATGGTGATGAACGTGCGTCGGTCGAGTCGTTACGTAGCGTTGCTTATCGACCGGTAAACTCCTATCTGGTTACTGTGATGTTCGTCCGTCCTGCTGAATACAGGGCGTGATATCGCGGGCGAACGTGGCCAGCAGAGACGAGTCAATCGGTGTCGAAGAGTCGGTCTCACGATCCGCAACGCGCAACGACGAGTTCAATCGGGACGACGAGTACCCGCTCAACGTGGGTCTGAACGATCTCGAAACCGGCCTCAGCGAGGACGCCGCTGACATCGAAAGGGCGACTGTCGACCAGCGTCGGAAAAACCTCGTTGAGTCGCGCGTAGAGTAGGGGGATGGGATCGCTCGCTGTAGCCGAGGGGCTGATGACACAGATTCGGCCCCCGGGTTCGAGTACGCGACGGAGTTCGCCGAGCACGGTTGTCCGGTGATCGTCTTCGAACAGTTCGAGCGTGAAGCTCACGAGAACGACATCGAAACTGTCGGAATCGAACGGCAACGCTACTGCATCGCCACAGACAACCGCGGACGGATCCTCGGTTTCGAGGCGATCCTGTGCGAGCCGACACATCTGCTCTGCAACGTCGATCCCGACCACGTGGCCCTCGGATTCGACAGCGTGCTCCAACGTGACGATCCCGCGGCCGGTCCCACAGCCGACGTCGAGAACGCGGTCGTCGGGAGACGCGCGGAGGGAATCGATTCCGCGTCGCCGAAGACGACCCTGAAAGGGATCGATGAGGACGTCGTAATACCGGCTGAGCGCGTTATACCACGCTTTGCTGTGGCGCGTCTGTTCCCGCGTCACTGTCCTGTCCGCTCTTCAGATCCGCGAGAGAACCGACGGAAGAGATAGACGAGACCGAATAGTAGTCCCCCACTAATCAGTCCGCCCACAAGTAGAATGAGCAGGATGAGGGTGGTAGGAATAGCAATGTTGGCAATCGGGAGCGTCGTCACCGAGCGAGGATCCACGATGATGGACATCGATCAATGGTTCACTTTTGCTACATTTATAAGTTCGTTTGTATTTATCGGCCCCTGTGCATCACAGGAGGGGGCCGTGTTGATCCGAGCTGAGAGGGAAACAACATTTGCTGAGCGACGACCGCCCACACGTACAGAGCGCGCCGTTTAACTCTCTCAGCCACCAATCGGTGATAATGAGTGATTCTCGCGCGTTCTGTCCCCGATGCGGGGACCCCGTTCCCGAGCGATCGGCCGACGAGGCCGACGCCGCCGACCCGCTGCGCCCCGGCAGCGAGGTCGATCTCTGTGACGCCTGCTATTTCGACGAGTTCGACTTCGTGGACGCGCCGGACCGAATCGACGTGCGTGTTTGCGCCCGTTGCGGGGCGGTCTACCGGGGGAACCGCTGGGTCGACGTGGGGGCGCAGGACTACACGGATATCGCGATCGAACAGGTGAGCGACGCGCTCTCGGTGCACGTCGACGTCGAGGACGTGGCCTGGCAGGTCGAACCCGAGCAGGTCGACGAGAACACGATCCGAATGCACTGTTTCTTCACCGGTGTCGTGCGGGGAACGCCGGTCGAAGAGCAGGTGACGGTCCCGGTCAAGATCGCCCGCCAGACCTGCACCCGCTGCGGCCGGATCGCCGGCGACTACTACGCCAGCATCGTCCAGATCCGCGCGGAGGGGCGCACCCCGACGAGCGAAGAAACCGAGCGCGCGGAGGAAATCGCCCACGATATCGTCGCCGACATGGAGGCGACGGGCGACCGCAACGCCTTCGTCACCGAAATCGGCGAGACCGACGACGGCCTGAACATCAAGGTCTCGACCAACAAGATCGGCAAGAAAATCTCGAACAAGATGGTCGAAGAGTTCGGCGGCACGATCAACGACGCCGAAACGCTCGTCACCGAGGACGAGGACGGCAACGAGGTCTACCGCGTCACCTTCGCGGTTCGCCTGCCGCCGTACACGCCGGGCGACGTTATCGAACTCGATGGCGACGACGAGGGGCCGGTCCTCGTCCGCAGCGCCCACGGGAACCTCAAGGGTGTTCGGGTGACGACCGGCGAACGATACGAGGCCGATTACGAGGAGGGGGCCTCGCCCGACGCCCGCAAACTCGGCGAGCACGAGGACGCCGTGGAGACGACCGTCGTCACCGTCGAAGACGAGAACGCCGTCCAAGTGTTAGATCCGGAAACGTACCGAGCCACGACCGTCTCCCGGCCGGAGTACTTCGATCCCGACGCCGAGACGGTGCCCGTCCTGAAGAGCCGCGCCGGACTGCACGTTCTGCCCGACGAGGGCGAGACGGAGGAGCCGACGCTGTCTCTTATACACATCTCTGATGGCG
>NZ_AOIP01000016.1:281910-343853 GCF_000337535.1 Natrialba aegyptia DSM 13077
GGCGAACCGAATCGGCACTCGACCCGGCCGCCGCCGAAGTCCTCGGTCGAACGACCACCGACGCGCCGCTCGCCGCCGTCGTCGAAAAGCCGCGCACGGAGACTGCGATCGAATCGCTGCGCGCCGAAGGCGTCTACGACGACTCGCGACGCGTGCGCGAGACCGATGCCGAAAGAATCGCGCTGCCGATCACCGAGCCGCCCACCGAGACTGCCGTGCTCGATGTCGTCCGGCAACTCGATCCCGAACCGCGCACGACCGACCTTTCCGACCTGCTCGCCGAGCGCGGCTGGAGCGAGGCTGCACTCGAGTCGATCCCGAACTCGTGGGCCGTCATCGGCTCGGTGATCCAGGTCACGGTTCCGGATGGATTTCCGGACGACCAAGACGGAACGCGAGAGCGAGAACAGGGACGAGAACGGAAACGGGACCGAGAACGGGAACTCGGCGAAGCCCTCCTCGAACTCCACGGCGAAGCCGACAGCGTGATCGCGGACGAAGGCATCGCCACCGAAGGCGAGGCGGGTCGCATGCGCGAACCGCGAACGCGGCACCTCGCCGGCGAGCGCGATACGGAGACGATCCACACGGAACACGGCACGAAGTACGGTCTCGATCCGACGGCAGTCATGTTCTCGCCGGGCAACCAGGCCGAGCGCGTTCGGATGGGTGAACGCTGTGCGCCCGACGAGCACGTCTTCGACATGTTCGCCGGGATCGGCTACTTCACGCTGCCGATGGCCCGCGCCGGCGCGCGGGTGACGGCGACCGAGATCAACCCGACCGCGTTTCGCTACCTGGTCGAGAACGCACTCTTGAACGACGTGAGCGAGCACGTCGACGCCTACATGACCGACTGTCGCGACCTGGCCGGCGAGATCGACGCCGATCGCGTCGTTATGGGCTACTACGGCAGCGGCGGCCGTTCAGACGGGGATACAAAAACGGAACCAACAACGGAATCGGGGACGAACGCGGAATCCATCTCTGAACACGAACCCCATTCCGAATCCGAGCCCGAACCCGAATCCGACCCCGAGTTCACCGCGAGAACAGACGCCGCCCACACGTTCCTCGACGACGCCCTCGACGCCCTCGTCCCCGGCGGGACCCTCCACTACCACGAGGCGACTCCCGAAACGCTGCTCTGGGAGCGACCGATCCGGCGCGTCGAAACCGCCATCGACGCCGCCGGCCGAACGCTCACTGAACTCGACCACCGCCGCGTCAAGAGCCACAGCGCCGGTGTCGACCACGTCGTTCTCGACGCGACCGTCGAGTGAGGGTCCTGCGGAACGTGCTGTCGCTTCCGTTGTGAGACTCGCTGTTGACCCTGAGCGGTGCAGTTAGAACCATTACATATCCGAAACTCGAGTTTTCAGAGACTGAGTAGCGGCTTGAGCGAGGAGAACGGCTGAAAACGAGAGTAGACGGTCGGTAACGCGAATTATTGCGCGCGTTTACCCTTACTACACATATACTTTTTGGCCGATTTCTACCGTAGAGAATGGTTATTACCATTTAACGAAATATTCATTAGAGTGTGACTGTGTCGCAAAAGAAAACGTTGCGACACAGACAGAGACATGAGTCGACACACATCGAAATCAGCGGTAATACGGAGTATGGCAGTCGTCTTTGCCCTCCTCATGATCACGTCGGTCCCGGCAATGGCGGGGATCAGCGGATCGAGCGGGGCAACGGAGACATCACAATCAGCACCGGCGGACGCTATCGAGGAGTCGCTCCGCACAGCGGACGGCACGACCGAGATGATCGTCCGGTTCGAGAGCGCAGACACCGCCGCTGCGACGAGTTCAGCCGATGCCGTCGAGATGATGCAATCGCAGGCTGACAAGTCGCAGGTGAAAGCCCAGAATTGGGCGGCAGAGACTGACGGCGTCGAGTTCGTCGAGAGCTTCTGGATCGCGAACGCGGCGCTGCTGGAGGTCGACACGGACGAAGTGTCGCCGAAGGAAGTGCTTCGGTACACCGGTGGCGAGCGCGTTCACGAGAACTTCGAGCTGTCGCTCCCGGAGAGCCAGTCCGACGCTGACGAGAGCTACTCGCCGGCCAACGAGAGCGCCAACGTCACGTACGGCCTCGACATGATCAACGCGACCGAGGTCTGGGACGAACACGACACCCAGGGCGGGGGCGCTGGCGTCGCCGTGCTCGACACCGGCGTCGACGGCGACCACCCGGACATCGATATCGCCGACGAGAACTGGCAGGAGTTCGATAGCAACGGCGAGCCCGTCGACTCCGAGCCGAACGACGGCCAGGGTCACGGCACGCACGTGAGCGGCACGGTCTCCGGATCGGACGATCCGGCCGGCGACGTGCCCGCCTTCGGCGTCGCACCCAACGCCGAACTCTACCACGGGAAGGTGCTCGACGACAGCGGCGGCGGCACGTTCGCCCAGATCATCGCCGGGATGGAGTGGGCCGTCGACGACACCGACGCCGACGTGGTCTCGATGAGTCTCGGCGCGGACGGCTACGACAGCCAGATGATGGAACCGTCCGAGAACGCCCGCAACGCGGGCGTCGTGCTCGTGACGTCCGCCGGCAACTCCGGCAACGGCATCAGCGGCGTGCCGGGGAACATCTATCCAAACTTCGCGAGCGGTGCCGTTGACGCGGAGCACAACGTCGCCTCGTTCTCGAGCGGTGAAGAGATCGAGACGGCCGAGGCCTATCCCGACGCGCCCGAGTACTGGCCCGACAACTACACGGTGCCGAACGCTGCAGCGCCCGGCGTCGACGTGCTGAGTTCGGTGCCCGGCGGCGGCTACGACGACACCTACTCGGGAACGTCGATGTCCGCACCGCACCACGCGGGGGCGTTCGCGCTGATGATCGCCGCCTCCGGCGGCGACGCCGACCGCGAGATGCTCTACGATGCGATGGAGGAGACCGCCTGGAAACCGGCCGACTGGGACGAACCCGACGACGAGTACGACACCCGCTACGGCATGGGTATCATCGACGTCGCGGCCGCGACGAACATGGTCGCACTCGACAGCGGAATCGACGGCACCGTCACGGACGCCGCCGGTGAGCCGATCGAGGGCGCAACCGTCGCCATCGAAGACGGTCTCGAGACCGAAACGGACGCGAACGGTGAGTACAGCCTGGTCGCTCCGGCCGGCACCCACACCGTCACCGTCGACGGCTTCGGCTACGAGTCGACCAGCGCCGACGTGACCGTCACCGAAGAAAACACCACCGTCCAGGACTTCGAACTCGCCGACGCGCTCGACGCCGAACTGGCCGACGGCCAGCCCGACGGCGTCGAAGGCGGCGATGCGATCAACGTGACGACGACCGTTGCGAACGCCGAAACGGTCACCGTCGACCTCGCGGGCGACTACGACCCCGCGGACGCGACGCTGTACGTCGAGGGTGAGGAAGCCGCCTTCGGCGAACCGATCGACCTCGGCGGACCGATCTCGGGCGACCTGACGATCACCGTCGAAACGACCGAAGACACCGCGGGTGAACTCTCGCTCGAGCAGACGATCGGCGGCATGGGCGACGAACTGACCGTAAGCACCGGTCCGACGATGGTCTTCGAGGAGTACGTTCCCGTCGCCGTCGTGGACGACGCCGGTGCCCAGGGAGAGGCCGTCGCCGACACGCTCGACGGTTCGCTTCCGGAAATGTACGATCCCGTCGTGACGACGTCCGAGGACGCGATGGACGGCTACGACGTGATCGTCGTGCAGAACATCGAGACGGCGAACGCAGACGAGTTCGTCAGCGCGACCGAAGGGGGCGACACCGGCGTCGTCTACCTCGATCAGTGGGGCGACGGAAGTAACGGCGTTCCGGCCCACTCCGAAGCGACCGGCGAGCCGGAATCCACGTTCGAGGACGACCTCGTCTCGCCACCGCTCGGATACGAACTGACCGCCGACCACGAGATCTTCGAGGGCGTCGGTGAGGCCGGCGATACCGTCGACCTCCACAACGCGCTCTTCGGCGATCACACCTGGTTCGAGGGCACCGAGTACGACGTGCTCGCGGAGACGACCGTCACCGGAGAGTCGGTCGGGTCCGGCTTCGCCGTCGACGACGAGAGTTCGACGATCCTGGCGTCGAACCTGGGATACACGGCCTTCGTCACCGGCGGTGACTACACGGCGGACGCCGACGCGATCCTGTCGAACTCGGTCGAGTACCTGGTTTCGGGTGCCGACGAGCAGGAGAGCGCCCTCATGTTCGGCGAGGGCGACTACATGGGATCCATTGGCGAGACGACGACGGTCGAGATCAACACGAGCGCCGAGGCCGTGGCCGGCTACGAGACGCAAGTCCACTTCGATCCCGACGTCGTGCAGGTAGAGGGCGTCGAAGGCGTCGACTTCGCGGACCCGGTCACGAGTATCGACAACGAGAACGGCACGGTCTCGCTCGCACAGGCCCAGAGCAGCACCGAAGCGATGCCGACCCTCGCCGAGATCGACTTCGAGTTCGTCGCCGAGAGCGATACCGAAACCGACCTCGTGTTCGACGAGGACAACACCTACCTCAACGACGAAGCGGGCGAGGTCAACGTCACGCTGGTCAACGGAACGATCGCGTCGGCTTGGCCCGGTGACGTGAACGCCGACGGGACGGTCAACACGCTTGATGCGACGTTCACCCAGCAGTATCTCAGCGGCGAGGAACCGAACGGCACCTTCCACGAGGAACTCGCCGACATGAACGATAACGGCGAAGTCGATGCCGGCGACGTGACGAGCATCCTCGAGGAGATCGTCAACACGCACGGTATCCAAGCACTCGCGTAAGCGACCGACGGCACAGTCTACGAAACACACCATCGAATCGCCACGTGGCGATTCCGTCTGTACCCGCGGGTCGTACTAGGACCGACCTCGCGGCCGCAGGCTGCAGAGAACTCACATTATTTCCAGATCCAATGACACGTACGAGATTGACGCCACGACTGTTCGTTCTCACACTGATCGTCGTCCTCGTGACGACAGCGATGGCCGCGACGGCAGCGACGGCGGCGACGCCCGTCTCCGAAACGGACGCGGACGCACAGCCGACGATCCACACGACCAGCGACCAGGGCGCACTGCTTACGACCAATGCGGACGAGACGCTCACGCTCGAGGTCCTCGAGGAAACCGACGAGACCATCACCGTCGCCATCTCCTCGACGGCCGCCGATACCGCCGGCTTTCAGGCGAACCTGAGCTACGATCCCGACGCGACGAGCGTCGCTGACTTCGCGTTCGAGGATCTCGACGGGATGGCCGAGGACAACGTCGACCCCGACACCGGTCACCTCTTCCTGACCGAGTCCGTCGTCGGAGCCGACAGCCTCGACGAACCGACCCTCGCAACGGTGACGTTTACCGTCGGCGAGGACGGCCTGGACGAACTCGAGTTCGTCGACGACGACTCGCTCGTGAGCGACAGTGACGGCGAGGTAATCAGTGGCGAAGACGATGGCGACGACGGCGAGTCGCCGCCTGCAAGCGGTGGCGGTGGTAGTAGCGGTGACGACGATAGCTCCGGGAGCAGCGGTGGGGGCGGCGCTGGAACGAGTGATAACGGCGACGGAAACGGAGACAACACTGACGATACCGACGGCGGCAACGAAACGGATGACGGAGCGGCCGACGGCGGGTCGGACGAAACGGGCGACAGCGACGGTGACGGAAGCGCCGGCGACGATGACGATGCCGGAGCGACCGATGGCGACGACAGCGACGGCGATGCAGAGAGCGATGGCGACGACGGCGGGGAAAGCGACGACACGGACGGCGAAACGACCGACGACGGGAACGGTAGCGACGGCGAGGGAAGCGACGGACTGCCGGGCTTCACCGGTGGCATCACGCTCGGCGTGCTGGTAGCCGTCCTGGCCGTTCTCGGTGCGACGACGCGCCGGCGGGACTAACGGCTCCCGTCTGTGACGGTTTTCGTTGATTTGGCTATTTTGTGGTTTCAACGGGTTTGATTAGTTGACAACACGGATACAGACGAGTTCAGTGCAACTCGACGAGCGATTACGGGGGCGTCGGCGACGACGAACGCGACGTCGACGACGGACGTGACATTCATACGATCGGAGCGAATCATGGGAACCATGAACCGAAACCAGATCATCGCGCTCGTCTTCGCGTTCCTCATGGTGACCTCGGTGTTCGCGGGCGTTCTCGCTGCATTTTAGCGCGGGTACCGAGCCGGATTCGAAGACGAAACGCAAACGCCGATCGGATGACGGACGGGATGGGACGTCCGCGCCGGGCAGCGCAGGGCGCATCGCTGGCGGGCAGCGATAGGTAACACGAGAGGGAGCGTCGGCTTTCATACGGACTGCTGTCAGTGCCGGGACAGCCCCACCCGTCCTGTGGCTTGGCACCCTCCATACTGGCGTCCTCCGTCCTGCGAGTGTGCCGAGAAATCAGTACAGCAGTCCGTATCAGTAACCCGAGTTACGAACCGTCCGTTTCCCAGACATCGGCGAGCGGACTCGACGACGAACGCGACGAGTTCGATGAACTCGATGAACTCGTCGCGGAGTTCGACGACCGGCCTGATCGGTGCGGTCGGCTCCCGGAACGGCCGCGACGACGCGCGTTCGTTTCTCCATTTGTTGAACGCCCCGTACCGCTTCCAGCGCGGGCGGCCTGCGGATCGAACGCCGGGAGGTCAGGGCGGGTCATACGATCGACCTGCGCACTGAACCAGTCCGGCGTGTCCGTGCGAGCGCGGTCGAACAGATCGAGGAGACTCGAGTCCGCGAGGTAGGTCGCGCCGTGGTCGTCCGGCGCGCGGACGACGCGCCCGCAGGCCTGGATGATGGTTCGTAACGCGGTGCGGTAGTACCAGGCCCACTGGCCCTCTTCGAGTCGGTGGGCGACCCGCGAATCGCCGGTGTTGAGATACGGCGCTTTGCAGAGGACCTGCCAGCGACAGAGGTCGCCCTTCAGATCCAGCGCCTCCTCCATTTTCACCGAGAGAAAGACATCAGGGTCGTCGCTTGCCTTCCACTCCTCTAAGTCGGCGTCGCGGCCGTCGCGATCGTGAACTCGGATGCGGTCGCCGACGCCGAAATCGCACAGGAGTTCGGCGAGCCGTTCCTGAATGTCGTAGGAGTGGGCGTGAATCAGCCCCTTTTCGTCGGGGTGGCGCTGCATGAGACGGACGATGGTGCGGGCGATGTCCGGCGTCGTTTCGTCCCGGTGCTCGTAGGTCATCTTCCCCTGCGTCACGTCGTACAGCGGCCGGTTTTCGACGGGAAAGGTGTGGCCCACGTCGACCAGCGCGACGGCTTCGGGGTCGAGTCCGACCTGCCGGCAAAAGGCCGCCTTATTGAGGATGGTCGCCGAGAGGAGGGCGAACTTGTTCCCGCGGTCCCAGACGGTGTGTGCGAGGTACTTCTCGGGGTTCATCGGTTTGATGGTCAGGGGGCCGCCCCGCGCCTCGTCGGTGTCGTCGTCCGTTCCGTCGCCGGTATCGCCCGCGTGCGGCTCGGATTGATCGACCAGCCACGTCGTCGGACTCTGCGGGTCGCGGTAGTCCGAGACGAACCAGTCGAGTTCGCCGATGAGTTCCTGCAGGCGGTCGCGTTCGCGAACTTCGCGTGGCGACAGCGACTCCTGGGAGAGGAGGTCGTCCTTCCGGCGGGTGCAGGTCTGTTCGAGGTTTTCGGCGTAGCGGACGGCGCGTTCGATGCCGTCGATCTGCGGGACGCGCAGGTCGTCCCAGAAGGGGACGGTTCGGGGGCCGAGTTGGATCGTCGCGTACATTTCGGCCCACTCGGCGAGGCCGTGGGCTTCGTCGATGACGACGACGTCGCGCTTGCGAAAGACCTCGCTGCCGGCGGTCTGCATGAAGTACGCGAGCGTCATCGCCGCGATTTCCCGGTTCGAGGCGATGGCGCGGTCCGAGAAGTACGGACAGCGGTGTTTGACCGAGCAGTCGTAGCCGCGCTCGCGAACGCAGGGTGCCTGGTTGACCGGCGTGTTGCGCTCTTCGGGGAGGATGCAGGTGTAGTTCGATTTGCCGCGAATGACGTTCAGGTCGGCGAGCAGGTCGTCGGCCGCAACGTCGTCGAGTTGAGACACCTGCGGCGTCGTGTAGTAGGCTCCCGTGGCCTCGCTCGGGTCGGCGTCCTCGACGGTCCGGGCACAGCCGGCGACGGCGCGGGCCAGAAGGGACTTGCCGCTGCCGGTCGGCGCGCGAACGAGCACCACGTCGTTGCCGGCCGCGAAGGCATCGCGAATGTCGCGGAGCGCCTGCTCCTGGTTCCCGCGGTAACTGGGGGCTGGAAAGGCTTCGAAGAGCCGATCGGGATTCACCGTCTGACTCACGGACCGGCCGACTCCTAAAGGCTACGGAGCGTCGCTCGCGCTGAACCGTTCGGCTGCAGTGACCGAGTTCAGGCGAGCGATCGTGAACTCGTCAGTGCGGATCGAATCGGCGGTAGGCGCTGGATACTCGGGGGTAACTGACCGATTACAAATACGGATTCCGTCCTCGGATTGACGTGCGGAAGGGTCGCTCAGCGGTAGAGCACCGCGGTGCCAGCCGACACTGTCCCTGGCCCGCGGCGGCAGCATGCCTCGTGGCGTTCAAATCCCACCCCTTCCGTGTACGGTTGCGGGAAACATGACCGTTCCCGTTGCCATTGCCGCCACACGACGGGCGGCTTGCGTGTCCATGGCTCGCGTTCGGTCCGGCTAACGCGAACGCGGGCGATGACTCATGTCTCTTCCGAGGATCGTTCGGTACTGAGGGGTGTTGCGTTGTACCTCACGTTCACGAGATCCACGTCCGCTTCTACCGCGTCTTCGTGTTCCCCTTCCTGCTCCGCCGTCGTACTCAGATCAAAGCTACGGGTGTTTCGAGGACGAACGTGACGCCGGAGCCACCCGCGAGTTCTCGTGATCGATCCGTTCGAGCCGAGCGATATCGTCGGCGGTCGGGTTGTCGGGAACGACGTCGAGACAGGGGTGACACAGCAGGTGTTCCGTCCCGTCCTGCAGTTCGAGCGTGATCGCCGAGCCATCGCTGCCGTCGTTTTCGCCGAAGGTCCAGAGGTTGGCGACGCCGCCGGCAACGGTGACCGGTCGCCCGCAGCCGTCGCAGGCGTTCGGTGTCATATTCGATGGTTGTTCCGAGCGCTGAAAGTCGTTCCCCCGCGACCGACGAATTATACGGATCGCCGCGGTACCGTCGACTATGGAGGTGCACTGTGACGGCTGTGCTGGCTGTTGTATGGACTGGACGGCACTCATCGAGCGCGACGGTGACGGGAGCGAGAACGGAACCGAACTCGAGTGCAGCACAGATGCCGACAGTGGCAGTTCCGAAGCGGGGCTCTCGGAATCAAATCTGCGCGGTCGGGTCGGCAATTCGGACGCGGACGCGACGAACCGGCCTCCGTTCGACTCGGACGCCAACTTCGTGCCGCTCACCCGCGAGGAGGTCCGAACCTTTCTGGAGCGAGGGCTGGCCGCCGCGATGACGCCCCGGTTCTGGCACGCCCGCGACGAGAGCGAAGCGGTCGAAATCGACGGGCACGCCGTCGCCGCGATCGCGGACCGCCCGGTCTTCTTCGTCGGCCTCCGAAAACCGCCGAAACCCGTCACCCCCTTCGATCGCACGGAGCCAACGTGGCTCCCAGCCTGCGTCTTCCTCGATCCGACGACGCTCCAGTGTCGCATCCACGATGACGACCACTTTCCGACCGAGTGCGGGGCCTATCCCGCCCACAATCTCGAACTCGACCAGGAAACCGAGTGCGAGCGCGTCGAAGCCGCCTTCGGCGGCGACCGACTGGTCGACGACCGCGTCACCGACGAGGAAATCGCAGACGAACCGCTACTCGGCTTGCAGGCCATCGGCGAGAAACTCTTCTGTCATCCCCGACCGACTGAACTCGAGGGCGTTATCGATCGTCTCGAGGCCGGTACCCTCCGACCGGCCGACCGCGCGGAGTGTCTCGCGGTCGCAAGCGCCTCGAGTTCGGGAACGCTGGCGGTCTCCGAATCCCACTACGAACGGGGGAAAGCGCGGGCGCTCGAGGCGATGGACGGCGACACCGGCAATGACAGTGATGACGACCACGACGACGATACCGACGATACCGACGGTGACGCCGCGGCGGGCGAGTCGGAGACGCGCTCCTGGGTCGGCCCCGCCATCCGCGAGTGGACCCGGCGCTACCGCCACCACCAGCAGTCGACACCGGGGGACGACGCCCCGCCAGCCGAACTCGCAGTCGACATCGAGGAGGCCCGCGGCGCTCCCGAGACGCCGGGCTGGGACGCACTCGAGTGACCGAGGGCCGTCGGATACGATCGTCGCTGAACTCGGCGAGGTCTCTGTGAACGCGCGAGTGCAGGAGCACAGGAGTCAGTACGACAGTGGAGTGCAGCGGGTAGCCGCGGCTCAGGGGCGTAATTGAGGGGAAAACGGCGATGGATCGATCGCCACTAGTCCGACTTGATCTCCTCGAACTGGTCCAACAGATCCTCGGCGGATTCGCCGGCGTCGTACTCTACGCGGCCGTGATATATCGTTCGTTCGTCATCGAAGTCGGCATCGACTCTCGACGCCTGTTGTTCGCGGCGCTCGTGTTCGTCTTCGTCATAGGCACCCATTGACATGGCAAGTATACACATAGTAGGGTCGGTTCGCATATCAATGTAACGGTCGTTCATATCCGAAGTCACTCACGAGGTCGGGACGGTTGAAACGTCTCGCAAAACGTATGCACGGCCGCCCCGTAACACGAGTGTGGCAAAGCCGCTTCGCTTTCGCTATTCGCCCACATCCTGGAGCGAGCAGCGAGTTCGACAGAAGATTCTCCAGCCACTTCGATCGAATATCGGTGCACGTGCAGTGACGCCGCAGTTCGAGATCGGTGCCGACTGGGAAACACACCGCTTCGAGATGCAAAACGACGACGTCGCCCTCTTTGCGCGTACCGACGACGAGGCCTACTGGATGGGCAACACCGAGACGCCCTCTTCGCTGTGGCGGACGGACAAGTACGGCTGGGACGAGATTCCCTATCACGTCTCGCGGTGGGCCCAGCGCGAACTCCTCGCGACGCTGCACGAAGGCGATCCGTGGCTCGCGGACTATCCACACCTCTCGTGGTACTTTCTGCCGGTGTTCATGTCGAAAGACGGGCGCGAATCGACGCGGGCGTTCTTCCGCCAGCACGCGGCAGGCTTTCCCGACGCGAGTCGGCGGGAGGCGACGCGATTCTTCGAGGAGTTTCTCACGACCGGCGTTCTCGACGAGTATCGACACGTCATGTCGGGAAAACTCGGCACCAGCGCCCACGTCGACCGCGTTCGGATGAGCGCCGCGATGGGCGAGTTCATCGCCGCCAAAATCCTCGCCGACGCGGGCTATACGGTCACGCCCGAAATCGAGGTAACGACGGGTCACTCGCTTGATTTCCGGGCGGAGGACGAGGAGACGAACGTGCTCGTCGAGGTGACCCGTCCGCAGCCGCCGGGAAATCGGGCCGCATCCGGGCCGGTCGCGGCAGTTCGTGATACGGCGGAAACGAAGACCAACGGCCAGCTCGCGGAACACGGCGGCGGCGCGGTGTTGTTCGTCGACTGCTCGAGTTTCCGCGACGACGCCTGGGCGGCGGTTCGCGGCGAGCAGCCGGACGTTCGCCACCGGCCAGCCGTCGTCTACCGGACCCGTCCGAACGGCCGCGTCGAGGGCTATCGGAAAGGATCGGTGCCCCTCGAGTTCGGCGACGCGATCGAGTTCATCGACTGAGACGGTCCGCTGTAACGATTTACCGGCGCAACCGCAGGGGGCGCGGTTGTGCCGGAAATGACTTACAGCAGTCCGTATGACTCGCGATTCGCCGCGACGTTACTCGACCAATCGCTCGATTTCCGTCACCAGAATATCGCTCGCACCGGCCTGTTTCACGTCGGTGATCGTCTCGAAGACGGCCCGCTCGTCGACGACCGCGTGGACGGCGACCTTCTCGCCGCCGCCGTTCGCGATGTCCATCACCGTCGGCCCGCCCAATCCGGGGATCACGTCGCGGACGTCGTCCAGTCGGTCCTCGGGCACGTTCATCATCAGGTAGCGCTTGCCTTCGGCCTGTTTGACCGACGCCAGCGCGGTCCGCACCTCCTGAATCTTCGGCTCCTCGCGAACGTCCTCGCGGGCGAACAGCCGCACCGAACTCGAGAGAACCTCCTCGACGACGCCGAGGCGGTTCATCTTCAGCGTCGTGCCGGTGCTCGTGATGTCGACGATGGCGTCGGAAATCTCGACGTGCGGCGTCAACTCCGTCGCGCCGGAGACCTCCACGACGTTCGGCTCGAGGCCCCGCTCCGCGAAGAACTCGCGGGTGACGTTCGGGAACTCGGTCGCGACGGTTCCGCCCGCCAGGTCGTCGACCGACGCGATCGACCCGTCTTCGGGCGCGGCGAGGACGAGCCGACAGCGACCGAACTCGAGGTCGAGGAGTTCTGCCACGTCCGTAACCTGTGCCTCCCGAACCTGGTCGTAGCCGGTGATTCCCATGTCCGCGGCCCCGTCGGCGACGTACTCCGGAATGTCGGCCGCGCGGGCGAAGAGCACGGACACGTCGGGGTCGACCGTATCGGCGTAGAGCTGGCGGTCCGCACCGTTCTCGAGGTGGAGCCCCGCCCGCTCTAACAGGTCGATCGTCGGCTCGTGCAGGCGGCCCTTGTTGGGAACGGCGATTCGCATTGCCACACCCTTCGGTATCGGCGGGCAACTGTCTTTTCATCGAGGCGGGTTTCGCTGGCCGAACCGGTCACGGCGTCGTCGGGACGGGGCCCGGCTGCTGGACTTGCTCCGCAAACAACATCTCGAGCAGCGCCGGCGTCACGTAGGCTTCGACGACGGCGGCGAGGACCAGCAAGAGCCAGGCGAACCCGACGAGCGCGGCGGTCCGAGCGAGATACGGCCTGGTGAGAAACGCCTCGCGGGACCCGAGGACGCGCTCGCCGAACCGAGTCACGAGTCGAAAGCCGACGCCGGCGGCGATGAACAGCGCCGGGAGTTCAAAAATGCCGTGGGGGACCAATCCCGCGACGATGAACTCAACCCCGACGAGTTCGCCGACGGCGGCGCCGACGTTACCGACGATAATGCCGTTGGCGACCATGATGAAGGCGGTGAGCAGGCCGAGCGAGAGCGCGCCGCCGATGGCCAGGAGGAACGGCACGGAGTTGTTCTGGATGAAAAAGGAGGCTGTGAGATCGAGTTCGAGTTGGCCCTGTTCGCTCCCCGGCCCGGAGTCGGGGGCGAGCCCTTCCTGAAGCAGTTCGGCGAGCAAGTCGAGTAAGTTGACGCCGGCGAGCAGGAGGGCGATACCGAGGAGGACGCCGAACGCGAAGAGGCCGGTCGCCGCCCAGGTGGCGCGGCGGTGTTCGTCCCACGCGGCGCTCAGGGCGTCGAACAGTCCAGGGACGGCGGTCCGCGAGACGACGGTGAGGGCCACGAAGCCGAACCCGAGCGCGGTCGCGCCGATGACGGGGCTGCTATCAGGTTGCGTCCCGGCCGTTATCGCGGCCGACAGGAACGAAGCGAGCGCGAGTCCGAGAACGAGCACCGTCCAATTTCGCTGCGCGGTCGGACTGGCGGTGGGGCCGTCGGTCATAGCAGTACCGTCACGGAAATCGGGGATAAATCCGCCGACTGTGTCCGGGCGTCCGACCGCGGGGGCCGTCACGAGCGGTGCGGATCGTTGGTTTCGGTGGTGGTTCCCCGCGAGGCGTCGGCGTGTGCGATCGAAAATCAGAAGAAACATTGACAACTCGGTGGAACAGCATTATATGAGCGGTCGAGTTGGGCCGTCGATGTGGTTCCCGGACCGGCCCCCGACGCGGACGGATATCAGCATGATCGGGGTTGGAGTCGTGCTACTCCTCGTGAACGTGCCGTTTCACCAGCCGTTATCGTGGCGAGCAATCGCTGTCGGATTCGTCGCGGTTCTCTTCGTACTCGGCCCGGGAGCCAACACGCGGCTCGCAGCGTCCGTCGGTCAGTGGTTCCGAGAGATCGGAGCCGATGGCCGGATGGGCGTCATCCTCCTGTATTGCTGTGCGGTGGTCCTACTACTCGTAGTCGTTCCGATACGGCTTACGTTCCTTCCGCACGCCTTCATCGGTGGGATACTGGCGAACACGCTGTACGCCGTCGCCTACGTGGCGTGGGCCAAGAAGGGACGCGGATGGCGGATTAATCAGGGTACTAACTAATACGGACTGCTGTAAGTCATTTCCGGCGCAACCGCAGGACGGGCGCGGTTGCGCCGGTAAATCGTCACAGCAGACCGTATGAGAGGGGCAGTGGCTGCCGTGGGAGTAGAAAGTGGTGTGACAGAGCACTCCCGCCGACAGATTCGCGAGTTCACTGTACCGATCACTAGTGAGCGGAGTCGAGATCTGGGCCGAGACAGGCGACCTCCAAGGGGCGAGCGAAGCCAGCGAGCAGATCAGGGCCCACCGTGGAGACTGCTGAGACGGAGAGGACCACGAGAGGAACCCGCCTCGAGTTCGCACTCAAATACGGCGGGAGTGGACCGGCGGTGCTCTCGAACGGGAACACCAGTTCCAGTGGAAATGAAGGGGCACAAGCGGCGGGACCAAACGCGACTGGCCACTACCGCGGCGGCGCACTCGTAACCGTTACGCTAACACGGCCGACCGCGAAACGATGCGTATGGCGACACTCGCGATTACCGGCGGACAACTCCTTCGCCCGGACGGCACGATTTCCCGCGCGGACGTCCTCGTCGATCAAGACGAGGGGACGATCCTCGAACTCGGCGACGACCTCGCCGGTACCGGCGAGACGATCCTCGACGCCTCGAACGCGCTCGTCACGCCCGGCTTCGTCAACGGCCACTCCCACGTCGCGATGACTCTCCTCCGTGGCCATGCCGACGACAAGCCGCTCGACACCTGGCTCCAGGAGGACATCTGGCCCGCCGAGGGCGAACTGACGCCCGAGGACATCCGCGCCGGCGCCGAACTCGGACTGCTCGAGATGATCAAGTCCGGCACCACCGCGTTCGCGGACATGTACTTCGAAGTCCCCGAAATCGCGGCTGCGGTCGACACGGCGGGGCTTCGCGCCCGCCTCGGCCACGGCGTCGTCACCGTCGCAGCCGACGAGGCGGCCGCCCGCGAGGACGCCCAGACGAGCATCGACGTCGCTCGTGAACTCGACGGCGCGGCGGACGGACGCATTTCGACGGCCTTCATGCCCCACTCGCTGACGACGGTCGGCGAGGAATACTTAGACGAGTTCGTTCCGAAGGCTCGCGAGATCGGGGTGCCGATCCACTACCACGCAAACGAGACGACAGACGAGGTCGCGCCGATCGTCGAGGAACGCGGGGTGCGACCGCTCGCGTACGCGGCCGAGAAAGGGATGCTCGAACCCGAGGACTTCGTCGCACACGGCGTCCACGTCGACGAAAGCGAGATCGAACTGCTCGCCGAGGCGGGGACCGGCGTCATCCACTGTCCGGGTTCGAACATGAAACTGGCGAGCGGCATGGCTCCGGTTCAACGGCTGCTCGACGCGGGCGTCACGGTCGGCCTCGGCACCGACGGCGCGGCCTCGAACAACGACCTCTCCTTGCTCGACGAGGCGCGCGATGCGGCCATGGTCGGCAAACTCGAGACGGGCGACGCGAGCGCGGTTCCCGCCGAGGCCGTCGCCGAGTTCCTCACGCACGGCACCGCCGACGCGATCGGTCTCGATACCGGCCGACTGGAGCCGGGCGCGGCCGCCGATCTCGCCGTGATCGACCTCGACGCGCCGCATCTGACGCCGCCCCACGACCTCGTGAGCCACCTCGCGTACGCGGCCGCGGCGGCCGACGTGAAACACACGATCTGCGACGGGCAGGTGCTCATGCGCGACCGCGAGGTGCAGACGCTCGACGAGCGTGCAGTGTGCGACCGGGCGAGCGAACGCGCCGCGGCACTGGTTGATCGCGTCGCGGAGTGAGGCGACCAACCGTCTCGGCGTGAACGAAATCCGAACGCTCAGAGACACCAATAAACAGTATACTCGTCTTTTGGACGGTCTCGCTGATTCGAAAACCGACCGAACGCCCCCGAACCGCCGGCGGGCTTTATTCACAAAACTCGAACTATCGTGACTTGCAATGAGTCGCCACAACCACGTTGCAATCGCAATCGCTGCACTGGTCGTCCTCTCCGTGGCCGCCTTTCCCGGCGCGGTCGCCGCGGACGAATCAACCGACGAATCGGCGCTCGAAATCGACGTTGCACAGGACGAGACGGTGGCCGTTACCGTCACGGAAAACGACACCGTCGTCGACGAGATGAACCTGACCGTCACCGCAGTCGATGACAACGAAACGTACGCGGACGCCGGCACCTACACCGGCGTCGACGGCGAGTTCACTCTTTCGCCCCCGGACGGAAACGAGTCGGTTGAACTCGCGTTCGACGCGACGGTCGACAATGCGACGGTCGAAACGACCGAGACGATCGACGGAGCCGCCGCCGAGAACGAGACCCCCTTCGGCGAACTCGTCTCGCAGTTCGTCGCGGACAACAAGAACGAAACCGACGGGCCGTTCGGCCTCGCGGTGGCCAACTTCGTCGTCGAGAACAACCCGGGTAACGCGCCCGATCACGCCGGACCGCCCGCACACGCGGGTCCGGGCAATGACGGCGACGCAACCGACCGGCAGGGCCCGCCGGCTCACGCCGGACCGGGCGGCGATGACGATAGTGAGAATTCGACGGCCGAACTCGACGACGAAGGCGCAGAGACGGTCGACGAGGTGCAGAACGGCGACGACGACACCGAAGACGAATCCAACGGCGGCGGTCCGCCATCACACGCCGGAGCGAACGGTAACAACCGCTAACGACACCGACCGTACGCAATACCACATCCGCCATCGGACGACGGCTCTCCCATCCAGAGGCACCACCCACCACATCGCTCGTTCCCGTCGCCGATGCCGGTCTCGACCGCGGCGGTCATCGCCACCGGCCGTCCACGCCGCTGGCACACCGCCGACGTCCGCCGGCCTGGACTTGATCGATATTCGCAGGCAGCGCTCGTTTTGACTGGTTGCCTTCGGTAGCGTTTTGGCCCCCGTCGCACTCACTCGATGTATGAGTGACTACCAGCGGATCAGCGAACAGCTGGACGACGTCGCCGACGCTCGCGAGGAGGGGCGTCGGAAGATGGACTGGGCCGCCCAACACATGCCCATTCTCGAACACGTCCGCGACGAGTTCACCGCGGACCGTCCGTTCGAGGGCGAGCGGATCGGGATGGCGATGCACGTCGAGGCGAAGACGGCGATGCTGGTCGAAACGCTCGCCGAAGGCGGCGCGGAGGTGGCCATTACGGGCTGCAACCCGCTCTCGACGCACGACGATGTCAGCGCGGCCTTGGACAGCCACGACAACATCACGAGCTACGCGAAACGCGGCGTCGACGACGATGGGTACTACGCCGCCATCGAGGCCGTCATCGACCACAAGCCGACGATCACCGTCGACGACGGAATGGACCTCGTCGCCGCCATCCACGAGGACTATCCCGAACTGATCGAGACCATCATCGGCGGGGCCGAGGAGACGACCACGGGCGTCCACCGCCTGCGCGCGATGGACGAGGACGGTGCACTCGAGTACCCGGTGTTCGCGGTCAACGACACGCCCATGAAGCGCCTGTTCGACAACGTCCACGGCACCGGCGAATCCTCCCTCGCCTCCATCGCCATGACCACGAACCTCTCGTGGGCCGGCAAGAACGTCGTCGTCGCCGGCTACGGCTACTGCGGCAAGGGCGTCGCGAAGAAAGCATCGGGCCAGAACGCGAACGTCATCGTCACCGAAGTCGAGCCCCGGCGCGCCCTCGAAGCCCACATGGAGGGCTACGAGGTCATGCCGATGGCCGAGGCCGCCGAGGTCGGCGACGTCTTCCTCACGACGACCGGCAACCGCGACGTCATCGTCGACGAGCACTTCGAGAAGATGCAAGACGGCGTCCTGCTCGCTAACGCCGGCCACTTCGACATCGAGATCGACCTCGACGCGCTCGCCGAGCGCTCCGTCGACCACTACGAAGCCCGCGACGGCGTCGACGCCTACGAGATGGCAGACGGCCGCCGGCTGAACGTCATCGCCAAGGGTCGCCTCGTCAACCTCGCCGCCCCCATTTCGCTCGGCCACCCCGTCGAAGTTATGGACCAGTCCTTCGGCGTCCAGGCCGCCTGCGTCCGCGAACTCGTCGACAACGGCGACGACTACGACGCCGGCGTCCACGACGTACCAGACGAACTCGATACGGAAATCGCCGAGATCAAACTCGAGGCCGAGGGCGTCGAGTTCGACTCGCTGACGGACACCCAGCGCGAGTACATGGACAGCTGGGACCAGGGAACGTAACTGCCACACAACGCGTTCGTTCGGAACGCGGGCCTTCGGATCGGGCGTGCTGGGTCCGGATGCTCGGGCGTTCCGGTGTTCGTACTCCCTCTGTTGACTCTCGCGAAGTCGTTCGAGCGGAACGGCCATCACCCTGAACTGGGTCGGGTGTGAGAATCACCTATCGAATGCCAGAGACGCCGTCAGCGTCCGACGAAAGACCGACCGATTCCGCCGAAGCGACCGCTGACGAGAACGCGGGGAAAAGCGACGGCAGTCGCACGGAGGGAAAGAAGGAACGCAGCGGGGAAGAACCGCCAACGGATCCGCGGTCGTACTCGATCGGGCCGCTGCTCAAACGCTCGCACATCGACTCGGACGGCCACCTGGAGGTCAGCATCTACGTCGAGGGCACCGGCTCCCTCGACGACATCGACCTCGACGTGTTTCTCAAACGCCCGCGGATCGACCCCGGCGAGCGAATCGAACTCGGCGTCTTCGTCTCGGGCTGTGACTCCGTCGCCGAGGAAACGATCAGCGTCTTTCACGACCACGACGACGTGCTCGATCTGACCGATCCGGGAACGGTGCGTCGAAACCGCGTCGATTCGAGCGAGACCGCGGGACCAGCGAACGGGGCATCGAGCGGCGAGGCGAACGTGACCGCGGCCGACGACGAAACTGCACCCGAAACGGTGGCCTCTCCCTCGACGCTGTTTCAGCACGGAACGGCGACCGACGATCGAGAACTCCGACAGAAGCCGCTCGACGGCAACAGCCGCGATGATCCCGCCTACATCCTCGAGTTCAATACGCGAGCGAGTGCGACGCCCGGGCGATACCGGCTGCCGGTCGTGCTCACGTATCGGTCCGAGGCGGGAATTAAACAGGAGAAACACGTCCGGACCGTTCGCGTGAATACCTGGCGCGAACGGTGGGAGCCGTGGGTGACTCGCGGTGTGCTTCTGGGCGGCGTTCTCGGCGTCTGTAGCGCGGTCTATGGTGGCGGTTCCGTGCCAATTCCTGGGGCGCTGGGAGTGGGGTTGTGAAAACTGCGATCGCGACCGGTGTGGCGGACAGGAGAGAGGAACGCCCAAGAGGGCAGCCCGCAAACGTCCGGACATGGAAACGTCCACACGACAGCGGACGGATGGCCCGGTTCGGTCGACGCTCGTCGGCATCGGGCTGGCGGTGCTCGGACTGGTCGCCTCGCAGTTCACGTCGCTTCCGGCCGCGCTTCTCGACTCGACGTTGCTCACCAACCCGGGTGGCGCATCCAACCTCGCGACGTTCGTCTTTCTCACCCTGAACTTCGCCGGCTTCGTCCTCGTCGGCGGGGCCTACCTCTGGTGGACGGACCGCGGCTGGGGATGGCTGGATCTCGAGGTGCCGACGCGGCGCGGCTGGAGCTACATCGGCCTCGGCATCGTCGCCAGTATCGCGTTCGTCATGGTCGTCAACACGGTCGCGACGGTCCTCGAACTGCCCTCGTCCGAGAATCAAGTCATCACGCTGGTCGGGGACGATCCGACCATGGTCCTGCTCATGATCGTCATCGTCTTCCTCTTTAACGCCCCCGCCGAAGAGTTCCTGTTCCGGAACGTCATTCAAAAGCGCCTGTACGCCGCGTTCAGCCGCATGGGCGCGGTCGTGGCGACGAGCCTCATCTTCGCGGTGCTTCACATTCCCTCGTACGCCATCGCCATGGACGACGGCACCTTCGCCCCGCCCGGCGCGATCGCCGTCTCGCTCGCCGTCGTCTTCGGCGGCGCGCTCATCTTCGGCACCCTCTACGCGAAGACCGACAACCTCTTCGTCCCGATCGCGGCCCACGCCGCGTTCAACGCGATCCAGTTCGGCATCCTCTATCTCGTGCTGCGGTACGCCCCCGACGAACTCGAGACCGCGACGGCTGTGTCGCTCGAAACCGGCCTGGCACTCCTGCCGCTGTAGGCCGTCGCCGACCGCGGTCCCGCCCCGTTTATTAGCTCCCGCCGGTGATCCTTCCGTATGTCTCAGGCGAAGGGCGACCGCCGCGAACGCGAACTCGTCAACGAACTCGACGAGGCCGGCTTCGCGGTGATGCGTGCGCCCGCAAGCGGCTCGGCGACGGAACGCGAACTTCCCGACGTACTCGCCGGCGATAGCGAACAGTTCTACGCGATCGAGGCCAAGTCGAGTTCAGGAGATCCGATCTATCTCACCGGGGAAGAGGTCGAGGCGCTGATCTACTTCGCCCAGAATTTCGGCGCGAAGCCCCGCATCGGGGTTCGATTCGACCGCGAGGACTGGTACTTCTTCCACCCCGCGGACCTCCACGTCACCGACGGCGGGAACTATCGGGTCAAAAAAGAGACAGCGCTGGCCGAGGGCACCGACTTCGCCGAGTTCGTCGGCGCGTCCGAGAAGGTGACCCTCGACGAGGTCGGCGCGGCGGAAGACGACGGGCCGGACGAGGACGTGCTTCGGGTACTCAACGCGGTCGAGCAGGGCGTGATGGGAGTCGAGGAGGCAGCAGACGCGCTCGAGTAGAGTGCGTCAACATCCAACTCTCAACGCTGCTAGTCCGATTCCGCCGCGATTTCGCGTACTCGGTCGGGATCGATCGGTTCGTAGCGAACGATGGGATCGAACGCCTCGAGGGCGAATCGATCGCCGCTCGTGATACCGCGCGCCTCCCGGTCCGCGAGTTCGGTCGCGACGAACCGCCGGGCGACGAGCGCCAGCCGGCCGTTTCCGTCGTCGAGTTCTCGCTGGGCGCTCTCGAGCAACAGCGCCGCCGTGAAGACGTCGAACACGTAGTGCGCCAGCCGTTTGGCCGACAGTTGTGCGTACTCGTCGTCCGCGCCGGCGAGCGTCGCGAGCGCGGTTAGCAGGTCGTGGTACTCGTCCTCGACTGTCGCCGCGGTGTCCGCGAGCGCCGGGTGCGAGACGGTTTCGAGTCGCGCCTCGATCGCCGCCTGGAGCGGTTCGTGGGCCTCCTCGCGGGAGAGCGCCCGGAGCACGTCGAGCGAGAGGACGTTCTCGGTGCCCTCCCAGATCGGCAGGACCTGCGCGTCCCGAAGCAGGCGGTTGGTGACGAAATCGTTCACGTAGCCGTTGCCGCCGTGGATCTCCATCCCGTAGGAAGCCGTCTCGACGGCCATCCGAGCGGTTCGGGCCTTGGCGATGGGGATCAACAGCCGCATGAGCCGATAGGCGTCGTCGGCTGTCTCACCGGCGCGCTCGGCACGCTCGCGTTCGGAAAGCAACCGTGCCGCCTCGAAGACGTAGGTCGTCGCGGCCTCGTGGGTGACGGCCATGTCGACGAGATCAGCCCGCATCAGCGGGTACTGATCGATCGTCTCGCCGAAGGCCTCGCGGTTCGCGGCGTAGATCTTGCTCTCCAGCAGCACCCGGCCAATGATTCCGCAAGAAGCCGCCGCGTTCGACAGGCGCTCGAGATTGAGCATCTCGGCCATCTGCCGGAAGCCGTTCTCCGACTCTCCGACGAGGAACGCCTTTGCGCCGGTGAACTCGACCTCGCCGGTCGGCACCGAGATGGTGCCGAGTTTGTCCTTCAGCCGCCGGTAGAGCTGATCGTTGACCGCCTCGGAAGAGAGCGGGCCGTCCTCGAGCCGCTGTCCCTTGGTCAGCGGGCCGTTCTGACCCGAACGATCGGGGTCGGCGTGGGGAACGAGAAACATCGAGAGTCCGGCGGTTCCGTCGGGTGCGTCCGCGGTTCGGGCGAGCGCGAGCGTCCCCTCGGCGTCGATATTCGAACAGAACCACTTCTCGCCGAAGAGTCGCCAGCAATCCGCTTCATCGTCCCACTCGGCGCGGGTTTCGTTCGCGCCGACGTCGCTGCCGCCCTGTTTCTCGGTGAGGAACATCGCCCCCTCGACCAGACCGTCGTACTCGCGGCTCGTCAGCGCCTCGTAGAACGGCGCGTGCTCGTCGCCGCCGAACTTCTCGAGGACGAGCGCGGCACCGGCGGTCATCGCGACCGGGCAGTCGAATCCCGGATCGGCGTAGCTAAGCAGGCACTGCATGGCGAGGTTGTGCGCCAGTCCCATCGGCTCGTCGCGCCCCGGCGGCGCTTCGAACGCGTCCGCGACGATCCCCCGCTCGTAGGCCAGCCGCTCGTTCTCGTACTGGCGTTCCGGGTAGCGGACCAGGTTCTGTACCTCGCCGTCCCTGTCGTAGGGCTCGAGTTCGGGTCCGTGATCGTCGATGTCGTCGGCGTTGGCTGCGATGGTGTGCCCGACGGTCTCGCCGAAGTCGGCGAGACGGGACTCGGCCCAGGTGAACTCGTCGTCGGTATAGACCCGCCGCACTTCGCGTCTGAGCGTTCGGTCGAGGGTCCAGTAGTTGACGCCCCGCCCGTCGCTGAACTCGGCGTAGTCGATCCCCGTGTCCATACTCGCAATTGTTACCGTGACTCAATAAAATGGGCGTAACAAAACGGGGTGTGCGTTTCGTCGCGTTTGCGCTAGACGGGGTTCGCTCGCTACTGGGATCGCTTCTCGAGGCGTGTTCGCGGGAAGACGTACACCTGTAGCGAGGCGGGGACGACGCCGTTCGCCTTCACGCTCGCGTGTGGATAGATCGCGCCGACGACGGGGACGTCCGGGTCGTACGTCTCGTTCGTCCCGTACTCGGCGACGGTGCGGCCGGTCGTCTCGATCCGAACGGCGTCGGCGCGTCGGTCGGAAACGTCGACGACGGTGAGCCGGTCGCCCGTTTCGCGGTCGACGACCGTGTCACCCGGCCAGATCGCGTGGTCATCGCAGTAAACCGGACTGCCGTCGGCGTCGTCTTCGTCGACGAAGACCGCGGTTTCGCAGTCGTGACACTGGACGGCGAGTTCACCCGGCGGCGGGGTGCGCCCGTCCGTAATCTCGATCGCAACGCGGCGGATGTGCTTACAGCGGACGCCGCGGAAGACGTGATCGGGACAGGTGCATCGACCGCCGGTGAGATCGACGAGGTAGGTGTGATCGCTGGCGGATTCGACCTCGTAGAGGCCGTCCCCGAGCGGGAGGACGGACATCGGCTCGGTTCGTGCGCGGCGCGAGCGCTGCTCGAGCGTGTCGGTGGACGGTGCTGGAAGTGTCGCTTTCGGTGACGCTGTTGTTTTCATGGGTGCGTCGAGAGTGGTGCTGATGGTCGGGTTGCTATTCAACGAGTGTAGGGGCTCGAGGCCTATAACGGGTGTGTTCGTTCGAATTGCTGACTTTCGAACGCGGCTGACCATCGAGGTTCGTGATAGTATTCGCGACTCTCCGCGGTCATAACTGACAACCGGGCGGCGCGAGCATCGACCGGCGGCGCACAATAGGTGAGTTCTAAGAGGATGGCACCGTTCTCCTCGATATGGGACTGCTGGACGGACTCCGTGCCGCCCTCGGATTGCGCGCCGAGACCGACGCCAGACGCGACGCCGACCCCGAAGACCTCTTCGGGATGAGCACCGCCTACCTGACGATGGAAGCGGAGTTGGGCTACCGGTCGCTCGACGTCGGCGCGCTCTGTTTCTCCGGCGTCGACTCGCGAAGCTTTCGCGACACCGTCGCGGAGGTCGAGTCCATTCTCGAGGCCGGCCAGAAAGACACCGGCACCGAGTTCACCGTCACGGACGACGACCACGGCTATCACTGGGTCGTGCTCAGAGACACCGATCCGGAGGATCTGATCACGAGTATGCACTTCGCGGCGGACACGTTCATCGAACGCGACTACGGGTCTCGCCTGCTCGCAGCCGTGTTCGCGTACGAAAACAGCGACGGGCCGGCGTACTGGATCTACTCGTTCCGTCGCGGCGCGTACTATCCGTTCGCTCCACGCGCCGGCCGAGAGCGCGATTCGAGTACCGAGTTCAAACTCGAGTCGACGCTGGACGGCGAATTAGAGATCGAAGGCGAGAAGGAATACTGGTATCCGCTCTGGCCGAGCCAGCAGGGAACCCACCCCTGGGAGTAGGCGAACGTGTTGAACGAGGTCGCACCAAATATATTTGGCATCACGCACTTGTCACACAAGCCCATACGAAATGATACGGCAGGCTTGCCACATCATCCCCACCACACCACTTCACATCCGAACTGCGCCATACACAGTTCGTCGCCTGCCGCATACCACTTCCTTTCCATCCCCTTCGATACCTGACGCCTGACTCGATAGTCAGTAGTGACTCATCGAGCCGTCTCTCGTGACCGGTTCCCTATCGCGGACCGAAGGAGTGTTTTACATCGAAGACTTCCTAGAGAGCAATGAGTCACCAGCATCTCGAGGCGCTCGACGTCGCGGCTATCCGCGAGGAGTTCCCGATCCTCCAGCGCGAGTTCGACGGCCAGCAGGTCGTCTACCTCGACAACGCGGCGACGACCCAGACGCCGGACCCGGTCGTCGACGCGATCAGCGACTACTACCGGCGGTACAACGCGAACGTCCACCGCGGGATCCACCACCTGAGCCAGGAGGCCTCGATCGCCTACGAGGAGGCCCACGACCGCGTGGCCGAGTTCATCAACGCGGACGGCCGCGAGGAGATCGTCTTCACCAAGAACACGACTGAGGCGGAGAACCTCGTCGCGTACTCGTGGGGACTGAACGAACTCGGCCCCGAAGACGAGATCGTCCTCACGGAGATGGAACACCACGCCTCGCTGGTCACCTGGCAACAGATCGGCAAGCGAACCGGAGCCGACGTGAAGTACATCCGGGTGCAAGAGGATGGCCGTCTGGACGCGGAGCACGCCCGCGAACTGATCACCGACGACACCGCGATGCTCTCGGCGGTCCACGTCTCGAACACGCTCGGCACCGTCAACCCCGTCTCCGAACTCGTCGACATCGCCCACGAGCACGACGCGCTCGCGTTCATCGACGGCGCGCAGGCCGTTCCCACCCGGCCGGTCGACGTCGAGGATATCGGTGCGGACTTCTACGCGTTCTCCGGACACAAGATGTGCGGTCCGACCGGTATCGGCGTCCTCTACGGCAAGGAGCACCTGCTTGCCGAGATGGAGCCGTACCTCTACGGCGGCGACATGATCAAGAAGGTGACCTTCGAGGATGCAAAGTGGAACGACCTCCCCTGGAAGTTCGAGGCCGGCACCCCACTCATCGCGCAGGGAATCGCGCTCGCCGCCGCCATCGACTACGTCGAGGAGATCGGCATGGACCGCATCCGGGCCCACGAGGAAGCCCTCGCGGAGTACGCCTACGAGCGACTCGCCGAATTCGACGACATCGAAATTTACGGCCCCGAGCCCGGACCGGACCGAGGCGGCCTCGTCGCCTTCAACCTCGACGACGTCCACGCCCACGACCTCGCCTCGATCATGAACGACTACGCCGTCGCGATCCGGGCGGGCGACCACTGCACCCAGCCGCTCCACGACAAACTCGGCGTCGCCGCCTCGGCTCGCGCCTCGTTCTACATCTACAACACCCGCGAGGAGATCGACAAACTGGTCACCGCGTTGGACGACGCCCGGCAGCTGTTCGCCTGACGAACACTGCTCCCACCGAACCGTCCGGTTCTGTTGGTGAGAGTCACCGTCTATCGAATACGCCGTCCTCAACGAGTCAATACGCTGGCGATTGCGCGGGTTGGCTCTGCCACCGATCCGAGCACGACCGATCAGCATCCAGCAGCGGAGCGCTTATCGGAGTCCCCCGAAAACGCGACCGACATGATAGAACTCGAGACCGTCCGTAATCGCGCCAAACCGTACTTCGAGGACGCGCCGCCGGCCCACGACTGGCACCACGTCCAGCGCGTCGAGGAACTCGCGGAAACGCTCGTCGAACGCCACCCCGAGCCGGAGACGGTCGACGAACGCGTCGTCTCCCTCGCCGTCCTCCTCCACGACATCGGCCGCGAACGCGAAGACCGCGGCGAGATCGACGACCACGCGACCTGGGGCGCACGGGAAGCGGGCGAGATCCTCCGCGAGTTCAGCGCGACCGACGAGACGGTGTCGCGGGTCAAACACTGCATCCGCGCCCATCGATACTCGAACGATGTCGACCCCGAAACGGTCGAAGCCGAACTCGTCTCCGACGCGGACAACCTCGATGCGCTCGGGGCGGTCGGCATCGGCCGCGTCTTCGCCCACGGCATCGCGATCGACTCGCCGATGTACGATCCGGCCCTCCCGGTGGCCGACGATGAGACGGCCGCCGGGACGAGTCAGTACAACCACCTCCACAAGAAGATCCTCGACCTGCCGGCGCGCATGTACACCGACGCCGGCCGCGAACTCGCCGCGGCGCGCGCGGCGTTCGTCCGCGAGTTCATCGCGCAGTTCGATGCGGAAGTCGCCGGCGAGCGGTAGCGTGATCGGCCGGTCGTTCACGGACCTGTCAGGCACTATTCTAGAACTGGCACAGCGTTTTTGATTCTCAGGCCGGTACGTACCGGTGCCGAGGTGAGAACCAATGTACGAGAAACGTATCGGGAGTCCGCAACGCGATCCGTTCGATGCCCTGGTCGACGGTCTCGCCGCGGCCGATCGGTACGATTTCGTCCTCGGAATCATTCCGATCGCATTCGCGGTTGCACTGGTCGTCGCGACCGTCACGAACGCGCCGGTGACGCAGCCACTGGCCGTCGCCGCTCTCGTCGGCATCGTCGCCATCGTCGATGCCTGTTATCGCAACCCGCCGATCGACCAGGGATCGACGTAACGGCGTGATATCGACCGCCAACATGCAACCGTTTTCCGGCGCGCGACCGCCGGTCTCGTCCGGCGAGCGTCGCCCCGGAACCCTTTTACAGGGCACTGGCATATCCGTACACACCGATGGGACTGGGTTCGGATATGTACCGACAGCAGATCCTCGACCACTACAAGAATCCCCGCAACTACGGGGAACTCGAGGATCCAACGTTTACCCACGTCGGCGAGAACCCGATGTGCGGCGACGAGATTCGTATGGATGTCAAACTCGATGACGACGAGGAAACCATCGAGCGAGTCGCCTTCTCCGGCGACGGCTGTGCCATCAGCCAGGCCTCCGCGAGCATGCTCTCGGGTGAACTCCACGGCAAAACCGTCGACGAACTCCTCGAGATGGACCGTGACGACATCATCGACATGCTCGGCGTCGATATCTCGCCGATGCGCGTCAAATGTGCCGTCCTCGCGGAGAAAGTCGCCCAGGACGGTGCCGAAATCTACCAGGGTGAACTCGACGTGGAGAAGACGACGACCGAGGACTAAGAACTGAGGATTGCGGATTGCGAATTTCGGACTGACCGCCACACTCGTTCTACCGCCGTTTCGATTTCGATTCGAACCGTAAGAACTCGAGAGTTCGGGTTCGGTTCACCAGACCCTGCCGCGTGATCCCGAGTTGGAAGTGTTGTGTAGCGAGTGCGCTCAATCGGTGATTTCGGACGGTGGTGGCCGAACGGCAGTCACTCGCCGCTGGGGATACCGAAGCACGAATGCACAACGCGCGAAACGACTGCAATGAGAGAGATGGCCGAAACGGCGGTACAGTAGTTACTCTGCTTTCAGCCCGCCGTCTTGGACACGCATGACCGCCTCGCCGTCGGCGAGGTTCGGCGCGTCGACCAGGCGGACGATCCGCTTGTCGCCCTTGGACTTGCGGAGGTACATCCGGAAGGTCGACTTGTGGCCGAGGATGTTGCCGCCGATCGGCTGCGTCGGGTCGCCGAAGAACGAGTCCGGGTTCGAGGCAACCTGGTTCGTCACGATGACGGCCGCGTTGTAGAGGTTGCCGACCTTATCCAGGTCGTGGAGGTGCTTGTTGAGTTTCTGCTGGCGCTCTGCGAGTTCACCGCGGCCGACGTACTCGGCGCGGAAGTGGGCGGTCAGCGAGTCGACACAGAGGAGGCGAATCGGGTACTCGGCCTCTTCGTGCTCGCTGGCCAGTTCCTTTGCCTTCTCGGCCAGCAGCATCTGGTGGTTGGAGTTGAACGCCTTCGCGACGTGAATCTTGTCGAGGATGTCCTCGACGAGTTCGTCGACGGCGGCCTCGTCGGCGGCCGAGCCTTCGATGTCACGGTCTTCGAGCGTCGCGTTGATAACGTCGTCCGAGAGACCGCGGACCATGTCGTCGATGCGCTCGGGGCGGAACGTGTCCTCCGAGTCGACGAACATCGCAGCACCGTGGAGGCCGCCGACCTCCTTGGGAAGCTGGACGTTGACGGCCATCTGGTGGGTGACCTGGGATTTCCCCGCACCGAACTCGCCGTAGACTTCGGTGATCGACTGGGTTTCGATGCCGCCGCCGAGGAGGTCGTCGACCTCGTCGACCTGCCAGCTCAGTTTGCCGATTTTGTTCCGTCGTTCGAGCACCGTCGAGCCGGTTTCGAAGCCGCCGACGTCGGCGGCGTCGCGGGCGGCATTGACGATATCGGCCGCGGTGGAGTCACCGACATCGGCGGTGTTCGAGAGTTCAGCGGGGGCGGCGACGGCGAGGCTCTGGAAGGAGTCAAAGCCCGCGTCGTGGAGTTTGTCTGCGGTTGCCGGTCCAACGCCGGGGAGTTCCTCGAGGTCTGCGTCTGCCATACTCCGTCGTTGTCCCGGCGACCCCATAAACCCTCGTTAACAGGGAAGTGAAAGTGAAAGTGAGGGCAAGCGGCGGGGTAGGCAACGATGAGACTAGAGGTTAAAGAGTGAAGGCGGCGAGAACGAGACGATCAACTTGTCGACGCGTCGGCGGGTGACCACTCGAAGCAGGTGAGACGGTCGCCGCTGGCGACGTAGAGGCGCTGTTCGGCGAGTGCGGGCGTGTTCGTGATCGCCCCCTCGAGTTGGGTGTGCCACCGGTGGCTCCAGTCGTCGGCGAGGTCGATACCGTAGAGCGAGCCGGTCGTATCCCCGACACAGAGGATGGTTCCGGCGACGACGGGGCTCGCACTGACGGTGCCGTCCAGCGCGACGCCCTTTTTCGAGAACAGCCAGCCGCGACGCTTTCGCCGGCCGACGGTCGTATCGGTGACGTGGGCGTAGCCGTCGGCAGCGCCGACGATCGTTGCCTCATCCTGTGTGAGTACCGTGACGCCGGAGGTGAACTCGTCGGAGATGGAATAAGTGAACCAGGTCTGGCCGGTGTCGGCGTTCAACGCGAGGAGGGTGCCGCCGTCGTCGGCGACGTAGACGCGTCCGCCGGCTATCGTGGGCCCGGCGGGAACGTCGCCGTTCGTGGGGGCAGACCAGAGTTCGGTCCCAGTTCGTGCCTCGAGACACTCGACCGTGCCGCCCTCAGTGGCAGCGTAGAGCCGGGGGCCATCCCAGGAACGTCGTTCTCGTTCCGAGGGCAGCGGGCTGGTATCTGCGTTATTTCGGTCGAGTTGGTCCAGTCCCAGGTCCTGTATTTGCCGGTCGCGTTCCAACTCCCCGTCGTCGGCGATTGCGGGCGAACCCGTCACAGCTGTCTCGGTTTCGGTGGTCCAGCGTTCCCGTCCGGAGGTACCGTCGAGAGCGGTGAGGCCGTCCTCGTGACCAACGGAGAGATCGCCGGTTTCGCCCGAATAGACGGGTGCAGCCGTGAGTTGTGCGGGTACTGTCGTCGCCCAGTGTTGCTCTCCCGTTGCTGGGTCGAGGGCGTAGATCGTGCCATCGTCGGTGCCGAGATAGAGGTGTTCGCGAGTGACGATCGGCGCCGGCTCGGTTGCCGCGGTCGTCTCGAAAACCCAGCGCCGATGTCCCGTCTCGCGGTCGAACGCGTAGCAGTTGCCACGGCGTGTGCCCACGAAGACGGTGTCGCGGTCGAGAACCGGTGAGCCGACGTGGCCGACGAGATCGGCCGTCCAGGCCACTGTAACCCAGCGTGGATCGGTCACGTCGCGTCGAACGCCGGCGTGGCGATGATCTCCCTCGAACTGTGTCCACGAAGTCACTGCCAGTGACTACTGAGCGAGCCGGGATAATGCATGCGGCCCGGTGTCGCAGACTAACGCCGCCGCTGGAACGACGAGAGAACGACAAGCAGAACCCGGCAGCTGAGAGCGGAACCGGAATACGGCACCGTTCGCGATCGTGATCCCCCGTTAGATGACGACTGATCGCCTGCCGTATCCGCTACTGGTAAGGCGACTCGATAGGCGCAGTGTCTACAGAATGTGGAACGGCCTGCGAATCGAAGATGCTGGTACCGATACGTCTCACAGTCCGCGCCGGTCGTCGGTCTCTACTGTCTCACTTCGAGAATCCGCGCATCACACTCGTTACAGGTAATTGCGTAGACCTGATACGACCGACAGCAGGATTCGACGGTCTCCTCATCGAGCGAAATCGTCCCGTCACAGCCCGGACACTGCTCGACGAACGCCCGGAGTCCGTTCGCCAACTGACTCCGTTGCTCGAGTGACAGTTGCTCCCACTCCGGAACCTCCTCCGAGAGCGCGCGTGAACTCGCGAGATCGGCGACGAGAGCAGCGTCTGACTCCCACTGGGCGGCGACCCTGTCCTCCACGCGAGCACGAACCGGCGACGTTGCGTCGTCGGGGTGGTCGATCGATACCGACGCCGGCTCCGTTTCGAGAAACGCCGCAACCTGGCTCGCTCGCTCGCCGTCCCGAATCTCGTCGATCGCCCCCTGCCAGGTCGCCTCGAGGTCGTCCGCAAGACAGAGGTCTTCCTGCTCTTGCTCGCCATCGTCCGCCGCTCGCGTGCACGGAACGACGAGTTCGTGTTCGAGGAACCACCGTTCGGGTTCGATCGGTTCGCCGGCTGCTTGAGAGCGAGTGGTATCGGCCCCCGTTTCGGCGGCATCGGTTTCGAGCGTCGAACCGCCCGGTTCGGGTGCCTTGTCGAACTTCGCGAGGAGCCAGTCGGGAAAGTATCGCTTCGTCAGTGCCGGCGTTCCCGGAACGAGGTACCCGCGGAGGCCGATGGCAGCAACGGAGAGAACGAACACGGCGACCGCAGCGATGGGTGATACGATCGCAACCGCAACGGTCAGGACACCTGCGATAACGAGATTGACGGCAGTACAGGGGATACAGCGATTCTCACCGGTGTATTCGGGGTTGTGTACCTGCGCGAGGATCGGAAGCTTCGTGAGTTCCATATTTCACCCATTGTATGAAATTACAAAAACGTTTTCCCGCCGGTAATTGCCGGTACTATATCGGGCTCACGACGGCGATTCCGCAGTACACGCAGTACACTCAGTACATCCGCAGCAACTGCGCATGGCGCGTCTCCCCGACATCGAGGACGTTCGCCTCGTCAACAAACCCCTCCTCGATCGCGAGGGAAACAGCACGGGTGCCGACGATATTGGCCACATCCGCCCGCGCGAGGCTATCGATGACCGTCTCCTCGTCGACTTCGTCGCCGCCGTAGAACTCGTCGGTGACCGTCAGGGAGAGGTCCTCGGCTTCGAACGTTTCGCCGAGGATGTCGCTGTCGCACACGGCGACGAGCAGTCCTTCCGGAGTCTGTCGTTCAGTCACGCGCATGATCGTATCCGCATCTCGTACGTACTGTGGAGTCGTGACCGTATTTGTGTTTATGGGTGTCCGGTCACGGGCGCTGGAGTTCGTTCGTCCCTCGGGTCACCGGAACACCGGGTCACCGTCGTCACTCGAGTTCCCACTCGCGATCGCGGTCGGCTTCGCGACCCGGGTCGCTGAGGTCGTCCACACCGGTCGGCTGGCCTTCCATCTCCCGGCGGTCTTCCATGATCTCCTGTTCGGCCTGCTCGCGCATCTCGTTTGCCTCCTCCGCGATTTCCTCGGCCTCGTCGTACTCGCCGAGTTCTTCGAGAATCTCGGCTTTCTCTTCTAAGACCTTGGCGTTTCGCAGGCCGAGTCGGATCGCGTTGTCGATACACTGCAGGGCTTCTTCGGCCAGGCCGCGCTCCGAGAGGAAGAACGCGCGGTTGAACCAGCCCTCGGCGAAGCGCTCGTCTATCTCGATGGCGCGTTCGGCGTGCTCTAAGGCCTGGGCCGTCTCGCCGAACTCCCAGAGGGCGTAGGCGAGATTCGTCTCGGCCGTCGCGGCGTGTTCGCTCTGGTCGTCGATGTCGAGCGCCTCGCGGTGGGCACCGATCGCCGCGTCCCACTCCTCGAGTTCGGCGTGGGCGACGCCCTTGTTGACCCAGGCTTCCTGTTCGAGTCGCTCGTCGTCGGCGAAGCGGGCGGTCCGCTCGAAGGCGTCGGTCGCCTGCTCGTAGCGGTTGATCTGCATGTAGTTCAGCCCGACATCGAGCAACTCGCTGGCGTCGACATCGTCGCTCGCGATCTGCTGGCTATCGAGCGTATCGGTGACGACCCGAGAGTCCACCGGGTCGACCTTCGAGGGGTCGATATCCAGTTCCGGCGGATCGAGATCGAACTCGTCGTAGGGGTCGTCGAACCCCTCGCCTTCGGAGAAACGGTGGTCGCGGGGCTCGTCTCCATCGCCCTCTCGGTCAGTCATTACCAGAATTTGGCGTCGCGGACTGTTAAGGGCTGCGACCCGGCTACCGACGCCGTGCACGCAGCTGCGGTTCGGAACCACCGTTCGTCCGCCGACTTCACGACCTTGCGGCCCCGAAACGAGCCATCGTTCGACGGATCGTCCGTTACCGTTGAGTACCGCGGCCGCGAGTGCACACGTATGCGTCTCTTCGTCAGCGTCGACCTGCCCGACGACCTCGCGGAACCGGTCGCCGATCTCCAGGACGAGTTCAGCGACGCGAGCGGCCTCACTGTCACCGACCCCGAGCAGGCCCACGTGACGCTGAAATTCCTCGGCGACGTCGACGGCGAGCGGGTGCCCGACCTCGAATCCGAACTCGAGGCTGCGGTCGCCGACGCCGGCGTCGACCCCTTCACGGTTCGCTACGGCGGCCTGGGCGTCTTCCCGAGTCTCGAGTACATCAGCGTGGTCTGGTTCGGCACCGAAACCGGCGGCGAGGAACTTACTGCGCTCCACGAGGCCATCGAGGAGCGAACGACGGAGATGGGATTCGAGGCGGAATCGCACGAGTTCACGCCGCACGTGACGCTCGCGCGGATGGAGCACGCAGGTGGGAAAGAGTTAGTGCAAGAACTCGTCCGCGAGCGGGAGCCGACGGTCGGCGAGACGCGCGTCGAGGAGGTTCGGTTGACCGAGAGCACGCTCACCGAGGAGGGGCCGGTGTACTCGACGGTGGCGCGGTTCCCGCTCGACGAGTGACCGACTCCACCCGGCTGTGGCCGCCAGTATGCGTCGTTGTGAGTGCGCTATCGGTCGCCTACAGCCACTGTAGCGCCCGCATACGGCACGATAGCCGAACGATACAGCACCGGGAGTGATAGGGACCGATCCCGTAGCCGGACCGGTCGATGGGGAACTCGTCCACGGCGGATCACGGTCCCGACCACCCCGACCACCCTGACCGCACCACCGCGACCGGCAAGCGTCGCTCTCGCATCGGGCGAACCGCCTCGGTCAGCCGCCGCGAGTTCATCGCCGCGGTCGGCGGCGTCGGCGCAGTTTCGATCGTCGGTACGAGCGGAGGTGGCGATGCGGCCGACACCGAGACGCTCCGGATACGTGTCTCTCCGGGGCCCATTCCGCCGACCGTCTGGATCCGATACGGGATTTCGGGCCTGCGACGCGACTGGCCGGTCCCCTTTCGGGAGTGTTTCGCTGCGATCGAAGACGCCATGGCACAGCTCCAAACCTACGCCGTCTCCAACTCCGACCGCATCGACGCCGATTTCGACATTCGCGTCGAGCGCGGCCCATCCGTCCGGTTTCCCCCGCTCGCGACGCCGCGACCATCCGAACTCGTCCTTCCCTCGCTGTCGACCGTCCTCGACGTCTTTCGCGACCGGCTTCGGGACCGGGGTGAACTCGGCGGGCCGGCCTGTCACGTGCTGTTTTGCTGGTCCCCGCTCAACTACCGGGTCGGCTACGGCGGGACGATGTCGCCGAACGATCTGGTCGGTGCAACGGGTTCCGACGGCGCCGCCGCGGACGGCGCACAGACCGTCGCCAACGTCGGGGCGACCGAAGTCTGGGACTCGCGAGCCATCAGCCGGAACATCGCCATTCACGAGGTCTTTCACACGTTGCTCCCGCCGGAACTCGTCGAGGCGGTCGGTGGAACGGACTGTGACCACGACCTCGGAGCCGCGGCTCGAGTTCAGACCGGCGGGGACGACCAAGCACTTCGCGTGACGCCGATGGCGACCGCCTACGCCGGCCCGGACGAACTCGGCGGCGGAACGCGCTTTCACGGCACCGGCTGCTACGATCACGACGAGTTCACCCGTCACGACGGCTACGAAGGCGTCGACCGATTCGAGTACACGACGAGGATGAGCGAGGCGACGCTCGCGGTGGCGACGCGGTACCTAGAACGGATTCGGGAGCGACGGCGAGCGTGAGAGCGGAGAGACGATGAGGTGAACTCGTACCGTCCACGGACCTCCGTTTTTCGACCGGTCCCGAAAGATGGACAAGATTTTAAGCCAGCACGGGCTACGTCCGGCTACTATGGGTAAGAAGTCGAAGGGCAAGAAAAAGCGACTTGCCAAACTCGAGAACCAGAACAGCCGCGTTCCGGCCTGGGTCATGATGAAGACTGACATGGAAGTCCAGCGGAACCCGAAACGACGCAACTGGCGGCGTAACGACACTGACGAGTAACACAATGAGTGCAAGTGATTTCGAAGAACGCGTCGTAACCGTCCCGCTGCGGGACGTCAAGAAGGGAGCCAACCACGAGGCCGCGGATCTCGCCATGCGACTCGTCCGTGACCACCTCGCGAAACACTTTGCGGTCGACGGGGACGCCATCCGACTGGACCCCTCGATCAACGAGGCAGTCTGGTCGAACGGGCGCTCGAACCCGCCACGAAAACTTCGCGTCCGCGCGGCCCGTTTCGACGAAGAGGGTGACGCCGTCGTCGAAGCCGAGGTCGCCGACTAACCACTACACTTGCAACGCCTCGCCTTCGCCGGGTCGGCCTACGTCGGCGTCTTCGCCCGCGCGACCGACTCGTGCGTGCTCGTTCGTCCCGACATCGACGACGACGCCGTCGCCGACCTGACCGACGAACTCGAGGTGCCCGCAATCGAAACGACCGTCGGCGGCTCCTCGACGGTCGGCGCATTAGCGACGGGTAACGAAAACGGCCTGCTCGTCAGCTCTCGCGTCCTCGAGTACGAACGCGAGACGCTCGCCGAGGAAGTCGACGTTCCCGTGGCCGAACTGCCGGGCAGTATCAACGCCGCCGGGAACGTCGTCCTCGCGAACGACTACGGGGCCTACGTCCATCCGGACCTGCCCCGGGAGGCAATTCAGATCGTCACGGACACGCTCGATGTACCCGTCGAACGCGGCGATCTCGCGGGCGTCCGAACCGTCGGCACCGCCGCCGTCGCGACGAACGACGGCGTCCTCTGTCACCCCAAGGCGACCGACGAAGAACTCGACGTCTTGGAGGACGTTCTCGACGTCCGCGCCGACGTCGGGACGATCAACTACGGTGCACCCCTCGTCGGCTCCGGCCTGCTGGCAAACGAGTTCGGCTACGTCGTCGGCCAGGATACGACCGGCCCTGAACTCGGCCGAATCGAAGATGCACTCGGGTATCTCGACTGATCCGTCACGCCACGGCTCGAGTTGTTTGACGCGGACCCGGACACTGGGAACCGGACGGCTCGTATTCGTTTCTGATAGCGTTTCCGTGACTGTATCGTGTTCGTAACGTGGCTCGCAGTGACGGGTAACCTCGGTGCGTATCTAACGATGGAACAACTACTCGGACTCAGCGACGCGGTTCCGGGTGCGCTTGCACTGCTCGGATCGGTAGCTCGCGGTCTCCGGTGACCGTCGCCCGCGCTGATTGATACGGTCTGCTGTAACGATTTACCGGCGCAACCGCAGGACGGGCGCGGTTGCGCCAAAAATGACTTACAGCAGTCCGTATGAGAGCGTTCGAACCGACGAAACGGAACTCGGCGTGCAGACAGTGGCGGGTGCTAGAGAAGACGTCGACACCTCGGGGTCCGTCGAAGAACGATCACACCCGGTTCGCGGGCGCAGTCGGAATCGCAACGCTACTGTCGTTCGAATCGGTGGCGGACGACCTCGCTGTCGTCGTCCCACTCGAAGTCATCATGAGTGCGGGAGAGCAGTTGCCGATACGCCTCGAGATCGGCCATCCCCTCCGCTCGTGCGTCTTCGTCGGTTAGCTCGCCGAGCGTACGCTCGGTGACATCGGTCACTTCGAACGTCGTCTCGCCGATGGTAAACGTATCGCCCGCCGACGCGTACTGGTGGCCGCGGTGGATCTGGGTGACATCACCTTCGAGTACCTGCGTTTGCAGTCGGTCGCTGGGGAGTAACTCGCTCGGATCGAGTTCGCTCATACCCGTGCGTACGCGGCCCCGGGCAAAATCGGTTGGCACGCAGCGGACGCCCCGCGCTGTTCATATAGTCAATATTTATACTGTCTTCCAACGATACGTTTCGTATGGTCCTCCAATCGGTATTCGCCCGGTTTCGAACCGGGTTCGAGATCGCGAAGGCATCCTTCGGAGTCTTGCGGCGCGAGAAGTGGTTACTCGCGTTCCCAGTGTTGTACGGAACGGCCTGGCTCGTCGGGTTGATCGGCCTCGTCGGCGGGATCGTTGCGGCGCTCTTCGGCGTCGGCTACGGGATGGCGCTCCTAGAGCAGGTCACGAACGTCTCTCCCGGAACCGCCGATGCGGCTGTAACCGTCACGCTGGTCGTCGCCGCGGTCGGGTTCATGTTCGTCGCAACGTCGATTGCGACGTTTTTCAGCGCGGCGCTCGTCCACGCCGTCGGGACCCTCTTTACGGACGAACCGACGGGGATCCGGGCCGGACTCGGAGGTGCCTGGGAATCGCGCCGGACGATTCTCGCGTGGGGCGTCGTCGGCGCGGCGGTCGGCCTGCTCTTTCGGGCGCTCGAGAGTCAGGACGGACTCCCGGCCCAGATCATCAGATCGGTTGCCGGCTTTGCCTGGTTCGCGATGACGTTTTTCATCGTTCCCGTAATCGTCTTCCAGGACGGGAGCGTTCGCGAGTCGATGCGCGAAAGCGTCGGCCTGTTCCGCGAGACGTGGGGGCAGGTTGGCGGCATCAACCTCGGCGTCGGACTCGTACTGCTGCCGCCGATGATCCTCACCGGACTCGCTGGAATCGGCTTGCCGGTGTTCGTTCTCGACGACCCATGGTCGGTTCTCACGTTCACGCTCGTACCGACGCTGCTGGTGCTCGGTGCGCTCATGGTCGTCTACCAGGCCGCAACCGGAGTCGCAAAGACGGCGCTGTACCAGTACGCACGCGAGGGGACGCTGCCGCCGGAGTTCGACGGTATCGATCCCGATACTCTGACGCGGTCTTCCGGACCGACCGGTGCGCTGAACCAGCCACCGAATCAGAAGCCCGGCCAGATATAGACGGTAGTAGCCGCTGAAAGTCGGTGCATACCTGGTCGCGCGGCCACCGTGCGATCAGTGTGCAAACGGTTCAGTTGTGTTACAGAGGAACCCCCTCGGAACCCGACTCACACAGTCCGTCTCCCCCGGAGACGATCGGTCGCGTTGTGACGATCGAGACGCCAGTGCCGACCCGGAAATGGCTATGGAAGGGAAGATTCTTCCGACTGCCTGCCGGAGTGATAGCCATGAGTCAGTTTGCGGTCACCGGCCGGTTCACCGTTCGCGACGGCTACGCGGCGGGTGGAACTCGGCTACGGCCGGAAACGAGGCTGTTGCCCGCGAGTACTCCGAGACTCGTTTCGGCAGCCAGCGTGGACTCACGCGCACGGAAATCGAAGACGACGACTACGACAACGGAGGTTGATGCAGAATGAGCCAACAGCAACTTCAGCAGCTCTCCCAGGAACTGCAAGAGATCGAAGAACAGATCGACGCACTCGAAGCGAACGTCGAAGAAATCCAGCAAGAGCAGACCGAAGTCGACGAGGCCATCGACGCGCTCGACACCCTCGAGAGCGACTCGACGGTACAGGTCCCGCTCGGCGGCGGTGCCTATCTGCGTGCGACCATCGACGATATCGACGAAGCGATCGTCGAACTCGGATCGGACTACGCCGCAGAGTTCGAACAAGACGACGCGGTCGAGGTCCTCGAACGCAAGAAAGAGACCCTCGACGACCAGATCGACGACCTCAACGACGAGATCGGCGATCTCGAAAGCGAAAGTGACGACCTCGAATCGCAGGCCCAGCAACTCCAACAGCAGGCGATGCAACAGCAGATGCAGCAACTTGGCGGGCAGGGCCAGGAGCCCGACGAATAGTCGATACGCAGTAGTCAGTCCGCAGTTCGACGACCGATCGATTCCGTTCCCTGTTACGAACGCAGTACGCAGTTACCGGGTCCAAGTCACCACCGACCGATCACAGCCACCAACAGTTCCAGTCACAGTTACCGTTACCAATGTTCGATAACCTGAAGGAGAAACTCGGAAGCTTCCGCAAGGACGCCGAGGAAGCAGCCGAAGAGAACGTGGAGGAAGTCGACGAGACAGCAGCCGAAGCTGAAGCTGAAGCCGAAGCCGAAGCCGAAGCCGAGGGAGAGCGGGAAGGCGAAGAAGGAGACGAAATCGACCCCGACACTCCCGAAAGCACTGTCGCAGAGGCTCCCCCCAGCCAGGACGCTGCCGCTCACGCAACGGACGAGCCCGCCACGCCAGACGACGCTGCGACCGCCGCTTCGAGTTCAGCGTCGGACCCCAGCGACGGTGGCGAGGAGACCCGGGCCGACTCTCGGTCGGAGCAAGCGCCGGCAACCGACGCGACACCCGGCTCTTCGCCGGGTTCCGAATCAGCATCACAACACGACAACGAGACGACGACACCGGAAGCTGCCACTGACGCCGACGCTGAACTCGAAGCAGACACTGCGTCGGTAGCCGACGAGACTGAGGCCGGAGGCGAGGGAGAGGACGAAGACGAAGACGAGGCAGAAGCCGACGACGCCACCAGTACCGGCTTCGGTCGCAAAGCCAAATCCTTCGTCAAGGGCAAGTTCGTCATCGAAGAAGAGGACCTCGAGGACCCGCTTTACGAACTCGAGATGGCGCTGCTTTCGAGCGACGTCGAGATGGGCGTCGCCGAGGAGATCCTCGACACCATCCGCGATGAACTCGTCGGAGAGACGCGTACGTTTACGACTTCGACCGGAGACGTCGTCGAAAACGCGCTTCGAGAGGCGATCCACGACGTGATCAGCGTCGGTCAGTTCGACTTCGACGAGCACATCGCGGTCGAAGACAAGCCGGTCACGATCGTCTTCACCGGCGTCAACGGCGTCGGGAAGACGACCTCGATCGCAAAGCTCAGCCGCTACTTCGAGGACCGTGGCTACTCGACGGTGATGGCGAACGGAGACACCTACCGTGCGGGTGCCAACGAGCAGATTCAGGAACACGCCGACGCGCTCGACACGAAGCTCATCGCCCACGAACAGGGCGGGGACCCAGCCGCGGTGTTGTACGACGCCGTCGAGTACGCCGAAGCCAACGACATCGATGTCGTCCTCGGCGATACGGCGGGGCGACTGCACACGAACGAGGGGCTGATGGACCAACTGGAGAAAATCGACCGCGTCGTCGATCCCGACATGACGCTGTTCGTCGACGAAGCCGTCGCCGGGCAGGACGCGGTCAACCGCGCCCGCGAGTTCAACGACGCGGCCGAAGTCGATGGCGCAATTTTGACGAAGGCGGATGCGGACTCGAACGGCGGGGCGGCGATTTCGATCGCACACGTGACCGGCAAGCCGATTCTGTTCCTCGGTGTCGGTCAGGGATACGACGATATCGAGCAGTTCGATCCGGACGAGATGGTCGATCGATTGCTCGAGGAAGACGCGTAGCGGGTAGCGGGCCGCTCGTTTTGGACCGAAGAGGTGCCGCAAAACGGCGACGGATGGCGACCGTGGCTGCACTCGGAATCGGCGGCTCGATTACCGCAGGAAACAGCGATCGAAGACGAAATGTATATTGATGTTGTGGCTGACAGAAAAGTATGCGCCCTCCTCGATCTCGGCGGTCCCTTCTTGCGACGGTTGCGGCGATAGTTCCATTTACGGCCGGCTGTTCGGAAGCGTGGTTTGACGACCCCGAAACGCCAGCAGAGACGTCGACGACGGTTACTCCCGAATCGTACGACTGTACCGATCTCTCCCGTCCGGCGCCCCGTCCCGAGGCCACGTCGTCCGCGTCGACGTTTGAAGACGGTTCGGCGGAGCAGTCGCTCGAACCGCTCGAGTATCCGTCGACGCTCCCGGATGCCGAAACGACGACCGGGGCAGCCACACAGTACGCGATCGAGTTCGAGCAGGCGTATCGACAGAACGCACTGCTCGTCGAATACGGGGACCAGACGCGCACGTTCGATCTCTCAGTCACCGATCGGCAGTCGTCACCGGTCGGGGCGGACGGAGAGACGAATGGCAATGTGACCGAAGCGAACGCAGCAGAAACGGAGGAGCCAGCAACGAACGAGACCGGGTCGGCAACGGGATCGGGATCGAACGGCACCCTCGTCTCGCTCGTCTACAACCTGACAACTGAAACAACCGACGGTAACAACACGAAGTGGGGTGTACGAGCGGTTTATTACGTTGGCGAGGTCGTCCTGCGAGCCGTCTACGACGGTATCGCCAACGACCCGACGTTCGATCCCGACCCCCGAGAGCGAGCCCACAGCGAACTCGTCGCCTGCCTCCGATGAACGAGAACAAGACCGAGAGCGAGAGTGAGAATGAGAGTGAGAACAAGACCGAGAGCGAGAGTGAGAATGAGAGTGAGAACAAGACCAAAATCAATAGCCACTGCCCCATCGGCCCACCGGCGGCAAAACACCAGTAGCTTATGCGCACACCCTCCATAGCCCTCGATATGTCCCGCGGTATCGGCGTGTTCGATCCGATTCAAGAAACCATCCCCGAGTGGGCCGCCATCGTCGTCGCGCTCGTGACGCAACTCGGCGATATCTGGTTTCTCGCGGTCCTCCTCGGCGTGCTCTACTGGCGTCGCCCGCGCGAGCGAGGGGAAGTCCTCACCGTTGCCGGCCTCGGCCTGGCCGGATTCGCCCTGATTACGACGCTCAAGTACACCTTCGCGCTGCCGCGGCCGGCACACGCGCTCGTCGAACTCGAGACGCTTTCGCCGACGGTCCGCCCGTTGTACGAGTTCACCGGGACGGCGAGCGGCTACGGCTTTCCGAGCGGGCACGCGCTGGTGACGACGGTCGTCTACGGGAGTCTGGCGGTGCGGCTGTCGCTCTGGACGCTGCGACGGCGAGTGCTCGCGGCGGGAACGCTCGTCACGGTGGTCTGTCTCTCCCGGGTCGCCCTCGGCGTGCACTTCGTCGTGGATGTGGTCGCCGGAATCGGGATCGGGCTGGCGTTCCTACTCGCGGTCACGGGCCTGCTGACGCGGTATCCGGACGACGAACAGACGGTCGTCTTCGCGATCGCGGCCGCTCTGAGCGTCGCCGCGGTGGTCGCGAGCAGCGCCACCCTCGATTCGATGCTCGTTCTCCTCGGGTCGCTCGGTGCGGTCGTCGGCTGGCGGCTCGTCGGCCGGGAGCGGCTGACAGCGGTTCCGGGAAGCCGGTGACGACGATGCGGTGACGGCGACGCGGTGACGGTGACGGCGCGTTTATCACACCCGACCGAAAACGGAGGGTATGGAAACCATCCGCGTCGCAACCCGCTCGGACGCGGCCGCCGTCCGGGAAATCTACGCGCCGTTCTGTACGTCCTCGTCGGTCACGTTCGAAGAGACGCCGCCGACCGAGTCCGAAATGGCCGACCGCATCGAGTCGACGCTCGAACGGTATCCGTGGCTCGTCGCCGAAACCGATGCAGGCGTCGCTGGCTACGCCTACGCGGGGCCGCTGCGCAAGCGTCAGGCTTACGAGTGGCTCGTCGAACTCTCGGTCTACGTGGCCGAGGACGCCCGCCGGTCGGGCGTCGGTCGCGCGCTGTACGAGGCGTTATTTGCGGTTCTCGAGCGGCAGGGCTACTGCGACGCCTACGCAGTGACGACGCTGCCGAATCCGGACACGGTCCGGTTCCACGAGCGACTGGGCTTCGAACGGCTCGGCGACTTTCCCGCGATGGGCTACACGCAGGACGCCTGGCACGACGTCTGCTGGTGGCGACGCCCGCTCGCCGAGAAGGAGGACGACCCGGATCGACCCACACCGTTCCAAGCGTTCAGCGAGGCGGGCGACGTGGGCTCGTTGCTCGCAGCCGAAACGGACGAGGTATTCGACACAGCGGGGTCGACCGAAGTCTCTTAGTGACCACCGACTGACACGGTCGCTATGGCACCCTCGAACTGGCGCACCTACCTCGTGACGCAGGCCTCGCTTTCGGCGGGCCTGTCGACGGCGGAGATCGCCCGCAAGGCCATTGCAGGCGGCGTCGACGCGATTCAGCTTCGGGAGAAAGACACCGATGCGCGAACTCGATACGAACTCGGGCGCGAACTCCGCGAGTTCACGGCCGAGGCGGACGTCGCGCTCATCGTCAACGACCGGGTGGATCTCGCACAGGCGATCGACGCCGACGGCGTCCACGTGGGACAGTCCGATCTCCCGGTCGCAGTCGCGCGCGACCTGCTCGGTCCCGACGCGATCGTCGGCTGCTCGACCTCGACGGTTGCCGAGGCACGGCGGGCCGAAGCCGACGGTGCGGACTACCTCGGCGTCGGCTCGATCTACGGAACGACATCGAAGGCTGTCGCCGAACACAAAGACGGCATCGGCCCCGAGCGCGTCGCCGAGATCACCGACGCCGTCTCGATCCCGGTCGTCGGCATCGGCGGCATCACCGCCGACAACGCCGGCCTCGTCGCCGACGCTGGCGCTACCGGCGTCGCCGTCATCTCCGAAATCACCGCCGCCGACGATCCACGGGCTGCGACCGAAGCGCTCTCGGCGGCTCTCGAAGCGCCAACGCAAAGCCCCTCGAGAACGGAGGGACAGCCATGACTGACTCGATCGACGTACCCAGCGCTGAACTCGCGAATTCCTTACGGGCGATCGACGAGTCAGCGCCGCTCGTCCAGGCACTGACGAACGAGGTGACGATGAACGACGTGGCGAACCTTATCCTGCACTGGGACGGGTTGCCGGTGATGGCGGACTCGCCCGGCGATGCCGGCGAGATGGCCCACGGCGCGGACGCGCTCTTGCTCAACACCGGCCAGGTTCCGGCGACGAAAGTCGACGCCATGCGCGAGGCCGCACAGACGGCGACCGAGCGCGGAATCCCGATCGTCCTCGATCCCGTCGGCGTCGGGTCGACGCCGACGCGCAAGGACGTTGCACAGACGCTACTCACAGACACGACGTTCACCGTGATCAAGGGCAATTACGGCGAGATCAGCGCGCTCGCCGGGGTCGAGGCGGACGTGAAAGGCGTCGAATCGGTCGGCGACTACGAGGAAATCGAGGAGACGGCGCGGTCGCTCGCGGACTCGACCGGGTCGATCGTCGTCGCCTCCGGCGTCGAAGATATCGTCGCCGACGCCGACAGCACCTATCGACTCACCGCGGGCCACGAAATGCTCGGCGAAGTCGTCGGCACCGGCTGCATGCTCGGCGCGACGCTTGCGGCGTTCAACGGCGCACTCGAGGACAAACACGCCGCCGCACTCCACGGCACGCTCGCCTTCGGCATCGCCGGCGAACGCGCCGCCGAACTCCACTACGAGGGACCGGCGAGCTACCGGACGAACTTCCACGATGCAGTCGCCGGGCTGACAGCCGATGTCGTCTCCGAACTCGACCTCGAGTTCAGCGGCCGCGTCGAGCGGGTCGCGTGAGGCGGGTGTGCGGGTATGGCGGATGCGGCGGTGAAGATGAAGGTGAAGATGAAGAGCGCTTAGCAGACCGGCTTCGGGTTCGCACCCATCGCTTCCATATTCTCGACGTACTCGGCGTAGGCGGCCTCGATAGCGCCCGTCGCGGCGTCCATCGCACGCTCCTGATCCGCCTCGGACTGGCAGACGGCCGCGAATACCTCGCCGGTGCGTTCGAGTTGGGCATCTAGGTCGTCGCCGAACTCGCGGAAGACGGCGGCGGTCTGGGGGTCGGCGTCGCCGACGAAGTAGCCGACGACCTGTTCTTTCGAGCGCTTGCTCGCGAGGATGCGACCGGCGAGTGCACCGACGCGTTCGACCGTCTCGTCGATTCCGCGCAGGTGGTCGTGGAGGGCCGGGATCGCGTCCGGTTCGTACTCGTCATCGCCGAGTTCGTCGCGGACGGTCTCGAAGTGTCCTTCTTCCTCCGCGGCCGTCGCTTCGAACGCCTCGCGTGCACCGTCGTGGGATTCGTCGTCGGCCCAGGCGCTGAAGGTCTGCCAGGCGGCGTACTCGGCGTCGGCGGTCGCCTCGAGCACGGGTTCGGTGTCGATGTCCCCGCCAGTCTCGGCGTAGAGCGATTTCGAGGAGCCGAGTCGCGAGAGTTCGGTCTGGGCGGTTTCGCGGACGGTGTCGAGGAAGGCGTCGAAGTCGGCGGCAGTGTCGCTATCGTCAGCCATACCGGTGCTTTGGGAACCCGATAGTTAGACCTATCGTCAGCCGCCGACGCTACGAGTCGTCGGTTCGGGCCAGGAGCGCGAGAAAGAGCGCGATCGAACAGACGAGTATCACGACGAGGAGCGTCTCCGCGACGAACCGGATCGACGCGGGGCCGATCTCGCCGACGCTGACGAATCCGGCAGCGAGAACGACGATCCCGAAGGCGAGCAACTGGTTCGTCGTTTTACGGCTCCTGAGCCAGTCGGTGTCGTCGGTCATCGGAGTGGAGTCACGGTCGCAGCATCTCCTGTCGGGGAGATAGCAGTTTCGATCGCACGCGGCTCGAAAAAGAATCGGTACGAATCGGCGGAGCCGACGGTCGAGACAGCCATCGCGAGCGGTGCCGGTCACCGCATGAGCGCGACCGCGAGCGGTCTCGTGGTCCCGTTAGTTCGCGTCGCCGGTTTCGACGGGCGCGTTGACCAGGTTACCCCACTCGGTCCAGGAGCCGTCGTAGTTGACGGCGTCCTCGTAGCCGAGCAGTTCGTGCAGGGCGAACCAGGCGACCGAGGAGCGCTCGCCGATGCGGCAGTAAGCGACGGTCGTCTCGCCGCCCGTAATGCCCTTCTCGGCGTAGAGTTCTTCGAGTTCGTCGCGGCTCTTGAACTTGCCCTCGTCGTCCGTAACGGCCGCCCAGGAGATGTTCTGCGCACCCGGGATGTGGCCGCCGCGCTGGGCCGTCTCCTGCAGTCCCGGCGGGGCGAGCACCTCGCCGCTGAACTCTTCCGGCGAGCGGACGTCGACCAGCGGAACGCCGCGCTCGATCGCCTTCTCGACGTCGTCGCGGTAGGCGCGGATGTTCTCGCGCGGGCCGTCGGCGTCGTACTCGACGGCCGAAAAGTCCGGTACCTCCTCGGTCGTCGGGTAGTCGTTCTCGAGCCAGTACTCGCGGCCGCCGTCGAGCAGGTAGACTTCGTCGTGGCCGTAGTACTTCAGTTGCCAGTAGGTGTAGGCGGCGAACCAGTTCGAGTTGTCGCCGTAGAGGACGATCGTCGAGTCGTCGCTGATCCCGTGAGACCCGAACAACTCCTCGAGATCCTCCTTCTCGAGGATGTCGCGGCGAGTCTGGTCCTGCAGTTGCGTCTCCCAGTTGAACCCGACCGCGCCGGGTGCGTGTTCCTCGTCGTAGGCCTCCGTGTCCACGTCGACCTCGACCAGCCGATGTCCGGGATCGTCGCTCTTGAACTCGTCGAGACGGTCCTCGACCCAGTCGGCCGTGACCAGCACGTCGTTGGCGTACTCGTTCGTTGCCATACCCGAGCCCAGGCACCCCAGGGTCATAGTGGCTCATGAACCGGACAATTCGGTCGCCGATCAACTGTTCCGGATGGTATTGCCGGTAGATGTGCGCCGGGATTGCCGATTGACACCAGCACCACCGCAAGGAAGTGAAAGCCGGCGAACGCCGCCGGTTTCCGGCCCCACACCGAGTTCAGTCCGCCACAATCGCGGATCATGTTGCCGCTATTCCGGTATCGAGGGGAGACGTGCCGGGATCGGTGTCCTCTCCGTGCTGGACCGAGTTCGAGCACGCAATGGACGAATCCGTCGTCGTCGATCTCGACTGGCTCGCAGACGCTCGTGAGGACCCGGAGGTACGCCTCGTCGACGTGAGGGACGCGTGGGAGTACGACGGGATCGGTCACATTCCCGGGGCCGTCAACATCCCGTTCGACAGCTATCGGGACGACACCGATATCGACCGGGGAACCCTCCCCGGGGCCGACCCGTTCGCCGACTTACTCTCGACGGCCGGAATCAGCCCCGAGGATACCATCGTCGCCTACGACGACACCCACGGCGTCTTCGCCGCCCGCTTGTATCTCACCGCGCTCGAGTACGGCCACGACGACGTGCGACTGCTCGACGGCGACTTCAGCGCCTGGAACCTGGAGTACGAGACGACATCGAACGAACCCGAGTTCGAGCCGACGACCTACGACCCCGAACCGCTCGACCCGGACGAAAGCCCGCTGGTCGACCTGTCGGCCGTCGAAGACGCCATCGAGCGCGACGCGCTGCTGGTCGACACCCGCGAACGCGACGAGTTCGAGGAGGCCCGCCTCCCCGGTGCCGTCCGGTTCGACTGGCGCGAGGCCGTCGACGACGAGACGCGGAGCCTCCTGCCGGCGGACGAACTCGAGGCGCTTCTCGAGGATCACGACATTACGCGCGACCGCGAGATCGTTCTCTACTGTAACACGGCGCGGCGGATCAGCCACACCTACGTCGTCCTCCGGGCGCTCGGCTACGAGGACGTGTCGGTCTACGAGGGCAGCCTCACGGAGTGGCTGGCGATGGACGGCGAGGTCGAAAGCGGACCGGTCGAACGGTAGCGAGTTCGCGAGTTCCGTCTCGGCGACCCTGGGAAGCGGGCGTTGATAGGGACGAGAACGTCGAGTATCACTTCGTTCCCTCGAGAGCGAACGCGTGCGAGAGGACGCCCGAGAACGGGATTACTGCTCAAACCGACTTCGAATCGCGTCGAGCGGAATCATAATCACAAAAAATAGCGCAGCGACGGACACGAGATACCCCCACTCGATCGAGTTCTGGACGTACTGAATGACCAGGAGCGTGAGAAACACGACGAGAGCCTGCACGATCCGGTCTCGAAGCGTCCGGCCGACGAGTTCCATAGCGAGAGTCCATCGGGAGATGACAATATGGTTTTGTTTTGAATCGCGTTCAGAACTCGTTCGGACGGTACGGGTTCCGAATCACTAGCGCGGACTTCGAACGCCGCCGCTCGCGCCGCGGTTTCGGGCCAAGTTCACCGCCGGGTGCGAGCGTGGTGGTTCGATGGATGTGGTTGGATCGTGATGGTGGTCCGATCGTCTCGAACACCCGGTGGCAACTCGGCTGCCCGCCGCGACGCGAGTTCACCCGCGGTGGAACCGCGTTACTGAACTCGGTTCGCGGGGGTTAGTTCGGTTTGGATCGGTCGGTGTCGGGTGCGGTATTGGGACCGGATCGGTTGGTGTCGGTGTCGGTGCTGGGGGCGGTATCGGCATCGGTACCAGTACCGGCATCGGCAGCGGTGCCGGGGTCGGGGTCGGAGCCGGTGGAGGGGTCCGGCGGAGCGACGCGACAGCCGCAGGGGCCGGCGATGGCTTCGCCGGGGCCGATCATGGTTCGCTGTGCAATTGGCCTCCCACAGCGGGGACAGCGCGGGAGTTCACACTGGGCGAGTCGGTCGGGTTGGTCGGTGTCGTCTTCGTTCCCGCCGTCGCCACTCTGGGCGCTGTCGTCGGCGTCGTCGCTCATCCCAACCGACACCTCGTTGTGCTCGTAATTCGCCAGGAGATACCTGCTGCTGATCGAATAGTGCGATGCATCAGTCGTGCGGGATGTTTATATCCCGTGAGAATGTACGCAAACATGGCTACAAACCCTCGTAGGTTTGGAAGCCACGTCTCGGATGTTCCTGCATCCGGGGCATTTCAATGCCCGTTTAATGGCTTCCGTCCTAATTGTTGACTGGTAGTGACTTATATCTACCGCTGAACGCCGGGAAGGAGCAGAATCCAGAACGCGACCGCGATCCACTGCCGTCAAGCGCCGTCGGTATCTCGCCAATCCGGTGCCGTCGAATACCGCCGCGACGAGAGTTCATCGAACGCCGCGTAGACCGCCTCCGACAGCGCCGGGTGCACGTGAACCGGTTCCGCAACGTCGTCGACGGTCCCCTCCCCGCGGTCCATCGCGGTGACGACCTCCTGGATCAGCGTCGAGGCGTGGGGCCCCACGATGTGACAGCCCAGAATCTCGCCGTCCGGGGCTGCAAGCACCTTGACGAACCCGTCGTCGGCGTGGAGGATCATCCCCAGCGGCGCGGCGTCCACCGGCACCGTCGCCACACTGAACTCGCGGCCCGCGTCCTCGAGTTCACCTTCGGTCCGCCCGACGCTCGCGACCTGCGGGGACGTGAAAACCGCGTGGGGCATCGCGCCGTAGTCGACCGTCTCGCCGGCGTCCTCGAGGACGTTCGCGGTGACGACGCGAGTCTCGTAGTCCGCCGCGTGCTTGTAGGGTTGCTCGCCGAGCACGTCGCCGAGCGCCCAGATCCCGTCGACGCTCGTTTCGAGCCGGTCGTCGGTTTCGACGTGGCCCGACTCGTCCGTTTCGACGCCAGTCGCCTCCAGGTTGAGGGTGTCGGTGTTCGGCCGCCGACCGGCCGCGAGCAGGAGGTCGTCGGCTTCGCGGTCGATCGCGTCGCCGCCGTCACCCTCGTCGCCGCTCGGCTCGGCCGTCACGGCGATACCGCCGTCGGCCTCCTCGACGGCCGTCGCTTCGTACCCTGTCCGAACGTCACAGTACTCGCCGAGTGAATCGGTCACGACGTCGCTGACGGCGTCGTCCTCCCGCGGCACCAACCGGTCGCTTCGCCCGACGATCGTGACCTCGGTCCCGAGCGCGCCGAAGAAGTAGCCCAGCTCCGCGCCGATGTAGCCGCCGCCGACGATCACGAGCGAATCGGGCTGGGAGTCGAGGAAGAGCGCGTCCTCGCTCGTCAGGAACTCGACGGATTCGAGCCCGTCGATCGGCGGCACGACCGGACGACCGCCGACGGCGATGACGACGGTGTCGCCGCGGATCCGCTCGCCGTCCGTGTCGCCCGAATCAGCGTCATCGCCGTCGCTGGCATCGATCTCGATCGTCCGCTCGTCCACGAACCGCCCCGTACCGCGGTAGCGGTCGACGTTCTCGGCCGCCTCGATCGATTTCGCCTGCCGATCCGCCTTCTCGTAGACCGCGTCGTGGATCGCCGCGGTGAACTCGCCGTAGTCGACGGCCTCGAGTTCGGCGTCGATGCCGAACTCCGAAGCGCGGCGGAGTTCAGCGACGATGTCCGCCCGGTGAATGAGCGCTTTCGAGGGAACGCAGCCGCGAGTGACGCAGGCCCCGCCGAGCGGTCCGGGTTCGACGATGGCGGCGGAGAGCCCGTCGCCGGCTGCTGCGGTCGCGACCTGACTCCCCGATCCGCCGCCGAGAACGACCAGATCGTACGCGTCCATACACGCCATAATCACGGACGGCCGCGTAAAACTGAAGCCTGCTATCCGAACGGACGGTGTCCGCCGCGGCTCCGTCCCGATCAGTCCCGGTCAGTCCCGGCCGGGATCCTGGCAGCCGACGATCGTCACCGCCCCCGTTCCGGCGAGCCCGTGGTTTCCGTCCTCACTGCGTTCCCACTCGAGTCGACCGCTCGATTCGTCGCCGTCGAACCCGGTTTCGTCGACCGGAAAGTGCAATTGGAGCGCCGTTCGCCCGTCCCCGTTCACATCGACTTCGTGACCGCCGTGCACCGGCCGCGCACCGCCGCCGTCGCCGACGACATCGGGTGCTCCGAACCGATACCGAACGGGCTCGCTCGTCGGATCGAACTCGTCCGTCTGCAAGACGACGACCGGAACGACGCCCTGGCTCCGCGGATTGATCGGGGCCGGATCGCTTCCGCTCCCCGGTTTGATCTCGATCTCGAGATCCGGCGGGAAGTGGGCGGCCGCCTGCCCGCCGAGCGCCGCGATTCCGAGCGTCGTCGCCGCAAGTCCCGTCCCCGCCCGGAGAACTCGGCGTCGGTCGACTCCAGTCTCTTCGTTCGTCGCTTCGTTCCGTTGCGATGAATCGCGTCGTGGTCCGTCCATACTACGGGCCATACCTCACGGTCCCCGGTGGTATTCGCTCTGGTCCGAACGTAGAACCAACCGCGTCGACAGCGAGGAGAACTCGGTCAGTCGTTAGAGCCAGTCGTCACCTGGGTCGTCAGCAGTCGCTTCCTCGTACGATTCGACTGCGGCCGCGAGGTTTTCGAGGGCCTCCTCCGGGGTCTGTCCCTGGCTCGAGACGCCAGTCGCCTCGTCGTCGGCAATGTGAAGTCCGTGATCGTTGACTCGCAGCGTCACGTCCGCATCCTCGAGCGCGTCGTACTCCGAGGGATCAACGTCTGCATCGGAGCTCATACGCGAGTATTGTCGGGGTCGAGTGAAATACTCACCGACGTGCCGACGTGTGGTCCGTGTGCCCTCTCATTACAGTTCGGACCGTTTAACCAACGCGTACACGAGCAGTGCTGCAAGGACCGTACTGAGATACGCCTCGGACCCGGCGAGCAGTCGGGCGAGCGGGCCGATCGGCCCGATATCTCCGTATCCGATCGTCGTGTAACTGATGTAGCTGAAGTAGAGATTCTCGTAGAACCCCTCCGCCCCGGTTTCGAAGAGCGGGCCGCCAAACGCATACGGTATTGCGAAAAACAGCGGCGCGATGGCGAAGACGATGCCGATCCGCATCGGCCGCATCCCGTGCCCACAGGTGAGCCCGAGAAAACAGTTCTCCACCACTCGACCCAGATTCTTCAACCGAGTCCACAGTCCCGCATCCGGATCGGAAACAGCCTCGAGCGTCTTGTGACGGCTGTACCGCTGGCGCTTGACGCGGAACTCGCCGGCAGTCTTCATATCGCCGATCTCGCTTGCGCTCTGTTTGGCCTTCAGATACGTCGTCTCGACGACTTCCGGCGTCATCTCGAGAGCGTAGTCGGGATCGAACTCGTCCGTCCGTGGCTCGTCGAAGCCGTGAATCGTCCAGCCGTTTCGGTCGAGATACTCGCGATGTCCGCTGAAGTCGAACGTATGGCCATCGAACTCGTCGAACTCGGTCCGGCAGAACCGGAAGTAATCGAGGAGTTGGCGGCGGTCCGTTGTCCGTTCGGCCTCGAGTTCAACGTCGCCGACGCTCGCGAGTGTCAAATCGTACCGGATCCAGCCCTCGGCGGGTTGAACGATCCGTCCACTTCGGATCTTACCGCGCGTGAAATCGACGAACGCATCGTCGTCGATTCCGTGCGCCTCGATATCGATCCGTTCTGAGACGAGACAGCGACTGAAATCGACCGTGCCGCCGAACGCCACGTTTCGAACGTTCGCGGATGCGATTTCGGCGTCGTGAAAGTCGACGTCGTCGGCGAATCGCGCCTGCTCGAAGGACACGTCGTCTTTGAGGTGATTCGCCCCACCGACGAACTCACAGCCGCGGAAGGCACACGGCCCGTCGAACTGACCGCCCGAGAAGTCGGCGTCTTCGCGAAATCGACCCTCGTCGAAGTTGACCGCGCGGGCGAACGAGACGTTGGGAAAGTCCGCATCCCCGTCGAAGGTCGCCGATTCGAAGCGTGCAGTCCCGCGGAATTCGGCGTCGGCGAACGTGACGTAGCGAAACGACGCCCGGCGAAACGTAACTGCGTCGTGAAAGACTGCTTCGGCGAAACTGGCATCGTCGATCAGCGTTCGAGCGCCGCCGGCGAACGAGGCCCCACGGAACGTCGCCTGCTGCTGAAACGTCGCGTTGGTGAACGCAGTATCATCCCTGAACTCGACTTCGTCGAAATCAGCGTCTGCACCGAATTCAGCGCCGTGAAACTCCGCGTCGCCGGTGAACGTCGCCTCCTGAAAAACGGCCGTCTCGCAGCACGTGAGATCATCGAACATCGTGAAGCCGAACTCGGTCTCACGAAAGGAAACCGTCGAGCGGAAGGTCGCTCCGGAAAACGTCGTGTTGTCATCGAGGTGATTCGAGTCACCGTGACACTCCGCCGCCCGGAAGGTCACCTCGTCATCGAACGTGGCCTCGTCGAACCGAACGTCATCGCGAAAGGTAGCTTCATCACAGTCGACCGGCCCCTCGAATGTCGCGCCGTCGAACGCAACATCGTTGTCGAACTGCGCTTCGAAGAGGCTGGTCTCTCCGGTGACGGTCACGTCCGAACACGAAACCGGTGTCTCGACGTGTGCCTCGGTCACTCGAAGCGATCCGAGAGTCGCCCCGTCCAGAACGACCGGAACTGTCACCCGAGAGTGCGACAGCGAGAGCGCTTCGATGGTCGCCCCGCTGAGATCGACCGGATAGCGATCGACGCTCTCCAGGGTGGTCCGATCCAACGCGAGTGCAGGTAGCGTGACGCCGCTGAGATCCTTCTGGTCTTCGGTACCGCGTTCGAGGACCGTCCGAAACGTCTCGCGAACGTCGTCGTCCGTGATCCCTCGTGCCTCCCGTTCGGCCGGCGAAAGATGGAGAATGGAGGGATCAACGGTCGCGGGATCGTCAGCCGCATCCCCTCGTGTATCTTCCATGGTGGATCAGTAGGTAAATCGGAATCATATAAGTTTAGAAGACAACTCGTCCGCCGGCCACTACCGCGAGAACGGTTCACCGCAGGTGTCGACGAGTCACTTCCTCGTAAGGGCAGTCCGCGTGTACAACGCGAGTTCGAACTCGGGATACGTGTGATAGGTCTCGTAGCCGCCCTCGTCGAGTTCGATCGTCGTGACGGCTTCCGACTCCCCGTCGAACGAGTACGCGAGGTCGAACGAATCGGGTTGTGACAGATATCGGTCGCGGGGAAACGCCGAAAGCGGACGGTGATCGACGACCGTCACACACCGCAGCGCGTCGGTCTCGAAGACAAGCCGGCGGGAGGGCTGGTCCGGATTGAGCGAGATCGCTGTTCCATCGCGGCCAACTACCGAGGTGGGATTGCAGGTCGAGAGTTCATAGAACTCATAGGTGGGTGCGCTGATGTAGTGAGAGCTGCCGATGATCCGAAACGTGAACTCGGTTCCCAGCAGTGGTCGTGTGAGCGAGTCGAACACGCGGACGCCGTCGGTCGCCGGCGGAGAGTCGGCGTGAACGAACTGAAGGGTATCCTGTGTCATTGTCAATCGACGATAATATCGTAGTTAGGGCGGAAGACGTTGTTCGGTTCGACGCCCCGATAGGACGGAAGCGATCGCCACTGCCACGTCTCGAACGTCTCGGCATTCTTATGAATATAGTCGCTCTCGGCGCGCTGGAGAGCAGGTTCCGGTGTCGGCCCGTCCGAGAGCACGTAAAATCGTTCACCGGGTTCGAGTTCCGTATCCCCATCGAGGTCGTCGTAGACGTAGTACGGAAGGTACCGGTCAAAACCGGCCTCACGAACCGTGTTGGCGTAGACTTTGCTGTGGGTGGGGTGGTCGCCGCTCGTATAGACCCAGGAGACGACGAGGCCCTCGTCGCTCAGGTGGTCGCGAAGCAGCGAGTAGAACTCCGTCGAGTACAGAGACAGCGTCTCGTCGCTTCGGACACCCGGAATATCGAGGAGGATGAGGTCGTACGTCTCATCAGTTGCCTCCAGATAGGTGAACGCGTCCTCGGTGGTCGTGTTCAGTCGATCGTACTCGTACGCCTCGTCGTTATACTGCCGGAAGAACTCTCGCTCCCGCGCCATCTCGAGGAACTCGCCATCGATATCGACCTGATCGACCGACGCATTGTACTGGCGGAGATGGTCGACGGCGATATAGTCGCCACCGCCGACGAGCAACACGTCGACCGAGGACGGATCGTCGAAGGTCGTCATGGGAACGTCGACGAGTCCGCTGTGATAGGAGTCGACCCAGGTGTCACAGAACTGGATCGCCCGATCGAGATGCAGACACGTCTCCGTTCCGGCGTGTCCCTCGAGTTCACGTTCGTAGGTGAGGACGGTCTGATACGGCGTGGTATCGTAGCTCCGGGTATCCACGCTTGCCACGCCCTCGGGGAACTCGCGTTCGATAGTTCGTTCGAGATAGGTCGTCGTCACCGCGCGGTCAACCGCGTTCGGGTGGCCGATGAGACCGCCGTAGGTGCCGGTCAGGAGGAGGCCGACGAGCAGGAGGGCGCGCCACTTCCCGGCGGTTGGACGCGAGAGCGTGCGGGTTGCTCCCGAGAACGTCCACGCGGCAAACCCCAGTGCGGCGAGTGCGTTCAACAGGCCCAGTGCGAAGACGCTCACGACGAGCCCGAACCGGGGGTACAACACGAGCGCATAGACGACCGTCCCGGCAAGCCCTCCGAGATAGTCGACGCCGAGCACCTCGGAGAACGACCGCTCGTCGGGCTTGCCGACCGTGAAGAAGACGGTGAGGATCCCGCGGACGATTCGTCGCGGGTAGAGCCGGCCGAGCGACGCAAAGACCGTATCCTCTCGATCCTCGACGAGATCAGTCAGCAGCGGCACCTCGAACCCCGATAGCACGCCGACGACGAGGATCGGGACGTGTGAGAGGCCGAGGATCAGTGCACCCGCGCCGGGAACGCTGACCGGCGGGAGCGAGTTGATCCCGATGATCGCCATCGCCCCGACAGGGCCAGCGATTGCGAGATACACCTCGGTCCGGAGGAAATTCGACTCGGGCTCGCCGAGCTGCGCCGAGAGGACGGACCCGATTCCGAGCGAGAACATGTAGAGGCCGATCGTGATCGAGTACCTGAGGACGGTCCCGCCAAAAAACACCGTCAGCAACTCCGAGTAGACGAGTTCGTACGCGATCGAACAGAAGGCGACGACGAACGTCACCGCGAGCGTTACGCGCCGATCGGTCACGAACCCGCGAGCCGGGGCTGGGGTCCGAGATCCGGTGGCGGTAGTCATTCCATCATCTGACATAGTGTCTGAAGGTTCCTTCGTCGAACGTCACAGCGCCGTCTCAGCCGCTCGTGAGAGCGATGAACGACAACGCTGACGGCAGCGATGGCGACAGCACGACGGTCCGACGACCCTACCGGCGACGCCTACACTCGCGGTCGCACGTGCCAGGCCTCGTCGATGGTCCACCCACTGGTTGCCTGCTCAAGCTTGAAGTCCGCAGCCTGCCACCCGAAATCGGTATCGCCATCCGGCGATTCGAGATGTGTCCCGACGCGGTACCACCCCGCATCGATCTCCGATTCGGTTTCTGTCTCCCCCTGTCCGTCCGCAGAGAGGCCGGGGAGGTCGACTTCGAACATCGATCCGAGTTCGGGGTCGGACCATTCCTCGTCCCAGTCAGCCGGCTCCGGCCCTGGAGACTCCGCCTGATACGCGTCGTTCGAACCCATGTAGGAGACGCCGAGGGTAGCAATGGTGGCCCGATACGTCTCGAGTTCATCGTCGTGGTTATCGCGCCAGTGGCTGCCGGAACTCGCACCGTAGATGGCCCAGCCGTGGCGACCCGTGGGTGCCGACGAGGGGACGCCGTTCCCGCGACTCGTCGCACCGCTTGATCCCGATCCTGAACTCGATGATCTCGATCCGGCGCGTGCGAGACCGATCGGAACGAGCGGCGTGGCAACTGGGGCGTCGACGTTGTCGGCGCGCGACTCGACTTCCGGTTCCGAGACGAGGGCAATTTCCATCGTCCCCTCCACGATCGAGATGTCATCGAATACCGTGGACTCGCGCGGCGGCGGGGTCTCGTCGCTGCTCCCCAGACAGCCGGCGAGTCCTCCGACTGCAATCGCCAGCCCGCTTCCGGAAACGCGGAGGAGACGCCGTCGATTCATACGCTCCTGTGATCGTTCTATCACAAAGTGCTTTGCGTTTTGATGAATCGCCGATTGTTCACTGTTCGAACAGTTGAAGTGAACGCGGTGAGTACGTCACGAGTACTATGGCCGGTAACGAGAACGCAGTACAACGGTCTCTCACGGGTGATGTTCGGCTGGACGGCGGCGAGGCGACGCCCATCGAACTCCGCGGTGCTGACGATGTGTACGTGCGCGCCGATGCCGTCGACGGACGGCTCACGATCTTCGATCCAGAATACGTCTTCACGGATGTGCCGACCGAGGGTGAGCACGTCGACAGGGACGACGTTCGAACGGTGATGGCGGGCGATATCGAGGACGGCTATGTCGATCGCGTCGACGGCGACGTTCTCGTCACCGAGGCCGAAGACGTCTTTGTCGAACACGGGGCGGCCGAACACGTCTCGACCGTCGGCGCCGAGCAGGTCTTCTTCGACGACGCGGCCGCACCGACCCGGTCACCGGACGACTACGAGGTCTCGGTATCGGGCTGGCAGCAACGCCACAGCGTCCGGGACCCGCGCGATGGCGTCTCGATCCGAGGCGGGAAGAACGAGCTAACCGTCACCGACGCGCGCCACGATCTCACCGTCTACGTGACCGGCTGGGGGAACGACGTTCGCATTGAGGGCCAGGCGATCGACGCGACGGTCTATGTCGTCGGCCGAGAGAACCGCGTCAGCGTCGGCCCGTACGTCACGGCGACGATCGGGGCCGAAAGCGGCTACGATAACGAACTCGAAGCTGATCCGCTTCCGCCGGAAGCCCTTATCGAGACGACCCGGGAGGACGCCTACGGGGAGGCGTTCTTCGGCCGTCACAAGATCACCTATCAGGAGCCGGCACCTGACAAAGAGTGGTGTCCCAACTGCGGCGAGAGCGCAGACGCCGTCATCACGCGCAAACAGCGCGACGCCTTCTTCCTGTGCAGTCGGCCGATTCGCACCTACGATAGCGGCGACGGGGCGTTCGAGTGCGAACATTGTACGCCGTTTGCAACTGGGCAAGTCGAACTCTCGCCCGACGAACGAAAGCGGATTCTCGGCTAGGACGACTCACAGTCCAGCTCAACGCGCCACCGATGCGCGACCGTCGCGTTCGTTGCCACCAGCCGCTCGTCGGCCAGACACCGTTTTGGGACGGCTGTCGTCTAGATAAAACCTTTAACACCGTCGTCCCGTAGACCGAGCAAATGGTACTCGACGATCTCGGGAGTTCTCTGCGGAGCAGTCTCGATAAACTCCGCGGGAAGTCACGAATCAGCGAGGAGGACGTCGAGGAGATCGTCAAGGAGATCCAACGCTCCTTGCTCTCCGCCGACGTCGACGTGTCGCTCGTGATGGAGCTGTCGGACAACATCAAAGAACGCGCCCTCGAGGAGGAACCGCCGGCCGGCACGCCGGCACGGGACTTCGTCCTCCGCATCGTCTACGAAGAACTCGTCGGTCTCATCGGTGACTCGACGGAACTGCCGCTCGAGGAACAGACGATTCTCCTGGCGGGGCTACAGGGGTCGGGGAAAACGACGTCCGCCGCGAAGATGGCCTGGTGGTTCTCGACGAAGGGGCTCCGTCCGGCGGTCATCCAGACCGACACCTTCCGGCCAGGTGCCTACGACCAGGCAAAGGAGATGGCAAGCCGTGCCGAGGTCGACTTCTACGGCAATCCGGACAACGACGACCCGGTCGAAATCGCCCGCAAGGGACTCGAAGAAACCAGCGAGGCCGACGTGCACATCGTGGACACGGCGGGTCGCCACGCGCTGGAGGACGACCTGATCGACGAGATCGAGCAGATCGAGGGCGTCGTCGATCCCGACACCTCGCTGCTCGTGCTCGACGCGGCGATCGGCCAGGGAGCCAAGGAACAGGCCCAGCAGTTCGACGAGTCGATCGGCATCGACGGCGTCGTCATCACGAAATTAGACGGGACCGCAAAGGGTGGCGGTGCCCTGACGGCCGTCGACCAGACCGATTCCTCGATCGCCTTCCTCGGCACCGGCGAGGAGGTCCAGGACGTCGAACGCTTCGAACCCGACGGCTTCATCTCCCGCCTGCTCGGGATGGGAGACCTCGGCCAGCTCGCAGAGCGCGTCGAGCGCGCGATGGAGCAGACCGAGATCGAAGAAGACGACTGGGATCCCGAGGACATGCTCCAGGGCCAGTTCACCCTGAACGACATGCAAAAACAGATGGAGGCGATGAACAACATGGGGCCGCTCGACCAGGTCATGGACATGATCCCCGGCTTCGGCGGCGGGATCAAAGACCAGCTCCCCGACGACGCGATGGACGTCACTCAGGAGCGCATGCACACCTTCAGCGTCATCATGGACTCCATGACCGAGGCCGAAAAGGAGTACCCCAAAGCCATCGGCGCGAGCCAGATCGAACGCATCGCCCGCGGCTCCGGGACGAACGAGGACCAGGTTCGTGAACTCCTCCAGCAGTACAAGATGATGGAGAAGACGATCAAGCAGTTCCAGGGCATGGGCTCCGAACAGGAGATGCAGCGCATGATGAAACAGATGCAACAGGGCGGCGGTGGCGGCGGCATGGGCGGTCTGGGGCCGTTTTAAGGGATCCTTCTCGGTCCTCTCCCGTCTCTCGCTCTTCGTCCTCGTATCGAGTTCAGCTTGGGAGTTGCAAAGAGCACGTATCGTGACTGTCTCTCCTGTCTCACAGGTACTGAAAACCAAGTGACCACTCGATAGTTGTGAGTGTCATCAGTGGGGCAATTTCGGACACAGAACACTTGGTGCGGACACTCACTGGCTCACTCGATATGACATATCTACCAGCATGTTAATACAGGAGGACACACATTCTCGATTCGATGAACCGACGGCAGCAACTCGCACAGCTCGGCGGCGTTGGGCTCGCCGCTCTCGCAGGCTGTCTGGACACGTTTCGCAGCGACGACGCAACGGTCGTCGTCGCGGACCGTACCGGCCAGCGCGCGCTCGATCGTGCGATCGGACGCCTCAACGAGGTCGCGATCGAACTCGGAACGCAGACCGACGAGACCTTCGACCGTGGCGTACAGGAATCGACAGAGACTGCGTTCGATCCGACCCCTTATTATGAGACGATCGACACCGCTCGCTCGGCACTCGATACGGCCGCCACCGAACTCGAAGCCGACCGACAACCCGACGTTAAAACCGGTCGGGAGTACGCCGATAGCCTCGAAGAATTAGTTTCGGTAACTGCAACTGTTAGCGATGACGAACTGTCGGCGGAAATCGAGGAAGTCGGCACCGTCTTCGAGGGGGCCGGCGAAGAAACCGACGACACCGAAACGGATCTCGAGCAGGCCACTACGACCATCGAGGACCGAACCGCGCTCCTCGACGAGGCACAGACGACCCACGAGACCGCTCGGACGAGTATCGACGGCCTCGATGAGGACCGGTTCGAGGCCCTGCCGACCATCGATCTCGACCGGCTCACGGACGGCCTCTCGACCCTCGGAACCATTCTCGACGCCCAAACCGCTCTCGCGGGCAGCTACGGCGATCTTCTCGACGGTTACGCTGCACTCGAGGCCGGCCGCGAGTTCATAGACGACGGTGGCTACCAGGAGGCCGAAGCTTCGTTTGTCGATGCCGAGTCGGCGTTCACGGCGGGACGGAAAACGGTCGCGGAGAGTCGCGACGAGGCACCCACCGAACTCGCAGCGTCGTTCGAAACGGCACACTGTCAGAGTAGTCACTTGCAGTCGGCAGCGGCGGCGTTCACCGAGGCGGCAGCGGCTGCTGATAACGGAAACTATCTCACCGCCCGGGAATATCAAGACGAGGCCGACGAAGCGCTTGCGGCGGCGGGAGACTGCGGGGATCAGTAGACCAGTAGACGAGTAGACCAGAAGGAGTCGCCTCACCCCTCGACCGGTTGTCCGTCTTCCGTCGGCGGCGCGATGTGATCGATATACTCCTCGACCGTCGGCTCCTCGACGCGGACGCGGACACTGATCTCGCCGAGTTCGTCCGGTTCGCCGACCGAGAAGGTGATCCGGTCCTCGAAGGCGGCCTGCTTTTTGAGCGCGAACGAGAACGTCTCGCCCTCGCGCGTCGAGAAGAACTCGCCGCGAGCGGTGTCGAGGATTTCCTGTCTGTGGAGCAGTTCGGAGAGGTGTTCCATCGAGTGTGTTTCCCCTCGGATTTCGCCGACTGATTCCTCGAGATCGGCGTTCGGGAAGATATTGGCGACGGCGTCGGCGACCCGACTCGTCACCTCGGTATCGTAGATCGGTGCCGTAATTTCGACGGTGACGCGGTAGATGTCGGTCATGTGTATCAGGGTCTCAGTGTCTCAGTAACGGAATCAGTATTGGTATCGATATCGGTGTTGGGATCGATGTCAGTCGTGGTAGCGGGTTAGTTCGATAGCTACGGCTGCGGTTCCTCTGTCTCGGCCTCAGTCTCGGTCGTCGTGTCGGCCCCGAGTTCAGATTCAGATTCAGATTCGGGTTCGGGTTCGGCTTCGGAGTTGTCACCACCACTCCCGTTATTGTCACTATCGCGATCGCCATCACGATCGCTATCACGGTCATCACCAGTCGATCCCGTACGGATGATCGACCGGATGCGCTCGTGAAACGCCTCGAGCGAGTCGGTGTTTTCGACGACGACATCGGCGCGATCCATCGCATCGTCCATGCCGAAGCCGCGTTCACGTTCGTCGCGGGCGGCCAGCCCCTCCCCGCCGTCGGCTTCGCGGACGTCACGGCCGCGGGCATCGATGCGGTCGGCACGAACCTCGAACGGGGCTTCGATACTGATCAGCGTGAACGACTCGCCGAATCGCTCCTCGAACGCGTCGACTTCGGTATCCGAACGAATGCCATCGACCAGGACCGTCTCGTGGTTTTGCAAGCGGTCTTCGATCATGGGGAGCGAGCGCTCGGCGATGGCCGCCGGGCCGTTCTCCTCGCGCAACGCCTGTGCGACCGTGCCGTGGTCTTTCGTCGGATCGAGACCGCGATCCGCCGTCTCCTGGCGGACGACATCGCCCATTGTCACGACCGGAATCCCATCCTCGCGTGCGACGGTGGCTGCCTCGCCCTTGCCACTGCCGGGAAGTCCCACCGTTCCGATGACGTGCATCGAGGAAACGTACCGGCGAGACGTGCATAAGGGCTGTGTTCGCCGACGCAAGATAGCCCGTGTCCGACGCCATCCCGAAGTTGTAGCTGCCGAAACTCGTTAGGACCGCGATAGTTTGTCCCCTACGGACTCGTTTCTTCCTCCTGAACTCGATCGACAGCGGTAGGGAATTCGTTGCGTGAGTGAGAACAACACGCGCTGGGAAAACGAGTCGTTCTCATGGATGGGACCATCGGTAATTCGTCTGAATCGGCATTGTTCGTCCAAACGGACGGTACGCATTATTTATCACTCCATCATCGGTTCAGGTGCTGATATGACAGCACCAACCCTCAACAGGCGTCGGTTCACGGCGGCTCTTGGAGCCGGCATAGTTACAGCGGTCGCGGGCTGTAGCGACGACCAACAGGAAGACGATACCGGCGGTGACGACGGTATGGGCGGCGATGGCGGCGGAGACGACGGTATGGACGGCGGAAATGGCGGCGGAGACGACGG
>NZ_AOIP01000017.1 GCF_000337535.1 Natrialba aegyptia DSM 13077
GATGTGTATAAGAGACAGGGGCAACATGGACGGAACGACGGACGACACCAGCGGCGACGAAACCGAGACCGGTACCGAGACAGGCGACAACGAATAGTCCCCTGACAGAGAGCCAGCCACCCTGAACGCAGACACCAGCACAGAACACACCAACCCCTTCCTTTTCGGTTCCCGATTCCGATCGTCCGACCCGTTCGGACCCATCAGTCAAAGGGTATAAATTGGCCTGACGAATACGGACGTGATGACGAACTCGTGGGCACGTAGCTCAGTCTGGACAGAGCGTCGGACTTCTATCCTCATTGGGATTGCAATGGGGGAAGCCATCCGATGGTCGTGGGTTCGAATCCCATCGTGCCCGTTATCTGCGAACGACGTGAGCAGTAACGGCACCGGGATTCGAATCAGGGAGGTGTTACTGTGACCGCGGTTCGAATCCCATCGTGCCCGTGCAGAAACTATCTCCGCGTTGCGGGACTGCTCGACGAGAACGGCAACCGACGAGACAACCCTCACATTCGCAGTCGTCACGTTGGCAAGGGGAATAGCGTCTTGAACGCGTGGAATTGAATTACGACCGATAAATACGGAGAGTGGGTTAGCTGAAGTCCCAACTCCCAGTAGAGGCCTGGCTTTCTGCGCTCCCGTCTTGTGCTACGACAGTGAATTCACCAGCCGAATCCAGCGTGTAATCGGAGGTGGAACCGTCAGTAGAGAACCCGCTGAAGTTAGACGTACTATTAGACAACGTCGCTGATTCGCCCGCAGCGTTCACGTCTAACTCGATTTCAGCCACATTGTTGAAATCATCACTACGAACGATGAAGGTACTCGCATCTTGGGGGTCCTCAATAGAGACATCAATTGTCCCGTCATCGTTGGCAACGTCCGTTCCAACAATCGCGTTCACTGGACCCTCACCCACACTATCGCCCATGTCAAGCACGAACGCCGCGATCACAGCTGCGAGAATGACTGTTATTGCAACCATGAGAATGAAACCAATAACGGGCGAGGCGGCGCGCTCCTCTTCGTTGCCGATCAGTTTGGCTCGATATTTCGGACTATCCATCGTCATTTGTGTTAGCTGAAGTCCCAACTCGCCGTTGCAATTTGACTCTCTGCACTTCCATCCTGCGCCACGACGGTCAATTCACCTTCTTGCTCACTAATCTCGTGAACGTTGGCGTTATTACTAATCTCAGATTGTTCAGCGGAATCCGGGTTATAATAGAACGTATCCGATTCGCCAGCAGAGTTCGAATCGAGCGTTGTCTCATCGATATTGTCTCCTCGGACAACAAATGAACTCGCATCCTGTGAGTTTTCAATAGAAATCTCGAATTCTCACATCTGATAGTTTCAGCGGCCGGATTTTGTCTCTCTGCACTGCTGTCACCGATAAACTGAAACCAGTCGGTGATCGACGAGCACGAACTCCCACGCCGACGATAGTGGGGCGGACTGGGTCACAGCACGACCACTTGCGTCAGTAGTAACGGCTACAACCGCGTTCATTGCTCCGGGAATTGCGATTCCAATGAAGACTGAACGTGAGAATTGATGCACCGACCATCGTTCAGTTCTGGCATCGGTTGTGTGACGACGAAAATCAACGCCGACCTGCTGGTCCATCAATGACCAATATAGAGTTCACCAAACGATCGAAGCCACGGTACGGATACACCGGTGGAGAGAGGAGAGCGACTAGCGGCTAGCCTCGAACCGCTGGAGCACAACAACCACCCTGTAGAGAAGATACGTCACGGCCAAGCCGATCCCCATCCAGAACCACGAGACAACGATTCCGCTGTCCGCTTCCTGCCCGCCGCCGAAAATACCGATTGCTGTACAGACGAGAAGGATACTGATCACTACCTGTCGAATATGAGAACGCTGATCGGTGGCCATACGTCCGGCATTCTGTCCGATTGCCATCACTATTACGATAACTACAACGTCGACGACGGAAACAAACATCAGTGGTTCGGTGTGGGAGGCGACACTCCGCTCGAGAGTTGAACGCGAGGTCTAATGGCCGTTTGGCAGCCGGGTACCGCTGTCAATCGAACGCAAATCCGGCTGCAGAGACTGCAAGCCCAGCCGCGAAGAAGGGGAACCGGGTTCGACGGCAAATCCGAGAAGTGTAAAGTGAAGTCCAAAGATCGTTAGTTTGAGCCCCGTTTGGTGACCGTCGAGTGTTGGCATCACTTCGAATATTCCGTTTCATTCACACCAGCGTTCGGATTTCGACCGGCAACGAGGTTTCGGCAGGCGACTCTCGCTCGCGAGAACGCCGATCCGCGGTGTTAACTGAGATACGAGCGCGGGAGCGAGCGGTCCACCGGTCCGTCGACAGTACGGAGAACGTATCTGATCAATTTCGTTGCTCAGCGTACGCATGCCGCTGCTTCTGCGAGTTCAGGTCGTTCGATCCGCGCGTCGCCGGAGCGCAATCGCGGCGCAAATCGCCGGTCACGCGGCGGACGACGAGTCTCGGTGAAAACCGATGCGGACGATGCCGTCGGCGAGTTCGTCCGTCGACTGTATCCGGTCGGTTCGGTACGTCGTCTCCTGGTCGAGATCGACCTCGAACGGCGGAAAGAAGAGCACTCGTTCCTGCGTGTTCTCGTATCGAATGAGGCGTGTATCGTAATCGCTCCAGTAGAGGTCTCCCAGAAACGTCTCGCCTTCCTGAACCGAAACGGCGGGTTTGTATTCGAGGGAGGAAGAGACCACGCGAAAGCGCGCAGCGGGATAGAAGTCGTTGCCGTAGAGTCGAGCCTGGAAGTCTGGTTCGGGTTCGGATTCGGCCTCGGATTCGGGTTCCGATTCAGAACTGGACCCGGATTGCGCCGAAACGCGCGTAGCACCGATCGATCCGGAGGCGAGCGCACCGAGGAGAAGCGACCCGGTTCGCACGACCGATCGTCGCGAGACGGAGTGATGGCCTGGGTTTGACATAGTTGCCTCGCCGGTTGCCCGGTACTGCGTCGGTCTCGATCGCACGAGTTCACAACTACTCGCCGATCGGGAGGACCTCGCCGCTGGTACACGTCGGAACTGCATAAACGGCGACGATGAGAGTACAGGGCAGCGTAGTGGCCGGCGGGGCGTTCCTGCGCCGGGCGAACTCCTCTCCGTCGGGTTCAGGAGGGAGCTGTTCGTGCGGTCTCGGTGGCAGCACTGTCCGGGCGGGTCTAGTAACACGGATGTCACGTGGTTGGTCCCGCGTCTCTGCAGGCTTCATACGTCGCGGTAACATAGTGTAACCACATGAGCGACGAGACGACACCATCGAGTTCGGTGCCGGTAACGCCGGAGCGCCCCGACAGCCCGGTCCACATGCAGGGGACCGACCACATCACGATCTGGGGGAGCAACGCCGAGGACACGATCGAGTTCTATCGCGACCTGCTGGGAATGCCGCTGGTGCTTCGCCAGCCGAACCTCGACGATCCCTCGCAGACGCACCTGTTCTTCGATACGGGCGACGGGCGGATTCTGACGTTCTTCGTCAGCGACGACCGGCCGTCGAACCGGCGCGGGCAGCGCGGCGGCGTCGGAGCCGTCCACCACCTCTGTTTCAGCGTCGACCCCGACGAGTACGAGGAGACGATGCGGGCGCTCGAGGACGCCGGCCACCAGTACAACGTCTTCGACCGGGGTATTTTCCACTCGATCTACACGACGGACAACAACGGGCTCGTCATCGAACTCTCGGCGGACAAGTACGAGATTCCGAACGACCGCCGCGGCGAGGTGCTGGCGAAAGCCCAGGAGCTGCGCGAGTCCGACGGTGCCGAGTACGCCAAGGACGAACACCTCCGCGGAGCGATCGAGGAACTGGGACTCGAGGTCGTCGAGAACGACTTGCCCGACGCGAGCGCCGGCGTCGGTGGTCTAGAATGAGTGACGCGAGCGACGGTATCGACGGTCCCCACCAGGACCAGCCGCTCGTCACGGCCGGCACCGAACTCGGGGACGCCACGGCCGCGGTGATCCTGGTTCACGGACGGGGTGCGACCGCCCGGAGCATCGTCCAGATGGGGCGGGAAGTCCACCGCGAGGGCGTCGCCCTCCTCGCACCGCAGGCCGAGCGCAACGAGTGGTACCCGAACTCCTTCCTGGCACCCGTCGAGTCGAACGAACCGGGCCGGTCCTCGGGGCTGCGGGCGATCCGGGATGCGATCGAGACGGCGACCGACGCCGGGATTCCGACCGAGCGCGTCCTGGTGCTCGGCTTCTCCCAGGGTGCCTGTCTCGCGAGCGAGTTCGTCGCGCGCAACCCCCGACGGTACGGCGGGCTGGCAGCGCTGAGCGGCGGCCTCATCGGTGACGAAATCGAGGCCGACGACTACGCGGACACCGACGACGACCTCGACGGAACGCCCGCCTTCCTCGGCTGTAGCGACGTTGACCCGCACATTCCCGAGGAGCGAGTTCACGAGACGGCGCGCGTTCTCGAGGCGTTAAACGCGGACGTCACCGAGCGCATCTACGAGGGGATGGGCCACGGGGTCAACGAGGACGAACTCGAGGCCGTCGCGGAGCTGGTCGCTGAACTCGTCTCGGCGTCGCGGTAAGGTTTCCTCGTCGACCCGGTTTCGAGTGCAGCACCCGTCGTATCCGTTAGCAGCGACGACGTTCCGATTGACGCGGACTGGGGCTTATGCTGCTCTCCGTGCTAATACGACCTAATGGCCGCGAACCGATCGGAACGGCGCGCGTTCGTGGCACGCACTGGTGCGGTAGCCGCGGGAGTGGTCAGTGCCGGCTGTCTCGGATGGGGGAATAACTCGACGGGCGACGCCGAGACCGACGAGTCGGAGCCGGTCGTCGACGTGGCGGAAGCGACGACGAACGACACCGATCCCGATACCTGGGCGTCCGTCTCGACGGTCCGACTCGACGCTTTCGTCGGCGGGTGGGTCGGCGTCGAACCCGCACACATCGACCGCGTCGAGAATCCGACGCTCGTGCTCCTCGAGGGTCGGGAGTACGAGTTCACCTGCGAAAATCGGGATAACGTCAAGCACAACCTCGCGATTTACGACGCGGCCGAGGAGGCCGTGGATGAACTCGCGACTGGTGTCGTGGCTGACCGGGGCGAGACGGCGAGTCTCACCGTCGAAGCGACGGCGGAGATGACGACCTATATCTGCGAGCATCAGCCGGTGATCCAGCGAGGAGAGATCGAGGTTATCGATCCGGACCTGTGAGTGTGAGTGAGTGTGAGCGTGTGCGTTCGCGTGAGTGCGAATACGAGCGTGGGTGGGGCCGGAGTTCGGGGCCGGTGACGGGTCGAATGTGAGGACCTATTGGCGGGGTGACTGATGGACACTACTTAGCAGACTGCTGTGGTACGACGGTCGGCTATGGCACAGTCACAGATGCTCGAAGACGACGTAACGATCGTAACCGGCGGATCGAGCGGCAACGGACGCGCGATTGCGCGCCAGTTCGCGACGGAGGGATCGGATGTCGTCGTCGCGGACATTCGAGATTCGCCGCGCGAGGGCGGCACGCCGACGCACGAGCTAATCGAGGAGGAAACGGACGCCGGCGCGACGTTCGTCGAGTGCGACGTGACGAGCGTCGGCGACCTCGAGAACGCCGTCGGCGCGGCCGACGAGTTCGGCGGCGTGACCGTGATGGTGAACAACGCCGGGATCTTCCACGGGGAGGAGTTCCTGGAGGTCGGCGAGGACGACTTCGATCGGATGATGGACATCAACGTCAAGGGGGTCTACTTCGGGGCGCAGGCGGCGGCGAATCGGATGGTCGAGGCGGACGGCGGCCGCATCATCAACCTCTCGTCGATCGCCGGGCTCGAGGGGGCTGGCGATTTCGTCACCTACTGCGGGACGAAGGGAGCGATTCGCCTGCTGACCTACGCGATGGCGGCGAAGTTGGGTCCGGAGGGCGTTCGCGTGAACGCGATCCATCCCGGGCTGATCGAGACGACGATGACGACCGACGACGTCGAAATCTTCGGAACCGAAGCGGAGTCGGGATACCTCGAGACGATTCCCTCACGACGGGCGGGCCAGCCCGAGGACGTGGCAGACGCGGCGCTGTATCTCGCGAGCGACCTCTCGTCGTACATCAACGGCGAATCGCTCGTCGTCGACGGCGGGCTAACGAATACGCAGTGAGTCGGCTGTGCCCGTCAGGGGGCGACTACCGAACGATCGTCACCGGCATCGGGGCCCGGCGGGCGATCCGCTCTGCAACGCTGCCGAGAAGCACTCGAGAGACGCCAGACCGGCCGTGGCTGCCGACGACGATCTGATCGACATCGTTCTCCTCCGCGAACGCGACGATCTCACGATCCGGCCGTCCCACGACGGTTTCCGTCGTGAACTGGACGTTCTCGCTGTTTGCGAGTTCAGTCGCCTCGTCGCGGAGCGTGTCGGCCGCGGTGTCTTCTTCTTCCTTGAGGAGGTCCTGAGCGTAGTTGATGCTCGCGCCGGTCGAGCCGTCCGCGGCTTCGACGACGCGCAACAGGATGATCTCGTCGTCCGCGTGGGTGGTGAACGCGTACTCTGCGGCCTGCTGTGCCGGGGCCGAGCCGTCGTAGGCGACGAGGATGGACATCGGTATTCGTTCGTATCGTGCCGGGAGCGTATAAAAACGGCTGTCGTCACGGGTGCACGGAGACGGGTGGTACCGCTTTCGAAGCGGACAGCGTCGATTAGCGGTTGCCGGTCTCGCGTCCGGTGCTGCCGTCCATGGCCGGATCGGAACCGAGCGAGAGTCGGACGAAGATCGGAATCGTGACGATCGCGATCGCGATTTCGAGGCCGCCGACGACGAGAAACGCCAGGCCGTAGCCGTAGGCGCTGGCGACGGTGCCGCCGACGAGAAAGCCGCCGAGGAAGCCGAGGCTGCCGGCGAGATTGAATCCGGCCATCGCAAGGCCGCGCTCGCGTTCGGACGCGAGATCGGTCACGAGCGCCATGGTCGCCGGGGAGACCAGCGCGCCGAGGATGCCGACAATAACCATCGCCACGGCGGCGGTGCGTACCGACGGGGCGACGCCGACGCCGAGGATACCGAGCCCGTAGCACGCCGACCCGGCGACGATCGGGATCGTTCGGCCGATTCGATCCGAGAGCGATCCCATCGGATACTGGAGCAGGGCGAACGGCGCGAAGAAACACGCGAGCAAAAGCCCGGTCGTCCCGGCGTCGAGATCGAACGCGTCCTGGAAGTAAAGCGTTCCCACGAGGGCGAAAAAGCCCGCTGTCATCCGATCGATGAAGCCGAACGCGTAGGGGATCGACAGCGTCGGTCGCCGGCGGACGCCCTCGAGCAGTGCCCGCGCGCTCCGGCTCGTTTCGGGCGTTCGATCGGCGAGTCGAGAGACGAGCGCGCCGACGCAGACGAGCAGTCCGGCCGCGACGAGCAACGGCGCGACCGGATCGAGTTCGGTGAGTTGGCCGCCGATCGGCGCGCCGAGGGCGGCCCCGAGGCCGATGGCGATGCCGGCCGCGCCCATGTTGCGCCCGTGGCCGCCCTCCAGGTCCATCAGCATGGTCATCGTGAGCGAGAACGCGCCGATGGTCATCGCGCCCTGGAAGACCCGCAGGAGGAGGACGCCGCCGAAGGGGATCGAGCCGATCGCGGGAACCGCCGCGAGGACGGCGTAGCCGACGGCTCCGGCGAGTGCGCTCGCGACGATGAGGGGCGTTCGCCGGCCGGTCACGTCGCTTATCGCTCCCCAGACGCCGACGAAGACGACGTAGGCGGCGAACTCGGAGACGAGAAACCACATGCTCGCGTCGAGCGTCGTCGCGGTAAGTCCCGAACCCGTCGTCTCCGCGCCCAGCACGGAGACGAGCGTGCCGATGCCAGGGTAGAGCAACAGTTGGGAGAATAACACGGCGAAGACGACACCCGCGAGCACCAGCCGGTCACGATCACTCGAGTGCACGCTGGCCCCTTCGGACTACGGCCCTATGAAGCCGTCCGTTTCGCCGCGTAGAGCGCCGAATCGACCAGAAGCGGTCCTGCACGACGTCCCCGAACCGAGTGACTGTCACTGAACTGTCCCGTTACGAGCCATATCGACGGCTTTTCACTGATCCACGACACCTCGTGAATGATGACATACACGCGTCGACACCTGCTGGCGATGGGTGGGGCGACCGCAACAGCGGCCCTGGCCGGGTGCTCCGGGCGGCTCGAAGGAACGCTGTCGGCGGGGCCAGCAACCGTCTCCGCGGACGCACGAGCGGAAACCGGCTACGAGGAACACACCGTCGAAGAACTCGTCGTCGAACGGACGGTCGGCCGGTTCGGTATCGAGCGGACGATCGAAGCGACCAACTGGTACGCCGAGTACGACCGCGCAATCGCCCTCGATAGCCTCGGCCTGACGCGCGTGCAAGCAGCAGTTACTGCGGTGCTTACCACGCCGCAGGTATCCGTTCTCGGACGAACGTTCAACCCCGTCGGCGACCTCTCGACGGCCGAACTCGTCACCATGATCCAGAACCGGTACGACGGGCTCGAATCCGTCGAGTTCGAAGACGAGACGACCCTCTCGATACTCGGATCCGAGACGACCGTCGATCGGTACGTGGCGGAGGCGCGCCTGATCGACGCCGGGACGACGGTCGACGTGTACCTGCAGGTGTCCGAACCGGTCGAACACGGCGAGGACTTCGTGATCTGCATCGCCGTTTATCCGCAGGCGCTCGGGTTCGAAGCGGAATCGGGCGCGGTCGAAACGATGTTCGAGGGCCTCGAACACGACGCGGAGGGCGACTAGCGAAGGCGCAGCCCACGGTGAACTCGTCTCGCGGCGAAGCGAGAGGCGGCGACTGCGTGCGATGTGTCAGCACGTCCAGCGGATTTTGCCGTTACTGCGACGCATATGTGGATGGATCAGTATGCATACTAAACATGAGTGACGACGCGAGCGACGGGACTGGCGCCGAGTTCAGTGCGGACGGATTCGGTACGCGAAGCGTCCACGCCGGGCAGGAGGCGGATCCGGAGACGGGTGCGCGAGCGCCGCCGATCTACCAGACGACATCCTACACCTTCCCCGACGCGGATACGGCGGCCGAGCGCTACGCCCTGGCGGACGACGGCTACATCTACTCACGGATCAGCAATCCAACGGTCGAGACCCTCGAAGAGCGACTCGCCTCGCTCGAGGGCGGCGCTGGTGCGGTCGCGACCGGTAGCGGCATGGCCGCGCTCGACTCGGCCACGCTGATCCTCGCCGAGGCGGGCGACAACGTGGTCTGTTCGACCGATACCTACGGCGGGACGACGGCTTACTTTTCGAAGACGGCGACGCGACGGGACATCGAACCGCGATTCGTCTCGACGCTCGAGTACGACGCCTACGCGGACGCGATCGACGAGAACACCGCCTTCGTCCACGTCGAAACGATCGGGAACCCCTCGCTCGTCACGCCCGACTTCGAACGCGTCGCCGCGATAGCTCACGAGCACGGCGTGCCGCTGGTCGTGGACAACACCTTCGCCACGCCGGCACTGTGTCGGCCGCTCGAACACGGCGCGGACGTGGTCTGGGAGTCGACGACGAAGTGGCTCCACGGCTCAGGAACGACGGTCGGCGGGGTCCTCGTCGACGGCGGCTCGTTCCCCTGGGGTGAGCACGGCTACGACGAAATCGCCGGGCAGAACCACGCCTACCACGACGTCGACTTCTCGCGGGACTTCCCCGAGGCCCCCTTCGCCGCCGCGGCCCGGTTCCGATCGCTGCGGAGTCTCGGGAACCAGCAGTCGCCGTTCGACGCCTGGCAGACCCTCCAGGGGCTCGAATCCCTGCCGCTTCGGGTGGAGAAACACTGCGAGAACGCCACCATCGTCGCCGAGTACCTCGACGACCACGACGACGTGGCCTGGGTCACCCACCCCGGTCTGGAGTCACACCCGACCCACGATAACGCCACAAACTATCTGGCCGACTACGGCGGCATGGTCGCGTTCGGCCTCGAAACCGGCTACGACGGCGGCAAGACATTCTGCGAGAGCGTCGAACTCGCCGGCTTCCTCGCCAACATCGGCGACGCGAAGACGCTCGTGATCCACCCCGCCAGCACGACCCACGGCCAGCTCACCCCCGACGAACAGGACGAAGCCGGCGTGACGCCCGACCTCGTCCGCATGTCCGTCGGCATCGAAGCCCCCGAAGACATCCTCGCGGATCTCGACCAGGCCATCGAAACCGCGACGCGCACACCGACGGGAGGGCACCCGCACACATGACGAGAGACACCGTCGACCTCGGCGAGTTCACCTTCGAATCCGGCGAGTCGATTCCCGAACTCGAGGTGGCCTACGAGACCTACGGCGAGTTCACCGGCGACAATGCGGTGCTCATCTGCCACGCGCTGACCGGGAGCGCCCACGTCGCGCGCCGACCGGACGCCGGCGACGAGACCGCGGGGCAGGCGCGGGCCTGGTGGGGCGACGTGGTCGGCCCCGGGAAGGCGATCGACACGACCGAGTACTACGTCGTCTGTGCGAACGTGCCGGGCTCGTGCTACGGAACGACCGGCCCCGCGAGCACGAACCCCGAAACGGGCGAACCCTACGGCACCGACTTCCCGCCGGTGACGGTCGGCGACTGGACCCGCGCCCAGCGCCGACTGCTCGACGAACTCGGCGTCGGTCGCCTCCACGCCGTCGTCGGCGGCAGCGTCGGCGGGATGAACGTGCTGGACTGGCTCCGGCGGTATCCGGACGACGTTGGCCGGGCGGCCGCCGTCGCAACGGCGGGACGGCTCGACGCGCAGTGTCTCGCGATCGATACGGTCGCGCGACGGGCGATCACGAGCGATCCCGACTGGAACGGCGGCCACTACTACGAGGCCGCCGGAAGCGAAGCGAACGGCGACTCGTCGGACGAGTCCGACGGTGACGGCGGTACCGGACCCGAGGACGGCCTCGCCCGGGCGCGTCAGCTCGGACACATCATGTACCTCTCGAAGGCGTCGATGGCCCAGAAGTTCGGTCGCCGCTCGGCCGGCCGCGAAACGGTTCGCGAGGAGCCGCCGGATCCGGCGGCCGCGTTCTTTCCCTACCGCGAGGTCGAATCCTACCTGGACTACCAGGCCGAGAAGTTCGTCGACCGCTTCGACGCGAACAGCTATCTCTACCTCACGCGCGCGATGGACGATTTCGACCTCTCGACGGGCTACGAGTCCGATACGGCCGCGCTCGCCGCCTTCGAGGGCGAACTGCTGCTCCTGTCGTTTACCGCCGACTGGCACTTCACCGTCGACCAGGCCGAAGCGCTCGCCGAATCGGCTCGCGAGGCCGCCCTCGATGTCGCACACCACGTCATCGAATCCGACCACGGCCACGACGCCTTCCTCGTCGAACCCGAGACGGTCGGGCCGCCGCTGTCGGCGCTCCTGGCTGACGGGCTCTCGGGGCGACCGATTACGGACACCGCCGAGTCGAACTCGTCGGCTCCGTCCGAAACGTTCGCCCCTGTTCACACGAGTTTGTTTTCACAGTGATTTCTGAACACTGTACGAGATCGGTCTGCCGACCGATAGAAACCGCGAAGTACAGTGTGAGAACCCGAACGGGCGGTTCGAAACTAGGCTTTTTTATATATCACGTTCGCTGGTGTATTCGTACATGACTAACAGCGGATCGCGGAGCGGCCGCGGAAGCGGTAGTGAGAAGCGCAGACGGTTGCTATCGAAACGGCTCGCCCTCTTTGGCGTCGTCGCCGTGCTCGTGCTGACGGCCGGTTGTCTCGGCGTCCTCGGCGGCGGTGACAGCGAACCCGCCGAGCACGCGCCTGCGGGCAGCAACATGCTCTTGCACGTGGACGCGGACGTTTTGAGCGACGAGGACAACCAGCAACTGGTCGACGCGTTCGCCTCCGTGGAAGACGAGGAGGCGGTCGACGACCAGGGAGACGTCGTCAGCGAGTTCGAGAACGAAACGGGACTCGACATCCGCGAGGCGAATCAATTCCTGCTGTTCGCAAACACCGACGAGGGTCCCGTCGACGAAAGCGGCGGCATCATCGTCTACAGCGACTGGGAAACCGATGCCGTCATCAGTGCGATCGAGGAGGAAGACGAGACGGAGTACGAGCAGACCGAGTTCGAGGGCGAGGGCGTCCTCTACGAACCGGCTGAAGATCCCGAGTACGGAGCGCCGCAGTACGTCGGCGACCTCGGTGACGGCCGGTTCGTCTTCGGACCAGAAGCACCCGTTCGCGGAGCGCTCGAGGTCGAATACGGCGATGCAGACCCGGTCTCCGGCGACGTGCGGGAGGCCTACGACGAGACGCGGGACGGGCACGTGACCCTGGCGATGTCGCTTCCCGACGGATCGGTTCCGGAAAACGATCCGATGACCCCCAACGTCGACGTCAGCGCCTTCCAGAACGTCAGCGTCATCACCGGCGTCTACGACACGGACGGCGGCGAGGCCGGCATCGAGATGGGAATCCACGCCGACAGCGAGGACGACGCACTCGACGTGAAAGACGTGATCGACGGCGCGATCTCGATGTTCAGCGGCTCCACGACGAACGACGATCTCAAGGACACCCTCCGCGAGATCGAGGTCGAACAGGACGGCACGACCGTCGACGTCTCGTACTGGAACGACATCGACGAACTCGTCGAGTTAATCGAATCGAACGACCTGTAAGTCAGTTCGAGCGAGAAGGGAAAACAGAAAAAGAGAGAACAGCACCGTTCCCGCTGCTATCGAACGTGAAAGCAGCGATTACCGAACGGTACCGGCCTGCAAATTACTCTTAATCGGCTGCGTTACGTTGTCCGTGCTGTTCGTGTCCCGGATTGGCCTGTGCGTACTGATCGACGACGCTGTAACTCGGCCGTCGTCGTGCCGCCCACCGTCGCAAGTCGCTACCGAGTAAGTCGAGGCCGGTCGCTCGCATGAACCGCCGTGCAGGCGGCGATCGAATCATCGTGATCAGGGCCCACATCGTTCCCGCCGTAAACGATCCCATCGCCGAGAACGTCATCCCGAGCGTCAGGAACGTCGCCGAGTAGACGTACCCGATCGTCATCGACGGAATGCTCGTTCCGAGCGGCACTCGTGAACTCGGGTTCAACAGCGTCGGCCCGAGAAAGACGATAGAGAGGCCGCTTCCGATCATGAAGACGAAGTCTTGCCACATCATCAAACGCGCTTACTCGATTGTGAGTTAAAACTCTCTCGGTCGGGAAATAAGCAGTTACAACCGACATTCGTGCTGAATCGAGGTACCAGATCCGAACTAGGAACGGTCGAGAACGCCCTCCGAAACTAGCGTCTCTTCGACGGCCGCCATCGAGGAGACGACAACATCACAGTGCGGTTCAACGGCCGGTTTCGGCTCGAATCCGATCGCGAGCGACGCGGCCTCAAGCATCGGTAAGTCGTTCGCGCCGTCGCCGACCGCAACGGTGTCCGCGAGTGAGACGCCGACCGTCTCCGCGAGTTCAGCGAGCGCATCGTCTTTGGTGCCCTCGATCAGCGGACCGTCGACCTCGCCGGTGAGTTCGGCTTCGGTTACCGGCAAGCGATTCGAGACGATGTGATCGACGGTTACGCCCTCGCGCTCCAGTGCGGCCGCGACGCCGCGTTCGAAGCCGCCGGTGAGAATCGCCGTCGTCACGCCGGCCTCGTTCAGCGTCTCGATGAGATCGGCCGCCCCCGGTCGGAGTTCGACCTGATCGAAGGCGGCGGTCGCGTCGGCCTCCGGCAGCCCTTCGAGCAGGGCCGCTCGCTCGCGGAGGCTCGTCGCGTACCCGATTTCGTCGTTCATCGCGCGATCCGTGATCTCGGCCATCTCGTCGGCGACGCTCCGGCGCTCGCCGAGGAGCACCGTCATCTCCGAATCCGAGAGCGTCCCGTCGAAGTCGAAAGCGACGACTGTCATTGCCCGCCGATTGTGGCCGGTCGGATAAACCAGTTCAGGTTTCAGGCAGGTTTGACGCAGTGTTGGAAACCGGCCATCCGCGGAGTCCCATCGAAAGAAGCACCGAAACGCCTCGTCCCGGGCGGTAGGACACGCCCCAATCGAGTCACGTCAGGTGTCGAGAACCAAACCAGAACATTCACAAGTGTACTTTCAATACACAAATTTAGATTGTATAATGCGCGAAATCGACCCGATACCCGACGTTCACAACCTGACGGAAACCGACAGTAAGGCCGATCTCTCACGGCCACACGGCGATATTCCCCAGCTGTTCCGGATTTCCCGACGAGGACCATCCGAATAGAGACGAAGACAATGACTGCAGACCTCTCACGACGACACCTCCTCTCCAGCGTTGGTGGCGTTGGATTCGCCGGTCTCGCCGGCTGTGCAGAAACCGGGTTGGACGATACCGAAACTGCGTTCACGATCGTCCCCGGTTCGGATCCGACCGGGACCGGCGACTCCTGGGATAACTGGGGTGGGATGGCTCCCTACTGGACGCGCGTCGTCGAACCGCTCGTCTGGGGAACTGACGACATGCAGCCCCAGCCGTGGCTCGCCACCGACTGGACTGCAACCGACGAGACAACCTGGGTGTTCGAACTCCGGGAAGGCGTGTCGTTTCACAACGGTACGGAACTGACCGCCGACGATGTCGTCCACTCCTTCGAAGAAAACATTCTCACCGAGCGCGGCGACTTCGTCCACGGCTGGCTCCACCTGGAACCCGGAAGCGTCGACCGAATCGACGAGTTCACCGTCGCGTTCGAGACGACCGACCCCTTCCCTGGCTTCCCCGGCACGATCGCACACAACATGATCGACATCCAGCCCCCCGAGGCCGACCGCCGGGCCGGCGAAATCATCGGCACCGGGCCGTTCGAACTCGCGAAAATGGATCAGGGCCAGCAGCTCCGCGTCGAACGCTTTCCGGACTACTGGGGCGGCGAGCCAGCCCCGACTGAACTCGCGTTCCGGGCCGCCGAGGACGCGACGACGCGAACCGACCTGCTCGAGGCCGGCGAAGTCGACCTCGTCTACGAACCCGCAACGAGCCGTATTTCCGGACTTCGCGATCGCGACAACATCCGGACCGAAATCCAGCAGTCCTCCGCCTCTCGGTTCGTCTCGATCAACATTCATCGAGCGCCAACCGACGACACCGATCTACGGCGAGCGCTCAACTACGCGATTTCCCAGTCGGAAATCGTCGACACCGTCCTCGAAGGCATCGGCGAACCCGCACACGGACCGATTTCGACGGTCATCGACTGGGCTGCAGATGAATCGCTACCGCGCTATGACCGGGATCGAGACACGGCGCGCGAACTCGTCTCGCAGTCATCTTACGACGGCGAGGCGCTCACCTGCCTCGTCGAAACCGATATGGACGACGGCCGGACGCTCGTCCAGATCCTACAAGAAGCGTTCAAGTCGATCGGGGTCAGCCTCGATATCGAAGTGCTCGAGAAAGCGTCGCTACAGGACCGCACCGATCGCGGCGAGTTCCATCTCGAACTCACTAATTCCCAATCAAACAGCCCGGCGGCGGACTACATCATGTGGGAAAACTTCCACACGATGGGCATCGAGAACAAAGACCTGTACGAAGCCGAGGGAACGGGACTGTACAATCTCGGCGGCGAGGTCGATGACCTGATCGAAACGGGATTCCAGTCCTACGATGCAACGGAAACCCGGGAGTCCTACATCGCCGCACAGCGTGCGATTATGGATGCGGCGGTTGTCATTCCCCTCTTCTACGAAGAATACGTCGTCGCCGCAGACGCCTCCATCGATGGGCTCGACCTGCACCCGATCGACAAGTTCGCCCAATGGGGCGACCTGACACGGACAGCATAACATGGACGACGCCACGTACCTCCTCCACCGGCTTGGAACGTCGATCATCGTCCTCCTCGGCGTTTCGGTCGTCACCTACGGGCTCCTCTTTCTCACGCCCGGCGATCCAGCTGAGGTGATCCTTACCCAGCAACTCGACCGCCAGCCCTCCGCGTCCGAAGTCGAGTCGTTTCGGGCGACCCACGGCATGGACGACCCGGTTCCGGTCCAATACGTGAGCTGGGTAACCGACGTGCTCCGGGGCGATCTTGGCACCTCCTACTACAGCGATACGGCGGTGTCGACGCTCATCGTTGACGCGCTCCCGCTGACGATCGAACTCGCCGTCGCCTCGCTACTCGTCGCGCTCGCGATTGCGATCCCGACCGGCGTCTTGAGCGCCGTCCACCGCGGCTCGGCGATCGACTACGCGAGCCAGCTCGGCGCGCTGGTCGGCGTCTCGATGCCGAACTTCTGGCTCGGCTATCTGCTCATCCTCGTGTTCGCATTGACCCTTGGATCCCTCCCGGTCGCAGGCGCAGGCAGTTACGGCCAGCTCGTCCTGCCCGCGATCACGCTCGGTACCGGGATGGCCGCCGTGCTGACGCGACTCATCAGGAGTTCGATGCTCGAGGTACTGGACGAGGCGTACGTCGATACCGCACGCTCGAAAGGGCTGCGCGAGCGGATCGTCCTCTACAAGCACGCGCTGCGGAACGCGCTCGTTCCCGTGGTGACGATTCTCGGTGTCCAACTCGGATCGCTGCTCAACGGGGCTGTGGTCGTCGAAATCGTTTTCCAGCGGCCGGGACTCGGAATGTTACTCGTCGACGCGGTGTTCGAACGAAACTATCCCGTCGTACAGGGGATCACGCTCGTCACGGCGGGTATCTTCGTCGGAACGAACGTGCTCGTCGACCTCAGCTACCGGTACCTCGATCCGCGGGTGGAACTGGGAGGTGAGACGGTGTGAGCGGCGTGCTCGGGTCGGTCGGAACCGCCGTTCGCCGTCGTTACCGGGCCCTCCGAACCTCTCGCAAGGTGGCTGCGTTCTGTGCGAATCCGCTCAACGTTGTCGGGCTCGCACTCGTCGTCGCGATCGCGGTCGCCGCGGCCGTCGGCCCGTTCATCGCACCGTACGACCCGACGACACAGCAGCTGACGAACAGGCTACAGCATCCCTCGCTGGCGCACCCGCTCGGAACCGACCAGCTCGGCCGGGACGTGCTCTCGCGACTCCTCCACGGTGCGCGGCTCTCGCTCGGCATCGCCGTCGCCGTCACCGGAATCAGACTGACTCTCGGGACGACGATCGGCCTGCTCGCGGGCTACGCCGGCGGCTGGACCGACGAGTTCTTGATGCGACTGGTGGACGTGCAACTCGCGTTTCCGGGACTCGTTCTCGCGCTCGTAATCGCCGGGATTCTCGGTCCGAGCCTGCGGAACGTGATGCTCGCACTCGCGCTCGTAGGATGGGCGTCCTACGCTCGTCTCGTTCGCGGAACCGTCCTCGCGACGAAAGAGCGCAACTTCGTCCGAGCGGCGCGGCTGCTGAACGTCTCCCGGTTTCGGATCGCGACGCGACACCTCCTCCCGACCGTCGCCGGTCCCGTCGTCGTCCTCGCGACGCTGAACATGGGAACGGTCATCCTCGGCACCGCCGGCCTCTCGTTCATCGGCCTCGGCGCACAGCCGCCGACCGCCGAGTGGGGGACGATGCTTTCGGACGGCCGCCACCACCTCCGGAGCGCCTGGTGGATCGCGAACGTTCCCGGCGTCGCGATCATGCTCACCGTGCTCGGATTCACCCTCCTCGGCGACGGCCTTCGGGACGTGCTCGATCCGAAACGCGATGCAACGATCGAAAAACTATCCTGATCATGCAACAACCGAGAAAGACCGCGTCGGAGTCGACGCATTCGACGCCCGCGTTCGATACCGACGATTCGAACCACACTGCCTGTACAGCCGAGTCGACAACCGATCTCCTCACCGTCGAGGGCCTCCGGGTCCAGTTTCCGTCCCCCGACGAACCCGTTCGGGCCGTCGATGGCGTCTCCTTCGGCATTGCCGACGGCGAAATCGTCGGCCTCGTCGGCGAAAGCGGCTGTGGCAAGTCCGTCACCGCTCGTTCGATCATCGGACTCGACCCACCGGAGGCGGCCGTCCGCGGCTCCATCGAACTCGACGGTACCGACGTGACTGCCGCAAGTGAGCGACAACTCCGCCGACTCCGCGGAGATACCGTTTCGATGGTGTTTCAGAACTCGATGGAGACGCTCAACCCCGTCCTCGACATCGGCGAACAGATCGCCGAATCGACCAAGGTCCACGACCACCCCGACTCACAGCGTCTGCTCGATTACCTTCACGCACCCCTGTTCAGCAGCCGCGCCGACTGGCACGAGCGCCGCGAACACGCGGCCGAACTCCTGGATCAGGTCGGCATCGCCAGCCCCGAAGAACGCGTCGACGACTATCCGCACGAACTCTCCGGCGGCCAGATTCAGCGCGTCGCGATCGCACTCGCACTCGCATCGGACCCCGACTTGCTCATCGCCGACGAACCCACGACCGCGGTCGATGCAACCACGCAGGCACAACTTCTCGATCGATTTCGACACCTCAACGACACCCGCGGGATGGCACTGCTCCTGATCACGCACGATCTCAGCGTCGTCGCCGAACTCTGTGACCGAGTCGTCGTCATGTATGCCGGGCAGGTAGTCGAAACCGGACCCGCAGGACGCGTTCTCCGCGATCCGAGCCATCCCTATACCCGGGCGTTGCTCAACTGTCTCCCACAGCGCGTCGACCGCAACGAACGGTTGCCGACGATCGAGGGAGCAGTCCCCGACCCGACCGACGACCGTTCAGGGTGTCCGTTCGCGCCGCGGTGTGAACGTGCGACCGACGACTGCCGACACGGCGACGTACCGACGATCGATCTCGGAGACGGCCGCGGCACTGCGACTTGTTACGATGTCGATGATAGCCGACCAGCGGCCCCCTACAACCGACCCGGGATCACCGTCACCGCCGGCGAGGACGAATCCGACCCGACTCGAGAACCGACGACCGCCGCCGAAACGCCCGCCGCCGAAACGCCGAGTTCAGAATCGACGGCGCGCTCGTCGACGAGAGAGAAAACGCGACCGGAATCGACCGCCGACGGCGATCGGCAGCCGCTTGTCGAACTCGAGGGCGTTACGAAGCGGTACGCGACGGCGAACGGGCTCATCGATCGCCTGTTCGGAGCCACCGCCACTCGCCGTGCAGTCGCCGATGTCGACCTCGAGATACGCGCGGGAGAGACGCTCGGCCTCGTCGGCGAAACCGGCTGCGGGAAAACGACGCTCGCCGAACTCGTCACCGGGCTGGAGACGCCGACAGCCGGCGAGATTCGGTTCGGCGGGGACCCGGTAGGGGGCGTCGAGAGCCGCTCGGCCGAGACGCTCGCCGATGTCGGCGTCGTGTTTCAGAATCCGCGGTCGAGTCTCAACCCGCGACTGACCGTCGAGCAACTCGTCGCCGAACCGCTGCGCAGTCGGGGATGGTCGACGGGCCGTCGCAGAGAGCGCGTCCGGACCGTTCTCGATCGGGTCGGGCTCTCGGAGCATCGCGCAAGGAGCTATCCGCACGAACTCTCCGGCGGACAGGTCCAACGCGTTGCGATCGCACGTGCGATCGCTCCCGATCCGACGCTGATCGTCCTTGACGAACCGGTTTCCGCACTCGACGTGTCCGTTCAGGCCCGCATCCTCAACCTCCTCTCGGAACTGCAAGCCGAGTTCGGACTGACGTACCTACTGATCTCCCACGACCTCGCCGTCGTCGAACACGTCGTGGATCGCGTCGCGGTAATGTCCCGCGGCGAATTGGTGGAGATCGGCCCCGTCGACCGGGTGTTCGATCAGCCGACACACCCGTACACGAAGACGTTGCTCGCCTCGATTCCGTCGCTTTCACCCGAGGAGACAACCGGTGTCCGACCGTCCGCGTCCGACGGCGTTAGTAGCTCTCTCGACCGACCGACGCGGTAGTTTTTGCCACCCGTGTCGACAACGGAAGGGTTTACCTGCTCCGCCCGATTGTCTCGCGCATGAACGTGCTCGTCACGGACCCCATCGCGGACGCGGGTCTTGACGTACTCAGAGACGCCGGCCACGAGGTCGAAACGGGCTACGAACTCGAGGGCGAGGCCCTTCTCGAAGCGGTCTCGGACGCCAACGGACTCATCGTTCGATCCGGGACGGAGGTCACCGAAGAAGTACTCGAAGCCGCCGACGACCTGGTTATCGTCGGCCGCGCCGGGATCGGCGTCGACAACATCGACATCGACGCCGCAACCGACCACGGCGTCATCGTCGCCAACGCACCGGAAGGCAACGTTCGCGCCGCCGCAGAGCACACCGTCGCCATGACCTTCGCCGCCGCCCGCTCGATCCCCCAGGCCCACATCCGCCTCACGGACGGCGAGTGGGCAAAAAGCGAGTACCTCGGAGCCGAACTCGACGGCAAAACCCTCGGCGTCGTCGGCCTCGGCCGCGTCGGTCAGGAAGTCGCCAAAAAACTCGACTCGCTCGGCATGGACATCGTCGCCTTCGATCCCTACATCTCCGAGGAACGCGCCGACCGCCTCGGCGCCGAACTCGTCGAGTTCGACGACTGCCTCGCACGCGCCGACTTCCTCACCATCCACACGCCGCTGACCCCCGAAACCGAAGGCATGATCGGCGAGGCTGAACTCGACCTCCTCGAAGACGGCTACGTCATCAACGTCGGCCGCGGCGGCATCATCCAGGAGGATGCACTCGCCGCGAAGGTCGAAGACAGCACGCTCGCCGGAGCAGCGCTCGACGTGTTCGCGGAGGAACCGCTGCCCGCCGAGTCGCCGCTGCTCGAACACGAGGACGTTATCGTCACGCCCCACCTGGGTGCGTCGACCGAGGCCGCCCAGGAGAACGTCGCGACCTCGACGGCCGAACAGGTCAACGCAGCCCTCTCTGAGGAGCCGGTCGCAAACGCGCTCAACGCCCCCTCGATCGACGAGAGCGCGTTCCCCCGCGTCGAACCGTACATCGAAATCGCCGAGACCGCCGGCAAGGTCGCCGCCCAGTTGCTCGACGGCCGCATCGAAACCGTCGAGGTCACCTACGAGGGCGAGATCACCGACGAGGACATCGAGTTCGTCACGGCGTCGGCACTGAAGGGCGTCTTCGAGCCGCTCGAGTGGCAGGTCAACGCGGTTAACGCGCCCCAGATCGCCGAGGATCGCGGCGTCGACGTGACCGAATCGAAGACCCACCAGGCCGCGGACTTCCAGAGCCTGATCTCCGTGACGGTCGGTAACGACGAGGACGAGATCTCCGTCGACGGAACGCTCTTCGCCGGCGACGACCCGCGGATCGTCCGCGTCGACGGCTACCGGGTCGACGCCATCCCGCACGGGAAGATGGTCGTCACGCGTAACACGGACGAGCCGGGCGTCATCGGCCTGATCGGCTCCGTCATGGGCAAACACGGCGTCAACATCGCCGGCATGTTCAACGCCCGCGAAGCCCACGGCAGCGAGGCGCTGACGGTGTACAACGTCGACAGCCAGGTTCCCGACGCGGCGAAGGACGAACTCAACGAGGACGAGCGGATCATCGGCGTCGACTACATTACGCTGAACGGCCAGAACTGAGCCTGAGGCTGAACGGCCAGATCTAAGCCGCATTGCACTCGATAGCCGGCGTTCAGATTCGAATCGCTGCTCCGGCGACCGTTGAACGTTATTCCGACTGGGATTCCTGGTCCTGTTCCGCCGACGGCGACTGCTCCGGCGTCTCCGGCGGCTCCGGTGCCGACCCCGTGATCGTCACCGTCCGCCCCTCGACGCTACTCTCGTGAACGTCGCTCGTAATTCCTTCGAGTTCGGCCACGACTTCGTCGGTCAGGTCGGTGCCCGGCTCGAGGATGAAGACCCAGGTCATGGTATCCGCCATCGGCGTCTCGCTGGAGACGCCCCAGATGTATATTTCGTCGAGCGTGACCGCATCGCCCGCTGGAGCGTTGTATTCGCCGGTAACGGTCGTCTCGTGCGGAAGTTGTCTGAAGAGGTGGGTGAACTCCTGGTCGACGTCTTCGAGGCGGTCGTGGTCGCCGTTGTGGGCGTCGATCCGCTCCTCGTAATCCGGCCCGACGACGATGGTCTCGTTGCTCACCGCGATGTCGCGCCGTCCAGACGAGTTCGGAATCGCGCCGTCGATGACGGCGAAGTCCGCGTACTCCTCGACGAACTCGTACTCGTCGTCGCCCTCGACGCCGTCGACGATGGCCTGCTTGTCGAACGAGCCGAAGAAGACCTGCGTGAGCGACTGGATCAGGTGTGCATCGACGGTGTCGGCGGAGACGCCGAAGTACTCCGGGAAGACGGAGGAGAAATCGGTGTCTTCGGGGAACGACTCGGTGTAGTCGAAGCGTCGGTTACCGCCGTTGAACGGGTCTGCGTCGGTCAGCCACGTTCGGAAGGCGGCGGCCTCGTCCCAATTCGCGTCGATGTCGCGGTCCGGGATGTCCCGGTCGAGGCCGTCCTGTTCGCCGTTGCCGTCAGTGCTGTTTCCGTCATCTTGATTGCCGTTCCCGGTATCTTTGGAGTCGTTACTGCCCATACAGCCCGCCAGTCCGACTGCGAGAAGCCCGATGACGCCGCGGCGCGTGACCGTTGAAGATGCCATGTCTCTGGTAGGCGTCAATCACGGGCAGACGGATAATGACTCGTGACTGTCTATCCGCGTGAGAACGTCCGTAATGTTAAGGTGTCTCGTAGCGCTGCAGGCGCTGGTGGGGCGCGAACGCGGACCGCACATCGGGCGCAGTCCGCGCCGAGCGACGTTCCGAGCGGGTAACAGTAGGTATAAGCCGCTATAGATCAACAATTAGACCGGAAGCCACACTCCAGAGTGGGGACAACCGCGCAAGCGGAAATGTCCCGGGTGCTAGGCCCACCCGAGACGTGGCTTCCAAGTTTGCACCACTTCGAAGCCATGACCTGGTTCATTCTACCGGGATATAAACGTCCCGACAGATTGACGAATACGCGGGAGAATCAGTGGCATCCGCCGGGTTTGAATCTGACAAGAATAAGAGAAATACGGCCAACAACTGAGGCGGGTCGAGGTGAGCCCGATGTGTGATCGCGATCCACCCGATGACGCTGAGCGGCCGAACGTCCTCTCACTGTCTACCTGTCCGGTGTGCGGCGGGTCGATCACTCGCGTAACAGTTCACAGCCCCTCCAAGGCCGTTTCGACCCCCTGTGGCTGTCAGTTTCCGCCCGCCGGTCTCGAGTTCGAGTAGCCGGTCGCGTCCGCAGTATCCACAGCCAGTCGGTACCGAACAGGTTCGGGTATCCAGTGCCCGCGTGCGCGATGTGCGATCGGTAGCGGCAAAAGACCTATCGGCCCAACGGCCAACCCATCACTTATGAACGACAATGCCGACGTCGCGGTCGAGTTCGACGACGACGGACTCGTTCCCGCCGTCGCACAGGACGCCGAAACGGGCGACGTACTCATGCTCGCGTACGTCTCCCAGGAAGCGCTCGATCGAACACGGGAAACCGGCCGCGCACACTACTACTCGCGCAGCCGAGACGAACTCTGGGAGAAAGGGGCAACGAGCGGTCACGTCCAGACCGTCCGGGAGGTACGCGTCGACTGCGACGCCGATACCCTCCTCTATCTGGTCGAGCAGGACGGCGGCGCGTGCCACACCGGCTACCGCTCGTGTTTCTACCGGACCATCGAGGGCGATGTCGTCGGCGAGCGGGTGTTCGATCCGGATGCTGTCTACGACGCGGACGCAGACGGCGAGGAAACGACCGAAACCGAGGGCTAACACGGGCGAATGAGCGAACGCGTCCACCCCGCCGCCGACGTCGGCGACGAGACACCTACACCCCTCGAAGCGCTCGAAGCGGCCAGAGAACGGCTCGAGCAGGCAAATCGGCGCATCGAGGACCACGGCAGCGACGCCGTCGCCGAGGCCGCCGAAGCCTACCGCAACGCGGACGAACTCCTGACCGAGTACGTCGACCGAGCCACCGGCACCGGCCGCGAGAACTTCCAAGCCTACGTCGAACTCGAGGGCCAGTTCTCGACGCTGGTCGAAAGCCTCCCCGACGACCTGAAAGCGCGCGCGGCGTTCGACGACGCACTCGACGCGATCGACAAACGCCGTCTCAGCGAAAGCGACTTCGAACGCGCACACGACGCCCTCGAACCCGCCGCCCAGTACGCCGACCTGCTCGACGAACGCGAAGCCGCCCGCGAGGCTCTCGACGACGCCCGAACCGTCGCCGCCAAGCGCCGCCGCGAACTCGACGACGAGATCGGCGAGCGCGAACGACTCGTCGAACTCGGGACCGCCGATCTCGATGCCCCGGTCGAGCGGTTGCGAGACCCGATCGAGCGCTACAACGAGGCGGTCCGCGAGGCGTTCTCGGCGTATCTACACGAGACGTCGGCTCGCGATGTCTTCACCCTCCTCGAACGAAGCCAGTGGTACCCCTTCGTCGAGTTCAGACAGCCGCCCGCAGACCTGCGCGAGTACGTCGAAGAGAGCGCCGACGGCGAGGACACGATCCCGGAACTGCTCAAGTTCGCCGACTACTCGCGGTCGAAACTCGAGCACTACGTCGAGAGCGCGGACGTGCTCAAACGTCGGGTTGCGACCCAGCAGACCTATCTCGACGGAATCGACGCCGAGCCGCTGACCGTCGAGTGGCCGCCCGGTCCCGCCGGCGCGCTCCGACGCCGAGTCCGGGAGTATCGCCCGTTCGTCGCCCGCGTCGCCGACGAGGAGACGGTCGATCGACTCCGAGCGGTCCGCGAGTGCACGTTCGAGGACGAGTACGACCGCCTCCAGACGGCCGCTCAGGCGGTCGTCCGGCTCACGCCCGACGAGCGCGAGCAACTCGCAAGCGGCGCACTCGACGCTGAACTCGAGGCGCTACGAGAGGAGCAGGCTGCGCTCGAAGCCGCACTCGAGGTCGACGATCCGGTATAACGCGGTTCGAGACTGCGGCTGTGACGGGGTTTGAAACACAGTTTCGCTTAATGAGCAGTGAGTATCGGAGATCGATCATCGAGAAGCGAGAAACGAGAAGCGAGAAGCGAGAAGTGAGCATCGAGCATCGATCAGTCGTCAGGACTCGTCCCGTTTTCCGCCGCGAGTTCACCCGGTTCGAAAATGTCCTCGATCGGGCAGTCGAAGTACGCGGCGAGTTCGAACGCGAGTTCGAGCGAGGGGTCGTATCGCTCGCGTTCGATCGCGTTGATCGTCTGTCGGGTGACGTCGACGGCCGCGGCGAGGTCACCCTGGCTCAGGTCGGCCCGTTCGCGGCGGGTCCGAAGGTCGTTTTGCATACTGTTACGCTCGGAACCGGACGTACGTGTACGTACCGCCCCAGAGCAGCCAGAACGCACACCACGCCCAGAAGACGGAGAGGAGTTCCGAACTCCAGGTGAACCGCCCGAGGAGTTCGAGCGTCCACAGCGAGACGAAGACGGCGAAGCCGCCGAATCCGATCGCCGTCAGGACGAGGTCGCTCGTGCGAGCGGCCAGCGCCTCGTCGCGTTCGTCATAGACCGGCTGCGGTGACGCTCGCGGGATCGTGACGCCGACGGCAAACGCGGCGACGTAGACGACAGTGCCGATCAGCGCCTCGCCGACGGCGACCCCGAGGAGGAGCGCGGCGATGCCGACGACGTAACTCGCGTTCGACGCTCTACGGTACGTCCGGGAACTGAACTCGGAAATTGGGAGTGCGGTCATGGGTGGTCTCGGCGGGAACGGTGGAAAGTTCCCTTTACAGTAAAGGATGTTTTACACCCTTATGAAACTAGCCACTAGTCGGATTTCTGTCAGTGGATCGACCCCGGACGAGACCACCAAAGGTGGGCAGAATCGACGGCCGAGCACGGAGTTTTCACTGTCGGTCGCATAACGTCGGCCATGACTCGCCACCTGCTCGTTCCGATGGATGACTCCGAACCGGCTCGTGCAGCCCTCGAGCACGCGCTCTCGGTATTCCCCGACGACGAACTCACGGTTTTGCACGCCGTCGATGAACTCGAGGCCGGTTATGGCGGCGAGCCGTCAGCCGCCACTGCCGCCGTCAACGAGGGCAACGAGAGCGACGAGTTCGAGCCCGAGTTCTTTGCGACTGTCCGATCGATGGCCGCGGAATACGACCGGAGCGTCGAAACGGCCGTCGTCGAGGGTACGTCGGCAGCAGCGATCCTCGAGTTCGCTCGCGAGGAGGGCGTCGATCAGATCGTCATGGGAAGCGAGGGGCGATCGGGCGTTTCCCGGATGTTGCTCGGGAGTATCGCGGAGGGGGTCGCTCGACGCTCGACGGTTCCGGTGACGATCGTTCCGGGTGGAGAGACTGAGGAGGACTGACGAGTGACGAACGAACAGATGTTTAGCAGACAAGTGACGAACTGAGAGACGGCGGATCGCCGAAAATCGGCGGGTTTTCCAGGGCACAGCCCAATCGAGACGTATGGACGACAGGACGGGGACGACGCTACACACCGGCCTGCTTATCCTGACGACCGCCACGATCGCGTGGCTGTCCGGGCTGCCGATGCTGTTTCCGAGTCTCGGTCCGTCGGCGTTCGTCCTCGCGCTCTTTCAGGACAGTGACGCCACCTCGCCGCGGCGGGTGATCGGCGGGCACGCAATCGGCGTCGCCGCCGGATTACTGGCGTATCACCTGCTCGCGACCGGCGTCTCGATGACGAGTTCACCGCCGCCGGGGTCGATCGAGGGGCTTCGCCTCGCGGGGAGCGCCGTCCTCGCGACGATGCTCACGGCGGGCGGGATGCTCGCAACCGATACCCGTCATCCGCCCGCGTGCGCGACGACGCTGATCGTTTCGCTCGGCCTCCTCTCGACCGTCTTCGAGGGGGTGCTGATCGCGCTCACCGTCGTCGTCCTCGTCGTCGCACACCAACTCCTCCTCGCGACCGAGCGCGCGGGTGCGCGATACGAAAAGCGGCTCCGATCGTGAGGACGCACTCCCCGCGTTCAGCGTCGGACGTAGCGTCCGTCCTCGTCGCGGGCGAACGGTTGGCCGGTGTCGAACCAACCGTCGACGAACCGACCGGCGGCTGATGAGTCCGCATCGGTCGCGTCGGATTCTACTGCCTCGTGCTCCCGTTCCGTCTCCGCTCTCGTATCCGCCTTACTTTCGCTACCGACGGGCGGCGCGCGTTCGTCGGCGACGATCGGTCCCGTCACCTGCAACCGGCCGGTTCCCGCTCCCTCGAGTTCGGCGTCGCCGGCGTCTACCAGTCGCACGCGGCAGTCGAGCACCGGTCGGCCGACCGCGCCTGGGACGGACTGGGCGTCCGCTCGCTCGCCGTCTGGCGTCTCCCGGTTGCGCTCGACCGACTGCGCGAGAACGGTCGGACATTCGAGGCGGCCGTAGGCCCGCGAAACGGCGATCCTACTCGTGTTCGTGTTCCTGCGCTCACTTTTGTTCCCGTTCCCGTTCCCGTTCTCAGCGTCAGAATCAGTTCCGGGAGCAGTACCGGAGACCTCGCGGTAGGGCTCGAGAACGTCGTCTTCGACCGTCGAATCCGCGATCACCCGCTCGATCGATCCGATCGCGTCGTCGAACGCCGGTTCGGCCGCGAGATCCCGGAGTGCCGGCGTGCGTCCCGCCAGAAGCGTCGCGTTCTCGGCCGCGATCGCCGTCAGCGCGTCGCCGGGATCGAACGCTCGATCGAGCAGCAGTCGACCGCCGGCATAGAGGAGGGGAAGCGCGACTCGAATGAGCCCGTCCGGCGTCGACAGCGGCGCGACGAGCGGTGCTACGTCGTCCTGCGTGATCCCCCACGTCACGAGCGCCGTGATGCAGTTCCACTCGAGCGTCCGCGCGGAGAACCCGGCAACCGGCTGGCCGCCGTCACCGTGCAAGCACAACAGCGGGTTCGACGCGTCGGATTCGTCCCGCCAGTCCGCCTCGGGGGAAACGGTCGCCAATTCTTCCAGCGTCACCGACCGATCGAACGGGATCGAGCGGACCAGATCGCGCTGAGCCGGCTCGGCGACGACGAGTTCGGGATCGATCGCGTCGAAGGGGCGTTCCACGGTCACCGGCGTCAGTAGGTGCGAGATCGGGGCGAGCGTCGCGCCGAGTCGGCGGCAGGCGAAGAGGAGCGCGAGCGAGAGCACGCGGTTGCGCGAGACCAGACAGACGGTATCGCCGGGGTCGATATCGAGCCCCGAGAGCCGGGCACCCGCCCAGTCGGCGAGCGTCGAGAGATCGCCGTAGGTGAGCCGCTCCTCGCTGATCGTCTCGGCGGGCGCGTACAGCCGTTCTTCCGAGATGTCGACGACGGCCGTTCGGTCGGGAAAGCGTTCGGCCCGTCGCGAGAGCGAAAGGGTCACGGGAGCACGAACGACGCTCGCAGCCGTAATACGAGAGGGGTCATTCGCAAGCACGCATCGGACGAGGCGTCGCCGGGCGCTTACGATTCGCCCGCCGGCGAGTTCACCTGCGATTCCAGAAATCCGAGCAGCAGATCGTTGGCGTCTCGCGAGCGCTCGACGAACGCGAGGTGGCCCGCTCCCTCGAGTTCGGTGAACTCGCCCCGCGGCAATCCCCGGGCGAGTTCGCGTCCGGCCGCGGACGCGACGAGGTCGTCCTCGCTCCCATGGAATATCCGCGTCGGCTGCGTCACCTCGACGAGCCACTCAGTCGCGTCGAACTCGTCGAGGGCCGCACGCTGTGCCTCCCAACCCGCCCGGTCGGCGTCGCCGTCGGCCCGCCAGTCGACGATCCCCTCGACCGCGTCGGGTTGGGCGGCGCTGAACTCGTCCGAGAGGGCCGCCTCGAGCGAGTCGCGAATCGCCTCGCGATCGGTCGGCGGCGCGAACAGGGCATCGAGACCGAACTCGTCGCCGCGGGCGGCGGTGCCGAACAGCGACAGCGTCGCGACGCGATTCGTGGTTCGGGCCGCCGCGAGCGCGATCGCGCCGCCGAGTCCGCAGCCGACGAGGTGGGCATTGTGGATATCGCACTCCGCGAGGACCGCCTCGAGATCGGCGACGAGTTCGGACATGGCGTACGGAGCCGGCGGGGCGTCCGAGCGGCCGGTTCCCCGGAGGTCCCAGACGACGGTTTCGAAGGGGCCGGTGAGCGCGGCGTGTTGCCAGCCCCAGAGCCAGCCGCCGAGGCCGGCCTCGGAGACGAAGACGACGGGGGCGGCGTCGCCCGCGGTATTGCCCTCGCGGTCGTAGTACAGCGAGACGCTCCCGTTCGATGCGATCGGCATGGCTACGGCAAGGAGACGAGCGAGGGTGAAAGCGACGATTTCCTCGCCAGACCGCGGCCCGACGCGGGTTCGACCTCCGCGTCACCGTCGAGGCGACGCTCAAGGTGGCAGGTACCCTCGGTCTCGGCCAAACGTACGACCTCGAGGGTGAACTCGTTCGAACGCTTCCGGGGACCGATCGGGTCGAGTGAGGAGTGAGATTGATGCAGTCGATCGACTGCGAGGATCGTCACTAGCAGGTCGCAGTCGTTCGAGCGAAGTCAATCGACGAACAGAGAAGATCCGAGTGAGCTCGTTACGCGTCCAGGACCTGCCGCAACACGTCCGGCGCATCCTCGAGTGCCGCATCGAGATCCTCGACGTTCGGTCCGCCGCCCTGTGCGAAGTCCGGCGGACCGCCGCCGCCGCCGCCGACCTTCGCGGCGAGTTCGCCGACGACCTCGCCGGCGTTGACGGCGACGTCGTCCGGCACCGCGACGACGAACTGGGCACCGCTCTCGCCGCTGCCGAGAACGGCGATACTGCCCTCCTCGGCGATGGCGTTCGCGGTCGCGCGCAGTTCGTCCACGTCGGTATCGAGTCGGTCGACGACGGCCGTCCGATCGCCGATATCGAACTCGTCGCCGCCGCCACCGCCGCCGGCGCGGGCGGCCGCGAGCTGTTCCGTGAGGTCGTCGATCTGCTTGCCGCGATCCTTCCACTCCCGGAAGAACCGTGCTGCGGTCTCGGGAACGTCCTCCGGGGAGACGTCGAGCGTTTCGGCGGCCTCGTAGAGGGCGTCCTCGTTGGCCTGGGTCGCCTCGAGTGCGGCTTCGCCGGCCGCGAAGGTGATCCGCTCGACGCCGTCTTGCACGCGCTCGGTGGTCAGGATCTTGATCGCGCCGATGTCGCCGGTTCGGTCAACGTGCGTGCCGCCGCAGGCCTGCACGTCGTCGGCGACGTGGATGAGCCGGATCTGTTCGCCCGGCGGGATGCCGCCCTGGTAGAGGTCGAAGCCGTGTTCGGACTCGGCGTCGTGGCGGTCAGGCCACTCCTGGGAGACCGACGTGTTGTCCATCACGAGTTCGTTCGCGACGCGTTCGATTTCCTTGACGTCGTCGCGGGAGATGCGGTCGTAGTGGCGTAGGTCGATCCGCGAGGAGTCGATGCCCTTCTGTGCGCCGGCCTGGCGGACGTGCTCGCCGAGGACCTCGCGCGCGGAGTGGATGATGATGTGCGTGGCCGTGTGGTGGCGCATGAGTTGGCGGCGACGGCCGGCGTCGAGTTGGCCGTTGACGAACTCGCCCTTGCCGAGTCGCTCGTCGGTGCGGTGGAGGATGACGCCGTCTTCGATCTGCACGTCGCGGACGTCGACGGTCGCGTCGTCGGTCGAGAGCGTCCCCTTGTCGGCGGGTTGACCGCCGCCTTCGGGGTAGAACATCGTCTGATCGAGGACGACGTCGTAGCCGTCCTCGCGTTCGAAGACGTCGAGCACGACGGCCTCGAACTGGGTTCGCTGCTGGTCGTCGTAGTAGAGTCGTTCCGTCTCGGGAAGGTCCGCGAAGCGCTCATCTTCCTCGTCGGCCGCCTCTTCGACCGTCTCTGGGGTATCGTGGCGCTTGGCGACGAGACTGTAGAAGTCGTCGGGGACGGCGACCTCGGCACCGGATTCTTCGGCGATTTCCTCGACCATGTCCGGCTGGATGCCGTGGGAATCGTAGAGTTCGATCAGTTCCTCGGTGGGGATCGGCTCGCCCTTCTTGGCGTACTCCTCGGCGAGGCTCTCGACGCGGCGGCCGCCGCGTTCTAAGGTCTCGCGGTACTTCTCGACCTCGGTGCGGACGATATCGCGGATGGTGTCGCGGTTCTCGTACTCCAGGCGCTCGGCCTGCATGTCGACGAGTTCATCGAGCGGTGCGTCGACGCCGACGGTGTCACAGAGGCGCTTGGTGCGCCGGAGAACCATCCGGGCGAGGTAGCCGGTGCCGACGTTCGAGGGGACGATGCCGTCACCGAGCATGTACGCGAGGGTGCGGGAGTGGTCGGCGATGGCGTAGATGTCCTCAAGGGGCTCCATCAGGTCCTCGAGTTCGCCGGCGTCGACGTCGAGTTCGGCCGCGATGTCGCCGCGGGCGGTTTCCATGTCCTCGGCCTCGTCGATGTCCATGTGGCCCGCGAGTTTGGCGGCGCGGTGGATGAGCGCCTCCTCGTCGTCGGAGTGGTCGATCCCCGCGTTGTCCTTTAGGAACTCGATCATGTCGGGGTAGACCGCCTCGTAGACCGTCGGGGTTCCCTGGGACACCCAGGTCCACCGTTCCAGACCGTAGCCGGTGTCGACGATGTAGGTGTCCATGTAGGAGTAGCGGTTCCCGTCTTTCATCTCGAACTCGCCGTCGGGGTCTTGCTCCATGCACATGAAGACCAGCGTGGCGAGTTCGACGCCGCGGTAGATGACCTCGATCGCGGGGCCGGCGTTGCCGCCGCCGACCCACGGATCCTCGATGTAGATGACCTCTTCTAAGTCGACGCCCATCGAGTCGAAGAACTCGTCGCAGAGTTCGACGGTGTGGTCCTTCCAGTAGACCTCGCCCTGGTAGGCGTACTGGTCGGGGTCGTCCAGATCCTCGCGAGCGTTGAACGCGTGGTGGGCCATCATTTCGAAGGCCATGGTGTGGCGGCCGGTCTTCCCGACGTTGTCGATATCCTGCATCCGGATGCAGGGCTGGGAGACGGTGAGCGGGTTCGCCGGCGGCGGCGTCTCGCCGCTGGTGACGAGCGGTTGGAAGTCGTAGATCGACGCCTGGGTCAGCAGGACGTCGTCTCGCCAGCGGTTCGCCGCGACCGGATACGGGTCGATCCGTTCGTGGTCGTGGGATTCGAAGAACGAGAGGAACGCCTCGCGCATCTCCGTGAGGTTGTAAGCCTCGTCGAAACCGGGATTGTCGATGAAGTCGTACTCCTCGCAGGGCGGTTCCCCGCAGGTTTCCCGGTCGTGGTCGCGCGTCCAGAAGTGCGCACCACAGGAGGGACATTCCTTGCGGACGAATCCCTCCGTCTCGAAATACTCGAGACGATACTCCTCCTCAAGTGCACTCATTATACACGTGTTGGCCATGCAGGGCGTAAAACAGTTCCGCAACGTTCATTGTCCGAGAATCGCCTTGCCGTCGGCCGGTTCGTAAGAAGTTGAGACTGTTCAGTTATTAGTTATGTCGAGTACAAATAAGTCACAGTGAGATAAATCATCCGGAGAGAGCGTGTTCTCGAATAGTCGACGGCACGTGTATCCGATAATAACAGATAGTTGTATTGTTAGGAAAGGGAGACACTCAGCAGAATCTTTATCGTGGTGATACGGACAGTACGAATAGACGATCAGTCAGAGGGCACCACGACGATGGGGAACGAGACATCACGACACCGACCGCAGACGATCCTCTACGTGGCCGCAACCGACGAGGCGGCCCGGAGCGGAGCGACGGCGCTCGAACGGGTTCCTGCAGGGCCAAAGCGGGCCGTCCGGCCGACGACATCCGTCGAGCGCGTTCGAAACTGGGCTCCGAACGTCGATTGCGTCGTCTTCGCCGAAACGCCGACGACCCCCGCCGGCGCGCACCTCCTCGAGGTCGCCGACGCCTGCGGGTCGACTCCCCTCGTGCTCTTCAGCGAGTCCGCCTACGGCGCGACCGCCGCCCGTTCGACCGACGGCATCGACGGCTACGTCCGCCGTGACACTGACAACGCTATCGCGCATCTCGCCGACGAACTCACCTGGCTGTGCTACGGCGACGAGGCGGCCGCGACAGCCGAGTCCGCCGATCGATCCGCCGGGACGAGTTCAGTTCTCGCGGCCGCCGCCGACCTGATCGCACGCCGCGACCGGGACCGGTTGCTCGAGCACCTCGTCGAGGCCACCGTCGAGGCGATAGACACCGACCGGTGCTGGATCGCGACCGTCAACTTCGGCGAACTCGTGCCGCAGACGACGGCAGCGGGCGTCGATGCAACGGCGATCGAACCGGTGTCGACCGGCGGCCCGCTCGGGGAGGCGTTCCGCGCGGGCGAGTCGCTCCGGCTCCCGGACCTCGAAGGGCGAACTGAACTCGAGTCGCCGTGGTCGGACGCACGATCGCTGTGTAGCGTCCCCATCGCCGATCTCGGCGTCTTGCAGATTGCCGCCGACACCCCGGAGGCGTTCGACGACGCCGACGTGGCGCTCCTCGAGTCGCTCTGTGCGGTCGCGAGCGCCGTTCTCGAACGGAACCGTGCCGAGACGCGCCTCACCGCCGAACGGGATCGGTTACGGAACGAACTCGACGCCCGCACGAGCGAGCGAAACCGACTCGCCGACGAGCAAGCGGTGATCGGGCAGGCCGCCGAACACCTTGCAGCCGAGCGCGATCGCTTCCGAGCGGCGTTTTCGAGCGCGCCGCTGCCGATGCTGCGGTACGAGATCGATGGCCCCCGCTCAAACGCAGACGCTGCTCGAGACGCACGTCCGGAGTCAATCCCAGATACGCCGGATTCCGAGCCGAATCAGGCTCCCGAAGCGACCATTACGGACGTCAACACCGCCTTCGAGACGACGTTCGGCGAGGAGCGAGCCACCGTTCTCGGCCAGCCGGTCAGCGACTACACCGTTCCCTCGGGAGTTCGCGACCGCGAAACCGAACTCACCGAGGCGCTCCGCGCGGGCGGCCGACGCGAACTCGAGTGTCGCCGCGAAACGACCGACGGCATCCGCGAGTTCAGCGTGACGGTCGTGCCGCTCGAACGGGCGGCGCGGGACCGACGGGACGGTGGAGACGACGAGATCGAACCCGGATCGGGAACCGAATCCGCGCCCGATAGCGCACCCACCGACCACCCGACCGGCATTCTCTACTTCACCGACATCACCGACCGGACCCGCACGCAGCGGGCGCTCACGGCCGCTACCCGACGCCTCGACGCCATCGCAACCCTGCTCGAAGACGAGGTCCAGACGCCGCTTAACGTCGCCCGCGGCTACCTCGAACTCGTCGAGAAAACCGGCGACGGCGACCACTTCGAGGTGATCGACGACGCACACCTGCAACTGACCGACCACGTCGAATCGCTGTACGAACTCGCCACTACCGACGAGATCCTCGCCGAGACCGAACCGGTCGCGATCCACGACGTCGCACGGCGCGCCTGGCTCACCGTCGACACCGGCGACGCCGAACTCGTGGTCGAATCGACCCTGATGCTCGAAGCCGACAGAGTGCGGTTGCACGACCTGTTCGAGTCGGTCCTGCGGCTCGTCACCGGGAACGATAGCGAAAACGGGACGGGTACCGTCCCACCGTCGGTGACGATCACCGTCGGGGCGACCGAGGACGGCTTCTACGTGGCACGCGACGGGCCGGCAGCCGACGATCCGCGGTTCGATCGCGCTCCCGAGGACCCGGGCAAAGAGGGCGCGACAGCCGCCGACAGCGATGGGACCGCGCACCGATCGACATCGACAACGACAACGACAGCAAGCGCAACCGACCCCGACCACCCCGACTATCCCGCCCGCCCCGACACCGACGGCGCACGTGAACTCGTCGAACAGATCGCCGATGCGCACGGCTGGGATGTCGGAATCGCTGCAGATGAGGCTCGGACGGCGTTCGCGTTTCGGGGCGTCGATTCGGTCGATCTCTAGGGACGACGGCCCGCGTGAACTCGTCGCTACTCGTCTTCGAGTGCCAGGGATGCGAGCATCGCTTCGAGCTGCAGACGCTCGTTCGCGCCCTCGGTGATCCGGAAGTCGACCTCGCCGAGTCGTTCGAGCAGTCGCACCGTCGCCCGTTCGGGGATGTCGAACGTCCAGGCCGACCGGTGAAGCTGGTCGATAACGTCGCCGCCCGCGAGCCCGCGGTCGGTCAAGAGGTCCTCGAGCGTCGCGCGGGCGGCGGTGAAATCGCCGGCGATGGCGTGGTCGACCATCTCCTCGACCTCTTCGGGCCGAGCCGTGGCGGTGATCGCAAAGACGGTCTCTTCATCGACCGTTTCGCCCATCACGGCCGCGGCCTGCAGGGCGTTGATCGCCTTGCGCATGTCGCCGTCGGCTGCGTAGACGAGCGCGTCGACGCCGTCGTCGGTGACCTCGATCCCCTCTGTCTCGGCAATTTCGCGGACCTGCGCCTCGATGGCGTCCTCGGTGAGTTCGGTAAAGCGGAAGACGGCGCAGCGGGACTGAATCGGGTCGATGATCTGGCTCGAGTAGTTACACGAGAGGATAAAGCGGGTGTTGTTCGAGAACTGCTCCATCGTCCGGCGCAGGGCCGACTGGGCGTCGGAGGTGAGCGCGTCGGCCTCGTCTAAGAAGATGATGCGGTGGTCGTAGCCGCCGAAGGAGGCGCGCGCGAAGTCCTTGATCCGGTCGCGGACGACGTCGATCCCGCGCTGGTCGGAGGCGTTGAGCTCGAGGAAGTTCTCGCGCCAGTCGTCGTCGTAGACCTCGCGAGCGATGGCTTGCGCTGCCGTTGTGTTGTGCATAACCGTTGGTATGTCCCCCGCGACGTAGTTTCGGGTTCCGGGTACCGTAAGGTCGTAGACCCGCTGCTCGTCCTCCACTTGCTCTACAGTCGACACGCGGTCGAAGTAGAGCGTGCCGCGGGAGAACCGATCGAGCGCGACCAGTCGTTCGACGGTGTCCATCGAACACATCTCGTCGGCGATGTCGTGAACTCGATCAGCGACGGTCTCGAATCGTGGGAGGGACGCAAGATCGTGGTCATCGTTCTCGACGAGTTGTCGGACGTCTCTTCCGAGCAACTCCGTCCCCTCGGCGATACGATTGTCCGAAACGCCGAGTGCATCGATCACGGTCCGGAGCGATTGCTGTACGGAGGCGATATCCGGCGTTTCAGTGTGCGACTCTACCGCGGCAAGCAACTCTCCTGTGCGACTTGCGGTTGGCGACCGTCGTCCGTCGGAGTACTCGAGTAGCCGGTCCGTCCGGATTCCTGTTTTCTCCTCGACCTCTTTCCGCATCTCGAGCGGCCCCAGTGCGTTCCGCTGACCGATCCACGCCGTTGGAACGGCGGTCACCGACTGAATATCGGATCGAACCTGCTCTATCTCTTGCTTGGCCTGCTGTGCGGCCTCGAGACGATCTGACGCCGCCTCGAGAACGCGGTCGATGTCCTCGAGGTGGGATTCACGACCGGGATTGTCGGGGTGCAGGCTCTCGGTCACCAGTGGCTCCTTTTTCAGTGCGAGCGTGCAACAGAGGTCGTCGACGGCCGCCTGTGCAGGCATCGTATCGTAATTCGGGTTCCCAGAGCCGGCCGTCGCGTCGGCGAGACGATCGCGCTTGTAGTCGATAGTGAATCCGACGGCGTCCTCGAAACGCGAGAGCGCCGACACACCCGAGACGTATAGGGTGTGGTATTCGCGCTTCGTTTTAGAGCCGTTCGTCGCGGTCTTCTCGGCGCAGTCGCGTCGCGTCTGAATTCCAAACGAAGCGAGCAGATACGAACAGAGTGTGATCAGCGACTCGTCTTTCTGTGTCAGTTCGATCGTTCCCTGATCTGCGACGTAGGCCTCCGAATCGAAAACAGCCCGCAGGAACGCTGCTCGGACGTCTTCCGGGGCATGAACGAGGGTTGAACCGATAGCAGACGCCGACGAATCACCGAAGACATCGAAGGAGGATTCGAGGAGATGATGGAGCGATTTGGTCTGAAGTTCGACGTACGGCACGCCTTTCTGTACACCGCGGGCCGTCTCGACATCGAACAGGTCCTGTGCAATTCGTTCGAACGACGTACAGAGGTCGTCATCGGTGTTGTAGAACTTGATACGGCCGTTGTCGATCCGTGCTTCGCTGATCGCGAATCCAACGAAACGCGCCAGGTCCGGAGTGAGTTTCCAGGGAGGCGTGATCGGGCTGGATCGCCTGTTGTACCGCGTAACGTAGCTGACGGATTCGACATGAGATCGAAGTTCCGATTCCTCGACATCGAGCGATCGAAGATACGTCAGTGAACAGGTCGTGGACGGTTCGTCGAGATCGACCGAAACCGCGCGTTTGTAATTTTGAGCGGTTTTACGAGAGACATCGGACTCGGCGACGATTTCGTCGATCGAATAGCCGCGGCGGAGACAGCCGATTACCGTTTTCTTCTGTCCGACGTAGTTCTCTTCCACCGGAATCTCGTATCGCTGAGCGAATGGCTTCGAGACAGTGACGAACGTCCGATTGCCATCCATTGACGAGAGCCAGTCAAGCGACGGTGATGAGTCGTCGGCGACGGGTGTTTCTAGCGGCCGAGCAATTCGTTCTCCATCAGTGATCGACTCGGCTTGCTTCCAGGAGAGACCCGTCTCGTCAGCGACGAGGAGTTTGTGTTCGGGCGTAACCGTGATCTCGTTTCCATCCCGCGTCTCGATCGAAATGAGATTAGCCGCTTCTTTGGAGAAGACGTGCGACGGAGCGGCGTACTCAAACGAGCCGTCGTCGTTGTACGTGAGGATCTCGAGGTCATCGTCCGGTGTATCGAAGCCGTCAATAGCACCGACGACTGCAGATATCGGGGTGATCCCCTTGTTCGTCAATACCGGTGTCTCGCCGGTAACACACTTCCCGGTGCCGGCCGGCCCCGCAAACATGAGGTGGGGCAGGTCGTCTTGCTCGACGTACCGCTCGAGACGCGGAACGATATTCTCGTGGCCCTTGATCTCGTCGAGTCGCTCCGGGCGGTACTTCTCGATCCAGACCTCGGTCTTGCCGGGAGTCGACTCGGCGACCTCGGCGTCCGCGTCGGCGTCGCTCATACCGGACCAAGGAGTGGCCCGAAGATAAAACGACCGAACGACACCGTCGTCGCCACTGCGACCGATCCGGTACGAAACCGACGTATCTAGCCATTGAACGAATGACAGATTTTTCACACTCGTCGGGAAAGATATACTCATGGTGACAAAACAGACGGCCCGGACGAGTTCGCGTCGCGGATCAGTGCTCCTCGTCCTGGTGCTCGTCATCCTCGTCGGCTGTAGCGCGCTTTCGGCACCGGTCGCCGCACAGACCGACACGCGAACCGGGGGGACCATCACCGTCGAAGCGGACGAGACCGTCGATAGCCTCACCGCCGTCGGCGGCACCGTCATCGTCGAAGGGACCGTCACCGGCGATGTGAGCGCCGCTGCGGGTGAAGTTCGAATCGAGGGCGACGTCGGCGGCGATCTCGAAGCGGGGGCTGGGAGCGTCACGATCACCGGCACCGTCGACGGGGATGTCGACGCCGGGGCCGGCGGCTTTGAACTCGCCGAGGGCGCGACCATCGGTGGCGACCTGACGGCCGGCAGCGGCGGGGCGACGATCGACGGGACGATCGAGGGCGACGCCGAAATCGGGGCCGAAACGACCCGCCTCGGCGACGAGGCCGCGATCGAGGGCGACCTGCGCTACGGCGGCGATCTCGAGGGCAACACCGACGCCGTCGCCGGGACTATCGAGTACGACTCCACGTTGGGCAACGACTTCCTTCCCTCGTTCGACCCGATCGGCTCCCTCCTCGTGTCCGCGTACGTCCTCGCGCTGAACCTGTTGTTCGGAGCCATATTACTGGCGCTCTTTCCGCTGTTCTCCGATCGCGTTGCGGGCCGCGTCGCGGAGACGCCCGCCCGGTCGGGACTGGCGGGCCTCGGCGTCCTCATCGGCGTTCCGATCCTGCTCGTCGCGCTCGCGATCACGGTCATCGGGATTCCGCTCTCGATCGTCGGCGCGTTCGTCTTCGCGCTGCTCGTCTGGATCGCCGGCATCTACGGCTGGTTCGCCGTGGCAGCGTGGCTCCTCTCGCTTGCCGGCATCGGAAACCGGTGGATCGCACTCGTCGTCGGCCTCGTCGGCGGCGCACTCATCGCACAAATCCCCTGGATCGGCGGCCCGCTCAACTTCATCGTCCTGCTGCTGGGACTCGGTGCGCTCGCGCTCGCGCTGTTCGGCCACCGGCGAGCGGTCCGCGAGCGAGAACGGCGACGGGACCGAGAGCCGCGGGCGGATACACGAACGGACCGCGACACCCGCGATAGCTTCGATTCCGACGAACCGGCGGCCGAATGAGTCGGTCGTGTGCCTACGCTGAATGCGAATATCAATGAGGGCGTCATAGAGCTCTGCTCAAGAATTGGTTTTACCCCAGACACCGGTGAATCAGCCGGTAGGTCTGCGAACCTACCAGAACAGTCGGTTAGTCCGAAGTGGTACATATCGAAACGATCTACGGCAATTTATGTCGGGTAATAAATCCAATTCTGGGAGCCTGTATGCCCGACTGCCGTGGAGTGTGAAACTCGGCTTTGCACTGCTAAGTCCGGTGTACGCTGTAGCGATACTGACCGACACTATCAAGGACCCAATCCCAAATGACGTCTGGGCAATCATCTGGTTCGCGGTGGCTGTTGGTCTGCTCGTACGTGCGGTTCGTCTGCACAGACAGTCGTGATAGGCTTACACACTGTATGTAACGCTCGCCGAGATCAACACAATCGGTACGCGAACCGTCCCCTGACAGTCATTACCAAACTAACACTGACCGAACCAAACGGTAACCCGATTTGCACACCGATACCGCGCGAATACGAACTCGCGACAAACACGAACGACGCGCTCAAGACCTACCCTCGATAATCCCGTATATGCGCGTCACCGTCGATATCAAAGGCGAGGGAACCCACGAAATCGAACTCGCAACGCTGAACGAGGAGCGCAGCGACGGCGACGCCACGAGTTCAGCGCAGCCGTCGGTCGCGACCGAGCCGACGTATGCGGATCTGCTTCGCGAGGTCGACCTCAGCCCGCACGAGGTGAGCGTGCTGGTCGACGGGCGGCCGGTGCCGGAGGATCAGCCGGTCGAGAGCGAGCACGTGACGGTGTTGCGGCTGATCAAGGGCGGTTGACGCTGGCGGCGTCGGGTGGAGCGAGTGGCGCGGACGGCGTGTATCGCACGGGTGCGCGGATACTACGGCTCGGGAGGGCCTTTTCAACGGGTCGATCACCTGCGATCAAGCTACTTAGAACGGAGCATCGATGGCAGTGATATGTCAAGACCTATCAGAGACGTTGCGCCGACGGTCGCCGACGCCGTCGCGAACGAACGCGAGCGCCAGGAGTCGACGCTCGGGATGATCGCATCCGAGAACCACGTTTCTGAGGCCGTCCTTGCGGCCCAGGGGACGGTGCTGACGAACAAGTACGCCGAGGGCTACCCCGGCGCGCGCTACTACGGCGGCTGCGAGTTCGTCGACGAGGTCGAGCGACTGGCCGTCGAACGGGCGACCGACCTGTGGGGTGCGGATCACGTCAACGTCCAGCCCCACTCGGGCACGCAGGCGAACATGGGCGTTTATTTCGCGGCCCTCGAGCCGGGCGAGACGATCCTCTCGCTCGACCTCACCCACGGCGGGCACCTCAGTCACGGCCACCACGTCAATTTCTCCGGCCAACTCTACGATGTCTCCCAGTACGAGGTCGACCCCGAAACCGGATACATCGACTACGACGAACTCGCCGCGCTGGCCCACGACGTCGATCCCGAGCTAATCGTCAGCGGATCCTCGGCGTACCCCCGCGAGTTCGACTGGGAGCGCGTCGGCGAAATCGCTGACGAGGTCGGTGCCCACCAGCTCGCCGATATCGCGCACATCACGGGGCTCGTCGCGGCCGGCGTGCACTCGAGTCCCGTCGATCACGCGACGTTCGTCACCGGCAGCACGCACAAAACGATCCGGGCCGGCCGGGGCGGGATCATCATGTGCGACGCGGCGTACGCCGACGACGTGGACAGCGCGGTCTTTCCCGGCAGCCAAGGCGGGCCGCTCATGCACAACGTCGCCGGCAAGGCCATCGGCTTCACGGAGGCGACGACGCCGGCGTTCGAGGCGTACGCGGAACAGACCGTCGCGAACGCGACCGTTCTCGCGGATGTCCTCCGTGATCGCGGCCTGTCGCTCGTCTCCGGCGGCACGGACAAGCACCTCGTGCTCGTCGATCTGCGGGACTCACACCCCGATCTCACCGGCGACGACGCCGAGGACGCCCTCGCCGCCGTCGACATCGTCGTCAACAAGAACACCGTGCCGGGTGAGACGCGGTCACCGTTCGTCACCAGCGGGATCCGGATCGGGACGCCCGCGCTGACGACGCGCGGATTCGGCGCGGACGAACTCGAAACGGTCGCGCACCACATCGTCGACATCCTCGACGAGCCCGACGACGAGGACGTTCGAAACCGCGTTCGCGAGGACGTACAACGGCTCTGCGAGACGCACCCGATTTACGACTGATACGGATTACCGTCCCGATTTCCCGGCGCAACCGTACAACCGCACAACCCGTAGACGGGTCGCGGGTGCACCGACACTGACTGCCAGCAGTCCGTCTACCGCGGCCGCCGAACCGAACTCGTTCTGCGAGAGAGCGCCGTCGCGGCATTGGTGTTAGCGGCAACTCACCGTCCAGTTGCCGTTCAGCCGCGTTTTCCCGCAACCCGACAGAACCGTTATGATGGATCGTGTTGAATCAGTACCAATCCCGTCGAACGGATGCGGCGGGGTCTGCATTTCATGACTACGACCGAAGACGTACTGAACCACCACCTCGAAGCGTTCGAGAGCCAGGATCTCGACGCCGTCATGGAGGACTACACCGACGAATCGACCGTCGTCACGAACATGGGGACGTTTCGGGGACTCGCGGAGATCGAGGGACTGTTCGAGACATTATTCGACGAGTTCGATGCGCCGGACGCATCGATAACGATGGACGAACAACTCGTCGAAGACGAGTTCGGCTACATCACGTGGACGGCCGAGACGCCGGAAAACGACTACGAGTTCGCGACCGATACGTTCCACATTCCCGACGACGAAATCGCGTTCCAGACGTTTGCGGGGAAGATCAGCCCGAAGGAGTGACCGAGCGCCCGATCGATCCGGCGGTGTGGGTCGATCGGCTGCACTCGGCGGCGAGTGCGAGTCGCGCGGGTGCGAGTCGCGCGAGTGAACTCGAGTTCGAGTGCGGAGCGTCACAGAGTCACAGAGTCGGTTGCGATTGCGAGTCGCGTGTGAGAAGGAGTTGCGGAGTCGGGCGTGAGTCGGCTGCGGGAACCGCGTGTCCGAAGGTCGGAGCCGATCAGTCGTCGTCTTGGGCGCCGCTGCTGACGACGTCGCTGGAGCCGGGCATCTCCACGCTGTCTTCCTCGCGGAGGAACAACGCGCGTTCGGTGCCGAACGAGTACGCCATCGACGCAACGGCGAGGAGGGCGATGATCGAGAACGGCCCGCCGGTGATGATCGCGGCCGCCTGCAGCGCGTCGACGCCGCCGGTGACCATCAGCAGCGACGCGAGCGCGCCGATGAGGACGCCCCAGATGACGCGGTTGATCGTCGACGGGCGTTCGGCACCGCCGGTGGTGAGCATCCCCAGCGCCAACGTCGACGAATCGGCCGACGTGACGAGGAACGTCGTCACGAGCACGAGGAACAGGACCGTCAACAGGCCGCCGAGCGGCAGGGCTTCGAACAGCGGGTAGCCCGAGCCGGCCTCGCCGAGTTCACCGATGACGGAGAGGATGTCGGCCCGCCCGGTCTGTTGCATGAAGATTCCCGTGGCACCCATGGTGGCGAACCATGGGATCGTGACGCCGGTCGAGGCGACGACGCCGGTGACGGCGACCTGTCGAACCGTCCGGCCGCGCGAAATCCGCGCGATGAACAGGCCGACGAACGGCATCCAGGAGAACCACCACGCCCAGTAGAAGATCGTCCAGTCGCCGACCCAGCCGGCGATCGCGCCGCCGGCAGTCTCCGCGGAGCCGGTGTAGAAGCTCATCGTAACGAACTGGTTGATGTACGCCCCGAGCGCCTCGGTGCCGACTGACATGATGTACGTCGTCGGGCCGAGAACGAACGTGATGACGGTCAACAGGGCGAACAGCGCCATATTGAAGTACGAAATTCGGCGGATCCCCTTTCGGACCCCGAGTGCGACCGAGACCGTGAACGCGACGGTGAGGCCGGTAATCACGAGGACGGTTCCGGCGTCGCCGACGCTCGCCCCCGTCATCCACTCGACGCCGACGAGGAACTGATTCCCGACGAGTCCCAGCGTGGTCGCGACGCCGCCGATCGTCGCGAACACCGCGAGGATATCGATGACTTTTGCGAGCGGACCGTCGAGGTTGTCGAGTCCGACCCACGGAGCGATCACCGTCGAGATGCGCAACGGGGCATCGTAGCAGTACGCGTAGTACGCGATCGGGAGCGCCATAACCACGTAGGCCGTCCACGCGGAGATACCCCAGTGGAAGAAGGTGTACTGGACGGCACCGACGGCGGCCGCGGACGATTGCGATTCGGCACCGATTAACGGCGAAACGGTATCGTAGTGGAAGATCGCCTCGGCCGGCCCCCAGAACACGATCCCGGCGGCGATCCCCGCCGAGTACAGCATCGCGAAGTACGCGAGAAACGAGAACTCCGGTTCTTCGTCGTCGTCGCCGAGCGTAATGTTTCCCCAGGGGCCGAAGATGAGGAACGCGACGAACGCGACGAGGATGAACATCGCGATCAAGTACCACCAGCCAAGCGCCGTCCAGAGGAACTCGTTCGCGTCGTTCATGTACTCCGACGCCCGGTCCGGTCTGAGGATGAACGCGAGCACTGCGATGGCCGCAACGACGAATCCGACGCCGAAGACGACGGAATCGAGTTCATCACGGAACCTGGATAGTGGATGCTGTGAGCCTGAGTCGTTCATGGGTTGTCACCGTATCACGCCGTGTCCGCCTGTCTCCGTGCTCTCGATCGGTCGACCGTCGATCGAGCGACGCAGTCTCCGTGCTTCGCCCCATCATGTGACGGACAGTCATGGCAATAATTGGCAAATGGGGCTATCAGTGTTCATCTTAATCAACGGTGGGGCTTTTAACTGGTCGAAAAAGAGGATCGTCAGGCGTTGACGTGCGTAACTTCGTAGCCGTGATCGCGGATCGAGCGGATGATCGCTCGTGCTTGCCCTGCGCCGCTGGTCTCGACCTGGAAGTCGAGGTGGGCCTCGCCGACGTCGAGTTCGGGTGCGGATCGATCGTGGCGGACGGTCTGGATGTTGGCGTTGTGATCGGCGATGAGTCCCGAGATTTCCTCCATCTTGCCGGACCGGTCGTCGATACGAACGCGCAATCGAAGCAGTTGTTCGCGATCGCTCAGCGCGTGGACGAGGACCGTCTGGAGCATCGTCATGTCGAGATTGCCGCCGCCGAGCAGCGCCACGACCGTCTCGCCTTCGACGTCGAGTTCATCGCTGATGATCGCAGCGACCGCGGCCGCGCCAGCGCCTTCGACGACCTGTTTCGCTCGCTCTAACAACAGCAAGATCGCGCGAGCGATTTCGCCGTCCGTGACCGTTACGACCTCGTCGACGTGGTCCTCGATGAGCGAGAGCGTCAGGTCCGACACGCCGCCGGTGGCGATACCATCGGCGATGGTGTCGACCGACTCGAGCGCGATCGGGGCCCCCTTTTGCAGGCTGTCAGGAACGGTGGCAGCACCCGTCGCCTGCACGCCGACGACGCGCGTCTCCGGCGACAGTTCCGAGAAGGCGGTCGCAATCCCCGAGATGAGTCCCCCGCCGCCGATCGGGACGACGATCGTGTCCACGGACGGAACGTCCTCGTACATCTCGAGTCCGAGCGTTCCCTGCCCGGCGACGATCGCGGGGTCGTCGTAGGCGTGGACGAACTCGGCGTCGGTCTCGTCGACGAGGTCCCGAGCGTGAGCCATCGCGTCCTGGAAGTCGGTGCCGACGAGTTCGACGGTCGCCCCGTAGCCCCGCGTCGCGTCGACCTTGGCCTGGGGGGCGGTTCGCGGCATGACGATGGTCGAGTCGACGCCCAGTTTCGTCGCGGCGAGGGCGACGCCTTGCGCGTGATTGCCGGCGCTCGCGGCGACGACTCGGTCCGTCTTCGTTTTCGTTTTCGTTTCCGTCTCCGTTTCTGTTTCCGTCTCCGTTGCCGTTGCCGTTTCTACCCCCGTTCCCGACGCCGACTCACCGTCAGCGACGAACTGGGCGATCTTGTTGTACGCGCCGCGGGTCTTGAACGAGCCCGTCCACTGCAGGTGCTCCATCTTGAGGAAGACCTCGGCACCGGTTAGCTCGTCGAGGGACGTGCTTCGCTCGACCGGCGTGTGTTTGACGACCGAGTCGTCGTCGAGTCGGTCGCGGGCGGCCTCGATATCGTCGACGGTGACGGATTCGAAATCGTGAGTCATCGTATCAGCGCAACAGTTTCTTTCGGTCGGGGTCGAATAATGGTTCGTCTCGTACCGTCGCGGGATGGCGCTCGTTCTCGTACCCGATCTCGACCTCGCGGCCCGCCTCGGCCGCGGCAGCCGGCAGGACGGCGTAGGCGATCCCCGCGTCGATCGTGTAGCCGTAGTCGGCCCGGACGACATCCCCGAGCACGTCGCCGCCGTCGGGATCGAACACCGGATGGCCGGCGTCGACGAGTTCGCCCGGTTCATCGAGCGTAATCGGCGCGATTTTCCGGTCGATTCCCGCGTCGCGCGACTCGAGCAGCGCCTCCTTTCCGACGAAATCCGTCTCGAGATCGACGGCGAAGCCGATGCCCGCCTCGTAGGGGTTGAACTCGGGCGTCAGGTCGGTTCCCCACAGCCGGAACCCCTTCTCCATGCTCGCCGAATCGAGGGCCGCCCACCCCATCGGAACGATGTCGTACGCCTCGCCGGCGTCTTCGATCCGCTCCCACAGCCGCGCGCCGTACTCCATCGGCGCGTAAATCTCCCAGCCCAACTCGCCCGCATAGGAGAGTCGAAGCATGGTCACTGGCAGACTCTCGAAGTACGTCTCGCGCGCCGTATAGAACGGGAACGCGTCGTTCGAGAGATCCGCCTCGACCAGCGGAGCCAACACGTTCCGCGCGTCGGGCCCGAAGACGCCGACCCCACACCGACTCGAGTCGTGCGCGGTCACCGAGACGGAACCGTCGTCGGGTGCGTGCTCGCGGATCCACCGCGAGTGCAGCGTCGCCGAGTTCCCGCCGCCCGTAAACACCATGTAGCGATCGTCCGCCAGCCGACTGACCGTCAGATCCGCGAGGACGCCGCCGTCCCTGTTGCACATCGCGGTGTAGCGCATCCGGCCCGGAGAGACATCGACATCGTTGGTCAGCAGTCCCTGGAGGAACTCGCAGGCACCCTCCCCCGTCACCTCGATCCCGGTGAACGTGGTCATATCGACCATCGCGACGCGGTCGCGGACCGCCTGGTGCTCGACGCCCTGGGCCTTCGACCAGCCGCGGTCGAGCCAGTCCGGCCTGTCCGGAACATCGTACTCCTCCAGCAGGGCCTCGTTGGACTCGTACCACTGCGGCACCTCCCAGCCGCCCGAATCGTAGAACTGTGCACCGAGTTCAGCCTGGCGCTCGTAGAACGGACTCCGGCGGAGTTCCCGCTGGTCCGCCGGCTGTTCGCGCGGATGGATCAGCTGGTAGACCTCCCGATATTGCTGTGCGCCGCGGCCTCGGGTGTACTCTCGCGAGCCGGCGTGGGGCTGGAAGCGAGAGATGTGTGCGGGCGTCGCATCGACGCGCTCGCCGTCGAGCCGCGGGACGCCGTCTTCCATCCAGTGGGCCACGATGTTCCCGGCACCCCCGGACTGTGTCACCCAGATGGCGAGCGCCCACCAGAGCCCGTCGATATCCTCGGTGGGCCCCAGGATCGGCATCCCGTCGGGCGTAAAGCAGAACATCCCGTTGATCGCCGACTCGAACTCGGCGTCCCGTAGGGACGGTACGAGTTCGGCCGCCGCATCGGCGGCCGACTGGTCATGGTCAGGATGCGTGTTCTCGACGAAGTGCTCCGCGGTGAACTCGCGCAAGGACGGGTACTCGAGGCCGAGATCCGCGAGTTTCTCGGGGCCGTAGATGTCGGCAGGGTCGACGAGCAAGGATTCGTGGTTGTACGAACCGATGCCGTAGCGCTCGCCGTGCTGGCGGAAGTACAGCGACTGGTCCTGGTGGCGAAGCAGCGGTTGTTCGATTTCCCTGTCCGCGCCCGCGAGTGCAGCGAGTTCGTCGGAGACGAGGTACTGGTGGGCGCAGGGGACCAGCGGGATATCCACGTCGACCATGTCGCCGAACAGCGGCCCCCAGATGTTCGTCGCGACGAGCACCTCGTCGGCCGCGATGCGCCCGCGATCGGTGACGACCGTCTGAATCTCGCCGCCGGCCGTTTCGAGGTCGGTTACCGTCGTCTGGCCGTAGAACTCGGCACCGGCAGCCCGGGCGCGCTCGGCCATCGCGGCGGAGGCGTCGACGGCGTGCGCTTTGCCGTCCGTCGGGACGTAGTAGCCGCCGTGGATGGTATCCGCGTCGATCTGCGGGATCCGTTCGGCGACCTCGGCGGGCGAAAGGAGTTCGCCGCCCTCGACGCCGTACGACTGCCCCCGTTCTCGCTTTCGTTGCAGGTAGTCCCAGCGGTCCTCGGTGGCTGCGACCTCGATGCCGCCGCACGTTCGAAATCCGTCGAGCGCCTCGTACAGCTCGCGCGTGTACGACGCCATCCGCGTCATCAGCTTGCAGCCGCCGGTCTGGAACACCAGTCCTGGCGCGTGTGACGTGGAACCGCCGGTCTCGAACAGCGGTCCCTGATCGAGCACGACGACGTCCTCGCGTCCGAGTTCGGTGAGATGGTAGGCGGCACTACAGCCCACGCAGCCGGCACCGACGACGACGGTTCCCGCGCTGTCGGGTATCGTGTTCCCTGTACTCATATGACATGGAACGTGCCATGCGATCGACTATAGCTACCCGGGTGGATAATCTGGGGCGTATAACTGCCGTCGGGTGAGCGCGACGATTTCAGCGGCGAAACGAACCGAACGGCGCGGGCGTCGCGGCTATTCGTGCTGGCGGATTCCACAGCACCGTCGTCCATCGAAGGATGCTACACGAACCGCCGGTCGCTCCGACTCATACGGTCTACTGTAACTATTTACCGGCGCAACCGCGCCCGTCCTGCGGTTGCGCCGGAAATGACTTACAGCAGTCCGTATCACGCACCCAGACGGATCCGTTTCGGTTGCACTGGTCTCACTGGTACCGGTCGCGCTGGTGCCGCGTTCCGCTCTGTGAAGATTCATTCGGAGCGGTGATGGTAATACCGTATTACCGACGCTTACGGCATCGCGGTGATCTCGCGCTGCATTCGGAAGCCGACCGTCACACCACTCGGAGCCGACAGACGAGTTCCCGTACCCGATCGTAGAGACGCCCGCGAGAGCAAACGAACTCGCGCCGACGCGAGCCGGCGAGTCGCCGTCGCTCGAGGAGGACCGAGAACGGAACGCCTCATCGAGTCGCGTTCCGAATCGTATTCGGATCCGGATACTGAGCGAAAACTGAAACGTCCACCGAATCGGCGTCGGATCACGACGCCGACCGCAAGCCGATCGTCGACAGCGTCGGTGCCGATCGCGATCCAACCAACTGTTATCGGCGCCACGTCCCACGATTTCGGCGCTGCTCGTGGTCGGTCGCGCGTCAACAAAACGCCCCGTTCGGCATCGCTCCGAGACGATCCATATGTCGTATAATTCGCCGTAACAGATGCTTCACCCGTCGTATCGGTCGTGCTAGTGAACGGATTTTTACAGACTCTCGAATAGTTGGATAATTACAAAGAGTGGCGGAGCGCAAGCGCGACACGTATGGTACAACTCCAACCCGCCCAACAGGTACAGGTACCGGAGTGGTTGCAGGATCCGGTCGCGGAACTGGTCGTGTTCCTCCCCCGACTGATCGGCGCGCTGGTCATCCTCCTCATCGGCTGGGTCGTCGGTCGTTTCGCCGCACGGGTCGTCCGACGAATCGCCGACGGCATTGAACTCGACCGGATGGTCCTCGAGACGCCGCTCGGGCGAATACTCGGGGGGACTGAACGGGCCGTCTCCAGGGCATTCGGCAAGCTTGGAAAGTGGTTCGTCTACGCGCTTGCCATCCTCGCGGCCGCGAACGCGCTCGCGATCCCGACCCTCTCGGAGTGGATCGCGACGGCGGTCTCGTACTTGCCGGCATTCATCGCGGGCCTGCTCGTCATCGTCTTCGGGTTCGTGGTCGCCGACTTCATCGGCGACGTCATCGAACGAACGCGAGCGGCAGCGGAGACGGCGTACGCGAGCTGGTTCGCGAACGGCGCTCGCATGTTCCTCTACTTTACGGCGATCGTCATCGGTCTCGACACGATGGGGATCGATGTCGGCATCCTGTACGTCTTCGCTCGAGCGCTCGCGTGGGGACTGGCGGCCGCCGTGGCCATCGGTGCCGGCGTCGCGTTCGGCTGGGGCGGTAAGGACTACGTCGCTGAAAACATCGACCGCTGGATGGGACGGACGAGTTCGGTCACGCCGACCGAGAGCGATACCAGTAGCGAGCGTCCCCGCGGCAGCGAGTCACGCGGTAGCGACCGAGAACCAGGAACCGAGCCGGGCCCCGGACGGGGCGCGGAAGACGACTGAGTCGCCGCAGTCGCCTCAGTCGGTCGGCGGAGCCACGTTCTCCGTCGTCCGGTCGGCCTTGGCTTTGGCCTTGGTGCGCGGAAAGAGCGGCTTGACGGGCACGACGACGTAGGACGTGACGAGACGGCCGTCGATCGATCGCCACTTCTCGAGCTGTGCGAGCCGGTGTGTCCCGGCATAGGCGTCCTCGATTCGCTCGAGGATCGCCTCGAACGCGTCCACGTCGAACGTCTCGGCGGAGACGCGGTCCGTGGCGACCGCGATGCCCTGCGACCGAGCGTAGATGTCGAGTCGGCCCTCGAAGGCGTGCTCCAGTTCGTCGATTCGGTCGTGGATATCGCCGACCGGCCGATCCGCCCGCGACGGGAAAGCGACGTACGCCTGGTATTGGTCGGGGCGACCCGTAACGCGGCGTTTCCAGAGGTGTCGTAGCAGCTTCATCTATCCGTGGTCGGTGTGCGGCACCCGGCGTTCGATCGCCCGGTAGCGGTTTCGTTCGGAACCCTGCCGCACCCGGTTTCACGTTCGCCTTGTCCGCACGGGTAATACGTTCTTTGTTGTGCGCCGACGGGCGTCAGCGAACTGTTTCTTCACGGTAAGCGACGGTTCGAAGTTCGCGAAACCTTTGTACGATCCGCTGTAATCGGCGGGCAGTATGCGCCCCACCCTCCCCGCATCGTCGACGCTACTCCCGGCGGTTTCGGCTGGAATCGTCGCGATCGGCGTGACGATTAATACCGGCTTTCCCGCCTCCGTCCGAACGGTGCCCGCAGTGCTCCTGATCGCCGCCGGTCTCTTCGGCGTGGCCAGATCCGTTCGCGGCAGGTCCGTCGACTCCCTTCGACTCGCCGCGAGACGGTGGTGGGTACTCGCGTTCGCCGCCTTTCTCCCGTACGGGCTCGCGACGGCACCCTCGAACGAGCAGGCCGAAGCGGTCGGCGAGGCGTTCTCCGGACCCCTTGCAACGACCGCGCTCGAGGGAATCGCCGGGGCCGCTATCCTGTGTGCGGTCGCGGTGACGGTGCTCTACTGGTTCGCGAGGTACGGCATCCACCCGGGGCGGCCGACGCCCGAAGAGCGCATTCTGGACGATCAGGGGAGCAAGTAGCGGGTCGGTGAGCGCCGTTCTCGGAACTATCCCGGCCCGTCGTCGAACCGGTCGAGTCGGAACATATCGATCGGATGGTCGGTCTCGCCGTCGACGGCGAGGTCGGCGAGAATCTCGCCGATCACGCTGGCGAACTTGAATCCGTGGCCCGAAAAGCCCGCACCGACGGCCACCTGCGGATGGTCGGGAAGGGTATCGAGAATGAAGTGTTCGTCCGGCGAGTTCGTAAACATACAGGTGGCGAGTCGCATCGTCGGACCGCCGGCCTCGGGGAAGTAGTTCGCCACGACCTCCCGGAGCAAGCGCTCGTCGTCCCGGTCAGGGTCCGTCTCGTAGGCGTCCGGATCGACCCGTTCGTCGCGGTGGTGGTACTTGCCGATCTTGAATCCCGGAACGTCGTAGATCGGCAGCCCGTAGAAGCGGCCTTCGGGGATCTGCAGGTTCCAGACCGGGAAATTATCGGGTTCGAACGTCGATGGCCGCTCGGGCTGGAACCAGCCGAGGACCTGGCGTTCGGGAACGGCGAGTCCGTCGAGTTCGTCTGCGAACTTGTAGTTCCACGCGCCGGCAGCGAGGACCAGCGCCGACGCGTCGTAGGTGCCGCGGTCGGTCTCGACGCGCACGCCGCCTGCCGGCGTCGGCTCCCAGTCGTGAACTCGTTCGCGGGCGCGGACGTCCGCCCCGGCGGCTTGTGCGGTCTCGACGTGCCCGATGATCGACTGTTCGGGGACGACGAACCCGCCGTCGGGCTGGTACAATGCCTTGTACCCCTCCGGAAGCCGATAGCCGGGAAAGCGCTCGGTAACCTCCTCGCTCGTCAGGACCTCGTGTGGAATATCGTGTTGCTCGCAGGAGCGCAGCGAGCCCTCGAAGACGACGGTGTCCTCGGGACCGGCGTCGATCGATCCCGTCCGGCGGATGATCTCGCGATCGGTCTCGGCCGCGAGTTCATCCCAGAGGTCGTACGCCCGCTCGATGAGCGGAATGTACGACGGGTGTTCGTAGTAGGCCCGGCGGATGATCCGCGTGATACCGTGTGATGACCCCATCGTGTGCGGGATATCGTATCGCTCGAGTCCCAGCACGTCGAGTCCGCGCTCGGCGAGGTGAGCGGTCGTCGCGCTGCCCATGCCGCCGACGCCGACGACCACGACGTCGTACCGGTCGTCTGGTGAGTGCATACTCTCGGTCGGTTCGAGGACTGGCACCTTGGTAGTTGGTCTGTCTCACGCCATCCCTTTTTGGCGCAACGGCGGGCGACTTCGCGCTGTGTATCCGGCCCGGAAACGGACGTATCATGCCTTCGAGACGGCGAGAGAGCGGAAATAAACGGTCCACGGTGCAGCCGTTCTCGATGGGATCGAGGCCGAATCCCCCCGCCACTTATACGTCCGAACTACCTGCGATCAACCCTTATTGAACGGTACGCCTTGGCATACCATATAGTATGACGCGGTGGAACAACGGTCTCGACGAGGTAGAGCAAGTGAGCGCCGACATCACCGACGAAACGAACGCGCTCCCGGCGCGGTACTTCACCGACCCCGCCGTCCACGAGATGGAGAAAGAGAAAGTGTTCGGGCGGTACTGGGTGTACGCCGGCCACGCGAACTGCATTCCGGAGGCGGGAGACTACTTCACCCGCACCATCGGCGACCGGGAGATTATCGTCCTCCGGAACCACGACGGCGACATACAGGCGTTCTACAACGTCTGCGCCCACCGCGGATCTGCGATCGTCGAGGAGACCCCGATGACCGATCCGGACAACGCACGACGGATCCAGTGTCCGTACCACCTCTGGACTTACGACCTCGACGGCGACCTCGCGAGCACCCCGCGGAGTTTCGAGGAGGCGCGGCTAAACCCCGACCTCGACGACGAGGACGTTCCCGACCTGGACGCCGAGGAAAACTCCCTCATGGAGGTCCACAGCGACCGTATCGGCCCGTTCGTCTTCGTCAACTTCGCCGACGACCCGATGTCGCTCGCCGAACAGGCCGGCAAACTGAAATCCGAACTCGAATCGCTCCCCCTGGCGGAGTACGAACTCGCCCAGCGAATCGTCTCGGAAGTCGAGTGCAACTGGAAGGTCTTCGGCGGCAACTACTCCGAATGCGACCACTGCCAGGCGAACCACCAGGACTGGGTCACGGACCTCGAACTCCTCGACTCCGAACTCGAGGTCAACGACTACCACTGGGTGCTCCACTACAAGCACAGGGAGGACGTCGACGACGAGATGCGCATTCACGACGAACACGAAGCGCAGTTCCACTACTTCTGGCCCAACTTCACGGTCAACATGTACGGCACCGCCGACGGCTACGGAACGTACATCATCGACCCGATCGACGAGGAGCGGTTCCAGCTCGTCGCGGACTACTACTTCAAGGACCCCGAGCTGACCGACGAAGAAGAGCAGTTCATCCGAACGAGCAGACAACTCCAGGAGGAGGACTTCGAGCTGGTCGAACGACAGCAGCGCGGTCTCACATCCGGCGCGATCGCACAGGCCCAGCTCGGCCCGAACGAACACACGGTACACAAGCTCCACCGCCTCGCTCAGACGGCGTACGAGGCCTAGGTGCCCGATATCCCTCTCCGCAACTACGTATGCCCAACCACACCCATCACACCCACCACTCGCAGCCCGCACCGTTCGTCGCCACCTGTCCCGACTGTGAGATCGAACGATCCAGCGAGTCGGCCACCGAACTCGTCGCGTTCTATCGGCGACACCACGGGCACACGGGACACGATATCGTCGTCACCCGCGCCGATCTCGAGTTCGGCGCTGCACTCGACGCTGCGGACGACGTCGCAGCGGTCGTCGACGGTCTCGACGCCCGGTACGGTGTCGACAAGCACGATAGTACCGAGAGCGGTACCGCCGGGGTGCCGATCGGTATCGTCGTCGCAGCGATGAGCGAACGGGGATTCACCGTCGGTGAAACCCTCGAGGAGATCGCCGACGTTCGGATGACCGGAGCGCTCTACGAGCCCCGCGACGATCACCTCGCGGCCTTTTGAGCGGCACCGTCCGAGTGCACTGTGTCGTCGCGACGGTGCGTTCGGTTCTCTCGTCTCTGTCCCAGTGCGATCACCGTTCCTCGTACAACGTTGCCTCGACGAGTTTGCCCATGCCGCGCCGAATGCGGCCGCCGACCGCCGTCGGCGAGATGTCGAGGCGCGTCGCGAGTTCTTCGAGCGACGTTTCGCGGGGTTCCTCGAAGTATCCCTCCTCGTAGGCGTTCACCAGGGCAGCCTGCTGTTCGTCGGTTACGTCGGTCGCCGGTCCGTCGACCCACTCGTCCTGGCGGAAGACGCGATGCAGTTCGACGGAAATGTCCTCGGCCTCGCAGAACTCCCACAGCGTTGCGAGCGCCTCCCGATCCGGCAGGTGCAGTCGAACGGTCCAGCCGCGATCGTTGCTTTCTGCGTTGAGCATGAGTCCGCCGATCCCGGCGGTTTTCGGCGAAATGAGTTTCGTTCCCTCGGCGTGTTCCAGTCGGTAGACACGCGTCGAACCAAAGTCGTCGATAAGCGTCCAGTCCGTGACCGTGTGATCGCCCTCGAGAGCCGACTCGAACGCCTCGTCCGCGCCTTCGACGAGGAAAAAGAAGAGTCCGGTTTCAGGGTCCGTCGTCGAGTGAGAGACGACCTGAATGGACACCTCGGGGCACTCGTTGATCGTCGGCGTCAGCGCAAGATTCGGATGTGCGATATCGAGTATCGCGATCAGACTCATTGGCACTCACTTCCCACTGCGGGATGAACCGGTCGCTCCCTCGCTCGTCCGCAAGCCGCCCGCGCCGCGAGCACGGATCGGTCGAAGGCGGCCGTCCCTGCGATCCACATTGGTGTGTTTTACCACACCACCATCCTTAACGATTACTACAATCATGCGCGCGAGCCCGCACGAGCGATCGAACCGATTCGAAAGCGACGCGCTGTTGATCGACGCGAACCGAAGTCCCGTCGAATGCGCGTCCACGTTCGCACCGCCGACCCCGACGACGAACTCGATGTCCGCCGGATCATCGACGCCGCCATGCTCGATCTCGGCGATATCGAAGCCCGCATCGGCAACGAAGACGTGCTCGTCGCGGGCGACCAGCGCGGCGTGACCGACGAGTTCACTGAGACGGCCGAGACGAGCGAGCGGGAACGCATCCTCGGCGTGATCGTTCTCGACCCACACACGGACGAACGCGGGGCCCACATCTCGGCCGTCGCCGTCCGCAACCGCCACCGAAACCGGGGCATCGGGCGAGAACTCGTGAGCCGTGCACTCGAGCGCCAAGGGCGGTTGACGGCGCGATTCGATGCGGACGTGCGGCCCTTTTACGGGGCGCTCGAGTTCGCGATCGAACCGGTCGACGACCGCCGGTATCGTGGTGTCGTCGCGCGGTCGGGCGACGGGATCGACGGTTGACCGACGACCGACCGACTGCTGCCAGGTTGCACCCGAGCGCAGCGCCACCGACGCGCGAACAGTTGGAATTATTATATCGGGTCGCTGTCGTAATCACATGGGTCCTCGCCGCTCCGGGTCGAGCACGAACTCGCGTCGCAGGTGGCACGCACGGATCGAACAGTACACGCCGGACGGAGCGCTCGGGCGATGGCTCCTCGGTGCTCCGCTCGGAATGACCGGGCTCTGGCTGCTCGCACTCAGCGTCTTCGAAGTTCCGCGCTGGGGGCTCACCCTCGAAGCGTTATTCTGGGGGCCGGCCCTGGTCGGGGCGGGGCTCCCGACGCTCCTCCTCGCGGTTCTCGTCCTCTGGCCGGTGTACCTCTCGCTCATCGGAAACATCTCGTCGCCGGCGGCGTACTCGGTCGCCGACACCGCAGCGTCCGCGTCGAAACCGGCCGTGAACTCGTCCGGGCCGGTGGCAACCGGGGACGACGCCGGCGAACGCACCGCCGCCAAACGCACCGCCGCCGACTCCACCCGCAGAACGGCAACACCATCGTCGCCGCCGGACGTGAACTCGCCACCGTCGACGCCCGACCCGGTCGAGGACCTCAAACGACGGTACGCGGCCGGCGAACTCGGCGAGGAGGAGTTCGAACGACGAATCGAGGCGCACTTTCAGGACGACAGCCGCGATCGAAACGCGGAGACGAACGACGAGCTATCGGCCCGCGAGTCCGAGCGACTCGGTGAGCACGACTAACGAACCACCCAAGCGCGAGCGGAAAAGCGGCGCAGGCGAGGCCAGCGCGAAGAGACACCGTCACGAGAGCCGCGACCGAAACCGGTCGAGGCCGTACTCGAGCATGTCCGGACTCACGGCCTGGAACTCGTCGTCATCCGGCAGATACGGCACCACCGAATCCCAGCTTTCGCGGGCGTAGCGCTCGTCCAGGAGCACGCGAACGCCTACATCTTCGGGCGAGCGAATTACCCGACCGATCGCCTGGCGCGCCTTCCGGACCGCCGGAATCGTCAGCGCGTACGTGAAGCCATCACCGAACTCGTCGTCGTAGGCTCGCCGCACCGCCTTCGTGCGCGGGCTCGAGGTGTTGACGATCGGAACGCCGCAGACGACGGCCGCGGAGAGGCGGTCGCCGCTGTAGTCGACCCCCTCCGTCAGCGTCCCGCGAAGGCTCGTCACCAGCACCTTCCCCTCGCCCGCGAAGAACTCGCTCTTGAGCGACTCCGTCGTCTCGTCGTCGCTCGAGGCGTCGAGCAGGACGGGCTTCGAGAGACGGCCCTCGAGAATCCCGGCGATCCACTCGGCCTCGGCGTAACTCGGCATCCCGACGAGGACGTTACCCGGCAGTCGGCCGACCCGTTCGATCGTATCCGCGTAGTGAACTCGCGTCGGATTGTCGTCCCCCGTCCGCCCTCGATTGTCGTACGTGAACTTCGGCGCGGCGACCGCGAAACTCTCGCGGTTCTCCGCGGGGAAGTGCAGCCCGTATCGGCGTTCGACGACCGGGCGATCCTCCTCGCGCGCGAGGTACTGCAGCCCCGTCACCTCGGTGAAGGCGTCCATCGGTTCCAGGGTCGCGCTCATCAAAATCCCGCCGCCGAAGGCCGCAAGCCGGTCGCCGATGGCGTCACTTGGCACGCAGTTGTGCAAGGCGAGTCGGGCCGTGTAGGCCCTGCGCCAGGAATCCGCGGGCTCCGCGTCGTTCCACGTGCGCTCGAGTTCGATCTCGCGGAAGTAGTCGGTGTGTCCGCAACGGTACCAGTCGCCGAGGACGCGCCCGACGGCGGGCGCGGCTCGGATTCGGTCTTCGTCTTCGGCCTCGTTCAGAATTCGCGCGGCGACCGCGCCGACCGCTTCGGCGCGGACCCAGTCGGCGTCGCCGTAGCCCGCGTCGCGCGCCCACTCGGAGAGTTCGTCTTCGGCGGGATCGGCGGGGTCACGAAGCGGAATTTCCTCGTCCGGAAGGTCGGTGAGATTCGACTGCCACCCCCTGTGTTTCCGGTCGAGATGGGCACGCACCCGGCGATCGAGTTCGCTCCGCAGATCCTGGATGAACTCGCGCGTGCGATTGAGTTCCTCGAAGGTAACGTCGCTGTCCTGCAGTTCGGCGCGGACGAGATCGGCGTCGGCGGTCTGGGACCCGCCCTGTGCGCGGCGGCCCTCGCGTTCGAACTCGATGGGCTGGATGACCCGCGAGAGTTCGGTTTCGGCGTCCCGGAGGGTGGCGTCGGCGACGCCGTCGCTGACGAGATCGCGCACGCGCGGTTCGAGCATGTGGGCCTCGTCGCAGACGACGAACGTGGAGTCATCGAGTAGCGCGCCGGTGAAGGAGCCGGTCGTTCGCGGGTCGAACGCGTGGTAGTAGTTGCCGATGACGACCTCGGTGTGGGCGAGCGCCGCGCCCATGATCGAGTGGGGGCAGGTGCCGTGGCGGACCGACCGGGCGACCAGGTCCTCCGGCGTGATCATTCCCGCGTCGGTGAAGTCGTAGGGAACCGCTTCGACCGCGTCGCCGTCGCTGCCTTCGTCCGGGAGGTCGTCCAAGAACCGGGCGTAGAACGGACAGAACTCGGTTTCGGCGCTCACGGGACCGCCGTCGGAGTAGGTCGGCATCTCCGGCGGGTAGGCGGCCGTCTCACCGGCGGTCTCGAGAAAGCGGCCGGTCGGCCCGGACTGGCCGCTGTCCGCGAGGCCGGTCTGTTGCTGGCGCGCGTTCGCGGTGAGCGCCGCGGCGGTCGTCTCGCCGCCCTCGCCGGTCAGGTCCCGCGTTCGGTCGCGCAGCGTTTCACAGCGGTCGTAGACGTTGCCGTCGTCGATGTCGCCCGCGCTCTCGCGATTGTACGGGCAGACGTCGGCCTTGCCGACGAGCGTGAGCCCCGAAATCGGGTTCCAGTCGTCGGGCAAGTTCTCGTTGATCGTCTCGAGGTCGGCTTCGAACTGGCGCAGTTGCTGTTTGACGCTCGTGAGAACGAAGACGCGCTCGTAATCGGTGTCGGGATCGCGAACGAGTTCGATCCCGGCGGTGAGCGCGATCATCGTCTTCCCCGTTCCGCACGCCCCCTCGATGACGGTGTAACCGCCATCCTGCCCTGCGTCGATGGCGGTCTCGATGCCGTCTACCTGCGGGTCGTAGGGATCGGCGTGGCCGAATATCGAGCGCCAGTCGGTCATGCTGGCCGAACTCGTCGTCGGGTAGCCAAAGCGTTGACGGACCGGCCGCGCGAGAACTCGTCCCGGGAGGCCGTGAGTTCGGCTGGCGGCCGGCGGCTGGCAGTTGGCAGTTGGCAGTTGGCAGTTGGCAGTTGGCAGTTGGCAGTTGGCAGTTGGCAGCCGGCGAATGGCGGGTAGTGAATGACGGATGACGGACGACAAACGAGGATGACGAACGGTAACTCGCGCGCGGAGTCACAATCACAAGAGCGGGCGGCGACATCGTGTAGCGACGGAAGCGACCGAACCGGCACGCGTGCGACGAGAGCGTCCGGGACGCGGATGTTAAGCAACCCACCCATTTTGCAAAGGTAGCTTAACATTTATGTGGTATCAGTAAGATGGTGAGAATATGGTGCAGAACCCACGGCAAGCGTACGGTGCCCTCTTCGTCGTCATCGTTGCGGCCATCAGCGGCGTTATCATCGCCGCCGGATTCGTCGCGCCCGAGTTCGTAATACGGGGAGCGACCTTCTGGCTCTTCATCGGCGCGGTCGGAGTAATGGTCGTCTGTGCGATCATCAGCTGGCTCGCGGATCTCCCGGGAATTCTGGCGCGCGAGTTCGGCTCGAACGGGGGTGACCACTGATGGGACGGTGGCTACCGGCGACGTACAACGTTCTGCTGTTTCTCGTTCCGGCACTCCTGTATCCGATTATGGGGGTTTTCATCGGCGAGCCGTTTACGGAGCCGACGATCGTGGAGTTGACCGTCGTCCCGGCTGCGATCGTCCTCGGCGGGAACGTTGCCTACGCCGTCCGCACCGAGCACGGTGACTCCGGCGTCGTCGACGAGCGGGATCTGCGCAACATTCACACCGCGCTCGCGGGGGCGGGCATCGTGCTTCTCGGGTCGCTCGTCGCCGTCTACGTCGGCTACGCGACCGCGACCCGGGCCGCACCGGCCGCCGTCGACTACATCGCGTTGGCCGGGGTCGCGACGATCTTCGCCATCTTGGGCGGAACGGAACTCCAGCAACGACTGTAGACATGGAAAACAGACTGCGGGTCAAACGCGCGGAGGCGGAGATCACACAACAGGAACTCGCCGATGCGGTCGGCGTCAGCCGCCAGACGATCTACGCGATAGAGAAGTCGAAGTACGATCCCTCGCTCGAACTGGCGTTCAAACTCGCCGAGTACTTCGAGTGTTCGATCGAAGAGCTGTTCGAGCCGGATTTCGAGTAACAGCCGTTCAAACCGGAAGTCGAGTTGCGCCGTTACGCGCCGTTTTCGGGCTCGGTACTGTCGGTCTCGACTCCGGAGTCGGCCGCATCCTCGCGTTCAGCCTCGCGCTCGTCGTCGAGCGCCCACTCGCGCGTCAGCGCCGGCGCGCCGCGAACGGCGATCGCAGCCGTCGCGAGGCCGAACACCACAATTCCGACCGCGCCGACGGGGTTGACCACGAGTTCGGATCCGCCCTGGGCGAAGACGATCATGGTCGTGCCGAAGGCGTTGAACGTGCCGTGGAAGATCGACGGGGCGATGACCGACTCGGCGTTGAGCGTGATGTAGGTGTAGACCGGCGACATCGCGAGGCAGGCCGCGACCATGACCCCGACGCCGACGACGGGATAGTTCGGATAGTTGTACCCTTCGAGGATCACCGGCGCGTGCCACAGGCCCCAGACCAGCCCGGTCGCGGCCGAAGCCGGCCAGAAGCCGTAGGGGGCCAGTTCCGTGAGGAAGACGCCGCGCCAGCCGAACTCTTCGCCGAACGCGAGCACCGCGTTGATCGTCACGCCGGCCACGACCGCGACGACGATCGTCACGAGGAGGTTGAGCGGCCAGTCCGGCAGCGACGGCCCGGCGGGTTGCTCCGCGTCGGTCGGCGCGAACTCGGTCCCCTCGCCCGTCAACGGGTTCGCGTCCGGGACGAACGAAACCTCGGGGAGGAGCAAGGCAATCCCGGTCCCGAGGAGGATCAGCACGAGCGGGACGGCAACGGCGATTGCGAGCCAGCGAAGCCGCCCCCAGGGCGCGCGAAGCCCGGCCTGCTCGAACGACGGCGAACCGGTCAGACACGTCACGATTCCGGCCACCATCGGCGTGAACATGTACGCCGGCGCGAAGGCGATCATGCTCACGTCCGTCACGCCGGAGATGAGAACGAACGCGCCGGCGAGCACGATCAGCGAACTCAGAAACACGACGATCGGGCGGCGGTCGGTCATCGATTCACCACCCGAAACGAGGGAGCGTCGTACTGTAACATGGCTGAATTGTACGCAATGGACGACTAAGTATCCTCCTTCTGATCCGGCGTCTGCGTCGGATCCCGAGTCCGGTTCCGAGGTGGGCCACTCCCGCACCACAAAGTGGCTCCCGACAGCCCGCAGAAACACAACACACACGAGTCGCGACACCGAACAGGCTGTATGAGCGACACCAACCGCGAGGAGAGCGATACGAAAGCCGGACCCGGTACCGACGCTGACGCTGACGCTGACATCGATATCGACCAGTGGCGCGACGAACTCGAGGCTAAACGCGCCGAGAAGGACGAGTTCTTCGACGAGCATCCGCAGTCGCCGATCCCACCCGAAGAACGCGAGGACTTCGAGGGTCTCGACTACTTCGACCCCGATCCGGACTACCGCGTCACCGCGACCGTCGAGGCCCACGACGACCCCGAGGTCGTCCTGATGGATACCACGGCGGGTCGGGAGATGCGGTACCTTCGAGCCGCTACCCTCACATTTGACCTCGACCGGGCGGATGCCGACCTCGAAGACGCGACGGCCGAACTCGCGGCGTACCAACTCGAGAGCCCCAACGAGGAGGCGTACTTCGTTCCCTTCCGCGACAAGACGACCGGCCAGCAGACCTACGACGGCGGACGCTACATGGAACTGGCAGCCGACCGAGACCTCGAAACCGGCGACGAACTCGTCGTCGACTTCAACCTCGCCTACTCGCCGTTCTGTGCGTTCAGCGAAACGTTCGACTGTCCGCTACCGCCGGAGGAGAACTGGCTCGACGTGGCGATTCCGGCGGGAGAGCGCCACAAGTAACGCTCGGTAGCCGACTGACTCGTCGTCTGTCGCGCATAGACGTGTGTTTCAGCTGGAAAGAAACGGATAGTAGACGGTACGACACCATCGATAGAGCGGGTTCGAGTCGAAACAGAGGGGGAACGACGATCAGCGAATGGGACTATCGACGACCTTACGGGGCGACGCCGACGGTAAGCAGCGTCCCGAACTCGCGATAACGTTCGACCATCTCCTCGCGGGTATCCCAGTTCTGCGTCGGGAATTCGGCCTCGGCAGGGATCGTGATCTCGCGGTCGGGAATGGTGTCCTGCTCGGCGACGTAGAGCCCCGACTCCCGGAAGGCATCGCGGTACTGCTCGCGGTCCCAGCGGGTCATCTCGATCGAGATTTTCTCCTGCCACTGGTGAGAGTGGACGTTTTCCTCGTAGTAGTTGACGGCACAGTAGAAGGTTCCACCAGGACGAAGCACACGAGCGATCTCCGCGAGCGTTTCGCGCGGATCTGCGGCGTAGTAAAACGCCTCCATGGACCAGACGTGATCAATCGTGTTCTCGCCGAACGGAAGCGAGCCGAAGTCACCGACGAGGTAAGAAACCTGCTCGTCGTCCGTATAGCCCGCCGCATTATGCGCCATCTCGGGCGACCCATCGAGTCCATAAATTCGACCCGCATCCTTGGTATCTCGAAGCGCCCGGCCCGCATAGCCGCTCCCACAACCCAGATCGAGCACCGTATCACCGGGTTCGACCGGAATGCGGGCGAGTGCGTGCTTTGCCGTATGCCAGTGGCGCTCTTCCATTCCTCGATCGCGACCGCTCGTAGCCCAGTCGTCGAACTCCTCGCGTACGCTCATGTCCGTTCTACGTCGCTCCGTGTGCAAAACGAGTTCGGCTTGCACCGACAGCCGAAACTGATGACCGGCGTGTCACAATTGCCGTGTGCTCTTACAGCGACAGATTCTTTAGGGTAGCCTAAAAATATACGCGTGGAGAGAAACAGGCCGGCCGAACTACCGTGGGCATCGGTGGTGGCCGTCACTGACGGCGCGACTCTCCGAATAGCGATCTTTTAGCGAGTATCCGGAAACGCACGACAGCAAGAACAGTATGCGGTGACTCGACGGAGAAGCCGATGGCGGCGAGTTCCATCGATCCGCACTATTAAGTCGATCCCGAAAGTTGTTCACGCCAGTATGGATTACACGCTCGAGATCGAGGAGACACCCACCACGGTACCGGGTGGGACAGGCATTCTCTTGCTCCATCCAAGTACCGGCGAAACCGACCGCATCGACACCGATTTTCTCAAAACCGATACGGATCATTTCCTCGTCGTCTCCACTCGAACGACTGCCCGCGAGGCCAAACAGAAACTCGAGTACTACGATGTCGACGAAGACCGCGCCGAAATCCTCGACACCCTCAGCATCGAACACGGCTATTCGCGCCGCCAGAGCGACAGCGTCCACTACGTCGCTGCCCCCGACGATGTCGACGGCATCGTCGACCACATCGACGGCTTTCTCGACGCCCACGACGGCAAACTCAGAATAAGCTTCGACTCCGTCACCGAACTCGCCTACTACGCCGGCGACGAAGAGGCACTCGACGCCGTCGACCGCATCCTCGAACTCCTCGCAGCGTACGACGCCGTCGGTCTCTTTCACGTCTCCGAAGACCCCCACGATCCCGAACTCGTCGAGCGATTCCGGGAACGCTTCGATGGCGTGATCGACCTCGACGAGGACGGAAGCATCGACGTCGATTTCTGACGACGACCGCGGTGAGTTCCCGAAACGCACACGTATTTCTCCACCCGAAACTCGGGGCGTCGTTCTCACTCCGCAAGCGCATCGAACGTCTTCTCCGCCCACCTGATCGCGTACTCGGGTCCGTGGTGACGATACGCATCCGTATCGAGCGCCCCGAACGGTGCGGGTAACTCGATTGCGTGTTTGATCGCCGCACACGCGAGTTCAGTCGCGTCCGCAAAATCCGTGTCACCGCGTGCGACCGCCCGCGACAATTCCCCAACGCGGTCTTCGAGTCTCGTTCCCGCATCCTGCCAAGAATCGCCGAGAGCCGCGCGGTCGGTCCGGTCGTGCCACGTCGCGAACGTCTCGCGCGTCTGCAGTCCCAGCCAGCCGTCGTACAGCGCCGCAGCGATCTGGTAGGTGCTGTTGGGCCCGCGCTCGACCGCCCGGTCGAGATCCACGTACCGCTCCTCGAAGAACCCGAGGAAGTGTTCGGGCGTCTCGAGTCCCAGTTCGACGAACGCCTCCGCGAGCAGGAACTCGATGAACGGCTCCGGAGACCCCTCGACGCGCGGTTTGACGAGCACGATCGGCGGATCGGTCTGGCGCGTCCAGACGACGCTGCCGTCGCCCGGCATCCCGATCGTCAGATCCGAACTCGCGTAGCGAGCGAGCAGCGTCGGGGCATCCGCGGGGAGCCACGCGTCGGGATAGCTCACCGGGTCGAGTCCGTCGACGAGGAGGCCGAGGTCCTCCGCCTGCGCGGGCGGCAGCGTCTCGAAGTCACGCTCACAGTCAATAACGAGTGCGCCCGGAGCGTGTTCGTCCCGAACGGCCTCGACCGGGGATGAAAGGTCGCGGGTCTCGAACATCAGGCGAAGACGCTCTGGAAGACCAGCAGGATCGACAGCAGCGCCGATACAGCGACCGTTGCGACGACAACCTTGGTTGCAGTGCTCATGGTCCGAACCTGTCGCCCGTCTCGCTTAAATCCATCTGTCCCGGCCGAACGGCATTCGGTCTTCGGTCTGCGGCACGCGGTCTTTAGTCCGCGATTCACGGCTACAGGATCACAACTACAGGATCACAACCACAGGATCACAACCACAGGAGAAACAGCCTCACTCGCCCTCATCGCGCCACGAATCCGGAACGTCGATTACGTATCGACCGTCCTCCTGCAGCGAAATGATGTACTCTTCCCGGTTATACAGCTCCATTAGATTGAGCTCGTACTGCCCGGGCTGGACGATCTTGATACTCTCGAACTGCTTGTTGAGTTCTTCCCGTAGTTCCTCCATCGACGGGGTCTCCCCCGTCGGTTCGCTGACGACACGCCCGTGGTCCGGTGACCCTTCGGCAGCCGCCTGTGCATTGCCGGAAGGCGAATCTGTCGGAGGAGCCGAACCCGGACCCGATGCCGGTGGCGATGTCGGATCGCTGGGAGAAGACGAGTCCGATTCGGACGACACTGTCGACCCGGTCGGCAACTCGTCCGTCGGAACCACCTCGCTCCTGGCGTCCGACTGCGCCGTATTCTCGCTGTCCGCCATCGTCATCCGACTCGGACTCGCACTCGAATCCGGACCTGCACTCGAAGCCGAACCCGAACTCGTCTCCGAGTCTGCAGGCGCGGCCGAACGCGGCTCCACATCCGAGCTCGGACTCGAATTCGAACCCGAACTCGAATTTGAACTCGATTCCGATACATTACCGTGCCCGCCCTCCGGACTCGTCGATCGGTCTTCAGGACGGCGAGCAGTATCGGGCCACTCCTCGAACGATCCGAGTTCACCCGACTCCGCTTCCTCCGCCGTCTCCGCCGACGAGTCACCAGCTGAACTCGTATCTGCAGCCGCTGTTTCCGCTGTCTCGGAAGAGGAAGGAGACGAAGAGGAGGATCCGGTAGATCGCCACGCCGACGACTCGTCGACCGACGCATCCGCTTCGTCTCTCGAAACCCAATCGCGGACGGTTTCTGCGGCGCGAGAGGTCATTCCGCTGGAATCGGATTCTGATTCCATCCCTGATTTCGACTCCGATCCCGTCTTCACAGAGTCGGATGGCTGCTCCGCCGCCGAGTTCCGGCCGGCGCTCGAATCCGCGGACCCCATCGCCGACGACGGCGTAAACTGAAACTTGTTCCCGTTGCAGTCGGGACAACCCGAGAGCATCTCCTTGGAGCCATCGGGAAACGTCCGACCGCAGTTCGTGCATTCGTGTGGCATGAGTTTCTAATCACGGGAGACGAGCGCGCTGATCAGCGTTTCGTCCTTGTGTAGGGTCTCGATCTGGTTTGCCGGGCCGATTACCGTCAACTTCGTCTCCGACTCGTTGTTACCCATGATCCGGCCGAGCAACGACGAATCGCGCGTCTCCGATTTCGGATACGTCTCGATCTCGATCCCGTTGAACTCGTCCGGACTGATTTCCGACATCGTCACCTCGATGAGACGGCTCTCCTCGTCGGGCGTCAACCCTTCTTCTAAGATAACGATGTTGCCATCGTGAACGCCATCGAGGATCATCCGAATCTTCTCCATCGTCGCCATGTTGTCCATTCGCTCGCCGCTGATGAGATCGATCTGGACACCGTCAGAGTCCGGGGAATCCGAGTCGTCCGCGTTAGTAGCCTCTGGCATAGGCGATCACCCGAAGTACTCCGCGATAGAGTCGTACACTTCGTCCATGTTGTCGCCTTCCTTTGCCGACAGCGGGATCGTCTTGTGCTGTGGGAAGGCGTCTTCGATGCGTTTGATGCTCGAGTCGTCGAGATCGATCTTGTTCGCGAAGATGAGCACCGGCAGATCGCGAGATTCGATGATGCCGATCAACATTGTGTTGACCTGCGTGATCGGATCCTCCGCGCTATCGAGAACGTAGACGACGCCGTCGACGTCCTCTCGAAGCCAATGCATCGCCTCGGCGACGCCTTCGGTCGCCTCTCGCGAACGGCGGATGGCATCGTCTTCTTCCATCTCGTCCGTAAACTCCTCGTAATCGACCTTCGTCGTCACACCGGGCGTGTCGACGATATCGATCGTTACCGTCTTGCCGTCGCGTTCGATCTCGACGTTCTCTTTCCTGCGCGCGCGCCGCGTTTCGTGTGGAACGTGGCTTTCGGTCCCGATTGCATCGCCAGTCCAGTCGCGGGCGATTCGATTCGCGAGCGTCGTCTTTCCAGCGTTCGGCGGACCATAGATACCGATTCGTTTGGGTTCCTGTTCGGAGAACAGGCGGTCCGTAACCCGAGAGATACTATCTTTGAGTTCTGTGAACAGTCCCATCTGTAGGGCCCTCCAGCACCGCGGGGTGCATCTGCGCGTACTACTGACTGAACTCACTTAAGCCTACGTCAAACGTATTGAGATTCAGACAACACAGAACGGATATCGATCATGTTCGACATTGATGATCCGTGAGACCGATCGGCGAGCTCCGATGAAAAACGACCCTTCGGGCAAACCGGTCAGTCAAAGCATGACACTAGACCACGTGGTATTATCTACTATCCACCCATGCTCGATACATCATTACGAGTTCAAATCTGCGTCCGGCGGTAGTGAGAAGAGTGAACATGATAGTGCATGAATGAGGAACATTCCATTATAGAACATTATATGCTTCTCCCTCCCCCACCCCTCCGTTTCAACTGGAGAGTTCCGAGAGAAGACGGCGATCTCGATGGCTGAGAGAGAAGAGAGGCCTCCGTTTCACCTCGAACGATGGTCTGAGCCGGTCTTCGTCCAGAATAGCCGGAAATCGACTATTCTAGTAACAGAGAAAGTTCTCTAGTAGAGTAGATTGGTAGAGAACAGCAGTCTAGTCACATCTAGTAATATTCTTAGATATCCTAGTAAGATATACTCAACTGCTAGTGGTACGGACCGTATTTCTCACCCACCGGCATAAATCCCTGCCCTCTAGATAACCCCCTCCCCCACCCCTCCCGTTGTAACAGTTCCACCTGAAACGAAGGGGTGGGGGGCATCGATCCAAACGACAACTCACAATTCACGGTTCGACGCTGTCCGACTCATCGCTTCCATACTCACCATCACACTACTGGCAATGACATCCACCGACAACGCATGATCTTCGGCGAACCAGTTACAACCTCCCCGTTCGACCGACTCCCGTCCCGAGTACGGTCGGACTCGAGTTCAGTCGGAGTTCACCGGCCGATTGGAAGCGACACGCCGAGCCGAACGACTCTGCACCCGGTCCAGCCTTTGGACTCATCACCATCCGTGAACTGAAGGGAAGAATTTAATATCACGCTCTTCCTCTGTTTCGTTTGCATCAACTGGATCCGAATCGCGTTACTGAAACAGTAGACTAGCCGCTCTGGCTCGTCTATCCTACGAAATCTTCGCTGTCGGGTTCGGATCTGCACCCGAAACGAGGGGGTACGTGTACGACGAATGTCAGACGACGAAATGGACCGAACGAGTTCGGAGACAGCTACAGAGCGGAATGGAACCGAGAACGGCGAGTCCGCATCCAATCCGGGTTCCCGTGCCGATATCGATACCGATACCGTCGATGCCGCGTCTGAGGCCGACGCTGATCCCGATCCTGCTTCCGCTGTTGCCCCGGACCGGCACGAGAGTCCGGGAGCAGATGGCGACCGCTCAGACGCTGGATCCGAGCACGGTCAACGCTCACCGTCTGCGGATGCACAACCACGCACGCAGGCACAATCACAGTCACAACCATCGCCACAGTCACAACCGGATACCACCGAATCCGATCGAACGCACGGATTTTCTAACTTGCCCGACACCGAACTCGGAGGCGGCGGAGACGAGGACGATTCGAACCAAGGGCTGTTCGACGATCTACTGAGTGGCGAACCCATCTTTGAGAACAAAGAGGTTCTGCGGCCGTCCTATACGCCCCACGAACTCCCGCATCGAAGCGACCAGATCAACAAGATGGCGACGATTCTGGTCGCCGCACTTCGCGGGGAAACGCCGTCAAACATCCTCATCTACGGCAAGACCGGAACCGGCAAGACCGCAAGCGCGAAATTCGTCAGCAAAGAACTCGAGAGCACATCCCAGAAGTACAGCGTGCCATGTGATGTCGAGTACATCAACTGCGAGGTAACCGACACGCAGTATCGAGTTCTCGCCCAACTTGCGAACAAGTTCATCGAAAAGAACAAAGCTCGGATCGACGACCGGATCGAGTCACTCGATGCGTTGCGCGATCGTATCGAGACGTACGAGAACGGTGAACAGACCTCTATTTCAAATCGAACCGATTCTTCTGAAGGAGCCTCTCCAAGTGGAGATTCTGGATCACGTCCAGTTGAAGGAACGGGGTACGATTCGACGAATGATCCGGCGACGGATTCGGTTGCTGGATCGCCCTCCACAGCGGACGATTCCCAGCCTCAGTCGACCGCCCACCCCCTCGATAGCACCGAATTCGACTCGATCGACGCGGTCGAAACACGGATCGACTCCCTGGAAGCGGACAAGGAATCCTTCGAAGAGGTTCCGATGACTGGCTGGCCGACAGACCGCGTCTACAGCGTCTTTTTCGACGCTGTCGACTACGACGAACGGGTCGTCGTCATCATGCTAGACGAGATCGACAAACTCGTCGAGAAAAGCGGCGACGATACCCTGTATAACCTCTCGCGGATGAACTCCGAACTCGAGAACTCGCGCGTTTCGATCATCGGCATCTCGAACGACCTCAAGTTCACGGACTTTCTCGATCCGCGCGTCAAATCCTCGCTCGGTGAGGAAGAGATCGTCTTCCCGCCGTACGACGCAAATCAGTTGCGCGATATCCTCCAGCACCGCTCCGAAGTCGCGTTCAAGGATAATGCGCTCTCTTCGGACGTGATTCCACTGTGTGCCGCCTTCGCCGCCCAGGAACACGGGGATGCCCGCCGCGCCCTCGACTTGCTCCGGACCGCCGGTGAACTCGCAGAGCGCGCCCAGGCGGAGACGGTCGTCGAAGAACACGTCCGCAAGGCCCAGGACAAGATCGAACTCGACCGCGTCGTCGAGGTCGTGCGCACGCTGCCGACACAGAGCAAACTCGTCCTCTTTGCGATCATCCTGCTCGAGAAAAACGGCGTTCACAGCATCAACACGGGCGAGGTGTTCAACATCTACAAGCGCCTCTGCGAGGAGATCGACGCCGACGTGCTCACCCAACGGCGGGTGACCGATCTCATCAGCGAACTCGACATGCTCGGTATCGTCAATGCCGTCGTCGTCTCGAAGGGTCGATACGGGCGGACGAAGGAGATCAGCCTCTCAGTGCCGATCGACGAGACGGAAGCCGTCTTGCTCTCGGATTCGCGTTTGAGCGATATCGACGACATTCAGCCGTTCGTTCAGGCGCGGTTCGAGAACTGACGTTCCTGCGGTGGGTCAGCAATTGGCGCTTCTTGTGCGGGCGGAACTGTCGAAGCATAGATACCGCTGGACTCGCTTCGACAGCATATGCAACGACGAACGGTACTTTCGATGGCCGGTGCGGCCGGTGGGATGCTCGCGCTGAGCGGTTGCCTCTCGAATGGCGGACTGTTCGGATCGAACGATCGAATCAATAAGAACGGCGAAATCGCCATCACGGTCGACGGCGAGTCGTTCGAGACGAAATCACAGTTCCAGTCCGAAAACGTCGACAACGAGTCCGCCGCCTTCCACCTCCACGAATCGAACGGCCGCTGGTACATGGAGGGCGAGGAACCGGTGACGGTTGCGGAAGGGATCGACTTGCTCCCCTCCTTCGAGTTCGAAATGGCGTCGGGAACGCCCGTGATGACGATCGACGGCACGGAGTACGATGCGAGCGAGCCGGGAACGGAAATTTCGTTCAGACTCGACGGAGAGGAGATCGATCCGACAGAGCACGAACCTGTAGACGGGGAGGAAATCAGTGTCGAGATCACGACCGAGTCCGAGACCGAGACGGCGGACGATGATGCGGCAGATGAAACGAATGCGGCGGACGAGACTGGCGCTGCGAACGAAACGGAATCTACGTCGGACGGAGAGAACTGAAAAGTAAAGTGGACGGTCGACGTATCGTCGCCGCGGAAGAACGGATCGAACCGCAGTCGGTAACGGGGTGTGTTGCCGTCGTTTTACGATCGATACCGACCCGCCACAGCGACGAGGCCGGCGCTTGCCCCGACTCCCGCGCCGGTCACCGCCTCGACGCTAGCGAGACCGAACGGTGCGACGCCGGGAACCGACGGTGCGAGCATGCCGCCGAAGAAGCTATCGAAGAAAAGGCGAATGTGGCCGAGTAACGGAATCCGGTACATCGCTTTTCCGGTGACCCAGTCTGGGTGAACGATGGTCGTCCTGGCACCGCCTTCGTACTGGTCGTATCCGTTATTGTTGTCTCCCTTCGTCACGAATCCGTCGTGTGGGGCCGGACAGGTGCGGACCTGATTACAGGTCACATCGCCGACGATGTCCTCGTCCGCCTTCGTCTCGATCCAGTTTTCGTCCTCTTCGACCCAGAAGTGGGCGCGGTGGATCACCGGCGTCTGCCGTGAATCGCCGTTCGGGAGGAAGACGATGACATCACCGGAGCCACCGAACTTGTCGTATCCGCTCTCCTGTGCATTTTCGCGCGTGACTATCCCAGTCCCGTCGATGGGATTGTCGCCGACGAACCGGTTGTCGTCGACGACGAACACGAGATCGCCACGCTGCATATTCGGCTCCATACTTCCACTCTCAACGGCGACCAGCGGCGGCCAGATACCACTGACAGCAAACAGGAGCAATCCGACCGCCGCGACGATCGCAACGCTGCTCAATACGTCTCTGACGACGACGACACTGCCGTCGTCCGACCGCAGGAACCAGCGGATAAGTCCGTCGTCCTCGATCGTGACTCTACTCCCATCACCGTCACTATCTCTATCAGTGGTTCCCCCGTTCGATCCGGTTCGTGCGCCCGAGCGAGCGCTCGTGTGCCCGTCCTCGGTCTCGGTCTCCGTCTCAGTTTCAGTCCCGGTCGCTGAACTCGTCTCGGCCGAGTTCACCGCCGGACCTGTCGGTTGATCGCGGTCGTGCTCGCGCTCGTTATCGCCGGTCGTGTGTGCGGGGGGGCCGGGAGTGTCAGAGCGGTCAGTTGGCCCACGGTCGTCGGTATCGTCCCACGCGGAGCCATCACCACTGCGGTCACCACCATCGTCATCGGTACCACCCGAATCAGGGCCGCTCATCGTCCCTGGTTTTGCCGGGGTTCGCAATCAACCTTCTGCTCGTGGCCCCCGGACCGTCCGAACTCGAACGCGTCGCCGGGGGCGATAACTGATCCGCTACCCTTTTCTCTCCGGTCACGAATACGAATCGTGTGCCACTCGAGGGGGCAGCCAGGATCGTCAGCGAACTCACGAGCCGCGGGTACAACGCCGAGCGAGAGGCCGTCACGAAGATCGCGTCGGCGGAGAATCCGCCCGCGGTGCTCGACCGCGTCGTCGACGAACTGCCGGCAGACGCGCTCGTCGTTCGAACCACCCACGTCGATGCGGTCCTGACGGCCGCGACGCATCCCTCGACGGCGACCGATCCGGATCGTCCGTCCGAACCGCTCGACTCGAAACAGGGGGCCGCTCGGAACGGAACACCACCCTCCGCTTCAACTGGAGTAGAGACAGCCAATACGCACGATTCTGCAGGCGATTCTCCAGTCGAAACAGGGGGGTCTCACATCGAGCGCGAGGTCGACCTCTCGAAGCGGTCGCTCGAAATCGCCGGTGACATGACCGGCCAGAGCACGGGGACCGGCGCGTACGAGGATTTCGTGTCCGTCTTTCGGGATCGACTCGACCGACTCGGCGGCAAGCTCCGCGGCCGGGTCAACCACCGCCCCGCGACGGCCATCCAGAGCATGCCGGGCGGGAGCGAGGCCGGGATGGTCGGGCTGGTCAACGACATCCGCTCGACCGCGAGCGGCCACTGGCTGATCGAACTCGAAGACGCGACGGGGACCTTCCCGTGGCTCGTGATGAAAGACCGCGAGTTCGCCGATCTGGTCGATCAGTTGCTCTGCGACGAGGTGCTGGCGATGGAGGGAACGCTCTCGGACGACGCGGGAATCGCGTTCGTCGATTCGCTGTACTTCCCCGACGTGCCCCGCACGCACGAGCCGTCGACGGCCGATCGCCACGTCCAGGCGGCGTTGATCAGCGACGTTCACGTCGGCAGCCAGGAGTTCATGGCCGACGCCTGGAACGCCTTCGCCGACTGGCTGCATACGGAGCAGGCCCAGCACGTCGAGTACCTGTTACTTGCGGGCGACATGGTCGAAGGGGTCGGGGTCTATCCGGACCAGGACGACGAACTCGATATCGTCGACATCTACGAGCAGTACGAGGCGTTCAACGAGCACCTAAAGCGGGTGCCCGGGGATCTGGATATCGTGATGATTCCGGGCAACCACGACGCGGTTCGGCTGGCGGAACCGCAGCCGGGCTTCGATGAGACGCTCCGGGACATCATGTCCGCACACGATCCGCAGATCGTGAGCAATCCGTCGATGGTGACGGTTGAGGGCGTCTCGGTCCTGATGTATCACGGCGTCTCGCTGGACGAGGTAATCGCCGAACTTCCGGAGGAGAAAGCGAGTTACGAGGACCCGCACAAGGCGATGTACCAGTTACTCAAGAAACGCCACGTCGCGCCGCAGTTCGGGGGCCATACGAGACTCGCCCCCGAGGAGAAAGATTACCTCGTCATGGACGAGGTACCCGACATCTTCCACACCGGTCACGTCCACAAACTCGGTTTCGGGAAGTATCACAACGTGCTCGCGATCAACTCGGGCTGTTGGCAGGCTCAGACCGAGTTCCAGAAGAGCGTCAACATCGATCCCGACTCCGGCTACGCGCCGATCGTCGACCTCGATACGCTCGACGTGACGGTTCAGAAGTTCAGCTGATCCGCTCGTTGCGTTCTTTGCATCGTTTGCGTTCTTTGCATCGTTCGCGTTCTTTGCATCGTTCGCGTTCTTTGTGTCGTTCACATCCGTCTCGTCGTTCGCGTCGGTTCTGGGTTCCGTCGGGTGACAGCAGTGACCGTCGCATTCCCGGCGTCAACCGCAGTTACGGCTCTTCTTCGACGACCAACTGCGTTCGGATGTATTCGGAGAGTTCGTCTCGCGCGGCACGAACCGGTTCGTCGCTCCCCGTCGTGACGCGCTGCATTTGTGCGCCGTTGATCGTCGCAACGACGAACGCGGCAGTTCGTTCCGGATCGACCGGCCGGAAGACACCGCTGTCGATGCCGTCGCGAACGATGTCGGCGAGGTGCGCACGGAAGAAGTCGTCCGTATCGGCGAACTGCGTGCGGAAGGCGTCGTCGTACGGTGCCTGTCCGCGAAGGGCGGTGAGCGCGCCGAGGAAGTCGGCGTGGTTCGAGTCGAAACTTTCGAGGGAGTACTCGACGATCGTCCGCAACTGCTCGCGGGCGTCGTCGAAGCCGTCGGTCGGCACGTCAGCTTTGAACCGCTCGAGGAGGAACTCGAGGAAGGCGACGAGCAATTCGTCCTTGCCGTCGTAGTGTTGGTAGATGAGCGATTTGCTCTTCGGGAACTCGTCGCCGATACGCTGGATCGTCAGGTCCGAATAGCCGTGTTTCTGGAGCGCATCGTAGGTCGCTTTCATCATTTCGGTGCGCGTCTCGTCGGGTGACGATTCGAACGGATCGGGTGCGCCCATATGAATGAATATTCATTAACCATCTATATACTTTGCCACTTCGGCTACCCGTGAGCGAGACGAACCCGATCGATACAACCCGCATCGAACTAACGGACGCTGGCGGGACGGCGGGCGGTCTGTCGTCCGCGGCTTCGCTCACGCGCGGGAGTTCGTGGCACCCCTACGGTTCGAGTCGAAACCGTACCGTCGGCGAGCCGTCGAACTGCGGTCCCCGACCCTGTTTCTTGAAGCCGAGTTCTTCGGCGGCGGTCTCGATCGAGTTCGTCTCAGGGGCGACGAGCACTTCGACGGCCATCGACTCGCCCTCGGCGAATCGGACGGGTTCCGCGAGGAGGCGTTTGCAGGCGTCGCTCGTCCCGTCGAGTTGCGTGACGTGGACGGTGTTCTCGCGCGCGTCGAAGCTGATGAATCCGAGCAGGTCCTCGGGATTGGAGCCGCTGTACTGTGACTCTGAACTCGAGATGTCGGCGTTCGGGTCGCGGCTGCTGTCTTCTGCGACGCGGACAGTGCGGTCGTGGACGAGATTCTGCATCACGTCTGTCGGGGAGTCGGCGATTGCCGCCAGCGCGTCCGCGTCGGCTTCGAGTGCATCCCGTACGTTCATCAGTGTGTGGTAATGGCATGCACAAATATAAATCCAAGCCGCGACGCGGTCCGGTACTAGAACGATCGAAAATGGAGGTTTTCGGCGACCACAGGGCGATAGAACACCGGAAAAATACGTGAAAGGGGACACAGTTATCTGCCCGCTCTGGTAACGGGGGGAGTATGAGCCACGCCACCAGTATTCGCTCGCAGCCGCGTGTCGAGAACGAGGATGAGGTGTCGGTATGCGCGTTGTAGCCAAGTTCGGCGGGACGAGTTTGGGAAGCGGCGATCGCATCAATCGCGCTGCAGACTCGGTCGCCGCCGCCGTCGAGGACGGCCATGAAATCGCCGTCGTCGCGAGCGCGATGGGATCGACGACCGACGAATTGCTAGACGAGATTTCCTTCGAGACCGATGAGGCAGACCGCGCCCAGATCGTCAGTATGGGCGAGCGGACCTCCGTTCGCATGCTCAAAGCCGCGCTTTCGGCCCGCGATATCGACGCCAAATTCTTAGAGCCCGGCAGTGACGGTTGGCCCGTCGTCACGGACGAGTACGGCGAGGTGGACGTGCCGGAGACTCGCCGGCGCGCGCGGACCGTTGCCGAGGGAATGGACGGGACGGTCCCGGTCATCACCGGCTTCCTCGCCGAAGGACCCGACGGATCGATTACGACGCTCGGCCGCGGGGGCAGCGACACCACTGCCGTCATGATGGGCAAGTACATGGACGCCGACGAGGTCGTCATCGTCACCGACGTCGAAGGCGTCATGACCGGCGATCCGCGGGTCGTCGAAGGCGCGCGAAACGTCGGCGAAATCTCCGTCGACGAACTGCGCAACCTCTCGTTCCGCGGGGCCGAAGTCGTCGCCCCTTCCGCGCTGTCGTACAAGGAAGGCGGCCTCGACGTTCGTGTCGTCCACTACCAACACGGCGATCTCCTCTCGGGCGGCACGAGCATCGAAGGCGAGTTCGAAAATCTCGTCGACCTGCGCGAGCGCCCTCTGGCCTGCCTAACCGTCGCCGGCCGCGCAATCCGCAACGAGCCGGGCATCTTCCATCACCTCTCGGCCGCACTCAGCGAGAGCGACGTCAACATTGACGCCGTCGCCAGCGGCATGGACACCGTCACGTTTTACATCGACGAGTCGGAGGCTGAACGCGCCGAGAACATTCTCCACCGCGAGGTCATCGCCCGGGACGAACTCTCGAGCGTGACCGTCGACTCGCCCGTGGCCGTCGTCCGCGTCACCGGCGGCGAACTGCCCAACCAGCCGGGGATCGTCAGCGAGATCGTCACCCCGCTCGCCGATGAACGGATCTTCCTGCAGGATGTTATCACGAGCGCGACCAGCGTCGCCCTCTTCGTCGACTGGGACGACCGCGAGAAGACCCTCGAGCTGACGCAAGACCTTTTCTAACGCGCTCGGTTCTTCGGTCGACCTGCCCTCACGTTCTCCCTACAGTTCAGTCCGCTCTTTACCGTTCGGCTATCCATACCTCCCCGCAGCCGCGCCGAATCCGATCTGCGAACCCGTGCACCACTGTCCTGACCTGTCCCCTGACTGCCGTCTCGCACCGTCGGCATCCAGGTCCCGTCAATCGATTTGATCACAATCGCGGCCGTGATACGGAGATAGTTATGGTCGCATACAAATCGAAAATGGTCGAACGGATTCGACTTCCCGCACGGAACCAGCGCGAACGCAATCTCGAAGCCGCCGGCTACAATCTCTTCAATCTCTCCTCGGACGACGTCTTCGTCGATCTGCTCACCGACAGCGGTACCGGTGCCATGAGCGACGCCCAATGGGCCGCGCTGATCCGCGGCGACGAATCCTACGCCGGCTCTCGGAGCTTCGCCGAACTCGAAGATGCAGTCATGGACGTGATGGGCTTTTCGAACGTCGTCCCAACCCATCAAGGCCGAGGCGCGGAGAACGTCCTCTACGGAACGCTCCTCTCGGACGGCGACGTTGCACTCAACAACACCCACTTCGACACGACCCGCGCGCACGTCTCGAACCAGGGCGCTGACCCGGTCGATTGCCCCGTTGCCGTCGCTCACGATCCGGACTCTGAGGAACCGTTCAAGGGAAACTTCTCGCTCGAGCGCGCCCGTGCAGTCGTCGACGAGGTCGGTGTCGATCAGATCCCCCTCGTCATCCAGACCATCACGAACAACTCCGCTGCGGGCCAGGCCGTCAGCGTCGAAAACACCCGCCGAGTTCGCGAGTTCGCGAACGAAATCGACGCGACGTTCGTCATCGACGCCTGCCGGTTCGCAGAGAACGCCTACTTCGTCCGCCAGCGCGAGGATGAGTTCAGCGAGGCGACCATCGCGGATATCGCCCGCGAGCAACTCGGCTACGCCGACGCGCTCGTGATGAGCGGGAAGAAAGACGGCCTGGTGAACGCCGGCGGCTTCGTCGCGACGGACGACGACGCGCTGTTCGACCGCTGTAAGCAGCGCGCGATCCTCTACGAGGGCTTTCCGACGTACGGCGGCATGGCCGGCCGGGACGTCGCCGCCATGGCCGTCGGTCTCCGCGAGGCCGTCGATGAGGCCTATCTCGAGGACCGCATCGAGCAGGTCCGCGAGTTCGGCGCGCGACTCGCGGCGGCCGGCCTCCCGGTGTACACGCCGACCAGCGGGCACGCCGTCTACCTCGATGCCGGCGCTCTGTTCCCGCATCTCGATCCAGAGGAATTCCCCGGCCAGGCCCTCGTTTGTGAACTCTACCGGGAAGGCGGCGTTCGCGGCGTCGAACTCGGCAGTTTCGCGTTCCCGGACACCGATCGCCCCGAACTGGTTCGCCTCGCCGTCCCGCGTCGAACCTACCACCGCGAGCACTTCGAGCACGTCGTCGAGACCGCCGAAACCGTCCTCGAAAAGCGCGAGACGGTCACCGGACTCGAACTCGCGAGCGATCCCGCGATGCCCGAGATCAGACACTTCACGGCTGAACTCGAGCCGCGCTCGTCGTAGCGACGCCGTTCCCGCACGGCGTACATTCGTCTGCGGGTAGTCGCGATGTCGAGTCTCGAGTCTTATATATCGAGGAGAGTCTCCGCAAGATCGAGACCGCTATCGATTCGGCAAGAGCCCCCGCGCTCGGTCGCGGACGGTCGGCTCCGGTTCCGACTGCGAGCGCCGGAACCCGCGTTTCGCAGCCGTTCGAACCGCCTCTTTCGCCGCTGCTGATTCCGCAGCGTCGAGCGCCCAGTCGGGAACCTGCGACTCGATTTCCGATCGTTTCTCCGCTTTTAGCTGACTGTATTTCCGGAGTGCGAGACCGATACCGATGAACAGGCCGGCATCGGTGAGTTCCTGTCGAAATCGATTCCTGTCGTCACGGACCGCGATCGCCTTGACCAGCGAGATCACGCCGATCACGAGGTAGAGCTTCGATGTCCGTGACGGATCGCCGCTGAGTATCCGTTGTGCGATAGCCATGCGCAACGTCGTACCACACTCGTCGTCATAAAACTGCACCGAGTTCTCACGCACGCGAGAAGTCACTCAGGGAACTCGTTCGCCCACTCTCCAAGCCAGCCGTCGAGTTCACCGCGCAGGTCGTCGTACCCGAGCGTTACCGTTTCCGGCGGTTCCCGTGCGTACCTGGGGAATCGATCGTCGAGATCGACGAACTCGGGTTCGACGGCCGGGAACTGGACGTTTCGGGTCGCGAGTTCGGCCTGGGCTGCCGACGAGAGCAGGAGATCGACGAACTCGTAGGCGAGATCGGTTCGCGCGGCCTCCGCGAAGAGGGCGACGCCTTCGGTCTGTCGGTAGCCCGCCCCGTTCAGTGGGGCAATCCGATGGCGTCGCAGGTCCCTGTCGGCGGCGCTGGCGGCGACGCGGTCGGTCGAGTAGGAGACGACTAACGGCCGGTCACCGTCGAGATAGCTGTCCCGGTAGGCCTCGGTCCAGTGCTCGCAGAGCCGAACGCCATTGTCACGAAGGTCGCGCCAGTACGCCGTGAAGTCAGACCCGAACTCGGCGACGGTCCACAGCAGAAAGGCCCGACCCGGATCGGACGTTCGCGGATCCTGGGCCAACAGCGCGTCTCGGAACCGGCCTGCGAGCAGGTCGTCGAACGTCTCCGGCGGCCGTTCGAGTTCGATGGCGTCGTAGACGAGCGTGATGTAACCGGTGTCGACCGGGAGCGCTCTGTCGCGCGGCTCCGCGAACTCGAGAGCGTCCCGCACGCGGTCCGCGTAGTCGAGTCGGCTTCGATCGAGGGACGCGAACAGCCGCGTTTCGTCGTCGAGTGCAGCATCGACCAGCGCGAGTTCGGCTGCGGTGAGCCCGAGAACCACGTCAGCGCCGACATCGGCACCGAGCTGGGCTCGCCGGATGTACTGGTCGATGCCCGATTCTGGAACGTGCCACTCGACTTCTTCGCTGAACTCGTCCGCGACGGTTTCTCGAAGCCACTCGCCGGCGGGCGTCGGGCCCGTTGCCATCGAGGAGTAGGTGACGACCCGGAGCGGTCCCTCGTCCACGGCCGGGTCGTCGGTTTCGCCGTTGCGGGTGAGACAGCCGGCGAGGCCAGCGAGGCCGGCAACTGCTCCGCCGCCGACGCCGCGGACGAAGACCCGTCGGTTCATCAGTGTCCCCCTATGACGGGTGGGGTTAAGGACCTGTCCCGATTCGGAACGGTCTCGCTCGGCGGTATCGACTCTTTCGACCACCGACACTTTTCTCGTTGCCCGTCGTCCGTACGGTATGGTTAGTGGTCGAACCGTCATCCACGCGTTCATCGGTGCCGTTGCCGCCGTGATCCTCTCGTTCGTTCCCGTCTCGACCGTACTCGGGGGTGCGATCGCCGGGTTTCTCGAGGGGCCGGACACTCGAGACGGGGCGATCGCCGGCGCGCTCGCGGGTGCCATCACGTTCGTTCCGTTCGCCGGGATCGCACTCTTCGTCCTGGGATTCATCGGACTCGGGATCGGCGCTGCCGTTCCGGCCGAAGGCTTCGCGATCGTGTTTTTCGCTTTCGCGATGATCTCGATGGTCGTCCTGCTCTATACCGTCGGCTTCTCGTTACTCGGCGGGATGCTCGGCTCGTACCTCGCACGCGAATACCCCGAGAAACGAGCGCGCACGCACCGGACGATCGGCACGGACCGCCGTGATCGCCGACGCCACGATCGACACTCGCGCCGCTCACGGAACGCACACGCTCGTTCTGACTCACGGCACGAAGCCGAGACCTCGCGGTCTCGCCCCGACGATGCTGGCGAGTTCACCCGCGCCCAGCCTCGCTCTCGGTCCCAGTCTCGGTCCGAAGAGCCACGCGAGCACCGCTCGGACGCGGAGCGAACGCGAACTCGTAACCGGTCAGAATCTGACGTTCGCTGGCACGAATCCCGTGATGAGGACTCCGAATCCGAACCCGAACCCGAATCCGACTCGCGCTCCGACGGTGACGAAACCCGTGATTCTGAACTCGAGTGACCGCTCGATGACGGCTCACTCGTAGCGAAGCGCGTCGATCGGATCGGTTCGCGCCGCCCGCCAGGCCGGATAGAGCCCCGAGAGAACGCCGACGAGGACGCCGACGGCGATCGCGAGGGCGACGTAGCCGTAGGGATAGACCAGCGGAATATCGATGTACCAGGTTCCGGCGTAGCCGACGAGGAGCCCGAGGGCGGTTCCGAGTATCGCGCCGATGACGCCGAGCACGACGGCTTCCGTCAGGAACAGTCCCAGGACGTCCCGGTTCTGTGCGCCGACGGCTTTCATGATCCCGATTTCGCGCGTCCGTTCGGTGACGCTGACCAGCATGATATTCGCGATGCCGATCGATCCGACGACGAGCGAGATGGCGGCGATGCCGACGATGAAACTCTGAAGCAAGTCGAGTACGTCCTGTAATTGCTGCAGTAACTCGGTGCTCGTTTGCATGGTCACCGCGAGTTCGTCGCCGAGCAGTTCGCTCGCATCGGAATCGTCGCTCTCGAGGTACCCGAGTGCGCTCTCGCGGGCGCGGTCGACGTCGGCGTCGTCGGCCGATTCGGCCTGGACGACGATCGCGAGGAAGAGCGCGTCCTCGCCGACGCCGGTGCCACCTCCGGCGCTCGAACCGTTCTCCGACGCGTTCTCGCCCCCGAGCCCCGCCGTCGCGCTCTCGACCTCCTCGGTGTAGTACGGATCGGTCGGCACGTAGACTCGCGGCGACGGTTCGAACCCCTCGAACGGGCTCAACCCCTCGGACGTGTCGGTAATGCCGACGACGGTGACGGTCGTCTGCTGGCCGCCCTGTAACGCGATCGTCAACTCGTCGCCGACGGAGACGTTCTCCTCGAACTGGCCCGCGACGGCGGGGTTGATCACCGCTTCGCGCTCGCCCATCTCGAACTGTCGCCCCTCCTCCAGCGTGTCCGGTCTAATGTACGGCGGCCCGGCGGCCACGAGCCCGTCGCTCTGGGGCGAGAGTTCACCCTCGTACACCAGCGCCTGCGTCGAGATCGGCATGTAACCGTAGGCGGCGTCGACGCCGTCGCGCTCGCTGACCGCGTCGAGGTCGTCCTGACTGAACACCGGTTGGGCCCCGGCGAGCGGCCCGCCCTCGGTGTCGGGATCGGCGGCCCAGCCGTACAGGTTCCGCTGATCGTCCGGACTGATATCGCCGACGAGTCCGGCCTGCAAGCTCGCCCCGAGCGTGACGAACGCGATGACCGCCGCGATCCCGATGACGATTCCGAGCGTCGTCAGCGCCGACCGGAGCCGGTGACTGCGAATCGCTCGCCAGGCGAGCCGACCGAACTCGAGCGGGCGCATCAGCGATCGGCTCCGGACGCCGCTCCCGTCCCGTCGACGCCGTCTCGTTGCCCCTGGGCTACGTCCGAATCGCGGCCGGCGTCATCGAGTTCTTCGACGCGTTCGATCCGTCCGTCTAACAGGTGGACGATCCGCTCGGCGCGCTCGGCGACGTGGCGCTCGTGGGTGACGACGAGCATCGTCGTTCCCGCGTCGTAGAACTCGTCGAAGAGGTCGAGCACGTCGGCTTCCGTGTCGGTATCCAGGTTTCCGGAGGGTTCGTCGGCCAGGACGATCGTGGGGTCGTTCACCAGCGCGCGGGCGAGGGCGACGCGCTGGCGTTGGCCGCCGGAGAGTTCGTTCGGCATGTGGTCGGTTCGGTCGCCGAGTCCCACGCGCTCCAGCAACTCGCGTGCGCGATCGCGGCGTGTGCTACGGCCGACGCCCTGGAAGAGTTGAGGGAGCGCGACGTTTTCGAGGGCGGACAGGCGCGGCATCAGGTTGAACGTCTGGAAGACGAAGCCGACGGTGGTGCCGCGGAGGGTCGTTCGCTCGCGGTCGTCGAGCGTCGTCACGTCCTCGCCGCCGACGACGACGGTGCCGTCGGTCGGCGTGTCGAGACAGCCGACGAGGTTCATCAGGGTCGATTTCCCGGAGCCGCTCGGTCCCATGATCGCGGTGTAGGTGCCCCGCGGGATCTCGAGCGTGACGCCGTCGAGTGCGTGAACCGGTTCGCCCAGTTGGTAGGTCTTCCGGACGTTCTGCAGGCTGACTGCGGTCCCCGTCGCCATGGGCGTTCGACGACAGGCGAAATAAAAAAGCTTCGCCGCTCTGTGGCGTTCGTCTCTCCCTGCGACCGGGGAAACCGATCGATAGCAACAAAACGTTGATAGTCAGTCTTGACAGAATACGAACGAATGAGCGAGCGCCGCCCCGAGGACCCTCCCGCGACCGATTCGGATACCTCGAGCGTCAGTATCGAGGACGACGGTCTGCTCCGCTGGTTGCTGCGGTCGGAGGAGGGCACCGTTGTCGTCGTCCGGGATGTCGCGAGTACCGTTGCAATCGTCGCGCTGATCGGTCTGGTGCTGTTCGCCGCAAGCGGCGTTTGGCCGCCGCTGGTCGCCGTCGAGAGCGGGAGTATGGAACCCAACATGCACACCGGGGATCTCGTTTTCGTCGTCGACGACGACCGATTCGTCGGCGAAAACGCTGTCGATGGAACCGGCGTTGTCACACTTGAAGACGGGCAAAACGGCGGTGATAAGCACTTCGGTCGGCCCGGCGACGTCATTGTCTTCGCCCCCAATGGCGACGCGAGCAAGACGCCGGTGATCCACCGCGCTCGCTTCTGGGTCGAGGAAGGGGAAAACTGGGTCGAGACGAAAGCCGACGCGGACGCGCTCGACGGAAGAACGTGCGCCGACCTGTCTTCTTGCCCCGCTCCCCACGACGGGTTCGTGACGAAAGGCGACGCGAACGGCCTGTACGATCAAGTTGACGGACAGTATGCCAAGACGACCGTCGTCAAACAGGACTGGATCTCCAGCAAGGCCGGGTTTCGGATTCCCTGGCTCGGCCAGGTACGACTCGCGTTCGATTCCCTGCTTGCCGTCGTGACCCCGCAGCCGCTCTCCGGACCGCTCTCGTCGCCGATACTGTGGCCGTAACGATCGCAGGCCACAGCCACAACGACGGCCACAGTTGCTCACGCCGGCTGCTCGACACGAGATGTACAACGTTTTTCCCCTCGCCGCCCGCCTGAGAAACCAGAGCATGAAGACGGAGGGCGGCAGCGAGACGGCGAAACGAAACGCGGGCAAACGCGCGGCCAAGGAGGTGACGGACGGCTCCGTCGTCGGTCTCGGTACCGGCTCGACGGCCGCCTACGCCATCGAAGCCATCGGCCGGGCCGTCGACGACGGCCTCGACGTGCAGGGTATTCCCACCTCGTTTCAGTCCCGGCAACTGGCACTCGAGGTCGGCATCCCGCTGACCAGCCTCGACGCCGTCGACGGCGTCGACCTCGCGATTGACGGGGCCGACCAGGTCCGTGATGATCCCTCTCCGAACGCGGAGACGGACGCGAACGCAACCACCGCCAACAGCAACGGTGACGGCACGCTCATCAAGGGCGGCGGCGGCGCACACGCCCGCGAAAAGCTCGTCGCCGCCGCGGCCGACCGCTTCGTCGTCGTCGCCGACCCCTCGAAACTCGTCCCCGAACTCGATCGGTCCGTTCCAGTCGAAATCCTCCCCGCCGCTCACACGACCGTCGCCGAGCGCGTCCGTGAACTCGGCGGCGAGCCGACGCTTCGCGACGCCGAACGCAAGGACGGCCCCGTCGTCACCGACAACGGCAACCTGGTGCTCGACGTCGCCTTCGGTCCGATCGACTCGCCGGCCGAACTCGCGCCGACGCTCGCTGCGATCCCCGGCGTCGTCGAACACGGACTGTTCATCGGGCTAGCCGACGCGACCTACGTTGGCACTGCCGACGGCGTCGAGAAGCGGACGTACTGACGCGCCTTAGTCGTCTCCCGTCGCGTTCTCTTCCTGCATCGGCGTCGCCACTCGTCTCGCACCCAGCGCCGCGACGAGATAGCACGCCCCCAGTACCCGAGTCAGGGGAACGACCCACGAGTTCACCTCGAGTTCGGCGGCGTTCTCGTAGGAACTCGCGAGCCCGAACTCGAGGGTCGATCGCGGGAACAGGGCCATCACCGCGCCGAGTGCGGCGAACAGCGGCCGGACGAACGCCGGCGGCCCCGCCGCACGCGCGGCGAGCCAGGCGAAGAGGAGGCCTTCGAGTCGAGCGATCGGGATCGTCCACCGCCGAAGCCGTCCCACCTCGGGGTTCTCGAACGCGAGGCGTTCGGCCGGCTCGATGATCCGGTTCGGTGCGATGGCTTCGAGCAGTCCGGCTACGATTACGAGCGCTCGCGTTCGGTGCATACCTCTCACGTCGACGAGAGGTACCAAAAAGATCACTCGCACGGAGAGGGGCGCAGAGAGGTGTTGAACTCGAAACGTGGGTGTGTCTGTGTCCGTATCTATGCGTCTTCGTCGCCGGTCGCTGGCGAATCACCGTTCACGGGGCGCGCGAGGGCGACGACGAGCAGGTAGAGTATTCCGAGCAACCGCGCCGCGGGGACCACCCACGATTTCAACTCGAGTTCGGCCGTATTCTCGTAGACCAGCGACTGACTGAGTTCGATGATCGGACGTGGGAGCACGACGAGAATCGTGCCGGCCAGCCCCAGCAGTGCGGTGATGACGGTCGAGCCGTCCCGTTCGCGGAGAAGTGCCCAGACGAAGACCAGTCCTTCGAGTCTGGCACCCCAGAGTGCCTGCGGACGGCGCTCGGTTGCGGATGGATTTTCGAGACCGATCCGCTCGCACGCCTCGATGACCGGTCGTGGCTTGGCGAGTTCGGCGAGTCCGAAGCCGAGTAAGAGCTTGCGAAGCATGCTCGAGGGCGTACACCGACCAACCCCAAAAGCGTGTCTCCGGCCGTTGCTCGGTACCGGCCCCGTCGGCTCGCGAGGCGTGCGCTCGAATGGACACCTTTTCAATACCGTCCTCCCACCTTCCGGTGGAGACGATTCGATGCCCGAGACATCCGACAGGAAAGACGATCACATCCGTATCATCGAGGAGGAAGACGTCGAGACAGCCGGGACGGGATTCGCCGACGTCGACCTCGTCCACGAAGCACTGCCGGAGATTCACCGCGACGAAATCGACACGACGACGACACTGTTCGGGCACGAGTTAGCGGCCCCGATCGTCATCGAGAGCATGACCGGCGGCCACGCGAACACGACGAAGCTCAACCGGGCGCTCGCCGAAGCGGCCCAGGAGACGAACGTCGCCATGGGCGTCGGCAGCCAGCGCGCCGGACTCGAACTCGACGACGAGGACGTTCTCGAATCCTATACCGTCGTTCGCGAGGTCGCCCCCGACGCCCTCCTGTACGGCAACGTCGGGGCGGCACAGCTGCTCGAGTACGACGTCGCCGATGTCGAGGCGGCCGTCGAGATGATCGACGCCGACGCGATGGCCGTCCACCTGAACTTCCTTCAGGAGGCCGTCCAGCCGGAAGGCGACGTCGACGCGCGCGGTTGTCTCGCCGAAATCGAACGCGTCGCGAGCGAACTCTCGGTGCCGGTCGTCGTCAAGGAGACGGGCAACGGCATCTCGCGGGCGACTGCGACACGGCTCACCGACGCCGGCGTCGACGCCATCGACGTCGCCGGACAGGGCGGGACGACCTGGTCGGGCATCGAATCCTACCGTGCGGCTGCAGTCGGTGCCTCCCGCCAAGAACAGGTCGGCCAACTCTTTCGCGCGTGGGGCGTCCCGACCGCGGTCAGCACGATCGAGTCCGCAACAGTCCACGACTGCGTGATCGCAAGCGGCGGCGTTCGCTCCGGACTTGACATCGCCAAGGCGATCGCCCTCGGCGCTCGCGCCGGTGGCCTCGCAAAACCGTTCCTCGCGCCGGCGGGACAGGGAACCGATGCCGTCGTCGATCTGATCGAGACGCTCACACTCGAACTGACCACGGCGATGTTCGTCACTGGCTCGGCGTCGATCGCTGAACTCCAGGAGACCGACTACGTCGTCTGCGGCCGGACGAAGGAGTACCTCGACGAACGGTCCCGGTAACGCGGCTGCTGTCTCTCCTGTTTCGGTTCGCGAACGCTGCTACTGTTCCGATTATTGCTACTGCTACGGTCGCTCTTCTTTCCGTTAACCGCCTCTGTTCAACTCGGAGCTATCGCTTGTCGACGTAGTGCTCGAAAAAAATTGTTTTGACGGTACCCTTACAGGTCGCGCGGCTGGACCGTCTTCCGGTCGTTGGCCTCTGCGCGTCGGGCAGCGTCGGCGAGCAGTTCGTCGACTTCCTCGTCGAGTGCGTCGTAGAAGTCGGAGGCGACGTTCTTGTCATCGAGCGCTTCCTTCACAGCAGCTTTGACGATAAGGTCTGCCATACGATGTAGCGGTTCCTTCTTCCATATTATAAATGCTTTGGTTGTTCACGGAAATACCGGGGCTGGAGCGGTTGCGACGGCCGTTTCGACACCCGGATCCACCGGAAAGTATATGACTTATGAATCTACGAACTGGGATTCGCCCCGCTCGAGTTCACGATTCCCGCTCGCGCGCGCCGTTGGGCGCTCTCGCGCGCACTTTCGAAATCCCATCTCGCGGGTCGACGGATTCGAGTAGCGGGACGACCCAGTAGCGATATGCGCGAACTCCTCGAAGCCGTCGCAGACGGCTCGATGTCGCCGGCAGCGGCGGAAGCCGAACTCAACGGCTACGTGACCAGCGAAGCGGGGCGTTTCGACGCGGCGCGCCAGCAACGGCGAGGGATCCCCGAAGCGATCTTCGCCGACGGCAAATCCGCGGCGCAGGTCGTCGCACTCGCCGAAACCGCGCTCGAGACGACCGGGCGAGCGCTGCTTACCCGCGTCGATGACGAGCAGGTGACGGCGCTTCGGACGGCGCTTGCCGATAGCAACCCCGAGGCCACCGTCGAGCGCCGGCATTCGACCGTCCGCGTGCTCGCCCCGACGTACGACCCACCTGAACTCGATGCGACCGTCGGAATCGTCACTGGCGGGACGGTCGACGAACCGGTGGCTGACGAGGCAGAAGTCGTCTGTTTGGACGCGGGCGCGACGGTCGATAGAGTCGACGATATCGGCGTGGCGTCGCTCGCTCGGACGCTCGATCAGGTCGATCGCTTCCGCGGGGCTGACGTGCTGATCGTCGCTGCCGGACGCGAGGGAGCGCTCCCGACCGTCGTTGCCGGACTCGTCGATACGCCGGTTATCGCCGTTCCGGTCGATAGCGGGTACGGCTACGGCGGTGATGGAGACGCAGCCCTCGCCGGCATGCTCCAGTCCTGTACGGTTCTGTCCGTCGTCAACATCGACGCTGGATTCGTCGCTGGTGCCCAGGCAGTTTTGATTTCGCGCGCGATTGATCGTGCCCGAAGCTAATATTATTTTCGAGTAGAAAAATCATTCTTTCCTGCTCCAAACTCTTGGGCTTGATCTAGGAAGGATTTTTATCTACTCTCCGAATAGTACTACCTGCCGGCGTTCGCCGGTGTGACCAATGCCCACGTGTGATCACTGCGATGCGCACGTTTCCGAACGGTTCGCTCGCGTGTTCGCCGACGAGCACGGAGAGATCCTCGCGTGCATTAGCTGTTCAGCCAACGCAGGAATCGCCGAAGCCGCACGCGAACGTGCGAATCGACCCTCCCACGACTGACGCGATCCGTCGAGAACCGCCCGTCCCGACCGACGAGTTCGTCTTCGGACGAGTTCGAGTTCCTTTTCGGATCTCCCGCCGTACGGTCGATCGATGTCGGAGCGCGATTCCCGGGGTGACGCTGCAGTCGGACCCGATTCTCGTCCAGCCAGTGGCAGTCACATCGTCTATGTCCTCGAATGTGCGGACAACTCGCTGTACACCGGCTACACGACGGACCTCGAACGGCGTATCGGTGAACACAATGCGGGCGACGGCGCGAAGTATACCCGCGGCCGCACGCCCGTCGAACTACGCCATCACGAGCGGTATGAAACGCGCTCTGCGGCTCTGTCTCGCGAGTACGAAATCAAGCAACTTTCGCGCGCACAGAAAGAACGACTCGTCGGACTCGACGATGGGTGATTCAGCCGTCCGACTCCGTACGCGGGGAACTCACGTCCGGGTCGATGAACGCGTACTCGACGAGCATTCGGCCGAGTTTCTCGACGCGTTCCTGTAACTTCTCCTCGCCGAATACCCGTCCGTCGATCTCATCGGGTCCCGTGCCGTCGACGAATCGACTCGACGCGTTGCGGATGCCGACTTGATGGGGCAGTACCCAGCCGTGAACCCCTCGAACGGTGATTCGGAGGTGATCGAGCGTCGAGCCGTAACTCCCGCCGCCGGCGGTCGCGAGCAGCCCGACGGTCGTGTCCTCGTACTCGTCCCAGCCGCAGTAGTCGTGAAAGTTCTTCAATGCTCCCGAGTACGAGCCGTGGTACACCGGCGTTCCGAGCGCGACGGCATCCGCTTCCCGCATGAGTGCGGTGACCTCGCGACTATCGCCCTGGTCGCCGATATCGGGATCGTACAGCGGGAGATCGACTTCACGAAGATCGAGGAGCGTCGTCTCGGCACCCGCCTCGGCGGCGGCTCGGAGGACGTACTGGAGCGCGGTTCGGGTGTAGCTTCTCTCGCGGAGGCTACCGCTGACCGCGAGAACTGACGGTGTGGGGCGGCTCATGGATCCGTCTTGGAACGGCATCCGGAAAATGTCGTTGTTACTCGTCGGTTTTGCCCGTTGCTCGTCTCACGGCCTTCGATATCTCTGCACGGCCTTCGATATCTCTGCACGACCCGCGATCTCTCGGGGGAGTCAGCAGCGTCGCTTTTTTCGCACCCGGCGGTGAGAAACGCGTATGGACACGGACGCCATCACCTTCGGCACCGACGGCTGGCGGGCGACGCTCGAGGAGTTCACGACGCCGCGCGTCCGAACCGTCGGCCAGGCGGTCGCGACGTATCTCACCGACGAAGGACGGACCGCCCCCGTCGTGATCGGCTACGACGCCCGCGAGACCTCTCGCGGCTTCGCGGAAGAACTCGCGCGGGTCCTCTGTGCGAACGGATTCGACGTCCTCTTGCCCGAGCGGGACCGGCCGACACCGCTCGTGGCACACGCGATCGTCGAGCGCAATCTTGCGGGCGGGTTCGCCGTCACGGCGTCGCACAACCCGCCGGAGTACAACGGCGTGAAGTTCATCCCGCACACCGGCGCGCCGGCGCTACCCGCCGTCACGGACGCGATCGCGGATCGGCTCGCAGAGCCCCGCTCGCTGCCGGAACGCGATCACGGCACCGTCCGCGAGGTCGACCTCGCAACACCCCACGCCGATGCCGCGTTCGAACTCGTCTCGTCGATCACCCGCGGCGGCGACGGCGCGGGCCGCGAGGACGAAGACGAGGACAAGGACGACCTCGATCTTTCCGATACCGATCTGACCGTCGCTTACGACGCCATGCACGGCAGCGGCCGCGGGACGACAGACACTGCGCTCGAACGGGCCGGTCTCGCCGTCGACCGCCTGCGCTGCGAGCGCGATCCCACCTTCGGCGGCGGCGCACCCGAACCGGCCGCCGAGAACCTCGCCGAGCTGATCGAACTCGTCACCGATCCCGACAGCGCTCCCGAACTCGGCCTGGCGAACGACGGCGACGCGGACCGGCTCGCCGTCGTCACACCGGGCCGGGGCTACCTCGACGAAAACCTCTTTTTCGCCGCGCTGTACGACTACCTGCTCGAATCCGACGCGGGCTCGGCCGTCCGCTCGGTCTCGACGACGTACCTGATCGACCGCGTCGCCGAGGCCCACGGGGAACCCGTCCACGAGGTCCCCGTCGGCTTCAAGTGGGTCGCCCGGGCGATGGCCGACCACGACGCCCTCGTCGGCGGCGAGGAATCGGGCGGCTTCACCGTCCGCGGCCACGTCCGCGAGAAGGACGGCATCCTCATGGCCCTGCTCGCAGCCGCGATGCACGCCGCCGAACCGATCGACGACCGGGTCGACCGACTGCTCGCCGAACACGGCACCGTCGTCCAGGACAAGACCAGCGTCGCCTGCCCCGACGACGAGAAAACGCGCGTGCTCTCCGACCTCGAAACCGAGATTCCGGACGCCGTCGCCGAAACACCCGTCGCGGATGTCAACACCGCAGACGGGTTCAAACTCCTGCTCGAAGACGGCTCCTGGCTGCTCGTCCGCCCGAGCGGCACGGAGCCCGTGCTGCGAGTCTACGCCGAGGCCGAAACTGATGACCGGGTTCAGACCCTGCTCGTGGCCGGCACGGAACTCGTCGAGCCGCTCGTCTAACGCCCTGCAGTCGGTGAACGATCGATCGACACGCCGGCTGGTTGCGAGTTCCGGGTCTGCACTTACCGGCTTCCTTACCGATAGCACACGCACATGCCCCACCAAAACGAGGACGCGGCCTACACCGAACTCACACCCGACACCTGGCACCAGAACGACGAGGGCAACTACTACATCGACTGTCCGGAATGCGGCTCGGCGGCCACGCTGATGAACGTCGTCCAGCACGGCCGCTGTAACGGCTACCTCGACCAACGGGAAGGCGAAACTGAACTCGACGAAGAAGACATGGGCTGTACGGCGAAGCTCTGGTTCGAACTGGGGTACGTTTCCGATCCGGATTCCGATTCCGACCCCACCGCCGACGCCCTAACTGATGAGCCGACATCTGAACTCGACGTAGAATCCGACGACGGCGTCCCGGCCGAGGGCGAACCCGTAGGCACCGACGGAACCGTCGACGACGAGTAACGGCCGCTCGACCGCTTTGATTCCCCAGTGCTCTCTCGGCGTCGCCTCCGTCGCCACGGTCGATCGCGAACTTCTCTCGTCGTCGCTCGGCGTCGCCTCTCTCAGTCGTCGATGCGCCGTGCGGGAACCCCCGCAACCGTCACACCGGGCTCAACGTCGTCGGTAACGACCGACCCAGCGCCGACTGCCGCGTTCTCTCCGATCGTAATGTCGCCGAGAAGCGTCGCTCGTGCGCCGATTTTCACCCCGTCTTCGACCGTCGGATGCCGCTTGACGCGTTCGTTCGTGTCCCCACCGAGCGTGACGCCGTGGTACATATGCACGTCGTCGCCGACCTCGGCCGTTTCACCGATAACGACACCCATCCCGTGATCGATCGTCACCCGCTGGCCGATCGTCGCCGCAGGGTGGATCTCGACGCCCGTCAGGTGCCGCACGATATGGGACAACAACCGGGCGAGGAGTCGAAACCCACCGTTCCAGAGCCGGTGTGTAATCCTGTAGCCCCAGATGGCGTGCACACCGGGGTAGGTAAGTGCAACCTCGAAACACCGGCGCGCGGCCGGATCGCGGTCACACATCGCCCGCGTGTCCTCACGAAGCCGGTCGAACATCTGCCTCCGTTTTCGCGTTCAGCGCACCCGTCTGCTCGGCGCGACGGTCCTGTCGGACCCGAGTCGGGAACCGGATGGACCGACAACACCGGACCTCAACGTGAGTCGGTTGCGTCCTGTCCCTACACGCGAGGTCGCCGGTAACAACCATACTCGCAACTTTACCCGTGGCCCGCCTAAAGGATTCGATTCGACCCATTCTCCGTGCCACCGCGCCGTCAGCGATATCCTCACACGCTCCGTGACACTGCTGTCGCCCCCTGACACCGCTGACGCCGGACGACACACCTGCACCCTCTGTGACTTACTCCCCGCGAGCGAGTCGCGTTCCGATTCGCTCCGGAAGCCCCGCCTCCGTGACCGCCTGCTGGACCGCCTCGATGTCGTACTCGACGCGGTGCGTTTCGACGGTCAGCGCCGCCAGATCGACCACCGCATAGCCCGCCCGCGGATCACCGTCTCGCGGTTGGCCGACGCTTCCCGGATTAACGACGATGCCATCCCCGTACTGTTTGGCCCCCTGTACGTGCGTATGCCCGAGCACCAGCACGTCCTCATCGCCGAGCAAGCCCGCGCTGAACTCGTCCGGATACGTATACCGGGCATAGCGATGCGGATCGTCAGGATGGCCATGCACCAGTTTGACGCGCCCGCCGCACTCGGTTCGTTCCGTCGGTAGCTCACCGAGCCACGCCAGTTGGTCCGCCGCGAGTTCCGCGTTCGCGTACTCGACCCCCGCACGGGCCATTCCGTTGAACCGAAACGGCGTCTCCCCGACGACGGCGTCGTCGTGGTTCCCGAGCACAGTCGGCACGTCTCGCCGGCGCAACTCGTCGATACAGTCGCCCGGCCAGGGATTGTACCCGACCACGTCGCCCGCACAGACGAGTTCATCGACCGGCGGCATCTCTTCGAGTACGGTTTCGAGTGCGACCCGATTGCCGTGGATATCCGAGATGAGCCCGACCTTCATGTGCCACTATAGCTATCCGAAGCCGTTTGTAGGTTAGCCGTGATTCGTGATTCGGGATTCGGGATTCGGGATCCGTGATCACGGATCCCGGCAGCGAGAACCCGGCGAGAAGCGCTAGTCTCCGTTTTCGATCGCCGTCTCGAACCCGTCATCAGTCCGTGCCACACCCGCCGCACAGACCGCGTGTTCGAATTCGAGACCGTAACTCTCGCTCGCCGCCGCCGCGGCGGTGTCGGCGCTGAACTCGATCGGTTCGGGCGCGTTCTTCTCGTAGGTCGCAACGAGCGTCGGTTCGTCGACGGGTTCGACGAGCAGCGCGTCCTTGCGAACGGTGCCGATCAGCGCCTCGCCGTCGTCACCGATCGTCGCCGCGATCCGGGGGGTGTTGTAGTCGTCCTTTTCGTAATCGAGTGCGAGCAGGCTCTCGGCGAGCGCGTCGCGGGCCGGGTAGCCGCGTTCGAGTTTCTCCGCGATCGGATCGACGTGCGAGCCGTTGCCGAACGCGGCCGTCTGGCCGGTCGGCGTGTCGACGATCCGCAGGCAGTTGTAGGAGACGTATGGATTGTCCGTTTCCGGGGCATCTGCCGTGGGACCCACCGTGAGCGCGTCCTCTCTGGCGGTGATCTCGCGGTTCGGGAACGAGCGCGAGGAGACGCGGTACGCGCCGACCTCGGGCCCGACGACGACGAATCGTCCGACGTACGTACTCATGCCCGAATGTGAACCGGTGGGCGGAATAGTGGTATCGGTTCGAACTCGCGCTGAACGATTGCCGGAGCGGTACTGACGTTTATATACAAATCCGCAGCAAACTGGGTGTGACGACCGAAGCGGAGTGTCTCGACTCGTTACGACGAGCCGCCGAGCAACTGGGTGAATCCCCGACGAAAGCGCAGTACGAAGCACTCGGGTTGCGGCCGGCGTCTGCGACGATTATGGACGTGATGGGCGGCTGGAATGCGGCAAAGGAGCGCGCGGGATTGGAAACGTTCGATCCGTGTGTCTCCGGCGACCATCCGATCCAGCCGAAACCGGATTGGGTGGAACTCCCTGCCGACGTAGAATGGACAGAGCTTACGGGACAGCAACGCTGGTACTACAAAAATCGAGAGGAGCGCATTGAGCGCAAAGACCGCCGTCGATCGGAGATTCGACACTGGCTCTATGCGTATAAGGATCGCCACTGTGAGTGCGAACGATGCGGCGAAGGCCGACCGCCGTGTTTGGACTTTCATCATCCAGACGAGAAGAACCACGGTATTGCAACGATGGTCGTCAACGGCCATTCCAAGTCGAGCATCCGTGCGGAGATCGAGCGGTGTATCGTCCTCTGTGCGAACTGCCACCGCCTCGAGCACGCCGATCCGCCTGACTGCGATTCCGCTGAACTCCAACCCGACAATCATAAATAGGGTCGAATCCAACCATCTGTCGCAGCGCAGTCCCCTGGGGTAGTGGCCAATCCTGAAGCCTTCTGGGGGCTTCGACACAGGTTCGAATCCTGTGGGGACTACTTCTCTCGCATTTCACTTCGAGTTCTTCGACAGTACCGTCTCCGGATCTCCAGTTGAAACGAAGGGGTTTGTGGCTGAGTTCGTTCCGACCAGAACGCATATTGGGTCAACGCACGTATCGTTCGTCAATGGACCGACGGCAGTTTCTCGTAGTTGGATCGACGGCGGCCGTCATGGGTGTCGGCGGGTGTCTCGACAATAGCGGTGGCAATGGGCCTGGAAACGCAGGCGGGAACGGAAACGTGACTGTCGACGCCGACGACACTGGTGGATACGGTCCGGAACCGGAGACGGTGCCCGAAGAGCGTTCGATCGACACTGGCGCATACCAGACGCAGACGTTCGATGGCGTGGAGGTGCCGCTGGCACCGATCGACGATGTCTTCTACTGGTACCAGCGACAGGAGGCGCGGATGGCCGACGCACGCGGGTCCGATCAGTACCAGAGCGAACGCGTCGCCGGGTCGGTGCTGAGCAGCGCACCCCCGTACACTCCCGACAACGATCCAGTCGTAGACTGGTCCGAGGACGAGCGGATCGTGACCTACTGTGGATGCCCACACAATCTTTCTGGATTACGTGCTGCGGCATTGATCGACGACGGATATGAGGAGGTGTACGCCCTCGATGAAGGCTTCCGTGAATGGAGGGACCGCGGCTACCCGCTCGAAGGTTCGGATGTCGATGACAAACAGACTACCTACCAGATTGAAGGGCAGTCCACCGCCGACGCCGGTAAGATGGTTATGCTCGAGCAGGTCGATGCCGATCGCTTGGAAGCGGCACCGATTGGCGATGACGGCTCCTACTCCCTGCAACTCCATTATTCCGGCGCGCTCGATACCCAGTTCAGCGTCAAAGCCCCCGATTACACGGTCGAAGGGTCGCTCGAAGAACTGACGAACAACGCCGTTAGCGCCGACTTCGAGGCCTAATCGTAGGCTCCCTCCCGATCGAGTTCACCTCGTTCGCGAAGGACGCTCGGCGTTCGACACATGCCGGGCGCACCGGTCACCTGGGGAACGGTACAGTTGTTGCAGTTTTTACAGAGTGCGCTGGCGGTGTCGCTGTTACTGTTGCTGTTGTCGTTGGTATCGGTGGCGTTGTCGGAGCCAGTCGCGCCGCCGAGCAGTCGCGCGCCAAGTCGGGGTTCGGCGTAGAACGGGCGGGCCATGCCGACCATGTCGCAGGCGGGGTCGGCGTCAGTTGCACCGGTGCCGGTGCCGGTGCCGTCGTCGTTACCGTCGCCGTCGAGTTCCCGACCGGAGCCGAGCAGACGATCCATCTCCGTGCGGTCGCGAATCCCGCCCTCTGCGAGCACCGGAATCAACACCCGCTCGCGGACCCGTCGGCAGAAGTCCTCGTTCCACGCCGGTTCGAAGTCGTACTGCAGCGACTGCACGCGGTTGGCGAGCGCGACGAGTCGCTTCCGGGTCGCGCCGCCGAACGCTGCGTCGTACTCCTCCTGTAGCCGTTCGTTTTCCCACGCCCGATCCGGATACTCGCCGCGGATGATACTCATGTCCCAGACGACCGACGTTTGAACCGGCACCACTGCGTCGTAGCCGATCCGTTCGACCCGCCGCGCGAGTTCAACGCCGTCTCCCAGCGAGAGTTTCCGGCGGACGACGGGCGGGGCGGGGGTCTCCGCCGGCACCTTCGTCAGCAGCGGCACGTCTCCCGCTCGCTCTCGAATCTCGTCGTGAACCAGCGCGAGGAACTCGAGGCGGGCCTCGGGCGAGCCGCCGAACTCGTCCTCGCGGCGGTTGTAGAACGGCGAGAGGAACTGCTGGACGATCCCCATGTTCGCTCCCGCGAGGTGGATGCCGTCGTAACCCGCCTCGACCGCGCACGCCGCCGCGCGGCCGAAGTCGGCCGCGAGTTCGTAGACCTCGTCGGTCGAGAGTACGTGCGGCTCGAACGCGAGGAATCCTAGCCGGTCCAGCACTCGCAGTTGCCAGGGCGGCGTCGAGACGGCGAGCTGTTCGAGTTCGGGATTTGCTCGCCTGAACTCGGCGTGCCAGGTTTCCATGCTCCGGAGGCCGCCGTGTTCGAGTTGGAGGACGATACGGCTGCCGTGGTCGTGGATGCGGTCGGTCAGCCGCGAGAGCTGGGAGACGAACGCGGGGTCGTGGACGCGGGTCATGCCGGGTGCGGCGCAGCCGCCCTCACCGCGGACGATGGTTGCGCCCTGGCAGATGAGGCCGACCCCGGATTCGGCGGCTGGTTCGAGGTCGTCAATCAGCGTGTCGACGGCGTCAGGGCCGTTGCCCGCACACTCGAGTAGCGGGGCGCGATAGAGTCGGTTCGGGACCGTGAGGCCGCCGATATCGATGGGGTCCTCGAGCGTAGCCATCCGTGGTGTCGTCGGCGTTTCGACGGGAACGACCAAGAGTATACCGTCGCTACCAGCCAATTGCTGCCGGCCCACCGAGTGGGTCGCGAGTGCTTACTTTCCAACGTCGAGTAGGGCCACGCGCTCGCCGACCAGCGCCGCGAGCGAGGCGTCCGTCGCGGCCCGTTCGGCGTCCGTGATGTCGAAGAACGTCTGCAGAACGTCTTCGTCTTGCTGATCGAGCGTCGGCTCGGCTCCCGCGAACGCCTCGAGTTCGGTCACCGCGGTGCGGGCGGCGTCGAGGTTGCTCTCGTTTTTGGGGCCGGCGTGGTCGATGAGCACGACGGCTCGATTCTCGCCCTCGTCGACGCCCATCTCGAGTGCGCGGTCGATCTGGCGGCGACCGGCGGCGTACAGGAGGATCTCGACGGCGCGGTCGTGGGCGACGTTCTCGCCCCGGTCGGTCGCGCGGTCGGCGCGTTCGACGGCGCGTTCGAGGTGCGCGCGGTCGGCGACGTATCGCGCGTCGAAGGCCTGGAGCGTCGCGCCGTCTCGCTCGCCGATCGCGGTCAGGTCCGCGACGAACGAATCGAGATCGTCGATGTCGAGACGGCATTCGAGCAGGTCCATCAGAAGTCACCCAGGCTGGCTTGGTCGTCGTCCGCTTCGCCGTCGCGCTCGCGTTTCGTCGTCGTGCCCTCGCTTCCGTCGTTGTCGCCCGAGTCGGCTGCCGAACCAGCTCCGGCGTCGACCGGTACCGGCTCGACGCCCTCCATCGAGGGGTCCTCGCGGCCGGCGCTTTCGAGGATGTTCTCGGCCGTCTTCTCGCCCTTCAGGACGTGCAAGAGGACGCCCTTGTCCGCCGTTCGCAGATCCGCGGGCGCTTCGATGCCGGCCTCGTAGAGCCGGCGGGCGCGCTTTCGACCGATGCCGCTCACTGACACGAGTTCGAGGAGTTCCTCGCCGACGCCGTGTTCGACGCGGGTGCGGGCCTCGCGGACGGCGACGGTCCACTCGCTGTCGATCTCGGCTGCGAGCGATTCGGCGGCTCCGAGCAGCCACTCGGCGGTGTCGACCTTGCCGCGGAGGTCGCCGGGGCCGATCTTGTAGCGTTCGGTGATCGTCTCCTCGTCGTCCTCCGTGGCCCAGTCCTCGAGCAGCTTTCCCGTCTTCAGCGCGGCGAGCCAGTCCTCGAAGCGGTCCTCCTCGAACTCGCTAGGCGCGTCGCCCAGCAGTTCTGCCTCGCGCTCGTAGTAGAGTTCGCCGAACTTCTCGTCTTCGCCCGAGCGCAAGTAGAGTTCGTACATGTCGGGCGTACGCGAGACGAGTTGGTAGAGGCCGAGGGCGGTCGGGCGGTCGTCGGCGTCGTCGAGGCCGTGGACGATTTCGGCGGCGCTCATCGGATCGAGATAGAGCCGGGAGACGGTGTGGCCGAGGCTGGTGGCCTCGAGTTCTTCGTCCCGGCCGGTCGCGCTCTCGCTCCCGTCGCCGTCGGCCAGATCGGCCGCCGACGTGAACGCGCTCGCCGCGTCGGCGTCGGTGCCGAGGGTGTCTTCTAATCCGCCGCTGGACTCCGATGCGAGTGGCCGCTCGCGGTCGATGAAGTCGTTACGTTCGAGGTAGTCGAGCACGTCGTCGGTCACTCGCTCGAGGCGTCCGGCCTCGCTCGACTGGCTGGCGTAGAGGGTCGCTTCGAGGAACTCGAGGAGGCCCTCCCGCGTGCGGGCGAAGCCGGAGGCGATGGTCGCGAGCACGTGGGTTCGCAGCGCGGGCTCGGCGGCCAGTTTCGAGCGGACCGGCTCCGGATCGGCCCAGACGTACCGGTCGAACAGTTCCTCGCTCTCGTCGTGGTTTTTCGCGAGCAGGACGGCCTCGCCGTAGGGGTCGAGCCCCGGGCGGCCGGCCCGGCCCATCATCTGGTGGACTTCGAGCACGTCGAGCGGCGACATTCCGCCCGCGCTGGGGTCGAAACGCCGCCAGTCGCGCACGATGACGCGGCGGGCGGGCGTGTTCACGCCGGCGGCGAGCGTCGGCGTCGCGGAGATCACTTTGAGGTGACGGTCGCGGAAGGCGTCTTCGACCAGGCTGCGCTGGGTACTCGAGAGGCCGGCGTGGTGAAAGGCCGACCCGCGTTCGACGCAGTCGGCGAGATCCTGACTCGTTTCCGTGTCGCTGTCCTCGCGGATTTCCGCGGCCAGTTCCTCCAGGTCGGCCCGCTCGCCGGCAGTTAGCTCCCGGCTAGAGACCTGCCCGAGACGGCGAGCGGCGGCCTCTGCGTTGCGCCGCGAGTTCACGAAGACGAGCGAGGAACCGCCCTCCTGCAGGATGTCCCGGACGAGCGCGGCCTCCTGTTTCTCGCCGCCGTCGACGGGCACCTCCCGGGTCGACCCGTCGTCGAAGTTCAGGGCGTTGCCGTAGTGGACGCCCATCTGGAGGTCGATCGGCCGCCAGTCGGTGTCGACGAGGGAGGCGTCGAGCCAGTCGGCGAGTTCATCTGCGTTACCGACGGTCGCCGAGAGGGCGACGACCTGCAGTTGCGGGTTGAGCCGCCGGAGTTTGGCGAGGGTGACTTCGAGCGTCGGGCCGCGGTTTCGGTCGTCGATGAGGTGGACCTCGTCGCTGACGACGCAGGTGAGATCGGAGAGCCAGTCTGCGCCGTTGCGCACGAGCGAGTCGACCTTCTCGCTGGTCGCGACGACGATGTCCTTGGTCGCGAGCCAGTCGCTCGTGCTCTCGTAGTTGCCGGTCGCGACGCCCGTCGTCACGCCGAACTCTTCGTAGGCGTCGAACTCGGCCTTTTTCTCGCTGGCCAGGGCTCGCAGGGGGACGATGTACAGCGCCTTCCCGCCGCGTTTGACGGCGGAGAGCATCGACAGCGCGGCGATCATCGTCTTGCCGCTGGCGGTGGGGACGGCGGCGACGAGGTTCTCCCCGTCGGTTGCACCGGCCTCGACGGCCTCGGCTTGTGGCGGGTAGAGTTCCTCGATGCCGTCCCGCTGGAAGTGCGAAATCGCCCCGGGCGGGAGCCCCGACAGCTCCTCGACGTTCATTACCCGTGATTGGCGCGTCCCGGGGTTTAAACTGTCGTCTTCCGGGTCGCGTCGTGCTCGCCTTTCGCCGGCCGAGCAGTTGCCCTCGGTGAACGGGAGATCGATGCCGTTGGACCGCGATACTCAGCCCTCCGTATCCGGTTTCGGATCGTTCTCGTCCGTTTCAGACTCCGACTGCGGCCGAACGACGACTGTCGAGACGCGCATCCCCTCGACAGCCGTCACATCGAACTCGTAGCCTTCGATGGTGACCTGATCGCCGGTCTCCGGCGGCCGACCCAATCGATCGAGGACCAATCCCCCGACAGTTTCGACCGCATCGTGCTCGAACTCGCTTTTTAGCGCATCGTTGAGCGCTGCGAGGGTCACACCGCCGTCGACGACCGTCCCGTCCGCACGCTGTTCGTCGTCGATCGAGGGCTCCCGGGCCGCCACGTCGAACTCGTCGCGGATGTCGCCGACGACGACCTCGACGATATCTTCGATGGCAACGATCCCCTCGAGGACGCCCCACTCGTCGATGATGGCCGCCATCTGGGCTCGTTCCTCCTGGAGTTCCGCGAGGAGTTCGCCGACGGTCGTCGTCTCCGGGACGACCGGCATCTCGCGCGCGAGTTCACCGGCGGTGATCGGCGTGGACGAATCGCTGGCGTCCGCAATCGTCTCGCTCGCGCGGATGACATCCTTGGCGTCGACGAGGCCGACGACCTGGTCCGGGTCGTCCGCGTCGACGATGGGGTAGCGAGTGTGTCCCTCGTCGACGATGAGATGGCGGAGTTCCGGGAGGGGAGTGTCGGCGGGAACGCTGTGCACGTCAGGTCGGGGAACCATCACCTCGCGGACCGTCACGTCGTCGAGTTCGAAGACGCGCTCGACCATCTGCACCTCTTCGGTGGCGACGTTGCCTTCCTCACCGGCGCGGGAGAGGGCCATGCGGAGTTCCTCCTCGGAGAGCGTCTCGTCGGTCTCGGACACGGGCGGAACGCCGAGTAGTCGGGTGAAGGCGTTTGCCGTCCCGTTGAAGACGATAATGCCCGGAATGAACACGTAGTAGAAGGCTTTCATCGGCAGGGCGACGATCAGCGCGATCTGCTCGGCCTGTGCGATGGCGATGGTCTTCGGTGCGAGTTCGCCAAACACGACGTGGAGGAACGTGATGGCGCTGAAGCCGATCGCGACGGCGACGAAGTGGATCAGTCCGTCCGGAAGGACTTCGCCGAGGATCGGTTGGATGAGCGACGCGACTGCGGGTTCGCCGATCCAGCCGAGTCCGAGCGAGGCGAGCGTAATTCCCAGTTGCGTGACTGCCAGGTAGGAATCCAGGTCGTCCATCGCCTCCTGAAGCGTCGCCGCGCCGCGTCTTCCCTCCGCGACGAGGGTTTCGACAGCTGTCGCCCGTACCCGAACGTAGGCGAACTCGGCGGCGACGAAGAAGCCGTTGAGCCCGACGAGAAAGAGGGCGGCGGCAAGCCGGCCGAGCGAGAACGCGAGATCTACCATCGTCCTCGGCAGTGTTGTCGTTCGAAATCGACTCGACACGACGTCCGTCGGCGTGAATTCATGGGTAGTCCCTCTCGTGCCGATCACTAAACAGTATGGTCATTCTCGAACGCCACGGTAGGCGGTATCTGGCCGCATGCTCACGGATTCCCGATGGACTGGGTCCGCGAGCAAGCGGATTTACGCGCGCAGCGTTTCGATCGCGTCCGTAACCCCGTCGGCCACCGCGGCCCAGTCCGACTGTCTGATATCGGTCGCCTGTTCGATCTGGATCGTCCGTCCGATCGGGGCGAGTTCGTTGAGCACGTTCTCGGGGTTCGCTCCGGTGTAGGCCGTCGCGTCACGGTCGACGATCTCGACCGTTCGATCGGGCAGGCGTTCCGCGATGGCGTCTTTCACGGTGTCTTTGTCCGAGCGTTCGGCGGTTCCACCGATGAGAACGCCGTCGTCGGCGTACCCGTGGAAGGCAACGCTCCAGTCGAACTGCTGGTCGAGCAACGCATCCAGCGCGGGGAACGATCGACGGTGGAGTTCTGTCGAGTACGTGTGCCAGCGGGTGAACGCGCCCCCGCCGTCGTTGAACCCCGAACAGATCCATCCCGCCCCGTCGACCGCTTCGGCGACCCGGGACGCCTGGAAGTCCGTCCCGTATTCGATATAGCCGCCGTGGGGTGCGATCACTACAACACCGTCACCCTCGATACCGTACTCGACGAACTCGTCGTTCAGTTCCCCCGCTTGTCGGGTGTCGTAATCCGGGTGGGCCGCCTGCGCGCCGACCGCCCCCGTCGAGGAATCGCTTGCTCCGATTCGATCGAGCCCGCTCGCAGTCAGTCGAAGCATCTCGCCCTCGTGGTTCGACGCAACGGTGTACACCGCGTTTTCGAACCCGTCAGCCGTCGCTTCGCGTCCGATCCTGATCTGTTGCCCGATCGCCACCTGCTCGTTCTCGACCAACTGACATGGAACCGAACAGTACTGCTCCGAACTCGACCGTGATTCCCAGTCTGCGGCAGCCGTTTCAAGTGTCGCCTCCCAGTGATCGACGGTCTCACAACCGTCCGCGTACACCCACTGGTCGGAACCACTCTGCATCTTCGCCCGTGAGTCGGCGACTTGCGTCCGGACGCTGGTCGTCAATGCACCGATGCCGAGCAGCCCTGCGCCCGCCGCGATAATCCGCCGGCGCGAGCGAGTCTGTCGATCGCCGTCACCCGTCCCGTTTTCACGCATCGTAATAGTGATCCGCTATTAGAACCAGTTCAATCCATTGGTGTACGTCGCGGCGGCCCGTTTCTCATCACTTCCGCTCCGTCTCCGTCCTCCCTTTTCGAGGGTTCACCGTCGCGAACTTCTCGCCGGTCCGCACTTCTCGTTCTATCCGGGCGTCGGTCCGGAAACGGTATGTCGAAGACGTACCAACCGTCGTCCATGCGAGTCGAGTTCGACGAGGACACCTGTATCGGGATGTACCAGTGCGTCGCCGAATGGGACGCCTTCGAGGAGGACAAATCGAAGGGCAAGGCGACGCTCGAAGGAAGCGAGGAGGTCGACGACGGCATTTTCGCCCGCGACGTTCCCGACGACGCTGAACTCGATGCGAAGTTCGCCGCCCGGACCTGCCCGGTCGATGCGATCACGATTTACGACGATGACGGCGAGCAGTTGATTCCCTGACTGACGTTGATTTGCTAGTAGTTCAGTGCTGCATCCACCAGTTCCGACTCGACCGTTCGGAGGAGTGTCGAGGCTGCACTCTCCGAACACCCGAGTGCTGTCGCAACCTCGGAAAGCGACGCCGTCCGTGGAATGTCGTAGTACCCCGCTTCTCGAGCCGTTTCCATCGCCTCGAACTGCCGTGCGGTCAACCGCCCAGCGAGCGTCTCGGCTGTTTGCTGGTGAGCGCTCACTCGCTCAACTTCGACGCCGATATCCTCCGGAAATCGGTTGATCAGTCCCGAGAGGGCGTCGGATTCTCCGAGTACGGTGACGTGAACGGTTTCTCGTCCAGTGTACACAATTGGCGGAACGAGTACAAGGCCGGGTTCGTCGAACGCGCCCAGCAGCGTTTCGTCAGCAGCGCGGACATCCATCACGGCGTACGCGTAGAACGTGTCCCTATCGATCGGCATGAGTTCGAACCGATGGACGACATCCAGGTCGACCGCCGTCTCTCGGACTGCATCACAGTCGCCGACGATCAGTGAGAGGAACCGCACTCGTTCCGTCTCGGCGTCGACGTGCCACGAAAGCAACTCCTCGCGGTGAATCTCTAGTTCGGCGTCGGGTGTGGGAATTGGAAGTTGCATCCGCTCCGGAAGCTGAAGGGTCAGATCCGTCGACTGCATATCGACACATTCCGGACCAATATAAAGAAGTTCAGTGCTTCGAGGGAACGTCGACATAGCTCCCGGTCTCACTATCAGTTATGTCCGAGTCCGAGACCGAACCCTGCACTGATACCGAACCCGATTCCGCCACTGAGACCGATACCCACTCGCTGCAGGCCGACGATACGAGTTCCTCGGAGACTGATCTCTCGACCGCAGACCGACCGCAGGGACCGCGAGGACTCCCGCTGATTGGGAGTACGCTATCGATCGCCCGGGATCCGTTCTCGTTCGTCGAGTCGGCTCGAGAATATGGCGATATCGCTTCCTATCGGGCGTACGGAACCGAGTTCGCGCTCGTCTTTGATCCTCACGTCGTCGAAACGGTTCTCGTCTCGCGCTCGGACGAGTTCAGAAAGGGCGAGTTCGAGACTGCCTTTGGCGAACTCGTCGCCCCTGAGGGGATCGCGTTCACCGAGGACAGTCAGTGGCGTCGCCAGCGCAAGTTACTGCAATCGTCGTTTACGCCCGATCACGTTCGCGCCGCCGCTGACGAAATCGTCGCAGAGGCGAATGCATTCGTCGACGACTGGGACGACGGTGAGAGAGTCGCGCTCCGGGACACGATGTCGACGTACACCCTTCGCATCCTCACGCGAACGCTGTTCGACCTTCCGCTCGAGGACGACCGCGCAACGATCGTCAGGCGGGCGGCGAACGCCGTGAACACCTACGCGTCTCCGAAGCGACTCGCGCTGGGTTCGATCCTGCCGTCGTGGCTGCCGGATCGCGTCGAACGCGAGTACGAGGACGCGATGGCAGACCTCGAAACACTCACCACGGAACTCGTCGAGACCCGCCGTTCGGCGGATTCGACGGGTGAGGATCTCCTCTCGATACTGGCGCGGGCTGTGTACCCGGACGGCTCGCGACTCTCCCCCGAAACTGTGCGAGATCAACTCGTCACGTTCCTCTTTGCCGGCCACGAGACGACCGCGACGACGCTCGCAATCGCGTGCTGGCTGCTCGCGGACAATCCGCAAGTCCACACCGAACTCGAGCGCGAACTCGCCGCTGTCTGCGGTGATCGGAAGCCGGATGCCGGCGATCTCGCGAGCCTCGACTACACCGAAGCCGTTCTCAGAGAGGCGATGCGACTCTATCCCCCAGTCACTGGAATTTATCGCGAACCCCTGACGGACACGGCGCTTGCCGGGTTTCGAATTTCGTCCGGGACAACGCTGCAACTCTCGGTGTACGGTATTCACCGCGACGATCGGTGGTGGGAGGATCCCGAAGCGTTTTGCCCCGAACGCTGGCTCGTAGACGCCGACCGACCCGAGTACGCGTACTTTCCCTTCGGCGGCGGTCCCCGTCATTGCCTTGGGATGCGCTTTGCAATGGTCGAACTACAGCTCGCGCTCGCATCTATTATGCGCCGCGTCGAGTTCGAGTGCGTCACTCCAACTCTCGAGCCATCGCTCGGTGTAACGCTTGATCCAGGATCGGTCGAGACCCGAGTTCGGAAACGATAGCGAACGAGTTGATCGTCTCAGCTACAGACCCGTGCCACCACATCGTGCAGATCCTCCACTTCGTAGGTCGGAGACGTTTCGAACGTAACGTCACGACAGTGCGCTCGGCGAACGAACACCGAGTCGAGTCCGGCGCGCTCGGCCGCGACGATATCGCTCTCGCTGTCGCCGACGTAAAGCGCCGACTCCGCCTCGAGATCGGCCAGCGCCCGCTCTAGGTAGTGCGTGTTCGGTTTCTTCAACCGGAGACTTTCGACCGTCATCTCGCGCCCGTAGTGGGTCTCGAAGAGCGCCCCGAGTTCGAAAAACGTCAGGATGAACTCGATCGTGCTGTGGTGGTTGTTGCTCACGACGCCGCAGTCGACCGGGAGGTCGGCAATCGAGGTGATATCGTCGTAGCACCCTCGCGTGCCGTCTCTGAACGCGTCGAGTTGGAACGCTTCGTCGTGGCGCTCGCGCGCCTCCCAGAACGTCTCGGCGTCGAGATCGTACGCGGTGCAAATCTCGTCCAGCACGGCGGGCGTGACGCCGCTGACGATGGCGTCGACGTGCTGCCGGCTGGGATCGTCGACGCCGACCGCTCGAAACGCGGCCCGTGCCGCCTCGGATTGGGTATCGGCCGACGGGGGTTCGACGAGGACGCCGTCGTTGTCGAAGAGAACGGCGTCGTATGTGGGTTCCGGTACTGTCACACGATCTTACTGGTCGGAATCCGCGTTGATCCTTTCGGTTAGGATCCGGTACACCCGACTGGAGACGAACTCGACGAAAACGTGCGTGAGATGGTTGGAACCCGAACGGATTCCGGGCCCGTATCTGCGCCTATATCTGGGTCCGTATCTGCGTCGCGATCCAGGTCCGGATCGACGTCCGAATCCATCCCTGCATCTGCCGGATCGGCGTAGCGTCTCCGGTTCAGGCGATCTTCTCGTACTGCTCCGAGAGCTTCTCCGCCGCCTCGCCGAGTTCGTTGCGCTCGAACTCGGTCAGCTCCCACTCGACGATCTCCTCGACGCCGTTCGATCCCAGCTTCGCGGGCACGCCGAAGGCCGTCTCTTCGTGGCCGAACTCGCCCTCGAGTTTCACGCTCGCCGGAAGTACCTCGCCCGTATCGCGGAGGATCGCCTCGACCATGTGGCCGACGCCGGTCGCCGGGCCCCACTCCGTCGCGCCCTTCTTCTCGATGACGTTCATCGCCGAAGTCTGGAGTTCCTCCAAGAGTTCGTTCTTCTCGTCGTCGCTGAACTCGTGGTCCTGGCCGTCGACGCGGACCTTCGAGAAGACGGGGACCTGCGCGTCGCCGTGCTCGCCGAGGATGGTCGCCTCGACGTTCTGGACAGGGGCGTCGTAACGCTGGGAGATCACGTAGCGGAATCGGGCGGAGTCAAGGCGGCCGCCGAAGCCGATCACCTTCTCTCGGGCGCGCTCGCCCGTCTCGTAGAGGTGGCGGTTCAGCAGGTCGACGGGGTTCGACGTGGTGACGGTGATGAAGTCGTCGTTGTACTCCGCCACGGAGGAGCCGATATCCTCCATGATCGGCGCGTTGTCGCCCGCGAGGTCGATCCGGGTCTGGCCGGGCTGGCGCGGGATGCCGGCCGTGATGACGACGACGTCCGACCCCTCGGTGTCGGCGTAGTCGCCCTGCCGAATCGTCGTGTTCGAGTCGTAGGCGATGCCGTGGTTCGCGTCGGCGGCCTGACCGATCGTGTCGTCTTCCTTGTCCGGGATGTCGACGAACACGAGTTCGTCCGCAACGTCCCGGAGCGCGATGTTGTACCCTGCAGCGGCCCCGACGGTGCCGGCCGCACCGATCACGCTAACTTTCGTCATACCATCTCGTGGTGCGCTTGTATACACGTTAAATCCGTCGAAACCGGTGCTTCTATAGCCGCCAGTCTCCCAGTGGTGGGCAGTTTACACATGCGCGTGAGCGTCATCGGCGGCGGCACGATCACGGACGAGGAGGTCGAAACCGCGGCGGCGGTCGGCCGCGAACTCGGTGCCAGAGGGCACACGGTCGTCTGCGGGGGCCGCGGCGGGACGATGGAGGCGGTCTGTCGCGGGGCCGCTGCGGAGCGTGGGACGACCATCGGGATTCTGCCGGGGGCTGACCGGAGTCTGGCCAACGAGTTCGTCGACGTGGTGATCGCGACCGGGCTCGGACACGCGCGAAACGCGCTGGTGCCGTTGAACGGCGATGCGGTTATCGCGTTGTCGGGCGGCGTCGGCACGCTGTCGGAGATCGGCTTTGCGGGCATTTACGACCGGCCGATCGTGGGCCTCGATACGCACGACGTTGCGGGAGTCGAAATCGAGACGGTCGAGACGCCCGCGGCTGCGGTCGATGCCGTGGAAGCGGCGGTCGACGGGGAGCCGTAGGCGATCGGCGCGAGTCGTAGCTGGTGGTCGTCGACCGGCGGCCGGCAACCGGTGAGCGGCGGACAACCGGTACCGATTTTATCACTCTCCGCGTCCGGTGTGCTATGTCCGACCCGAACTCGGAAGCCCGAGCGGACGCCTACGCGATCCGCGAGGCGGTACCCGATCCCGAAACGTTCGCCGCGCTGCGCGAGGCCGCCGGCTTACCCTCCCGGTCGCGAGAGGGTATCGAACGCGGCCTGCCGAACTCCGTCTTCGGCGTCACCGTCGTCCACGAGCCGACCGGCGACCCGGTGGGCATGGGACGGATCGTCGGCGACGGTGGCACCGTCTTCCAGATCACCGATATCGCCGTCCACCCCGACCACCAGGGACAGGGCCTCGGCACGCGCATTATGCGCCGACTCGACGACTATCTGGAGGCGCAAGCACCGCCGCGAGCGTACGTCAATTTGGTCGCCGACGTCGACGGATTCTACGAGGCGTTCGGCTTCGAGGACACGCGCCCGCACTCGAAGGCCATGTATCGCCGCACCGAGTAACTGCTCCGTCTCCCACTTGGCACGAGATACCACTTAGCACGAGTTCAGTATACGTGCCGGCCCACGGGTCTGCCGGCCCGCTGGCCCGCTCCTGCCTCTCGCCCTCGCCCCTGCGCCCGTCCTCGTTCGCAGCTTTTTCGAGCGTTGACCGCGTTATGGTGGATATGAGCGACTTCGACAAGGAAGCCGAGCGCGAGAAACTTCGTGAGAAGTACGAACGCGACAAGGCCGAACGGGAGGCCACCCAGCGCATGAGCGATCTGCTACTCAAGGGTGCCACGATGACGAACTCTCACTGTGGCACCTGCGGCGACCCGCTCTTCCAGCAGGACGGCACCACGTTCTGCCCCAGTTGCCACGGCAACCCTGACGCCGTCCAGGGAACTGAACTCGAAGCCGAACCGGCGGACGGTGCGGCAACCGAACGCGCTGCCGGCGAGGACCCGGCGGCCGACCGGAACGGCGAATCGGATGAGCGGGACGCTGCTGGCGAACCCGACGCCGATGACAGCGCTCGACGGAACCGGATGCGAACGCACGGTTCCGAACGTCCCCGGGAGCAACTTGACCCCGATCGAGGCGCTGACGTTTCCGATCGCGCCGAGCCAACCGACGAGCCAACCACCGAGACGGTCGAGCCGACACAGCCGCGACAACCCGCCACGGCGGCTCCATCGCATCAGCCATCGACGCCGGACCGGCGCTCGAGTTCACGCGTCGACGCCGCCGGGTCTGACGCGCCCGCCGGCACCGGCACCGGTACTGGTACACCCCGCCGCTCGACCGACGGTGACAGCGAACTCGAGGCGGCCAGGGAGTCGCTTCGGCGGGCACTCGAGAAGTTCGCGGGGGAGGCTGCGGCGACGGACGACCCGCGCTACGCGACGGCGTGTCTGGAAGCGGCCCGAGAGGCGAGCGAGACGTTGTCGACGCTTCGCTGATCGCGGTCCGGTTTCCACGGCGGTTCTCGATGGGTAGCTGCTTCTCTTGTCGGTCGTCCAGCGGGGATTTCTCAGACATCATAAGCGTACCGGCGAACGTATTCGAGCAATTCTTTCCCTGTAAGAACCGTCGAGCGCCATTATTCACCGTCGATTCCAACGCTGACATGTATGACCGATCGCATTGGTGCTCCGGGGTTCGACATGTCGCGGCGCGAACTGGTCGCTGCAACGGGTGGGATGACGGCGCTGGCCGGCTGTATGAGTCGGCTTGGCGAGTCCGAGACGCCATCGTCCGAGGAGTCACAGCCGGCTGCGGAAACTGGGGATGACGAGGAGTCGTCGCTTCCGTGGACGAGTTCACCCGAGGTCGTGCAGGTGGACGAACGGGGCGGGAGCGTGACGCTGCGGTCGGTGACGGCCCGCCACGCGGTCCATCCGCTCGATTCGATGGGCGGGCCGGTCGAGTTGCCGCAGGTCTGGGCGTTTCAGGCCGACGAGGGCGAACCGAGCGTTCCGGGGCCGATCCTTCGGACGACGGAGGGTAACGATATCGAAGTGACGTTGGACAACACGGGGAACGTCCATCCACACACGCTACACTTCCACGGCGTGAGCAAGACCTGGGAGAACGACGGGGTACCGACGACGACGGGGATTCAGGTCGGTCCCGACGAGAAACACACGTACACGATTCCGGCGAACGTCCCGGGGACGCACCTGTATCATTGCCACTACCAGACCCACCACCACATCGACATGGGAATGTACGGCATCTTCCGGGTCGATCCGAAGGGGTACGAACCGGCTGACAAAGAGTACTTCTTCACCGTCAAGGACTGGGATTCGCGGCTCAATCGGCAGTTCGCCGGCGAGGACGTCGACTACAGTCCGCGCAATCGCAACCCGGATGTCTTCACGATCAACGGGAAGAGCCTTCCACGGACGCTCCATCCCGAAGCCGGATCACCCATCATCGTCGACCATGGCGATACCGTCCGGTTGCATATCGTCAACGCGGGGTACATGTCCCACCCGATGCACACGCACAACCACCGGTTCCGACTCGTCGAGAAGGACGGCGGCCAGGTCCCGAAGGCCGCCCAGTACGACCACGATGTCACGAACATCGCGCCCGCAGAGCGCCACACGATCGAGTTCACCGCCGACGCCGATCCCGGCATCTACCTCCTGCACTGTCACAAGGTCAATCACGCGATGAACGGCCGGGTCTACCCCGGTGGAATGGTGACGGGGATCGTCTACCGTGATGCGATGGACACCGACGTTTTCGCGGACCTGATGGAGTATGCCGGCTACGAGGGCTAACCCCGGGCCCGAACTGGGTAGTCGCTCGTCCTCGATTCGACGCCACTCGCGGCCTGCCGAACGGGCCGGTCGCTTGGATTTCCCTGATATATCCATGCACACTTATCCGAAAGTATCTTTAACTGAATCGATGAATATGATTGGTACGACACATGGCGCTTATCTCGATGGCGGTTTTGACCGCTCTCACCGTTCTCACTGGGCTGTCGATAACGTGCCTGCTCTGTCTCGAACCCCGACAGATTCGTCGGACGGCCAGTGAGTTCGGGCCCAGACTCCGAACCGTCGCCCCCTATCTCGGCGCTGCAGCGCTGTTCTTTGTAACCAAACGGGCGACCCACGAGTACAGCGTCGAACTATCCCACGCGCTCGACTGGGACATCACCGCTGAACTCTACGCCATCGAAGGCGAGTTCGTCGCGGATCTTCAGCACGCCGTCCCCGGGGCTACCCTGGAGTTCTTCTCGGTGATGTACATGTTCGGATTCCCGTTTCTCGTCGTGACGGCACCGATCCTCTATTTCCTGTTACCGTCCCAGCGACACCTCAAGGAACTCCTCATCGCGTACCTCCTCAACTACTTCCTCGGTGCGATCTGTTATACGCTGTTCATCGCGTACGGGCCGCGGAATCACCTGTCGACGGTCGACGGCCTGATGTATGACTTCTACCCGTCCACGCAGGATCTCACGGGGGCCGTTTCGGCGAACACCGACGTGTTCCCGTCGCTGCACACGTCGCTGGCGGTCGTCGTCCTCGTGTTCGCCTGGCGATCACGCCGAGAGTATCCGCGGTGGTTCCCGATTGCGGCGTTCGTGACCGCCGGTGTCGTTTTCTCGACGATGTATCTCGGCATTCACTGGCTGCTCGACGTCGTGGCGGGTGCCGCACTCGGCGTCGGAAGCATCTACGCGGCCGAACGATTCGTCGACCGCGCGGAAGGCGATGCCGAGCGCGGTCAGGGCCGAGAACAGGACTCCGTTCCCGACTCCGATGAGGAGGACGGCATCACGTCCGACGTGAGCGACTGACCGCTCTCGACCCACAACGTCTCGAACAATACTCACCGACGGGCCATCAGCCGCTGTACTCGCTGCCGATAACCTCTCGAATCCGCTCGGCCGTCACCGTCCCGACGCCGTCGGCCGCCTGTAACTCCTCTTCGCTGGCGATCATCACGGCTTCGACGGTGCCGAACTCGTCGAGCAGCGACCGGGCCGTAACCGGGCCGATTTCGGCGATCGAGGCGACGACGTACTCCTGTTGTTCGCCGAGCGTCTTGGACTGTTTCTCGCCGTGAACCGATACCTCGCGGTCCGTGAGGTCCTGCTCCCGGCTCGCGATCACCGCGAGCAGTTCGGTCGTCTCGTCCTCGCCTTCGGTGCGAAGCACGCTCGCACCGAAGTCCACGGCGAGACTCGAGAGTGCTCCCCGTACGGCGTTCGGGTGAATGTCACGCTGATCGTACAGCCCGTCACCTTCGACGACGACGATGGGTCGGGAGTAATGGCGAGCCATCGCGCCCACCTGCTCGAAGACCGATCGGTCGCCCCCGACGAGCGAATCGACGAAGTCGGCGACGGACTTCCGTTCGACGACGACGCGATCCGAGCAGACGTAGTCGCCCACGTCGAGGGTTTCGAGTCGAACCTCGATTTCCTCACGGCGCGAGAGTTCGCGGGCGATGTTGGCGTCCATCTCGCGCTGGTCGGCGACGATTTCGACGGCGTCGCCCTCGGCCGCGGGTTCGTGGGTTTCGACTGCCGGTGCGGCGTCTCCATCGTCGCCGTCTTCGTCAGGTTCGAACTCTCGGAGACCGGGCCGTTCCGAACCCCCCTCGCTTCCACTGGAACCATCGCCGCCTGCACCGGGTTTTCCGCCGCTAGCGTTTACTTTCGCTCCGCTGTCATCTGTCGTCGTGTGGCTCTCGTCATCGCCGCCGAAATCCGCGAGCGACTGCTGGGACTCGTCGAGTTCGTCCTCGATGTCGTCGGTCATCCCCTTCAGCTCGCGCAGTTCCGATTCCATCTCCTTCTCGCGCCGGCGGGAGATCCAGAAGTAGGCCTCGTCGCGGGTGTCTTCGGCCATGAGCACGACGACGCGGCCCTCGGACTGGCGACCCGTCCGGCCCTTGCGCTGGATGGACCGAATCGCCGTGGGAACGGGTTCGTAAAACAGGACGAGGTCGACCTCGGGCACGTCTAAGCCCTCCTCGGCGACTGACGTCGAGACGAGCACCTCGAACTCGCCCGCGCGGAACTCGTCTAAGACTTCCTGTTGTTGTTTCTGGGTCATCCCGTCCGAACCCTCGCGGTCGCCCTGGCCGACGAACCGTTTGGCGTCACAGCTCTCTGCGAGAAACTCCGTCAGCGCCTCGGCCGTGTCGCGCGATTCGGTGAACACGATCACGCGCTCGCCGTCCTCGATCCCGAGCGTTTCCGCGAGTAGCATCCGGGTCTTTCGGTATTTGGGGTGTAACTCGCTGAAACTCTCGGCCTTCCGCATGGCTTCGCGAACGCGCGGGTCCGAGACCATCCGCTGGCTGGCCTTCGACGCCCCCGACGAGCGGGCCTGGTTGCGCTGGCGGTCGAAGTACCGCCGCAGCGCCTCGACGCTCTGGGTTTCGACGAGCGTGACGGCCTGGCGGAGCTTCATCACCTCCGCGTGGATCGACATCCCCTCGAACCCCTCCGACTGGTCGTTGTTGATCAACTGCTGCAACTCGGCGCGCATTTTGTTCAGATCCTTCTGGGACTGATCCGGTTGCGTCGACTTCGCAACCCCCAACTCTTTCAGCTTCTCGAGGCGGTCTTTGATCACCTCGTTTAGGGCGTCCCGAATCTCGAGTACGTCATCGGGCAAGTCGATCCGTTCCCACTCGACCTCGGTGTCGTGGGTGAACTCGTCGACGTCGGCGTCCTCCTCGGTCATCACCTCGACCTCCTGCAGCCCGAGGTTCTCACAGACCTCGAGGATGGCCTCCTCGTCGCCGCCGGGTGAGGCCGACATGCCGGTGACGAGCGGGTCGCGGGCGTCTTCGTGATAGCGCTCGGCGATGTAGTTGTAGGCGTAGTCGCCGGTCGCGCGGTGGCACTCGTCGAACGTCAGGTGGGTCACGTCGGAAAGCGAGATGCGGCCCCCGACGAGGTCGTTCTCGATCACCTGCGGGGTGGCCATCACGACCGTGGCGTCCGCCCACAGTTCGGCGCGGTCGTCCGGGCTCACGTCGCCCGTGAAGACGACGATCTCCTCGTTTTCAGAACGCTCTGCGTTCTGATCGCTCGACGAGTTCCGCTCGTCGGTGTCCGAGATCTGGAGCGCCTCGCGGTAGAAGTCGGCGTGTTGCTGGACGAGGGGTTTCGTCGGTGCGAGCATCAGTGCGGTGCCGCCGACCTCCTCGAGCCGGCGCGCCGTCACGAGCAGGCTCACGGTGGTCTTTCCCAGCCCGGTCGGAAGGCAGACGAGCGTGTGGTCGTTCGCGGCCGTTCCGGCGAGTTTCAACTGGTAGAGGCGGCGCTCGAGAAAATTCGGTTCGAGCAAGGGGTGCTCGATCGACGGCGTCTCCTCGTCCTGTGCTGCCATTGGCGGCCGATTCGATGCGGTTGCGGTTAAGGATTGAGAAAGCGGGGTGGAAGTAAACGCATCATCTGAATCGACCGTTCTCAGGAGACTATCCCGCTGAACGATAACCTCCGTACACGGCTTGAGGCCGAACGCCGCCACCCTTTTTGTCCCAGCGCGCCGTAGTCTCCTCCGCAATGTGTCACTGCTTCGCATCCGTCGACGACCTGACCGCCGAGGAACGGGCGGCCGTCCGCGACGAGCACAGCCTCGATGAACTGCGCGCGGCGTACTCCGAAACTGAACTCGACGAACTCGGCGTCGCGGTCTAAGCACGTCAACGCGTACCGAAAACAGCGTGTTGTGCCGTTCCCACGGAGAGCCGGTACTCAGCCGTCAAACGAACGTGACGACCAGCCACGCGAGCACGCCCGCGTAGATCGGAATCGTCAGATTGTCGTCGACGATGTAGTCACCGAACTGCACCGTCACGCCGTCCGCGACCGTCGCCCCGAGCGCCGCCGCGACCACGGCCAGCGGCGTCTCGTAGAGAAACGGCGTCGCGATGATCGCGCTGACGAGGAACATCGTTCCCAGTACCTTCGGTCCCTTGACCCGCTTTAGCGTGTCGTCCGAAACGGTTCCGCTGATCGGGTCGCCGAGCGAGAGCATCAACATCGCCGGGAGGGCAATCGCCTGCTGGAAGAGACAGACGACGACCGTCATGCTGAGCATGTAATACCCGTATCCGGCGAACTGTTCTTGCTCGTACTCGCGAGTCAACGTCTCGTAGAGGCGCTGGTAGACCCACCACTCGAGTTCGAGATGCAATCGCGTGAACTCGAGGAAGATCGTACCGAGGGCGAGGACCACCATCAGGATGCGAAAGCGCGTCCAGGAGAGGCCGAGGTCGAGCGCGTTCGCGAGCAGATAGAGGGCGACCAATCCGGAGCCGCTGGCGTGGACGAGCCGTCGCTTCAATTCGTCGGCCATCACGTCACTCCTCGAAGGTGGTGACCTTCAGTGCGTCGGTTACGTCTGCTGCAGGTGGTTCTTTGACACGTGGGTCGCCCGCTGTCCGCCGATTCGCTGCTCTCAGGTCGTCACGCCCCAGCTAATATGGGCCCACGTTCGCTCGTAGATATAATACGTGCCGGTTTTCACGAGGTTCGTTACGAGTCCGATATTCAGTGCCGCACCGACATCGCCGACGACCGCCCAGGCAACGGTGACGGTGATCAGAAGCATGACCAACCGATAACAGAGCGTCTTGACGAGCGCCCGTTTCTGGGCCTGTATTGCGGGCCGGGAGAGGACGTTCCAGTGCATACGCCCGGTTCGTCGGCCACCCAATAAGTAACGACGATCGGGTACATATTTGCTCGATTGTAACTGGTATTGGTTTCGGGTACGATTCGGATCGACCGGCATCCGTACGGCTCGCTTTGACTGTGATGGACACGAAGAATGCAGCGCGAACGCGGCCGTCACACAGCGAGTTCAGACGGATTCGTTAGCTCTCGTTCTCGCCGTCAAGTTCCTCGAATGCGAGGTCGCCAGCGCGAAGGTCCGCCATGATCTCCGGCAGTTCCGAAACGGGAAGGCGCTTCTGGGCCGTCGTGTCCCGTTCGCGGACGGTGACGGTCGTCGCCTCGGCTCGCGGGGAATCCCCGCTCGCAGTATCCGAGGCGCGTTGCGCCTCGCGCTCTTCGAGGGTTTCGTAGTCGACGGTGACGCAGAAGGGCGTGCCGACCTCGTCCTGGCGGCGGTAGCGCCGACCGATGTTGCCCGAGTCGTCGTAGGTTACCGACAGGCCGGCGTCGCGGAGGTCGGCGACGATGTCGTTCGCGGTCGCCTCGAGTTCGTCGTCGTTCTGCAGCGGGAAGACGCCGACGAAGGTGGGTGCGACCTCGGGATCCAGTTCGAGGTAGGTGCGGTCCTCGCCGTCGACTTCGTCCTCGCGGTAGGCGTGGTGGAGGACGGTGTAGACGAGGCGGTCGACGCCGAAGGAGGGTTCGATGACGTGCGGGATGATGTGCTCGCCGGCCTCGGTCTGTTCTTCGACCGCGAAGCCGGTCTTCTCGGTCGGGAGTTCGTGGCTTTCGCCGTCGAGTTCGATCGTGACGTTGTCGCCCTCGAACGCGGCCCGGTCGCGTTCCGCGAGGGTTTCGAGTTCGGAGACGACGGCCTGGGCGTCGCCGCCGAACTCCGGGCCCAGGTAGCTCATGTCGGGGTCGACGGTCGCGCGCTCGACGGTCTTGGGTTCGTCGTACTGCCGGAAGACGGTAAAGCGATCCTCCGAGTGGGCGGCGTGTTTCGAGAGGTCGTAGTCGCCGCGGTCGGAGAAGCCGGCGAGTTCGATCCAGTTGCCGTCGAGTTCGCCCTCAGCGTCCCAGCAGTCGCTCGCGTAGTGGGCGCGCTCGCCCGCGAGGTGCTGGCGGAACCGGAAGCGGTCCATATCGACGCCGACGGCGTCGTACCACCGCTTTGCGACGCCGAGGAAGTACGCGACCCACGGACTCGCGATGACGCCCTCCGCGACGGCGTCGCCGATGGTCGTCCGAATCTCCTCGCCGTCCTCGACGTTCTGCTCGCTGGCCGGATAGAGGCGCACCTCGACATCGGCGACCGCCGAGAGGTCGGGTTCGTCGGTTTCGGGGTCGATGAAGAACTCGAGTTCGGCCTGGGTGAACTCGCGGGTGCGGATGATGGATCGGCGGGGACTGATCTCGTTGCGGTAGGCCCGACCGATCTGGGTGACGCCAAACGGCAGTTGATTGCGCGCGTACTCTTTGAGCCGCGGGAACTCGACGAAGATGCCTTGAGCGGTTTCGGGGCGCAGGTAGCCGGGTTGGGAGTCGCCGGGGCCGATGTTCGTCGCGAACATGAGGTTGAACGTCTCGACGGCCTGGCCCGCGAGGCCGGCACCGCAGTTCGGACAGACGAGTTCGTACTCGGCGATGACCTCCTCGACCTCGGGGATGGGGAGGCTCTCGGCGTCCTCGTACTCGGTGTTGTCCTCGACGATGTGGTCCGCGCGGTGGCTCTCGCCGCACTCGGCGCACTCGACGAGCATGTCGTCGAAGCCGTCGAGGTGGCCCGAGGCCTCGAAGACCGGTTCGGGCATGATCGTCGGGGCGTCGATCTCCATGTTGCCCTCGGCGACGGCGAAACGGTCGCGCCAGGCGTCCTCGACGTTGCCCTTCAGGGCCGCGCCCTGCGGGCCGAACGTGTAGAAGCCGCCGACGCCGCCGTAGGCACCCGAGGACTGGAAGAAGTAGCCCCGGCGCTTTGCGAGTTCGACGAGTTTCTCGCCGATCGAGTCGTCCGTCTCCGCTGATTCAGTCTGTTGCTCACTCATACAGGGCCTCCAGAAGATCGACGTCGCAGACGATGCCGACGAGTTGTTCGCCCGACACCATCGGGATCTGTTCGATGTCGTTGCTGATCATCTGCTGGGCGGCGTTCTGGATCGACTTCTCCGTCGCGACCGTCACCACGTCGTCGCTCATGAACTCGCGGACCGGTTCGGCGGGGATTTCGATGTCCCGCGTCGGGAGGTAGCGGCTGCCGACGGCCTTGATGCCCTCCCAGGACCATTCGGAGTCTTGGTCCGGGAAGTTGTTGCCCGTTTCCTCCTCGCCCTCGACGATGCGGGCGACTTCGATGATGTCGACTTCGGTGAGGACGCCGCTCATCCGACCGTCGTCGTTTAGCGCGACGGTGTAGGGGACGTTCGCGTAGGACAGTTCGCGTTCGGCGACCGGCAGCGGCGTGCCCTCGTAGGTCGTGTTGACGTTGTCGCTGGCGTAGTTGCCGACGGTATCGTCGGTTTTCTGATCGCCGGCCGCGATGGCGTGGATCACGTCCGTCACCGTAACGATGCCCTCGAACTCGCCGTCGACGACCGGGACGCGGCGCGCGCCTTCTTCGACCATCGTACGGGCGACCTCCTCCAGCGTGGTCTCGCGCGTCGTCGTCGGCACGTCGTCCATCAGCATGACGAGTTGGTCCTCGTCGGGCTGTTCGATCAGCGTATCCCGCGAGACCAGTCCGCGGTATTCCGGACCGTTATCGGTCGGTTTGACGACCGGAACTGACGAGAACGACTGTTCTTGCAGGTACTCGAGGACGTCCGAACGGGTGCCTGGCAGGTCGACGGTCACCACGTCCTCACGAGGCGTCATCGCATCGGCTACGTTCATGTCCCCACTGTAGGGCGAAAATGAGTATAAACCCAGTGTTTCCTGTGCCTGCACTCGATGCCCAACCGTTGGCCCGCCCACGCGCCGGTTCAGGGGTCCGATTCGACGGCCTTATATGTCCAAGGGTGGGATGTTCTACCATGGTGTTGATACTGCCGGACAAAACTATTCACACGTCGATCGCACTCAAACGGTCGTCGCCACAAGCGACGCTCCGTGAGACACGATCGAGTGTTCACNCACACGTCGATCGCACTCAAACGGTCGTCGCCACAAGCGACGCTCCGTGAGACACGATCGAGTGTTCACTGACTTTCGTCCGGCAGTATGAATCCCCACACCACGACGGCAGACGAGACGGTCGTCGGCTCGATCGATTCGACCGATTCGAGCGACGAGTTCGTCATTGCGGACATCTCTGCAGACGACGCGTGGCTTTCGATGCGAGCGGAGGAGGCAATGACACTTCCGGCCTGGCGATAGGGGGATTCGACCTGTACCGGTGGGGGCCGGTCAGGTGGGACGTTCGATTGCGGCTCTTTTCCGACGGAACGCCGGCCTTCTACCAGCGCGTGAACGAGACGTAGCGTTTAGTACATCGCCGTTGAGTCGGTAGTCGATGGCTGGCCGCCAGCGGACAGACCGCCGACCCGATACCGTAAGGACCGACGCCGGAGCGGACCGCAACGCGCGCTATACCCTTACCTCGCTGCTCGCGGCGCTCGTTCCCGTCAGCCTCGCCCGTCGTGCGATCTCCGTGACGGTTACGACCGACCGCGATGTCTACGACCGCGGCGACCCCGTCGAGTTCACCGTGACGTTTCGGAACCGGCTGCCGGTCGCCGTCGCCGTTCCGACGCCGCACCAGCGCCGCTGGGGGTGGACCGTCGCCGGCGAACTCGAGGCCAGCGACGAGCGGCGATACATGCGGTCACGGCCGTCGGCGTTTCGATTCGACCGCGGTGAGCGAAAACAGATTACGGTCACTTGGAACGGCCGTTTCGAACGGACCACGGATCGTCACGAGTTCGTCGTGCCGGACCCGGGCGAGTACGAGATTCGGGCGTTCGTCGCGACGCGCGAGGGCCGGTATCAGCCCAGCGACACGGCGAGCATCCGGATTCGGTAGGTGAGGTGGGCGAAGCGGACAAGATGGGCAAGATGGGCAAAATGGGCAAAATGGGCAAGATGAGTGAGATCGATGAGATGGATGAGAGAGGCGAATCGCCGAACGGACCGTGCGCCGTTTGAGCGGCTGAAATCGACCGAGAGAACCGGCAGCGGACGCGACAGGAGGGCAACGTGAGTGGCGTGCGGTATCGCGGCCCGGTACCGACGGCCGACGGTTCGTCTTCGTCCGTCGCTTATCCCGTGAGGAAGCCGCCGGGCGGGATGCGCGTCGTCGGCCGCCCGTCCTCGTCGGGGTCGTCGTCGCTGCCGAACTCGGGGGAGTGTTCGATCGTTCGTCGAGCCTTTGCGACCGTGCGGTTGCACGCAGCCACTGTAGCGAGAATCTTACTCATACACGAGTTACTAGTGGTGTCGACCACATAAGTATTTATGATATGAAAGATTGTGTGGTTACTCACCGACGACTCGATCGAAGCAAAATCTGAAACTCCACTTTTATCGCGCTATTCTGCCGTATACTCGTGGACAGTATTTACTACCTATCGAGTAACTCTCACTATAAGTTGTATTTGTAATGTGGTACTTCAGCACTCACCGGTGGAGGTGACACGCCGCAAAGTGCGTCCCGGAACCGTGTTCGGACTCGACTTCGTAGGCTGGCCGCTCTCTCGCACAGATGCTCTGCTCGGCGAACGCCTCGAGCAAGCGGTCGGTCGCTTGCTCCCAGTCGACGGTCGGCCCGTCACGCTCGGTGCCCGCTTCGTCCGTCGCCGCTTTCGCTTGCCCGCTCGTCTGCATCCCCGCTTTACGATCCGTCGCGATGAACTCGATCGCTTCCTCGACGATCCGTCCCGGTTCGCCCTGCGGGAGCGTGCCGCCGAAGAACTCCGCGCGAATCTCGGCGGCCGGCATCGGTTCGAACGTCCGTCGTTTGACCGCCCGCATGAACGACCGTGTCCGCTCCCACTCCTCGCCGTCCCACTCGTAGGCTTCGGGGGCGATCAGGCGCGGACACCGCGTGCGGAACCGACAACCCGAGGGCGGATCGACCGGACTCGGGACCTCGCCCTCGAGCACCCCGCGCGCGCCGGTCTCCCGCGGGTCGGGAACCGGGATCGAGTCGAGTAACGCCTTCGTGTACGGGTGTTGGGGATTCTCGAAGAGTTCTTCTTTCTCGGCGAGTTCGACGATGTTCCCGAGGTACATCACGGCGACGCGGTCGGAGATGTGGCGGATCACCGAGAGGTCGTGGGCGATGAAGAGGTAGGTGAGGCCGAACTCGTCCTGGAGCCGTTCCATGGTGTTCAACACCTGCGCCTGAATGGACACGTCGAGCGCGGAGACGGGTTCGTCACAGACGATGAAGTCCGGATTGACCGACAGCGCGCGGGCCAGGTTGACCCGCTGGCGCTGGCCGCCCGAGAACGCGTGGGGATAGCGGTTGTAGTGGTGCGGGTCCAGCCCGGCCTTCTCCAGCAGGTCTTTCGCCCGGGCCTCGCGGCCTTCGTCGTCGAGCATTCCGTGGGCGCGCATCGGCTCCTCGATGATCTGGCCAACCGTCAGCCGCGGATCGAGCGAGGCCTGCGGGTCCTGAAAGATCATCTGGATTTCCGAGCGCTTAGTGCGCAGATTCTCTCCACTGAGCGTCGCCAGATCCTCGCCTTTGAACGAAATCGTCCCCGCGGTCGGCTCGAGCAATCGCAGAATCGTCCGCCCCAGCGTACTCTTGCCACAGCCCGACTCGCCGACGAGCCCGAGCGTTTCGCCGCGCCGAATGTCGAAACTCACGTCGTCGACGGCCTTGACCCGTTCCTCGCCGACGCTGATCGGCGGAAACTGGTTCGTATCGAGAGAGATTCCCGGCAACAGCCCGCCGCTCTGTGAGAAGTACTTCTTCAGCCCCTCGACCTCGATCAGCGCCTCGCCGTACGGGACCGTCTCACCCGTCATTTCGGATCCCAGTCGGCCGTCGGGTGAACTCCTACTCACGGTCGTCACCTCCCCGTCGCCAGTCGGTTTTGCTTGTACTCCCATTCCCACTCTGACTCCGACTCTCGACCCCACTCCCTTCGCTTTCGCCGCCGTCAGTCGCACTCGCAGCAGTCTCCTGTGCACGCCCCTCGAGCGGGACGCTCTCCTCGTACTCGTCGCCGAACACGTCGTGTTTGATGCAGGCCGCTCGATGCGGTTGCCCGTCGGCCCTGGCGACCTCCCTGTTTTCGGGATGGATCCGCTTGCACGCCTCCCGCGCGTCCGGACAGCGCGGGTGGAATCGACAGCCTGCGGGCGGGTTGATCGCCTCCGGCATCACCCCCCTGATCGGATCGAGTTCAGCGACGGTCCGGTCGGGTCGGGGCATCGAGTTCAGAAGCGCCTCGGTGTAGGGGTGTTTGGTGTCGTAGAACAGTTCGTCGACCGGCGCTTGCTCGACGATTTCGCCGAGGTACATCACGTTCACCCGGTCGCAGATCTCGGCGACGACGCCCATGTCGTGGGTGACCCAGATGAAACTCGTCCCGTACTTCGCCTGGAGGTCGTCGACGAGGTCGATGATCTGGCCCTCGACCGTCACGTCGAGCGCCGTCGTCGGCTCGTCCGCGATGATGAGGTTCGGCTCGCAGGCGAGCGCCATGGCGATGAGCACGCGCTGGCGCATCCCGCCGGAGAACTGGTGAGGGTACTCTTCGTAGCGCTCCGCCGGATCGGGAATGCCGACCTCGCGGAGCATGTCGACCGCCTCCCGGCGCGCCTCGTCGCTCGACAGGTCGCGGTTGAGTTCGATGAACTCGCGCAGTTGGCTGCCGACGGTGAAGACGGGGTTGAGCGATTCCATCGGATCCTGGAAGATGACGGCGATCTCGTTGCCCCGGATCCGGGTCCGAACCTCCTCGTTCGTCAGCATGTCCTCGCGCTCGCGGAGGTCGCCGTCGGGGCCCTCCTCGAGTCCGAAGATGGTTTCTCCCTTGTACGTAATTTCGCCGTCGACGATCTGTCCGGGGGAGTCGACGAGCCGGAGGAGGCTCATCGAGGCGACGCTCTTGCCGGCTCCGCTCTCGCCGACGAGGCCGACGATCTCGCCCTCGTAGACCTCGAACGAGATGCCGTCGACGGCGCGGACGGTGCCGGCGTCGGTGAAGAACTGCGTCTTGAGGTTCTCGACGCGAAGGAGTGGGTCTGAACGTGAACTCATCGGTGGTGTGGGATCGTTGTGGGGGTCGGGGGTGGAGTCTGGATGGCGGTCATGGTCTGTCTCTCAGTCGTTGATTCGCGGATCGAGCGCGTCTTGCAGGCCGTCGCCGAACAGGTTGAATCCCATAATCGTCACCAGGATCGCGAGGCCGGGCCAGATCGAGAGCCAGACGTTCGAGTGCATGTAGCCGTGGGAGGTGTTGAGCATCTGGCCCCAGTCGGGCGTCGGCGGTTGCGCCCCGTAGCCGAGAAAGGAGAGGCCGGCGACGATGAGGATCGTGACGCCGATCTGGAGCGTCGCGTAGACGAGGACGGGCGCGAAGCTGTTCGGGATCACGTGCCTGCGGATGATGTTGCGGTTCTTGACGCCGGAGGCCTTCGCGGCCTCGATGTAGTCCATCTCGCGGACGGACAGCACTTCGCTGCGGATGATCCGGGCGAAGACGGGGATGAACGTGATTCCGACGCCGAGGATGGCGTAGGTGATGTCCGGGCTGCCGCCGCTGACGAACACCGTGAAGACGATGATGAGGATCAGCGGCGGAATCGCGTACACCGTTTCGACCATCCGCATGAGCGCGTCGTCGACGCGGCCGCCGTAGAATCCCGAAACTGCGCCGATGATCGTCCCGCCGACGAAGCCGATCAGCGTCGAGACGATGCCGACGCTGACGGAGACCTGTGCGCCGTAGACGATCCTGGTGAAGTAGTCGCGACCGCTCGGGTCGGTTCCGAGCGGATTGCTCAGCGATCCGTCGGCGTGAAACGCCGGCGGCATGTTCTCCTCGCCCTCGCCCGGCGGCGGTATTCGCTCGGGATGGTCGAAGATGGGGAGCGTCTCCGCGAACGTAAAGTCGGAGAAGGCACCGAACGTGAGCTGTGAGAGGTTGCTGTCGATGAACGTGTACGTCGAGACGAGCAGGACGAGCGCCACGACGTACAGCCCCCACCGCGCGGTCGTGTCCTCCATCACCTTCGAGAACGTGTAGCGCCAGCCGTATTCGGCCTCGACGTCCTCGGACGGCCCGTGGCTCTCGTCCGTCTGTGCTTCGCCGAGTGCCATGCTTAGGTTCCTCCCTGGTTGTGGTCGAATCTCCGGTCAGTCTCCTCGCCGTTCCATGCCATCTCAGTCGTGTTCTCCGTAGGTGACGCGGGGATCGATGTACGCGTAGGAGATGTCCGTGATAATGACGCCGACGACGAACATCGTCCCGATCACGATCGTGATCCCCATGATCAGTTGGTAGTCGAGGCTCTGGATCGCTTCCAGGAACAGCCGCCCGATGCCGTTGATGTTGAAGACGTACTCCGTGAGCACGGCACCGCCCAGCGCCGTCGAGAGATTGAGCCCGATGATCGTGATAATCGGGAGCTGAGCAACCTGGAAGGCGTGCTTCCGAAGGATCGTTCGCTCCGGAACGCCGTACGCTCGCGCGAGTTTGACGTACTCTCCCTGCAGCGACTCGATCATCTGCGTCCGCTCGACGCGCATCAGCGTCGCCATCTGAAGCGTGCCGAGTGCGATCATCGGCAACAGCAGATGTCGTATCGTCTGATACGCCAATTCGGGATAGCCGCTGTAGCCGTACTGGTCGGGACTGCGCCACGGATATACCAACCCGCTCGAGGGCAGCCAGCCGAGCTGGATCGCGAAGATCAGGATCAGCACGATGCCGATCCAGAACGAGGGCGTGCTCACGCCGATCAGCGCGACGATCCGGGAGACGTGATCCGTCGGCTCGTTTCGCCGCGTCGCCGCGATGATCCCGAGCGGAATCGCGGTCGCGAGGGCGAACGCGTACGCCGACAGAACCAACATGAGCGTCGGTCCGGCCCGCTGGGCGAGTAGCGCCGTGACGGGCCGATCCCGGTGGATACTGTGGCCGAGATCGCCCTGCAGAACGTTGCCCATGTACGTCAGATACCGCTCGTGCAGCGGCCTGTGGAGGCCGTACTGGCGTTCGATACGCGCGATAACCTCCTGATTGACCTCCTGGCCCTGCAACATGAGTCGCACCGGATCACCCGGGGCCAGATTCGCGAGGATAAACGTGATTACGGTGATCCCGATCAACACGGGAATCGCCTGTACCACGCGACCTGCCGTATAGCGAAGGAGTCCCATTTGTCGTGTCGTGTTTCAGATTTCGGTTGAGGGCCTCGATTTCGGAGGCCGGCTCGATTCTCGCGACCCGCGAGTTCGCGCTCGTCGCCGAGCGCGTCAGTTGTCGGTCCAGACGTTTCCGTACTCGGAGACGACGCGCGGGTTCTGCTGGACCATCGGGTGTGCGTGCAGATCCTTGACGTAATCGCGCGAGGCCATGGTGTTGTGGAACGAGTACGCCGGCAGCGACGGCAGTTCCTCGAGGATCTCGACCATGACGCCCTCGTAGAGGGCGTAGCGTTCCTCCTGATCGGCGAGTTCGCGCGCCTCGGCGATGTCGTCGTGGAAGGAGTCGCTTCCCTCGTAGAAGTGCGCCTGATTGATGCCCGTCTGGCTCTCGTGGTAGAGGTTGTACAGGTACGCGTCGGGGTCCGGGCCGCCGGTCCAGCCGAGGAGGTACGCCTGGAAGTCGTCCGGGCTGGGTTCCTCGTTGTAGACGGTCCGGTCGAGCAGCGTCCCGAAGTCGAGCGTTTCGGCTTGCGCGCCGTCGTACCCGATCTCGTTGAGTCGCGTGACGATCCGCTCCGCCAGGTCGCCGCGGTGGTCTCCCGGCGCGACGATCGTCGGACTCCAGTCGTCGTCGACCGCGCCGTTGAGCAACTCCTCGGCCTGATCCGGATCGTACCCCGGATAGTACTCCTCCTGCCAGTCGTCGAGCGGGAAGTCCCACTGCTCGTTGGTGATCGGCGGGATCGGCGCGGACAACGGCTGTGCCACGTTCGGCAGCCGCGACTCGACGAAGTCCGTCATCGAGAACGTGTGACAGATTCCCCGCCGCACGTCGGGGTCGCTCGTCGGTGCGTCGTCGCGACAGTTAAAGGTCAGATGCATGTACGACGGGCTCTCGCTGATGTGGACGCGAATGCCGTCGTCGTCCTCGAGTTCGCTCCAGTCGTCGTTCGGCACGTCGGCGATCGCGTCGGTGTCGCCGGCCCGGATCTCGCCGATTCGGCTCGCCGCGTCGACGTTGTCGACGAACGTGATCTCCTGGAGATACGGCTGTGGCTCGTCCCAGTAGTTTTCGTTGCGTTCTAACGTGACGTACTCGTTGAACTCGAAGTCGCTAAAGACGAACGGGCCCGAACCGACCGGGTTCGTGTTGAACTCTTCGCGGTCGGATTCGCTTTCGCGTTCGCTTTCGGGGACGACCGAGATCGCCATCGTCTGGAGTTCCCACGGCCCGTACGGGTAGGCGAGGTCGACCTGCACCTGGTAGTCGTCGATGACCTCCGCGGAGTCGACCATCTCGTACTGGGCCAGGTTGACGCTGTCTTCTTCCTGGAAGGCCATGAACGAGTGGGCCACGTCGCTGGCGGTGAGTTCCTCGCCGTTGTGGAACTCGATGCCCTCGTTGATCTCGTAGAGATAGCGCGTGCCGTCGCGCTCGACGTCGGGCATGTCCGTGGCGACTTTCGGCTCGAGTCCGAGTCCGTCGTCCCACTCGTAGAGGCCGTCGAACACCAGATTCGAGACCTGGACGCTGTAGGCGTCGTTGGAGTGGATCGGATCGAAGTCCTCGTCTCGCTCCAGTTCCTGGGTATATTCGATCGTACTCTGGCGTGCGGCTTCCTCGTCGTCCGGTTCTTCCCGCTCGTAATCATAATCCGACGGATCGATGAGTTCGTCTCCGTCGTCGTCATCGCCATCCCCCCCGATGCACCCTGCGAGTGCCACCGCTGATGCCGCCGTTCCCGATGCGAGAACCCGGCGCCGGGTGACATATGGTGACTTCCGTACCATCCTCTCGAGATACTCTGTCATCGACTCTTTGTTATCCTCTCCCAAACCGGACGAATAACGACGATACTCTCGATCCACCTGCCGTAATGGGCTTTTACACGTCTTTTAGTGCGCTCTGATAACCAGTATTGTCGAGCGTCGGATGAATGTGGACATCTCCGCCGCTCCGGCGGACGGTTGTCCATTCGACCCGCGTTCATATGTTGGATAGAAGTCAATACGAAGTTAGTCGCGAATCCGCGGCCGTTGCGCAAACCGTCGATTTGCGATGCCCAGCAGAACGCATGCGTTCTGCGGATGTCTCCACCGGCGACGGCCCCAGCGGAGCGACCACTCTTCACGTCGTTCTGTCCGACAGTATCAGCTATGGCGATCGTTTTACAGCGGGTCCACCGACCGGGCGAACCGCCCGACACAGAGCGCCGAGACGGACGGTACAGGCCAGGACCATCCGACAGACGGCACCGCTTCGTACGGCGGACTACCGGTTCAGTTAGCAGGAACAGTGATCTTTTTCCATCGGCACATACAGTATCGCCGTATGAACTACCGAGCCGTCGACACCGCAGCCGAGTACGTCGCGCGCCTCGACACCGGCGCGGACTGGCGCGCCGAAATCGAGGCCCTCGCGGACGACGTCGAGGCCGACGCCGCCTGGTTTACCGCCCTCGGTGCCGTCCAGGACGCCGAACTCTGGTTCTACGACCAGGACGAGTGCGAGTACTATCCGATCGAGTTCGACGAGCCCCTCGAAGTCGCGAGCTGCGTCGGTAACGTCTCTCTGCTCGAGGGTGAGCGCTTCGCCCACACCCACGCCGTCCTCTCCGATCCCGACGGCACCACCTACGCCGGCCACCTGAACGAAGCCACCGTCTGGGCCGGCGAGGTCCACCTGCGCGTCTTCGAGGACGAACTCGTCCGCGAGTACGACGACACTACCGAACTCGACCTCTGGCTCTGAAATGCGCGCGGAAGACGAACAGTACTTCGACCGACTCGAATCCCAGCTCGACGAGGCGTTCGACGTCGCCGAACGCGCCAAGCAACGCGGCGGCGATCCCGAACCCGAAGTCGAAATCCCGACCGCCAGAGACATGGCCGACCGCGTCGAGAACATCCTCGGCATCGACGGCGTCGCAGACCGCGTTCGCGAACTCGAAGGCGAGATGAGTCGCGAGGAAGCCGCACTCGAACTCGCGGAGGACTTCGCGGAGGGTCGCGTCGGCGACTACGAGACGAAAGCCGGCAAGATCGAGGGGGCGGTCCGGACGGCGGTTGCCCTGTTGACCGAGGGTGTCGTCGCGGCTCCGATCGAGGGCATCGATCGGGTCGAAATACTGCCGAACGACGACGGCACCGAGTTCGTCAACGTCTACTACGCCGGGCCGATCCGCTCGGCTGGCGGGACGGCACAGGCGCTTTCGGTGCTCGTCGCCGACTATACGCGCGCGCTCGTCGGCATCGACCAGTACGATACTCGCGAGGAGGAAGTCGAACGGTACGCCGAGGAGATCGCCCTCTACCACAAGGAGACCGGTCTGCAGTACTGTCCGAAGGCTGTCTCTTATACACAT
>NZ_AOIP01000018.1 GCF_000337535.1 Natrialba aegyptia DSM 13077
GAAGATCCAGCGCTACACGCGAAACCTCGACGAGATCGACTGGCCGTGGCTCCAGGATCTCATCGACGGCAATTACGCGGCTACGAGCGACGACGCCGACGCGGGCACCGAAGACGAAGCCGGCGATGAGGACGAGAGTGAGGGGGCTGACGGCGCGACGGACGACGAACCCGCCGAAGACGACGAAGGCACAGCGAACGCCGACGGGGACGAATCGGACGACGTGGACGGTCCAGCGGGTCCTCCGCGGGTCGGTGAATCGAAGAAGTTCCTTCGGGACCTGATCGCCGGCCGCCCGGTCTTCTCCCATCCCTGTGCGAAAGGTGGCTTTCGCCTTCGCTACGGCCGCTCGCGCAACCACGGCTTCGCGACCGCCGGCGTCCACCCCGCCGCGATGCACCTCGTCGACGACTTCCTCGCGACCGGGACGCAGATCAAGACCGAACGGCCCGGCAAGGCCGCCGGCGTCGTCCCCGTCGACTCCATCGAAGGACCGACCGTGAAACTCGCAAACGGCGATGTCCGCCAGATCGACGATCCGGCGGCGGCCAAGGAGATCAGAAACGGCGTCGAGAAGATCCTCGATCTCGGCGAATACCTCGTCAACTATGGCGAGTTCATCGAGAACAACCACCCGCTCGCACCCGCCTCCTATACGCCCGAGTGGTGGATTCAGGACCTCGAAGCCGCCGGCGCGGACGTACAGGCGCTCGAGGACGATCCGCGTGTCGATCTCGAGCATCCCGATCCTGAGGAGGCCCTCGCGTGGGCCACCGACTTCGACGCGCCGTTACATCCCGAGTACACGTATCTCTGGCACGATCTCGCCGTCGCGGATTTCTGTACGCTCGCGAAAGCGGTGGCAGCGGGACGAGTCGAGAGCGAGGGCGACGCTGGGGCTGGCGGGAACGACGACAGCAACGACACCGACGCCGACGCCGACGACACGCTCGTCCTCGAGTTCAGCGACGCCGTTTGCGACGCGCTCGAGACGATCGTCATCGAGCATCGCCAGCGCGAGGACCGGATCGAGATCGACGAGTGGCGGCCGCTCGCGCGCTCGCTCGGCTGTGAGATCCGTCGGACGGCGACCGACGGGGCCTCGCGGTCGGCGGCGAGCGGCGATGGGCCGGTCACTGATCCGGCGTCGGCCGAGACGGACGCCGCGACCGCGATCGAACTCGAACGCACCTGGACCGACGCCGACCTTTCAGAGCGCGCGCGGACCTGGAGTCACGAGGACGAACCCGACGGCGCGAACGCCATCGAGGCGGTCAACGAGGTCGCTCCCGTCGACATCCGCGAGCGCGCGCCGACCCGGATCGGCAACCGGATGGGCCGCCCGGAGAAGTCGGAGCGCCGAGACCTGAGCCCGCCGGTCCACACCCTGTTTCCGATCGGCGAGGCCGGCGGCGCGCAGCGAAACGTCGCCGACGCGGCCAAACACGCCGAGACGATGTCGGATACACCCGGCGTCGTCGAACTGCAGATCGGCCGCCAGCAGTGTCCGAACTGCGGCACGGAGACGTTCAAGAACCGCTGTCCGGACTGTGAGACCCGGACCGAACCGGACTACCGCTGTCCGGACTGCGACCAATCGCTCGAGCCCGACGAGGCTGGACGCGTCGAGTGCGGCCGCTGTGAAGTCGACGGCACCTGCGTCGAACCCCGCGAGATCGATATCAACGACGAGTTCAGAAGCGCTCTCGAATCCGTCGGCGAGCGAGAGAACGCCTTCGAGATCCTCAAGGGCGTCAAGGGACTCACCTCGTCGACCAAGATTCCAGAACCCATCGAGAAGGGGATTCTCCGGGCCAAACACGACGTGTCGGCGTTCAAGGACGGCACCGTCCGCTACGACATGACCGACCTCCCGGTCACGTCCGTCCGCGCGAGCGAACTCGACATCGATGTCGGGCAACTGCAGGCGCTCGGGTACACGGAGGACGTCCACGGCGATCCGCTCACGCACGAGGACCAACTGGTCGAACTCAACGTTCAGGATATCGTCCTCTCCGACGGCGCGGCCGAGCACATGCTCAAGACCGCCGACTTCATCGACGACCTCCTCGAGCAATATTACGGCCTTGAGCCGTTCTACGAATTCGAGGACCGCGACGAACTCGTCGGCGAACTCGTCTTCGGCATGGCACCCCACACGAGTGCCGCGACTGTCGGAAGAGTGATCGGATTCACGAGCGCCGCAGTTGGATACGCACACCCGTACTTTCACGCCGCGAAACGGCGCAATTGTGACGGGGACGAAGACTGCGTCATGCTTCTCATGGACGGACTGCTCAACTTCAGTCGGAGTTTCCTTCCCGACAAGCGCGGCGGGCGCATGGACGCCCCCCTCGTCATGTCCTCGCGCATCGATCCCGCCGAGATCGACGACGAAGCCCACAACATGGACATCGTCTCGCAGTACCCCCGCGAGTTCTACCTTGCGACGCTGGAGCAGGCCGATCCCGAGTCGGTCGATATCCAGATCGGCGAGGACACGCTGGGGACCGACGGGGAGTACACCGGCTTCTCCCACACCCACGACACGTCGAACATCGCGATGGGTCCCGACCTCTCGGCGTACAAGACCCTGGGCTCGATGATGGACAAGATGGACGCCCAACTCGAACTCTCGCGGAAACTAGCGGCCGTCGACGAAACCGACGTTGCAGAGCGGGTCATCGAGTATCACTTTCTGCCGGACCTGATCGGGAATCTGCGGGCGTTTTCTCGGCAGGAGACGCGCTGTCTCGACTGCGGCGAGAAGTTCCGCCGCATGCCCCTCACCGGGGACTGTCGTGAATGCGGTGGGCGGGTCAACCTCACCGTCCACGAGGGCTCGGTTAACAAGTACATGCAGACGGCGATCCAGGTCGCAGAGGAGTACGACTGCCGCGATTACACGAAACAGCGTCTGGAGGTCCTCGAGAAGTCACTCGAGAGTGTTTTCGAGAACGACAAGAACAAACAGTCGGGTATCGAGGACTTCATGTAGCCGGTCGCAAACCACGCCTCTCACACTCACACCCTCTCATCCTCTCACTCTCGAACTCGTGTTCCTCGAAATACCCGCTGTATTGTGGTAGTATTCACAGTTCGTCTAGCGATCGTGCGCGACTGGAAATTCGAAACCGCAGCAGATAGTGGGAACTGAGTGAGGAGACAGAGACACTCTTCGCGGCAATCCCATACGAATTGGAGCGTGTGGGTCTTCACCCACGCGTAGAAGGACGTGTGCAGTTTGCTGAACGCGCCATGAACCGCATAAGAAGGTGAATCGTAGTCGCGATAGTAGCGTGGTTCGTTATTCGGAACGGGGTCTCAAACACCCGCTACGTACCGGTAGTACAGTATTAGACAGCGTTACTTAAAAGATAGTGACAGAAACACTATAACTAAATAGCGCGTATCCTGAATATGGTTCCCAACGAAACGGCCGATGAACCCCCTTACCTCGGCAACGTCTTATTCCTCGTCGGTGCCTTCTTCATCGCTGGAATAGCAACGCTAACGGTCGTATCCATCGTAGGTGTTGAGGGAATTGTCGCATACGCGATTGCAACAGTGGCATTCGTCGCTGCATTCATCGGCCTGCTGCTGTTCTATAACTCCTATTACCTCGCCGATTGACGGCCAATAAGATCCCTTCTTCCCGAACCTCCGTTTTCGATTTCAGCACCGAGACTGCAGACCGAAATCGCACTACTCCCTGCTGCGATACCGAAGACCAAGCGATTATTTCTGACGTGCCCGTCTTCGGCCCCCTATTTTGTATCGCCATAATTGGTTTATGTCGAACGCCCCCTGAGACGAGTATTTCTCGTAAACCGGATATTCAGGGCGTCTTCGTACGGAACTGGGTTTATACGCCTCCGAGTGGTAGCAACCCACATGAGTGAAGAACAACAAAATCCTCGGCTCGGCTTCGGCACCACCGTCTACAGCGAAGATGGATCCCCCGTCGGTCGCATTCGCGGCTTCGACGAGGAAGGATTCTACGTGACGATTCGAGACGGTATCGAGGGGCTGAGCATTGAACACGTCCGCTCCGGCCACGAGTTCGGCGAGGCCCATCTGATGTGGCGCTGTCTCGAGTGCGGGGCGATGGACGAACTCGACAGCGAACTACCGGAGCGGTGTCCATCCTGTGGCACCGAGCGCGAGGACCTGTACTACTGGACCGAGGACTGAGACGAGCGTTTTTATCGCGTGTGGCGCGACGGGCCGGTATGGAGATCGTGGTCTTCGGAGCCGGGAGTCTCGGGAGTCTCGTCGGTGGACTCCTTGCACAGCCCGACGCACACGAGGTGACCCTCGTTGCCCGCGACCCGCACGCGAGCGCGGTACGAACGGACGGCCTGCAACTCGCGGGCGAGTTCAGCGAGACCGTCGCTCCCGCGGCGGTCACGGACGGAACCGAACTCGCCGCTGAACTCGGGGTCGTGACGGTCAAATCCTTCGACACGGCAGCAGCCGCCGCTGCGCTCGCGTCCGGCTCGTTCGACGCCGTGCTCTCGCTCCAAAACGGGATGGGAAACGAGGCGACGCTCGCGGGCCGGCTTGACGTTCCCGTCTTGGCCGGAACGGCAACCTACGGGGCGCTATTGCGCGAGCCCGGCGTCGTCGAGTGCACCGGACTGGGAGAGGTTACTCTCGGCCCGCGATCGGGTGGATCGACCCCACTTGCCGACCGAATCGGCGAGGCGTTCGCGCTGAGCCCGCTCGAAACGACCGTTGCGAGCGATATGCCGACCCGACTCTGGCGGAAACTCGCTGTTAACGCCGGTATCAATCCGCTAACGGCGCTCACCGGAACGAAAAACGAGGCCGTTCTCGCCGATCCTGCTACTGAACTCGCCCGAACAGCCGCTCGGGAGACGGCTCGGGTCGCCCGGGCTGACGGCGTTTCCCTCCCGGACGAGACGGCCGTCGAGACGATGACTCGCGTGGCACGACAGACCGAACTGAACTCGTCTTCGATGGCGCAGGACGTCCGTGCGGGCCGGCGGACGGAAATCGATGCGATCAACGGCTACGTGGTCGAGCGCGCCGACGAACTGGGCGTTTCGGTACCGACGAATCGGACGCTCACTGCGTTGCTTGAAACGTGGGAGCACGGGTGTGGGCTTCGATAGAAGGCAATAGAAGGATCGGAGAGACTCTATGGATGAAGAGCGACCCGCAGCAACGGTGAGAAGGGCAATACGCTTACGACACGCAGAAACTGGTCGTGACCCGATTAGAACGGCGCTTCGGGACCTTCGTCGGCCTCGCCGTCGTCGTCGACGGTTTCGCCGGGGAACGACGGGCTCATGCCACCGCCCATGTCGTCGCCACCGCCCATTCCGGTCTGGGCGTTGACCTGCTCAATTTCGGGGATCTCTTTGACCATCCGGCTCTTGATCGCCTGAATCGTCATCGGCGAAATCCCGCAGCCACTGCAGGCACCGCCGAGGGCAATCGAAACTTCACCCGTTTCACGGTCGAGATCCTGAATCGCCGCACTCCCGCCGTGCATCTGGATCTGTGGGAAGTTCCGTCGCAGGAAGTTCGCGACGCGGTCTTCGAGGTCGTCTCCGCCTTGGGTTTCGGTACTCATATCTCGCCGTTAGGGCTGAGCCTCCCTAAACCTTCCGTCGGTCCCCATCGTCGCGCCGCTCAGGCGAATCCGAAGACGCGTTCGAGTTCGGTTTCGATGGCATCGACGTGGCTGTCTAGAACGTCTTCGAATCGGTCCCGTTCGACGATAGTGCCGGTAAGTCGGTCGTAGGGGTCGTCGGGTAGTTCGACGCGGAACTCGCCGTCGCCCTCGTAGAAGGGTTCGCTTTCGTTTAACACCTGCTGGTCGATTGCGTGGACGAGTTCGGAGTCGTAGCGGTCGTTCATCCGGTTGAACGCGTTCTTGTAGGCTTGCTGGAGTTCGGGAAAGTAGTTCGCGTACTTGTCCTCGAACTTTTCGGGGTCGAACTCGGTGTTCGTGTCTGCCATATCGTATCCGAACGCGAGTGAGGACAAAAGTCGGACGGTTGTCCCGGGTCGGTATTCGCGATGGTCGTTGTGACGAAGACTATACTCTCAGCGGTTGATATTGTAGGCGGTCCCTAGAAGGCGGCGTGCGTACGCAAGCGGAACGAACTCCTTATTCAGTGGCGACACTGTCGACTATGCCACTTGATACGCACCCCATTCCCTGGGAGAAACTCCCGCCGGATTGGGGGCCGACCGAGTACGGTGACGGTCGGTTCGTGTACCATCACGGTCAGTCGTCGATCGTGTTGGTGGCTAATCGGACGGAAGCGGCGCAGTCTCATCCTGGCTTTGGACTCTGTGGGTACTGGGAACTTCGCTATCGGTACTTGCTCGGTGATCGTACGGTTTCCGAGGCGATTGCTCGTGTCTCAAACCGGAGTGCTGCAGTCAGCGGCTTGCTAGAGTGTATGCATCGAGTTCACGACTCGGTCGAGCGGCCGTCGGACCCGATCGAAGTGATGGAGACGCTGGGCAAGATCTCGTTTTCGGATTTCGTCCCGGAGAACCGGTCGCCATCGGGCTGATTGTGCGTGACGGCTCGGGTCCGGTGTAACCGCTGACCGCCGACTCTGAGTCGTATCAGCAGGGAACCTTTATCTCATAAACTCCATACGCTCTTCTGTAGGAGATTGTTGATACCGCTCAGCTGTGGCTGTCGAATCAAAGAGGACAAGGACACCGCGTCAGCGGTGTCCGATACG
>NZ_AOIP01000019.1 GCF_000337535.1 Natrialba aegyptia DSM 13077
GAAAACTATTGCGAAAACCAGGGAGAAAAGCCCTCAAACACGCTATCAAAGCTACGCTGTGAAATCAACAAAGTGCTACACAAGAGCGAACTCCATATTGCGATATAGAATTCGGGTACAGTCGATCCTGCTCGCAACCGAGTGTTTAAGCTTCTATCGACAGTACACGTGTGCATCCCCGGTCCTCATGACAGCGCCGATTCCCTTCACGATCGACTTTCACGTTCACTCGGACGACTCCTACGACGGCCACGAGCCGGTCGAACTCATTCTCGAACACGCTGCCGACATCGATCTCGACGGCGTCGTTATTACCGACCACGACGAGATCGGCGAATCGCGCCGCGCCGCTGCGCTTGCCCCCGAGTACGGGCTGCTCGGGATTCCAGGCGTCGAGGTGTCGACGCGACACGGCCATCTGCTCGCAATCGGTGTCGACGAACGCCCCGACCCCGGCCAGCCGTTCATGGACACTGTCACCGCCGTTCGAGAACTCGGCGGCATCGCGATTGTCCCACACCCGTTCCAGCGAAGTCGCCACGGTGTTCGCAAACACCGCATCCGGGATGCAGATGCGATCGAGACCTACAACTCGATGCTCTTTACCGGCTACCGGAATCGCCGCGCGCGGACGTTCGCTCGCCGGCGTGAATATCCCGAAATCGGCGCGAGTGACGCACACTACCTGCCAAACGTCGGGAAGGCGTACACTGAGGTACGCGTGACGCCCGAGACGGACAACGGAACGCCGACGAAGGCCGATATTGACGGTGATGACCTCGTCCAGGCCATTCTCGAGGGCCGGACGCAGATTCGAGGGAAGCGAACGCCGATCCACAAGAGTTCGGTGCAGTACGCCAAGGGAGCGGTTCGGAAGTCGGCGTTCGTACTGACCTCGCACGCGCCGCTCGTGCCGACGGTTCCGGCGTCGATGGAGCGGTCAGGATAGCTGGTCGCCGACGAGTTCGTCGGCGCGGTCGACGAACGCCCGTTCTTCGCCCTTCGGGACGGTTGCGCCGGCCGCCACGTTGTGGCCGCCGCCGTCGCCGCCGACGGCCCGTGCGGCCTGGCTCATGACGGCCGAGAGGTCGAGTCCCTGGCGGGTCAGGCTGTGCGTGGCGCGGGCCGAGACTTTGACGTCCTGGGTTTGCTCGTGCTTTTCCGAATCGTTCTTATCTGGCGCATCCGAGCCTGCCTCGTCGCGTTTGTCGGCGAAGGCGATGATCGGCTTGGAGCGGCTGATGCCCGCGTTGCCCATCGCCATCCCGGCGACGATGCCGACGATGGTCTCCCGGATGCGGTCCTCCGCGTGGAACCACTGGACGTGCTCCGCGTGGGTGACGCCCTCCTCGGTGACGAGTTCGATGCCGTTCGAGAGGTTTCGTCGGTGATCTCGTAGGAGGGTGCGGGCTCGATCCAGGGCCTCGTCACGGTCGCCGAGACAGACGCCGAGGCCGACGTCGGCGCGGTCGTAGCGCGCGGTCGCGTTGAGCAGCGTCGAGAACTCGCTGGCGTCGCGGAGTTCGGTGCCGACGGGTTCTTCGCTGAGGACGTAGGCCGTGCCGACGAGTTGGTCGATTTTCGAGGCGGGGACGCCGCGGGAGACGGCGCGTTTGACGAGGGCGCTGGCGACGGTTTGCTTTTCGTCGCCGGAGAGTTCCGCCCAGCGCCGCCAGTTGCCGTCGCTGGTGCTGGTGCTGGTGCTGGTGCTGGTACCGGTGTTGTCCCCGCCACCCGTCCGTTTCAACTCGAGATCGAGGTCATCGAGAAACGAAAGCGCACCGCGTTCGCTGCCCGAAATCCCGGGGATGCGGACGTCGGTGGCGTACTCGAGGAGCTTCGGGAGCGGGCGGGTCTGTTTGCCGTAGAGTGCGAGATCCGTGCTGGTTTCGATGACGCCGGCCTCGACGCCCTCGGCGACGATTCGTTCGTTCGCGCCGTGGAGTTCGCCGCCCGAGGCTTGCATATCACCGACCGCGCCGACGACGGCGAGGGCTGCGAGGTCGCGGTTGTCGGCGCGGGCGGCGGATGCGCCGCCGTCTGTCGTCGTTGTCCGCTTTGCAGTCTCTCGACGCTGCACCTCTGAAACATCCGCGAGTGCCCGTGCGAGCACGTAACTCGCGCCTGCGCCGGAGAGTTCAGATGCGCCGTCGATGCCGAACAGGAGCGGGTTGAGGTGATAGTGCGTTTCGCTGTCGGCCGGCTGGTGGTGGTCCGCGATGATAGGCGTGAACGCGCCCTCGTCCTCGTGGACGGTGATTTCGTCGAGCTGCCCGCTCCCGAAGTCCGTAAAGAGGACGGTGTCGTACTCGGTCGCCGCGATTGCGGCAATCGCGTCCGCGTCGAGTTGTTTCTCGAAGACGGTTTCGAAGGGAATACCCGCGCGCTCGAGCGCCTGCGAGGCAATCGCGGCGCTCGTCAGTCCGTCGGCGTCGATGTGGGAGGCAAGCAGGACGCAGTCGGCGTCGGCGAGTCGCCGTGCGCACGCAGTCGCGCGTTCCTCGAGTTCGGGGATCGGGCCAGCCATCGGTCGAGTGTGGGTCGGCTTCGGGGATAAACGTGCGGTCCTCGGCTCGCAGCGGATGTCCGTATTCGTGTGCGTGTGCGCGTCCGATCGATCAGCGATTCCGTCCGGTCACGGCGTCGACCGTCTCGCGGGCCAGCGTCTCGAAGGTTGCCTCGCTCGCGACGAGATCGACGTCGAGTTCGTATTCGGCCGCTGTCGCGGCGGTCGGTTCGCCGATGACGCCGACGACGGCTTCGTCGAGTCCCGCGAGTGCCTCCTCGCGAACGCCCCGTTCCGCGGCGGCCTCGAGGAAGTGCGCGACGGTCAGCGACGAGGTGAAACAGGCCCCATCGAGTTCACCCGCGGCGGCCGCGGCGGTCGACGCGCCGCTGCCCTCGGGGCGGACCAACCGGTAGAGGACGGTTTCGTGGCAGTACGCGCCCGCGTTCTCGAAGCCCTCGAGCAACACGTCGCTGCCGTGGTCGCTGCGAGCGACCTCGACGCGCGCGCCGTCGATCTCCGCGGCGAGTTCGGCGACGAGACCGCTCGAGGTGAACTCGTCGGGGACGCGATCCACCGCGTAGCCTGCCTCGCGGAGCGCGTCGGCCGTCGCGGAACCGATCGCACAGACGGTCGCGTCGCCGGGGTCCCAGCCCGCGTCGGCGACGAGTTCGGCGCCGGTCTTGCTCGTGAGGACGGCGTAGTCGGCGTCGGTTCGCGGGACGGCGTCGGTCGGCTCGACGGCGAGCATCGGGTCCGGAAGCGGTCTGACGCCGAGGGATTCGAGGCGGTCGGCCGCCGCCGCGAGGCGTTCGTCGTCAGGGCGGAAGACGGCGACGGTCGGTGTCTGTGTCTCCGTTTCCAGCGGTGTGGCGTCGCTCATCGGTTTCCTCCAGTCTCCTCATCGGCCGTCTCCCCGTACTCGTTCCGGATGAACTCGACGACCGACTCGCGGGTGCCCGCAACGTCGCCGATCACGGTCACGGCCGGCGGCGAAATATCCTTCTCATCGCGCACGTCGACGATGGTTTCGAGCGTTCCCGTGGCCACTCGCTGTCCGGGCCAGGTGCCGCGTTCGACGAGCGCGACCGGCGTTTCGGGAGCCATGCCGGCCTCGAGCAGCGCGGTCGTATAATCGGGGAGCCGGCCGACGCCCATCAGGACGACGATGGTGCCGCCGGTCGCGGCCAGGGCGTCCCAGTCGACGGACGACTCGGCCTTCGTCGGGTCCTCGTGGCCGGTGACGAAGGAGACCGACGAGGCGTGATCGCGGTGGGTGACCGGGATTCCGGCGACGGCGGGTGCCGCGATCGCGGACGTGACGGCGGGGACGACCTCGAACGGGATCTCGTGGGCCGCGAGGTACTCGGCTTCCTCGCCGCCGCGGCCGAAGACGAACGAGTCGCCGCCCTTGAGCCGCACGACGGACTTGCCCTCGCGGGCGAGTTCGACCAGTCGCTCGTTGATCTCCGACTGGGGCGTGCGCTCGCCGCCGGCGCGCTTGCCGACGTCCTCGCGGCGGCCCTCGGGGAGCATTTCGATGATCTCCGGTCCCGGGAGCTTGTCGTGGAGGACGACGTCGGCCGATTCGAGGAGGCGCTTTGCCTTGACCGTGAGCAGGCCGGGGTCGCCGGGACCGCTGCCGACGAGGAAGACGGTACCGGGTTCGAGTTCGTGCTCGGCACCGGACTCGGATTCGGCCGTGCGCCCCATTTACTTCCCCTCCGGCTGGTCCTCCTGACTCGGCTCGGCGTCTCCGTCGGCGTCCTCGCGCGCCGTGTCGATCAACGCCGCAGCGCCCTGGTCCGCGAGGTCGGCGGCGAACTCGCGGGCCGCTTCGGCGTGGGTTTCGATCGGCAGGTCGCGGGTCGCCGTCACCGACTCCTCGCCGTCGCGGTCGAAGACGCTCACGCTCGTGTGGACGAACTCGCCCTGGACGATCGCGTAGATACCGATCGGGGCGATACAGCCGCCGCCGAGTTCGGCGAGGATGGTTCGCTCGACGGTCGTCTCGACGCGGCTGCGCGGGTGGTCGATCGCGGTCTGGATCTCGCGTGCGGTTTCACCGTCGGTCGCGGTGACGGCGAGTGCGCCCTGTCCCGGGGCGGGGACGAACGTCGTTGTCGGGAGTTCCTGGGCGTCGACGTAGTGGGTGAGGCCGCTGCGTTCGAGGCCGGCCTGTGCGAGGACGATGGCGTCGTACTCGGTGTCGACCTCGCGGCTGAGGGCCTGTTTTTCGAGTTCGGAGAGGTCGTCGAACCAGTCGTCGACGGACCGCTCGAACGCGGGTTCGAAGTCCTCGTCGCCGGTATTCGCTTTCCGTTCTTTGTCGGCCTCGCTGCGTTCCTGGTGTTCGGCCTGCAGCGCAGGCGCGAGGAGTTTCTCGAGGCGGGTGTCGACGTTGCCCCGGAGCGGTTCGACGGTGAGGTCGGGCCGTTCGGACAGGAGTTGTGCGCGCCGGCGGAGACTCGAGGTGCCGACGGTTGCACCGTCCGGCAGTTCCGCGAGAGAAGTGCCGTCGGGCGTGACGAGGAGGTCGCCCGGGCGGCCCCGTTCGGGGATGGCGGCGGTGACGAGTTCGTCGGGCTGTTCGGTCGGCATGTCCTTCATCGAGTGGATCGCGCCGTCGAGGTCGCCGTCGAGGACCCGTTCGTCGAGTTCGCGGACGAAGGCACCGGTCTTGCCGAGGCGGTGAATGAGTTCGTCTCGGATCTGGTCGCCGGTCGTTTCGACGGTCACGAGTTCGACCTCGTACCGGCGGTTCTCGAGGGCTTCTTTCACGAGTGCGGCCTGCCGCCGGGCGAGGGCCGATCCCCGTGTCGCCAGTCGCAACGTCCCACGCGTTCTCATAGGGAGTAGTCCTCGCCTGAGGTATGAAAAGCGCACGCTTGTCCGGCGCTGGCTACACTGTCCGGTTCCGTGGCCGCCGTCGGGACTGGTCGAATCGTCACGAAGCTCGCGGGAAGTCGCGGAAGCCGGCCGCAACGGCCGATAACGGGTGAACTGACCGGGTTCGAATAACATGTTCGGGGCGGTACTTATCATCAACCGGCGATAATATCGATCCAGATGACAGAGACGCTCTATACGCGCCTCGGTGGCGAGGACGCGCTGACCGCAGTCGTCGACCGGTTTTACGATCGCGTCATCGCCGACGAGCGCCTCGCCCCCTTCTTCGAGGACGTCGACATGCAACAACAGCGCGCCCATCAAGCGCAGTTCCTCAGCGCGGTCACGGGCGGCCCGGTCGAGTACACGGGCGCGGATATGGAGTCCGTGCACGCCGATCTCGACATCGGTCGCGCCGACTTCGACGCCATCGCGACGCATCTGGACGACACGCTGGCCGAGTTCGATGTCGACGAAGCCGACCGGGAGGCCGTCCTCGCGGAGTTCGGCAGTTACGAGGATGCGATCGTCACGGCCGATTGAACCGCCTTCGCGCCCTGGCCGATTGCTCTGGCGGGGTGGTGGGTGTGGGTGTGGATGTGGATGTGGATGTGGATGCGCCTTCTCACTCGCCCACCACCGCTCGGCGCTTGTACAGATAGTACCCCGCAAGAAGCGGTTGCAGCGGCGCGACGGGGAGACTCAGAAACGCGAGCCCCAGGTAGATCCCGGGATTCGGCCGCCACGAGTTCGGCTGCGTGCAGACGTACGCCGCATCCCGGTGGATCGCGACCGGGAACGAACCGACGACGACCGTGCTCGCCAGCCCGATTGCAGCCGTGATCAGCCCCGGGATCGCGAGAACGTACGCGATGGCTGCGACGGCGGCTCCGAGGAGTGTCGCCACCAGCGAGCCCAGAACGAGGAGCCACCAGCCGGACCACCCCGGCGGCGTCCCGAAGTATCTGTGTCGCCGGGCCAGATAGACCACGCCCGCGACGGGGGCCCAGACGAGCGCGAAAAGCCCGTTGAGCCAGGGCCGGGGCCGCCAGTTGCCGCTCGCTTTCGGCCGCCGCCGAACGCGGCTCGCATCGCAGACGATCGCGACCGTGATCCCGATCGTGAGGACCGTATAGCCGGCGGTTCCGAGCAGGAACAGCACCTGATCGAGGCCGGGAACGCCGACTTCGAGGTCCTGTAGAACGCCGACGATGCCGACCCCGGCGACGGGGGGAACGAGATACAGGAGGTGCTCCAGGATGCGCGCCCAGTCGCGGTCGGCTCGGGTCGTCGACACCTGCGATATCGAACCACGCCCCGCCCCATAACAGTTCGTCGTCGCGTCGCTGCGATCGACTTACAGCGCTTCCTTATACGCTTCGAGGGTGTCCTCGACGTCCGCTTCGATGTGCCCGTAGCTGACGAACTGACACTCGAACTGGTTCTGCGAGAGGAACACGCCCTGCTCTTTCATCTGCCCCCAGAAGATGCGCCGCCAGCGGTCGGTTTCGGCGGCTTTCACGTCGCCCGCGTTCTTCGGACTGAACTCGTAGCGCGGGCAGTCGGGGTCCTGTCGGGAGCCGGCCGGACACTGGCCGTCGAGTTCGTCTCGCCCCGGCCCTTCGCGGGTGAAGATAACCTTAAACATGCTGTCCGTGCCGGTGACGGTATAACTCGGGGCCTGATCGGCGACGATGTCGGTGAGGCCGCTGCGAAGCTGTTCGCCCAGGTCGTTGACGTGCGCGTACACGTCGTTCTCGGCGGCGAACTGCAGCGTTTCGAGGCCGGCGGCCATCGTCACCGGGTGGCCGGAGAAGGTGCCGGCCTGGAAGACGTCGCCGGCGGGCGTGAAGTGCTCGATAATCTCGGCGCGGCCGCCGATCGCGCCGACCGGGAAGCCGCCGCCGATGATCTTCCCGAAGGTGGTGAGATCTGGCGTGACGCCGAACTTACTCTGGGCACAGCCGAGGCCGCCGACGCGGAAGCCGGTGATGACCTCGTCGAAGATGTGCAAGGCACCGTACTCGGTCGTGATCTCTCGGACGAACTCGTGGTAGCCGTCTTCGGGGTAGACGATGCCGTGGTTGCCGAGGATCGGCTCGGTGAGAACGGCTGCGATGTCCTCGCCGTGTTCCTCGAAGACCTCGCGCATTGCGTCCTCGTCGTTGAACGGCACCGGGAGGGTGTGCTCGGCGAAGGCCTGCGGGATTCCCGCCGAAGAGGGAGCGCGGTCGTCGGCGTCGCCCTCGACAAGCGTCGACTCCTGGGCCCCGTGGTAGCCGCCCTGCATGACGACGATCTTGTTCCGGCCCGTATAACCCCGCGCGAGTCGGACCGCGGAGGTCGTCGCCTCGGTTCCCGAGTTCACGAAGCGGATCTTTTCGACGCTCGGGACGTGGCGGACGACGAACTCGGCGAGGTCGACTTCGATTTCGGTGGGCGTGCCGTACATCGGTCCTTCGCTGGCTTTCTGCTGGATGCCGGCCTGGACGGATTCGGGGAGGTTGTGGCCGAGCAGCAGCGGGCCGAGACCCATGACCCAGTCGATGTAGCGGTTGCCGTCGGCGTCGATGACGTGGCCGCGGTCGCCTTTCTGGACGAAGAACGGATAGGGTTCGATCGCCGCACGAACGGCGGAGTTCACGCCGCCGGGCATCACGGAGAGCGCCCGGTCGTACAGCGCACGCGAGTTGTCGTCGGTCATGCGCGGGCCTAGGTAACGGAACGGCAAAGTAGTACCGAGGTTCGATCACGAAACGCGAGACGCCACGCCGTTGCTATCACGGTTAGACTGAACTGAGCCGTTCGGAGTTCGGCTCTAGCCGCAGTTCACCGTCCTTTTCGTTTCGACTGGCATCGACGAATCGTCTGCGTGACCCGTTTGTAGTTCGGGACGCCCTGTAACTGAAGGTCGCCTCCCAGGCCGAATCCACTCGGGGAGACCGTGTGAGAGGCTGCGACTGTGGCGTACCCTCGACTGCGGCTGAACGTGGTCGTTTTTGTCTGGAGCCCGCTTACGTCTTCGACCCACGTTTCGGTCGTCGTCCTGGTCCACAGCCCGGAAACGACGATGATGCGGCGATCAGTGACGAGATACCGGTGACGACTCCGCTGGTACCAGACGTATCCTGCGAGCAGAACACCCGGAATAACAGCCATCATTCCGACCGCAAACTCCACGAAGCTGAGAAGGAGACCCAGTCCTAGGAGCATGCTCGCTAGTGCGATGTATCCGGTCCATCCCCACCACGTCGGCCGTACATCAACGATAACTGTTTCATCGTTGAGAAGGAACGGCTCGCTCTCCGCCGACTCCGAACTGGTCTCAGAGTTCGACCGCTTCGATGATCCCGATTCGCCCTTCCCCGTCCCACTTTCGTTGTATCCCACCGTTGACCGGTTTCCGCGTTGACTCATCCAGCAGCTATCTTTGAGAGTGACGTGATAAGTGTGATCATCTTCAGATACAATCAGTTTAATAGATATGTATGATATGGTAGGAGTTGTCGTTGCTGTGGACGCAGACAACAGTCGGTTCAGACGGCGTCCGAACCGGTTTTGCCGGTGCGGATCTGGTAGGCGCTCTCGACGGGCGTCACGAAGATTTTCCCGTCTCCGGGTTCGCCGGTGTGTGCACCTTCGCCGATCGCGTCGACGACGTCGTCGGCGGGGATGTCGGCGACGACGCACTCGATTTTGACCTTCTGGTGGAGGTCGACCGTGTACTCCTCGCCGCGCCACTGGCCCTTCTTTGCGGGCTGGGAGCCGCGACCGGAGACGTTGGTGACGGTCAGCGACGGTGCGCCCGCTTCGGCGAGCGCCTGTTTGACCTCGCCGAGGCGGTCGGGGCGGATGATCGCGGTGACCATCTTGATCTCGCCGCCGTTCGGCTTGCCCCCGTCGGTCCGGATTTCTGGCTCAGCGTCGCCTGCACGCGCTGGGCTGCCGCCGTCGGTTCGAACGTCCGAGACGGTGCCGCTGCCGTCGGTGGCGACATCCGGCTGGCCGAACTCGGGGTACGTGTCGACGCCGTGTTCGGAGACGTCGAGGCCGTCGCGTTCGTGTTCGGGCGTGACGCGGGCCTGTCCGGCGGCTTTAAACACGAACCAGATCGCAGCGGTCGCGGCGATCGTCCAGACGGCGATGACGGCGACGCCGGCGAACTGGGCGATGAAGGCCTCGGTGCGGGTCGCGCCGAGATCCGCCATGTATCCCGACGTTGCGACGAGCGGGAACAGCAGCGTGCCGAGGACGCCCGCGGAGCCGTGAACGGGAAAGACCGCACAGACGTCGTCGATCTTCAGGTAGCCTTCGACGAATCCGAAGACGAGCGGGAGTTGCGCGCCGGCGAGACCGCCGACGAGGAACGCACCCCACCAGGTCGAGGCGTCCGGAATCGCGGTGATCCCGACCAGCCCGGCGAGCAGTCCGTTCGCAACGTATAGCGTGTCGACCTTCCCCGTCTTGAGCCACGCGACGAATCCCGCACCCATTGCGCCGCAGGCCATCGCGACCGTCGTCGTCATGGCGACGCGACCGAGCTGCTCGCCGAGGAACGCGCCCTCTTCGGAGAAGATCGCCGACGTACCGACGTTGAAGCCGTACCAGCCGAAGGCGAGGATCAACGTTCCGAGGACGGCGAACGTGAGCGAGTGACCGGGAATGACGTTTGCGGTGCCGTCACTGTTGTATCGGTCCATGCGCGGGCCGAGGATCCACGCGGCGGTGAGGCCGGCGATACCGCCCATGCCGTGGACGATCATCCCGCCTGCGAAGTCCGAGAACGGTGTGCCCGTGAGCGTCTCGATGTACCCACCGGCCCAGGTGATCCCGGTGACGACCGGATAGATGACTGCGGCCAGCAGGAACGTGTAGGTGACGTACGCACGGAGCTTCGCACGGCCGGCGACGGCTCCCGAGACGATGGTCGCCGCCGTCATTGCGAAGACGGCACCGTACAGCCAGTCGATCCATCCCGTCCCATCACCCGTGAACGCGGGCTCGAACCCCGTGCCGGCGACCGCGCTTTCGACGCCGATACCGATGAGGAAAAACACCGTTACGCCGACACTCCAGGTCAGCAAGTTCTTCGTCAGCTGGTTTGCAACGTTCTTCGAGCGCACCTGCCCCGCCTCGAGCATGGCGAAGCCGGCGTGCATGAAGAAGATCAGGAACGTGACGACGAGAATCCACGTGTAGTTGATCGCCTCCATCAACGCGTCGGGCTCGGTCTGGAGCACCATCGACTCCATTACTCGCTCACCTCCACCTGCGTACTACTATCCGAAATTTGTAGACATATGTCCACGTCCCATCCGGTCGACTTCATGGTTATGTTCTTAATCACGTTTATCCTCGATGGACTGGCTTTATATAAGGATTAGCGTTGATGCTTGTCCAAAAATCGGCGCATAATAGGGACAGCCGAACAAATCTAAAGGCAATTTAATGTGTATAAGGGTATTGGATTTTGTGCCTTTTTCGTTTCCCGGGTATCTATCCGGCGTTCGTGAACTCGAACTAACGGCGATCTGTAGCGTATCGTACCGAGGTGACGACAAAATGTGACACGACACCGCACGCGCGGCAGATGTTGCCGCCAGTTCGGCGAATGCGGACATCGGTTGGACGTTCGTCCGAATGGCGGTGTCTCACACTGGGTTTGCCGTCGACGCCCGTGCAGTACCGATCGAGTATCAGACCCAAATCCGACGATACGTCCGCAGTCGATGAAGTACCGGCCCGAAATGATCCCCGTTCAGCGCAGTTGTTCGGCGATGTCCTCGGCGAAGTAGGTAAGAATCAGATCCGCTCCGGCCCGCTTGATCGACAGCAGCGATTCGCGGGCGGTCTCCTCGAGATCGAGCCAGCCCTTCTCCGCCGCCGCGTGGAGCATCGCGTACTCGCCGGAGACGTTGTAGGCGGCGACCGGCTGCTCGAACTCGCGGCGGACGTCGGCGACGATGTCGAGGTACGGAAGCGCGGGTTTGACCAGCAGCACGTCCGCGCCCTGCTCGACGTCGAGGCGGACCTCGCGCATGGCTTCGCGGGCGTTGGCGGGATCCATCTGGTAGTGGCGGCGGTCGCCGAAGGCGGGTGCCCCGTCGGCGGCGTCCCGAAACGGGCCGTAGAAGGCGCTTTCGTACTTCGCGGCGTAGCTCATGATCGGCACGTCGTCGAAGCCCTCGCCGTCGAGTTCGTCTCGAATCGCGCCCACCATACCGTCCGTCATGCTACTCGGCGCGACCATGTCCGCGCCGGCCGCGGCGTGAGAGACGGCCGTCTTCCGGAGGGACTCGAGCGTAGCGTCGTTGTCGACGGTCAACGACGGATCCTCGCGCGATCCAGTCTCGGTCTCGCGGATACCGGGTTCGAGCGTTCCGCAGTGGCCGTGCTCGGTGTACTCGCACAGACACACGTCGGTGATGACGTAGGCGTCCGTCTCGGCGGTAATCCGTCGCGTCGCCTCCTGGACCACGCCGTCTTCGGCCCAGGCCCGCGTTCCCGTCGCGTCTTTCGACTCCGGAATCCCGAACAGCATCACCGCCTCGACGCCCGTTTCGAGCACCTCCTCGACGCGAGCCACGCTGTCCTCGATCGGCACGCGCTCGTGCCCCGGCATCGACTCGATCGGCTGGCGCTCCCCCGTCGTCGCATCGACGAACACCGGTGCGATGAGATCCGCCGGCTCGAGGCTCGTCTCGCTGACGAGTTCACGAACGCGGTCTTCTCGCAGGCGGCGGGGACGGTGAGTGAGATCCATACCGGCGCTAGTCACGGAACGGGCAAAAGCGGTGCGTTCGCGAGCGGCCCGGACGGTGAAAGACGGCTTTGAGCTATCCATATCTTTACGGGTATTCTCACGATAGTTGACGTATGTCCCGTTACCGCCGACGCTTCCTCCAGACACTCGCCGGTGGCAGCGTCCTGCTCGCCGGTTGCACTGAACTCGCCGCAGTCGACGGTGATGCAGGTCGTTCGCCACCGCAGGGAGACGACACTTCCGATGGCAGTTCCGAGACGGACGAGTCCGACGAGCTAACCGAACAAGCCGACAGTAGAACCCTGGCAACGAACCCGACGGTCGTCGAGTTCGAGACGGCGCCGCTAACTGCCGCGGTTACCGGTCGAGTGCGTACCGCTGACGGTCTCATGATGGCGCTCGATTTCGACGAGCCGGCAACCTCGTCGTCGCCGGCGACGCTCACGGCAATCATCGCGAATATGCGGTCCTACGAACAGACGTTCGAGCCGGATCGGTTGGTTGTTCTCGACGAGCCGGTAGCCAGTCGCTCGCCCGGTGACCGTGACGCGGTGTACCTCGCTCCAGCCGAAGCCCACCCACTCGCCGAAACGACACCCGAGTACGACCGGGACGACGATGGCCGCTGGCGACTCACCGGCCCCAGCGGCGATTGGTTCCCCGAGACGATTACGCTCGAGGCCGACCAGCGCATCAGCGCTGAATACTACCTGCTCGGTCACCACCAGCCCGGAACACAACCCATCGAGGACCGTCGCTATCGCTTCAATTACGGAGAGAGCTCGTTCGAAATCGCCATTTGGCCGACTGAACAGCCGGGTCCGAACGGCGACTCGACGTTCGCCGGGACGACAGTCCCACCGCTTCCGGACCGAGACGACGTTCGATGGTACCACGAGGCGACGCCCGAGACGCCGGTATTTCTCGAGCCGAGTCGCGAGTCGGTCACGGTTCCGGCACGGATCGAGTTCAGTCTCGTCAATCACGCCCGCGAGCGACTGTCCGGAAATCCGTACCAGTGGCGGCTGTACAAGTTGGTTGACGGCGCGTGGCACCACATCGCGCCCTGGATGATTCCGCAACCGCTATCGCGGGTCACACCGGGTGCTATCGACGACTCCGAACTCGTCGTCTACGCGGGTGAGCCGATCACGCACCAGGGTGAGCGGACGGTGGGCTTCCTCGGCGGCGGGCAGTATGCCTATACGGTCGGATATAGTGTCGACTCGGAAACTCACGCGGCGCTCGTTGAACTCGATGCGCCCGATCTGCACGTCGATCCGGAGGCCGACGCGGTGGTCGACGATGCCCGCAGCGACGGGACGGAGCGGGTCGTCCGGCTGCCAAACTACGCGGACGCCCGTCGCCCGGCAACGGTTACCGTCAGTCGGGTCGGATCGCCGTCAGCCGGAGCAGCATCGACGGCCGACGCCCGCGTCATTCCTGAGCAGCTCCCCCGGCCGTCATTTCGAGCGTTTCGGAACTCGCTGCCGCTGTTCGGGGACGATGTCGAACGAGTTCAGGTACGGACGGATCGCTCCACTGCGCTCCGCTGGTTCGACTTCGAAGCGGATACAACGCGCACGATAGCCTACGAGGGCGACCTGTTCGAAGCGACTGCATCGCTCGAGTCCACCTGAGAGACGAGCCAGTGTTGCGGCTCAATTGACCGACTCGATGCCGTCGAACGCGGCTGCGACCTGTTTTCGTAGCGCGTCCGTGTTTGGGTTTGTATTTGTGTCCGCATCTACATTTGTATCGGTCGCCGCCGACAGCACGAGTTCAGTTTTCACCCTGGCCTTCCACGGCGGAAGGTCGCCGCCGGAAATTGCACCGGCGTCGAGTAGCGTCCGCCCGCCGCCGGGGCCGCCGTACAGCCCGGCCGAACTCCCGGCGTGACAGCGGGAGGTGAGGACGACGGGGTAGCCGGCGTCGATCGCGGATTCGAGTGCGGCCCCGAGTTCGGCGGTCGCGTTGCCGAGTCCGGTGCCGGCGAGGACGAAGCCGTCGACGGTCCCGTCGTCGAGTGCGCGCTCGACCTGCGTGCCGTCGACGCCCATCGCGTTCGTCACGAGTTCGACGCGCACGTCGGGGTCGATTCGCGCGCCGGTATCCGGAATCGCCGCGGCGTCGCTGTAGCTTCGCGGCTCGCGGAACGTTCGCAGTCCGTTCGGCGTGCGCTCGGCGACCGGCCCCGCGCCGGGCGAGGCGAACGTTTCGAGCTTGCTCGTGTGGGATTTGCGGACCCAGCGGGCGGCGTGAACGGCGTCGTTGAACGCGAGATGGCTGCCGGACCGGAATCGCCCGTCGACGACCGTCTGAACGGCCGTGAGCAGGTTCGCCGGACCGTCCGTACCGGGCTGGTCGAACGGGCGCTGCGCGCCGGTGAACACGACTGGAACGTCGGCCGCCGAGACGAGGTCGAGGTAGTAGGCGGATTCGGCCATCGTGTCGGTGCCGTGGGTGACGACGACGCCGGTCACGCCGTCTTCTGCGGCGCGTTCGGCCGCATCGACGATCGCCGTCGCCTGCTCGGCGGTTATCTGGAATCCCGAGCGCTGACAGACCGTCTCGACACTGACGGTCGCGTAGTCGGCCAGTTCGGGGACGGCGTCGACGAGTTCGTCGCCGGTTCGGGTGGGGGTTTTTCCGCTCGTCTCGCTATCGCCCGTGCTTGCGATGGTGCCGCCGGTGCTGAGGATTCTGACGTGCGGTCGGGTTTGTGACTGTGATTGTGATTTTACTTCTGACTGCGACTGCGACCGTGACCGCGACCGTGATCGTCCCGTCTCCATACCGCTCACCTCGCACCCCAGCGGGAAGGCTCTAGTCCAGCGCGCGGTCGGCACGGCGGATGGGACTGTCTCCTGTGGTGAGCATCGTCACGCTACTCCACGGCGGCGACTGCCGGGACCAATATCCTCATCCGTACACGCCGGTGACGAACGGATGAACTCTCGGCGCGAGCGACCGGTCGGGACGCCGCGTTTCCGACCGCCGAGACACTTCACCCCCGACGCGCTCGACAATGGCGACGACTCACCGACGACACGACCACGAGAGGCGACCGGCCGAATACGCGACGCGACGGCGGGATCACGAATGAGGCGCTGGCGATACAGCGAAACCGTCCTCGCGCTGTCGACGCTCGCGTTCTTCGCGACGATGGTCGGCCGGCTGGCGATCAGCCCCGTTCTGCCGATGATCAAAGACGAGTTCGTCGTCTCGAACACGGTCGTCGGCATCGCGATGACGGGCATGTGGATGGCCTATTTCCTCTCGCAGTTCCCGAGCGGCATCTTCGCCGACCGGTACGGCGAGCGCCCGATCATCCTGATTGCTGTCGGCGGAACGGCGGTGACGAGTCTCTTCCTCGCGGTCGCCCCCGTTTTCGCCGTCTTCGTCCTCGGCACGGTCGCGCTCGGTGCCGTCGCCGGCCTCCACTACAGCGTCGCCACGACGTTGCTCACCCGGACCTACGACGAGATCGGGGCCGCGATCGGCATTCACAACAGCGGCGGTCCCGCCGCCGGACTCATCGCGCCGCCGATCGCCGGCTGGGTCGGCGTCACCTACGGCTGGCGACCGGCCGTCGCCATCGCGGTTCCGGTCGCGATCCTGGTCTACGTGCTCTTCGCGCGGTTCATCGAGCCGACCGCCCCCCGTCGACCCGACCAATCGATGCGCGACCGCTTCGACCTCGGTGCCATGGTCGACCTCCTCTCGCGGCCGCAGATCGCGTTTCCGATCTGCCTCGCTATCGCCGCCGCGTTCGTCTGGCAAGCGACCTCCACGTTCCTCCCCACGTTCCTCGAACGCCACCGGAACTACTCGACTGAACTCGCGAGCGTCGTCTTCGCCGGCTACTTCGTCGTCCAGGCGACGACGCAGGTCGGCGTCGGGGCGATTTCGGACCGCTACGGTCGCGATTTCGCCACGGCGGGCTGTATGCTCCTGGCATCGGCCGGGTTCGCGCTGCTCGTCGTCGGTCCCGGCTTCACCGCCGTGGCCGTGGCCGTGCTCCTGATCGGCACCGGACTCGGTTGGGGGGCCGCCCTGCTGCCGCGGTTCATGGACGTGCTTTCGGACGCCGAACGCGGGGCCGGCTTCGGCCTCATCCGCACCGTCTACGGTTTCGTCGGCGCGCTCGGCTCGGTCGGCACCGGACTGGTAGCGGACCTCTTCAACTGGGGGGTTACCTTCGGCGTGCTTGCGGGCCTGCTGGCGCTCGTGCTCTGTGCGCTCGTCGTCAACTGGGCGCTCTCGCTCGGATACTGACGCTGATATCCGCCGCGTGTACGCTGTTGTTACGGCAGCAGTAACGATCGTCGTACTACTGCTAAAACGACAATCGGTTTATATTTCTTGCCGGCGAAACCCGCGTGATGACGGAATCAACGCGACAGAGAGGCGCAGCACGGTGTGAGGCCTGCGGCAAGGCACTCGCAGTCTGGGTAACCTCGACCCGCGAAATCTTCCCGATCGGCTCCGTCGACGGCTGTCCCTGCGGCGGGTCCTCGTTTCGGCTGCTCGGCTAACCGGATCGTTCTGCGGGCTCTTCTTGCGGACTCGTCCGCTGAAGGCCCGGGACTTTACTCGCTTCGAATCCTGTATCGCGTGTGTCCGCCGAGAAAGCCGAGGAAGCGATCAGCACGCTCGTTGAACTCGGGCTCACGGAGTACGAAGCGCGCTGTTTCGTCGCGCTCACGCGCCTTCCGAAAGGCACTGCCAAAGAGATCAGTCAGGTTGCAGATATCCCTCGATCGCGGGTATACGATACGATCGAACGACTCGACCGAAACGGATTGGTCGACGTTCAGCAGACCGACCCCCGCGAGTACAAAGCCGTGTCCGTCGAAACGGCCTGTCGGCGGCTCCGAGAGGACTTCGATTCGCGGATCAGCGCCGCCGAGAACGCTCTCGCGCAGGTCGAAGAGCCGTCGTCCCAGGAGGACGAGGGAATGTGGGCGATTTCCCAGCCCGAGCACGTCACCGATCGAATCGTCTCCTTCCTGGAGGAGGCCGCCGAGACGATCAACCTGGTCGTCGCCGACGCGTCGGTCGTCGACCGCCGAACTCGTGACGGACTGGCAGCGGCCGTCGATCGCGGCGTCGACGTTCACGTCGAGGTTCCCACCGCGGACGACAGGAACGCCTTCGAAAGTTCGGTTCCGGCCGACGACATCGTCGTCGCGCCCGATCTCGAGACGACCGCTGCTGTCTACGACGAACGGCCGGGACAACTCCTCGTTGTCGACGGCCAGTCGATAGTCGCGGTCGGGATCAGGGAGAGCGACCTGCCGGATGTCGTCCAGGAGACGGCGGTTTGGACCTACGGCAACGATCACGGCTTTGCGGCCTGGGTTCGAACGCTGCTCGACAACCGACTCGAGCAGTACGCCGACGACCGGACGGACGGCGGATGAGACCGGGCGAGAAATTCGAACTGTCAGTCCAGCGAGCGGGCGATCAACTGGTCACATCGTCGACACCGAGTCCGTGCTTTTAAGTACGCATCGGCCCTTTTCCTCTGCTAGCAATGGCCATCGATCCGCAGTTTCACGAAACCCGCGAGGAGGTCGACGACCACGAGGGCCACAGCGTCTGGGGTCCCGTCGACGAACCGGACGAACTCGGCATCCACGGGACACACGTCGCCGTCGACTTCGACCTCTGTATCGCCGACGGTGCCTGTCTCGAGGACTGTCCGGTCGACGTCTTCGAGTGGATCGACACGCCGGGTCATCCCGAAAGCGAGGAAAAAGCAGATCCCGCAAACGAGGCCCAGTGTATCGATTGTATGCTCTGCGTCGACGTCTGTCCGGTCGACGCGATCGATGTCGATGCCGGACGATCGGCCTGAATCGGCCACTACCAACCAGTCAACCAGTTAGACGCCTTCCCACGGCGTTACTCAGCGCGGTCCACGTCGACCTTCTCCTTTAAGTTCTCGAGGCCGTCGGCTTCGGCGAGTTCCTGTAACCGCTCGCGGAAGTGGTCCTCGCAGAGCCCGACTTTGAGGCCATCGGATTCGGCGGCGAAGGCGGCCTCGCGGTCACAGTAGTGGCAGTTCATACGGCTTCGTTGGAGACACGGAACATTGAACCCTCCGCTCCCGGCCAGGATTTACATTTTCACGCTGTCAGATCCAGCCGACTGAACTCGGTCTCGGAGAGCCCGGCGACGCCGAGCGTCTCTTCGTGGGCGTCGGTGCCGCCAGTCGCGAGGAGGTCGTACCGCTCGATGGCCCGCTCGACCGGCGTGCGATCAACCGGGCGGCCGTAGGGATACGCGAGTTCAACGGCGTCGAGTTCTGCGGCGTATTCCAGCGCGCCGTCCGGGTCGGGATAGCGAAGCGGGTGGGCGAGCGAGACGAGTTGTGCGGCGTCCGCGAGTATTCGTCGACCCTCCTCGAACGACGGAACGTCGCGGGCGACGAAGCAGGGACCGCCGTCGCCGATGAGGTGCTCGAAGGCGTCCTCGTAGCCGTAGTCGGTGTTCGGATTGGCGTCGACGGCGCGGGCAACGTGCGGGCGGCCGAAGCCGTCGGTGACGGTAACGTCGAGGTCGATATCGAGACGGTCTTCGACGCGGTCGACGATGGCCCGGCCGCGCTCGATGCGGTTCTCCTGGATACGCGCCGTCAGCGATTCGAGTTCAGCCGTGGGTTCGATGCCGTAGGCGAGGAGGTCGACGCGCCGGTCGCCCCCGCCGGAAGCGCCGGTCTCGTCGCCGAGTTCGACGCGGAGTTCGATGCCGTGGATGATGGTCACCCCGTCGCGTTCCGAGAGGGGGGCATCGAACGGTTGGAGGCGGTCGTGATCCGTGACGGCGACGACCGAGACGTCCGCTCGACGGGCAGCCGCGGGGACGTCCGCCAGTTCGAGGCTGCCGTCGGAGCAGGTCGTGTGGACGTGCAGGTCGGCGTAGGGCATGGCTCATGCGAGCCGTCCCGGCGATAAAGACGTTTTCAGTGTCGGTTCGGTCGTGCGGTGTCGACCCATTCTAGCTGTATTAGGTCTTGGGTGGCACTAGGAATTCATTATGGACAATGTTTATAATCATTGTTCACGGACAACTGGGTGTAATGCTTTCAAACGGCACCGCCGAGGTCATCGACGACCACGAGTACCCCGCGACGACCGAGGAACTGATCGAGGACTGTGGCGACCGCGTCCTCGAACTTCCGAACGGCTCCGAGACGGTCAGCGACGTACTCGCCCGCCTCGAGTCCGAAACCTTCGAATCGGCGGACGACGCCCACCTCACCGTCTACTCGGCCGTGAGCAACAAGGCCGTTGGCCGCGTCGGTTACAGCGACCGCGATCCGACGCCGGTCGGGAGTCCGTACTCGCCGGATGCCGTCTCGTTCTAGGGCCACGGCACCCTTCCGTCCGTCCGAACCCTTCACAGCGTCCCTGATTCGGGTGATTACAGGCGTTCCTCATTCGGCGATCGCAGTGCCTCCTCATCCGGCTGATCGACGTCTCGCCACCGGATTCGATCGGCCAATGGACGGCAACGATTTAGCCACCGAGTGCTAACTAGACGCATGCCAGAACACGTCCTCGTTCCGATCGACCGGTCACAGCGATCCCGGTCGGCGCTCACGTTCGCCGTCGAGGAGTACCCGGACGCGACGATCACGCTCTTGCACGTCATCGACGTGGGGAACTTCTCCACGTACGGCACCGACGGAGCCATCTTCACGGACGAGTTCATCGATCAGCTCCGGGCGCACGGCACCGAACTGCTCGATGACGCCCGCAGCCAGGTTGCAGGTCGCGACGTGACGATCGAGACCGAACTCGAGATCGGGACGCCGGCACAGACGATTACCGAGTACGTCTCGACGCACGATATCGACCACGTCGTCATGGGGAGCCACGGTCGACACGGCGTCAGCCGGGTGCTCCTCGGGAGCGTCGCCGAGACGGTGACGCGGCGCTCGCCGGTCCCGGTGACGATCGTTCGGTGAGCCCGTTCCCGTTCCCGTTCGCGGCGGCGATCGGTCTCGAATATCTATCCCGATCGCCCCGTCCCATCACTTCGCCGGCGGCCACTCCCACGCATCGGCCCGAACGACGCCCAGTAGCTTCCGTCGACGCTCCGATAGCTCTTCGAGCGCGGCATCGAATTCCTCGTCGGAAACGGTCGGAATCCCCTCCTCGCGCAGCCGATCGAGTTCGGGAGCGGGTGGCTCCTCCGCTGCGGGGTCGATAAAAGCCGTGTCCAACGTCTCGAGATAGCGATGGACGCTCGTGCGGGCGTCCTCGATCAGCGTTGGATTCGGCTGCTCTTCGTCGGGAATCCCGTGGCGAAAGAGCGTCAACGCGTCGTCCATAATCGGGACGGCGACGGCGGAGGCCTGCATAGCCTGATCGCTGTGGTAGTAATGCAGGATCGGGTAGGACTTGTGCTGCTCCGCAAGGAGGCTGAGTTGGGAGGCGAGCGATTCGAGCGGGAGATCGAGTCCGCTGAACGGGTTCTGCGCCTCGCTGGCTCGCCCACCATCCGGGTGGCGGCTGTCGATTTCGGAATCGTAATCGGAAGCGGCAGCGTCGCCGGTCCAACTCGTCCGCACGAACGCCTCGCTCCGCTCGCCCAGCCCGGTCACGTCGCTGGCGAACGCTCGTTTTTCGGAAACCGCCCCGAGCACCGAGAGGACGTAGGACACCCCGAGCGTGACGAAGGCCATCCCCGTCGCCGTCGTGAACGAACTGACGAGTTCCCAGACTGAACTCGTCGGCGTGTAGTCGCCGTTCCCGCTGGTGAACATCGTGTAGGCGACGTAGTAGAGCCGTCCGGCCCAGGTTGCGGGGTCGCCGGTCTGGCTGTCGACGAGGGCTGTCGTGCCGCCGGCAAAGAGGAGCGTCCAGCCGAGCCAGATGAGTCCGATCCACATCGCGAGGGTGAGCGCGAGGATGATCGGGCCGGCGAGGCTGAGCGCGCGGGGGTGGTCGCCGGTGGCGCGTCGAAGGCCGTGCCAGACGCCGGTCGTGAGCCGACCGGACAGCGGGCCGGAACCCCCGTCGACCCAGAGCGTCGTCCAGAGTAAGTCGATGATGACGGCGGCCAGCACGACGAGTCCGGCAAGCAGAAACGGTGGGTGCATTGATCCGTCACACGACTACGGGATGGGGGACCGTCAACGATGGGCCAGCGACGGACGACAGCGGGCGATCGACGCGAGGAGTGACAGAGTAAGGTGGAGTGGAGACCGGTGGAAAACGAGGGATGGGCGACGAAACGGAAACGGGGGCGATAGCGGCAGCGTCGACACTCGAACCGTCGGCGTCGGAAACGAAAGTCGAGTCGCGTTACTCGAGCAGGCCGAGATCCTCGAGTCGGGAGACGATCTTGTCGACCGCGTGTTCGGCGTCTTTAGGCTTCTTGCCGCCGGTAATGACGAGCTTGCCCGAACCGAAAAGCAGTGCGACGACTTCGGGTTCGTCGAGGCGGTAGACGAGACCGGGGAACTGCTCCGGTTCGTACTCGATGTTTTCGAGCCCCAGGCCGATCGCGATTGCGTTCAGGTTGAGGTTCCGCCCGAGGTCGGCCGAGGTGACGATGTTCTGGACGACGATTTCGGGGTCTTCGTTGACCTGAATCTGGAGTTCACGGAGCTTATCGAAGACGATACGAAGGCTCTCGTGGACGTCGTCGGTGCTCTTTGCCCCGGTGCAGACGATCTTCCCCGAGCGGAAGATCAGGGCGGCGGATTTGGGATTCTGCGTCCGGTAGACGAGACCGGGGAACTGTTCTGGGTCGTAGTCGGCCCCCTCTAAGTCCATCGCGACGCTTTGGAGGTCGAGTTCCTGCCCGATGCCGGTCGACGCCACCACGTTTTCGATGTTGATGGTGTCCTTCGGATCCGTCATAAGTCGCTTAAAAAGACGTATTTAAGGTTTATAAAGCTTGGTACCGACACCTGATATATCCGGTTCATTCAGTACGGGGCGGTCGTGACCGGCAATCGAGGCGAAGCCGACGCCGGCCGTGCCACTGAAAACGGTAGGCTCATACTCGGCCCGCGGTGACGACTCATCGTGTACTTCCTCGAGTTCGGCGGCGAGGACGACGCCTTTGCGGCCCGCGAGGCCCGTAGCGCCGCGAGCGACGTGCGACGGATCGCGCCCGGACTCGGCGTCGCGCGCGGCATCGCGTCAGAGCGGGTCCGCGGACTGGCCTACACCCACCGCGCGAGCGAGTTACTGGGTCGAACCGACGCCGACGCCGACCTCGAAAGCGCCCGCGCGCTGCTCGACGCGGCGACACTCGATCGCGAGCCGCCGGGAACCGTCGCCGTCCGCGCGACGGACGTGCACGGCTCGACCGGCATCAGTACTGCGCGCGCCGAACGTGAACTCGGGCAGGTGCTGGTCGATCGCGGGTTCGAGGTCGATCTCGACGACCCGGACCACCTCTTGCGAGCCGTGTTTTCGACCGCGTCCGCGGACGGGTCGACGGCGGGGGACGGTGACGGGGAGAAAGCGGGAGACTCAAACCGGGGCTCCGTCTGTGCCCTCGGCTGGCTCGCCGCCGAGAGCGTCCGCGACTTCGGCACTCGCGCCCCGACGGACAAGCCGTTCTTCCAGCCTGGCAGCATGGATCCGCTGCTCGCTCGTGCGGTCGCGAACATCGCCGGCGCGCGCCCCGGCCGCACTCTCTTGGATCCGATGTGCGGCACCGGCGGCGTCCTCGTGGAAGCCGGCCTCGTCGGCGCGGACGTGATCGGCACCGACGCGCAGGCGAAGATGGCCCAGGGCGCACGAGAGAACCTGACCGCCTTTCTCGATCGCGACGAGCCCTCGCCCATCGGCGTCGAGCGCGGCACCTGGCACGTCGGCCGCGGCGACGGCACGCGCCTGCCGCTCGCCGACGACGCCGTCGACAGCGTGATCTTCGACGCCCCCTACGGCCGCCAGTCGAAGATCGACACCCATCGACTCGAGGATCTCGTCGCCGGCGCGCTCGCCGAGGCCCGTCGCGTCGCCTCACGGGCCGTCGTCGTCGCCGATCGATCCTGGGAGCGGGAAGCGCGGGCCGCTGGCTGGGAACTCGAGGCGACTTTCGAGCGACGAGTTCACCGATCGTTGACGCGGTACGTGCTGGTGCTCCAATAGACTATCCAAATGCTCGCTGAGCGGCTACCGACACGACAGAAGCGGTGGCTCGTCGCCGGAGCCGTGCCCGTCATCTCCGGGGGTCCGATTATCGATGCTCTTCTCGCCGGCCGGCTTCCCGCACTCGAGCACCTTCTCACCGCTGGTGTGGTGACTATATCCTTTATGATATATCTCTGTTGGCCGTCGATCTCCGCCGACAATCGCGCGGCTGGGGTCACATTGCTTGTAGCCGGCCTCGGAATCGTGTGGGTGAGCAAGACCGGACTCGGAACGCGGCCAGGACGAAATGCGCTCGGTGGTGTCCTTCTCGTTCTCTACGGCGTGATGCTGCTCGTTCGTCCCGGGTTGTTCGAGCGCATAATCTCTTCTGAATCGTGATTGCCGTGGATTCGGGAGTCGCTCGTAGCCGAGCGTTTGGGCACGTGCAACGCCCCCTCCGTCAGTAATCCGCCGCGAGCGCTCGCTCGCGGAGTTGCTCGCCCTCGTCCGTTTCGACGCCGAGTTCGGGTACTGGGATGGGAGCCCCGTCGTCGTCGATCGCGACGAAGGTAAACGACGATTCGGTCGTCTTTTCGGTCTCGCCGGTTCGCGGATTCTCGCGCCAGGCTCGAAGTGCGACGTGGACGCTCGTTCGCCCCGCATCGTAGACGTACGCTTCGACCAGCGCCGTGTCGCCGATCTGGACCGGGCGCTCGAACGAGAGGCTGTCGACCCGCGCGGTGACGCAGGTTTCGCCGGCAAAGCGCATCGCCGCCATCCCGCCGACCTCGTCGAGCCACTTCATCAGATTACCGCCGTGGAGCGTGCCGTTGCTGTTTGCGTGGTTCGGCTGGACGGGAAAGCGATTCTGAATATGCGTTTCGCGAACCGTTGGCATACCGGCCCTTCGCCCGACGGGGTGAAGAAATTTGCTTCGATCGGCCGCCTCACGAGGCACCCTCGTCGCCCGACGAGCACGAACTCGGGACGCGTTCGCTACGATGTCGGCCATCACACGGACTGCTGTAAGTCATTTCCGGCGCAACCGCGCCCGTCCTGCGGTTAGCCGGGAAATCGTTACAGCAGACCGTATCAGGCGTCCCGCCCGAGTTCAGCCAGCAGGTGCGAGACGTGGATGCGATCGCTCGTACCTTCGTGCATCTCGAACTCGATATCCGCGGCCAGGCGGTGTATTCGGGCCAGTTTCGCCCCCTGATAGCGCTTGCGTGCGAGTTCCAGAACGGAGTCGAGAACTTCCTCGCCGTCTAATCCCTCGTCGACGAGCATGTCGTCCAGCGTCTTTCGCGCGTCGCTGAACTCGCCGGCTTCCGCGTCGTCGAGCATGGATTCGATCTCGTCGTCCAGCCCGACTTCGCCGATCGTCTCGTAGGCCGCCTGCATCGTGAGTTCACCGTCGTCCTCGACGGTCGTCTGCGCCGCCAGAATGGCCTGCCGAAGGTTACCGTCGGCGTAGCCGGCGACGAACTCGAGGCCGTCGTCGTCGTATTCGACGGCTTCGGCCTCGACGATGCGTTCGAGGACGGTGACGGTTTCGGCGGTCGTCGGCGAGCGAAAGGAGACGGGAAAACACCGCGACCGGATCGGCGGAATGAGCTTCGTCGGCTGGCGAGTAGCGACGATGAACTGCGTCGTTCGGTGGTGTTGTTCCATGATCCGTCGCAGGGCCTGCTGGAAGTCCTCGCGGACGTCCTCGGCGTTGTCGAGCAGGATCGTCTTGTACTCTCCCGAGACGGAGGCGTAGCTCGCGGATTCTTTGAGAACGCGATTGATCATGTCGCGTTTGGACATCGAGGAGCGGCCGACGAGGAACTGCGAGAATCGCGGGTCGTTCTTGATTTCGGTCTTCGTCCGACCGAAGAAGTCGGCGACGTTGATCTCGACCAGATCGTTGTCCGGGTCCGCATGCGCTTCGCGGGCGAGTGCGCGCGCCGCCGCAGTCTTACCGCTTCCGGGCGGCCCCTGCAACAGGAGGTTGATCGGCTCGTCGACGGCCCGCTCTAGGTACTCGCGGGCGTCGTCCTGTGGCAACTCGGCCAACTCGGGCGCGTACGTGTCGGTCCACAGCGGCGCGTCCATCGACGGGTGCTATGGTCGGAACGGGTAAGAATCGGTCGATTACTCCGCGTCAGTCGTCGGCCCGCCTGGTGTCGTTCCAATCGTGAACGTCGTCTCGATTCGATCGCCGCCCTCCTCGTACGGCGATGCCGATTCGGGTGTGTCGGGATCACCCTCGTAGACGACGGCGGTGAGGTCGGTGTCCTCGTCGACGGAGACGTTTTCCGGGACCGAGATGCGGACCTCCTCGTGCTCGCCGGAGTCGAGTTCATCGCTCGTGGCGAGTATCTCGCCGCTGTCGTTTTCGACGGCGACGAATCCCTCGGCGGGCGTCGCGACGTCGGTGATGATGCGGTCCGTGGTCGCGTTCGTCACCTCGATACCGGGGTCAGTGTGGAACTCGAACTCGACGAGTTCGACTGTGCCGTCGCGGTTCGTTTGGACGCTGAGGGGGTGCTCGCCCGGCGGCGTGCCGCGGGTATCGACCTCGAAGGTGAGTTCGGTCGTCTCGCCGCCGTCAAGATCGACGGACTGCCACTCGACGAGTTGGCCGTCGAGCCGAAGTTCGACGTTCTGTTGGGCGCGGATGTCGGTCGGATTCCGCACGGTGACGGTGACGTTCATCGTCTCGTTCGTCGTCGCGGTGTCCGGAACGTCGAGCGAGTCGATGACGAACGAATCGCCGAGCGCGTCGTCAGTCTCGTCTGCGGTGACCGTCGCGGTGGCGCTGACCGGATAGCCGGCGTCGAGATACGGACGGTCTTCCTCGCCGTCGCTCTCCCCGTAGGTGTACGTTTCGTCGTCGTCGGTGTCCTGATGGACCGTCGCGGTGAGTCGCCCGAGCAGTTCGCGGTCGGCATCGTCGGCTAGTTCGACCGTGACGTTCTCGTGGGTGCCCGCTTCGAGCGGCTCGGAGACCGCGATCGATTCCGACCCGTCACTGTTGGCGGTAATGACGACGAACCCGCCGTCAGACAGGCTCACCTCGTCGATCGTGACCGCCGTTCCGTTGCCCTGTTGATCCGTGAACTCGATCGATGCTTCGGGGTCTTCCTCGATCCCGAAGAGGGTGGGTGCCTGCCCGACGACGATTCCGGCGGCCAGGACGATCATGATCGCGATCAGGATGGCGACGACGCGTTTGATAGTACCGAAAGTCGATCTCGAACTCATTGGGTTGGGGGTGGATAGCGACCGGGGATACGGACTCGAATGACGTAAAACGCGCCGTCCGTTCACGGGTTTCGAGTCACTTCGAACCGATCTGCGTCGGGTTGTCGCGCCGGGTCACGATTCGAAGCCGGTTTAGCCGCGGCCCGCCCAACACCCTACCAGATGCCACTACGCGTGACGTTTCTGGGGACGGCCGGCGCGATTCCGACGACCGAACGGAATCCGAGCAGTATCCACGTCTCCCGCAAGGGTGAGGGACTGCTGTTCGACGCCGGTGAGGGAACCCAGCGACAGATGATGCGCTTTGGAACCGGGTTTTCCGTCTCGCAGCTGTTCGTCACGCACCTCCACGGCGATCACGTCCTCGGAATCCCGGGACTCCTCCAGACGATGGCCTTCAACGACCGCGAAAAACCCCTGGCGATTCACACTCCTCGCGGGACGCGCCGCCAGCTCAAGGGACTGGTCAACGCCCTCAACAATCGCCCCTCGTTTCCGGTGCGTATCAGCGAAGTCGGCGACGGCGACGTCGCCTACCGCGCCGACGAGTTCGAGATCCGAGCCTTCGGTACCGACCACGACACGAACTCGGTCGGCTACGCGCTCGTCGAGGACGACCGTAAAGGCCGCTTCGACCGCGAACGCGCCGAAGAACTGGGTGTCCCCGCCGGCCCGATGTTCTCGCGACTCCACGAGGGTGAGACGGTCGAACTCGAGGACGGTACCGTCGTCAGATCCGAGCAGGTCGTCGGCGAGCCCCGACCCGGCCGAACGATCGTCTACACGGGCGATACGCGGCCCACCGCGGCGACGGTCGAGATCGCGGACGAACCGGACCTGTTGATCCACGACGCGACCTTCGCCGCGGACCGCGCGGACCGCGCGGCCAAAACCGCCCACTCGACGGCGCGCCAGGCTGCCGAACTCGCGAGTCGCGCCGGTGCGGACCGACTCGCGCTCATGCACCTCTCCTCGCGGTACGCGGGCCATACCGGCGACCACCTCGCGGAGGCTCGCGAGGTCTTCGACGGCGAAACGTTCGTCCCCGCGGACGGCGACGAACTCGAGATTCCGTACCCAAACGCGCCCGAGTGACGACGGACCGTTCCGATACCCGCGAAGGAAACCCTCGACATCGCTCGCGACGAGTGTTTCACTGGTTCTCAGCAGCGTTGTCGCCGCGCCGGATTTATACTCGACTCGCCCCTATCCCCCGTCGTGAGTACGCGAACGAGTGCGCTCGATGCAGTCGTCTTCGGGATCGACATCCAGAGCGGCGACGTGCGCGGCGACGCACCGTCGTACGCGCTGGTCGAGTTCGACGGCGAAACCGTCGCTCGGGACGTCGTTTCCCACCGAAAACTCAGGCGGCTGATCGACGACGAGGAGCCGGCGATCGTCGCGACGGACAACATGTACGAGCTGGCCGCCGACAAGGACCAGCTCATCCACCTGCTCGGCTCGTTGCCGACCGGGACGAAACTGGTGCAGGTGACGGGTGCCGAACAGCCCGAGCCGCTCTCTCGCGTCGCGAAACGCCACGGCATCCCCTACGGTAAGGACCCGATGAAGGAAGCCGAGGCCGCCGCCCGTCTCGCCGCCCACAACGTCGGCCACGAGGTCTCCGCCTTTACCGACACCACGACCGTCAAGGTCTCGCGCGGCCGGTCGACCGGCAGCGGCGGCTGGAGCGAGGACCGCTACACCCGCCGCATCCACGGGGCCGTCAAGCGCCGCGCCCGCGAGGTCGAATCCGAACTCGAGGACGCGAACCTCGCCTACGAGACGGATATTCGCGAGGCCTACGGCGGCTATGCGAACGCCGTGTTCACCGTCGAGGCGCGACCGAGCGACATCCCCGTTTCCAGCGCCCGCTCTGGCGACGTCCGGGTCGAAATCGAGCGCGAGCGCCGCGACGGGATCGAGTTCAGGCCGCTGGCAAAGCGCCGGGATCACGTCATCGTCGGGATCGATCCGGGGACGACGACCGCAGTCGCCATCGTGGGACTGGAGGGCGAGGTGCTGGACGTCTGGAGTTCGCGCACGAGCGATACTGCCGACGTGATCGAGTGGATCGTCGAGCGCGGGCGACCGATCGTCGTCGCGGCGGACGTGACGCCGATGCCCGAAACGGTCGAGAAGTTTCGCCGGAGTTTCGATGCCGCGGGCTGGACGCCGGAGTCGGATCTGCCGATCGACGAGAAGCAACATCGAACGCGCGAGCAGCCCTACGACGACGATCACCAGCGCGACGCGATGGCGGCCGCCCTGTACGCCGCCGACGCCCACGAGGGCCAGTTCGAGCGCATCGCCGACAAACTCCCGCCGGGGATCGACCGCGGCGAAGTGATCGCCCGCGTCGTCGCCGGCGAGGAGAGCGTCGAAGCCGTCCTCGCGGATCTCGAAGACGACGACGGTGCGGACGAAGCGGCGACCGAGCACGAACCTCGCGAACTGACCGAGGACGAACGGCGGATCAAGGACCTAGAACGGCAGGTCGACCGCCTCCAGTCACACGTCGAAACGCTCGAAGGGCGGCTCGAAGAGCGCGAGGATCGCATCGACGAACTCGAGGACGAACTGAGCGGTGCGCGACGGACGGAACGCAAGGAAGTCCGCCAAAACCGCGAGGTGACACGACACCGCCGCAAAGCCGAGCGACTCGAGTACGAACGCGACGAGGCCCGTGACCGCGTCGACGAACTCGAGGATAAGGTCGAACGGATGAAAGCCCTCTGGAAGCTTGATCACTCGAATTTCAGCGACGTGTCCGCCGAGAAAGAGGGACTGGCTCCCGTCAAAGTCGTCGAGAAGTTCACCAAGGGAGCGATCCGCGAGGCCGACGACCAGTACGGCATCGCGATCGACGACGTGGTCTACCTCCGTGACGCGAGCGGTGCCGGGCGCTCGACGGCCGAACTCCTCGCCGAGTTCGAGCCGCGGGTAATCCTCAAAGACGGCGGACTCTCGGAGGTCGCCGACGAGATCCTCTTCGACAACGAGATCCCCGTCGGTCCGGCGGGCGACGTGGCCATGCAGGAAGTCGATGAACTCGCCGTTGCGCGCGAGGAAGACATCGAAGCCGTGATCGACGACTGGCACGACCGGGCCCGCGAACGCCAGCGGGATCGGAAGGCGGCGATGGTGGATCAACTCATCAGCGAACACCGTGCGGGCGATAACGAAGTTTAACGACCCACGCTATCTGCTCTGTCACGCTGAACTCGTTACTCGGCGGATTCAGCCGGTGAGAGAACCTGCGCCACGTCCTCGAGTTCGACTTCTTCGCCCGGATCGTCGACTTTGCTGACCGGGCCGTTGACGAATAGGCGTGGCCGATGAACGCGATGGCGACGAGCCCATGCCCGATGATGGCAGCAGGGATCGGGGATGGAATAGGGGTTGCAAGGCCGCTCCCGGGGCTCACGTCGATCGCGAGTAAGACGAGATCGGAGTACTGGAGCGTGCATCCCGGACGAGTTCTAGGCGGTGTGATGACAAAAAGTCCGGAGAAATTATACGTCCGTTCGAGCGGCTGACTGGGCGGTTAGCCGAGCGTTCAGAACATGCCGAACTGCTTGAGGACGCTCGAAACGAGGGATTTGACGACGAGTCCGAGCCCGGCGAGGACGAGCGCGATGCCGACGGCGACCATCCAATTTGCGTACGCGATCACACCGATTCCGGCGAGGAGAACGACGATGCCGACGATACCGAGCAGTCCGAGGTTTTTCAGCATGTGCTGGCTTGCACAGGCGAGCGAAATAAGCGGCGTGGTTCGGCGTCCGGGCGAGAACGGGTGACGGACGGCGAATCGATAAAGGGTTAAACCGTTCGAACCCGAATCGTGCCGCATGAGCGACGACGGCGAGGGCGGTCGGAAGAACCTCCGAATGCCTGACGAGGATGAGGTCTTTGCGACCGTCACGAATATGCTCGGCGCAAATCGAGTGACAGTACGCTGTGCAGACGGGAAAGAACGGACGGCACGGATTCCCGGGAAGATGCAAAAGCGGATTTGGATTCGTGAAGACGACGTTGTCCTCGTCGAACCCTGGGATTGGCAGGACGAGAAAGCAGATATCACCTGGCGATACGAGAAGAGCGATGCGGATCAACTGCGCCGGGAAGGCCACATTCAGTAATACAGCACCGAAAGCGATCCTTTTCAAGCCGATACGTAGCCGTTACCGGTAGCTCTAGCACTGTCCCGTCGTACGCGAACGGGAGTTGAGCGTTCGGAACGACGCAGTAGGCGGTCGCACTGGCTATTCCGGTTCAGAAGAGACGCAACTGTACGACGACACTTGGATACAACCGAGGCGATTATCGGGTACTGACACGGATCTCGACGGTTCCGAACCCGGGCACGTCGAGTTCAGCCATGCGGCCGCGGAGTCGGCGGCCGAGTGCGGGAAGGATACGACGAAGCGCGACGCCGGCGAGCGTGAGTCCGACGACGAGTGTAATCGCGGGGACGGGGTAGCTCACGGCGACGAAGAGGGCGAACGTGCCGAGCATGAACACGAGGCTGCCGCCGATCGAGGTGGTTGCGGATGGTGGTTTCGGGCCGGTACCGCTCGGTCGCAGATGTGGATAGCGAATCATGGTCGTGTATCCGTCGCCGGAGAGGCGACTGGCTTCAACACAACGTCTGTCTCCACCGTATATAGTATTTCATATTTCTGGTAAGAATGGATGAATGGTACCACACAGCAATGGTGGAAACATCCGTTATAGACTTTGAGAGGTAGTGTAATCTATACCATGGTATAGTGTATCTACTATACTACTTTCTAATATGTTTCCTATCTGCTTTGTTCTCAGACGACCGTCTCGAGGATGGTCGGGTGGCGACAACCCGGGTGACTCACCGTGGATCGAATACAGGATCGAATCACTGCTGGTGAAGTCGAAAATTGCGGCTCGGCCCGCGCTCCTGTGAACTCGAACTGCGGTGACGCCTCCGTGACTAGCTCTATGCGCCGACGCCGTTGAAGCGACGGGAGACTATGACGGACCGGACGGGCCTCTGTTGAATCATCCGGGACAACCGCCACGAACCGCACGAATCCGCGACCAGTGAGATGGGTTTCCACCTCTCAACAGAATCCGTACTGAATGCAACCGTACAGCGTGTGTCCTCGCTTCTACTCGCGCCCAGCCGAAACCCAAACAGGTTGACCGATGTCTACAAACTGTAGCTTACAGGCCGGCAGTGTCTTCGATCGCGTCGGTCAGCGTCCGAATGGACTCCACGTCGTGTTCGCCCATGTGGCCGATCCGGAACGTCTCCTCGCCGAGTTCGGATCCGTACCCGTTCGAGAAGACCATGTCGTACTCCTCGGAGACGGCGTCGATGGTTTCGGCCACGTCGATCCCCTGTGTATTCTCGATGCAACTCACCGTCTGCGATTCGTAGCCGTCCTCGGGGAACATCTCGAAGTGCTCGCGGGCCCAGTCGCGCGTGTACTCGGCCATCTCCCGGTGGCGCTGATCGCGGGCATCGTGGCCCTCGGAGAGCATGTGCTTCATCTGGGTGCGGTAGGCCAGCATGATCGGAATCGCCGGCGTGGAGTGGGTCTGGCCCTTCCGGTCGTAGTAATCGAGCGAGCGCTGGAAGCCGCCGTACCACGACGCCGAGTCGCTCTCGAGTTCGCGATCGTAGGCGTCGTCGCTGACGACGCAGACGCCCAGCCCCGGCGGCATGGCGAAGGCCTTCTGGACCGACGTGAAGATGACGTCGATGTTGTGCTCGTCGATGTCGACGTAATCGCCGCCGAGCGACGAGACGGCGTCGACGATGAAGGACGTGTTCGGATACTCGGCGATGACGTCGCCGATCTCCTCGATCGGGTTGCGGACGCCGGTCGAGGACTCGTTCATCACGCAGGTAACGGCATCGTACGCTGTGTCGCTCGCTTCGAGCGTCTTGCGCACATCCTCGGGTTTGACCGCCTGCCCCCACTCGTACTCGAGCGTGTCGACGTTCTTGCCGAGACGTTCGGCGACGTTGGCCTGGCGCTCGCTGAAACTCCCGCAGGTCGTCACGAGCACGTTCTCGTCGACGAGGTTCAGGACTGAACTCTCCATGAACTCGGTGCCCGAGCCGGTGAGGATGATGACCTCGTTGTCGGTGCCGAGGAACTCCTTGGTGTCCTCGACGATGGTCGTATAGAGGTCCGTCATTCGGTCCATTCGGTGGCCGAACATCGGCTCGCACATCGATTCGATAACGTCGTCACGCACCTCGGTCGGGCCCGGAATGTACAACGTTTTGTCGGGATAGTCGTCTCTGTATTCGCGTTTCTCGGTCACGGAAACCACCTGAGTACGGCTTACTGCGTAGCGAGGCGGTATGGTACTTTTGATGGCGTCTTATTTCCCCGTTCGGTGGAAGTGCTGGTCTCCGATCTCAGGCTCGCCGGTTTCTCACCTTGTCGATAGCCGACGCGCTCCGAAAGCCGCCGTGCGGTGGTGGTGGTGGTCTTTCGTCAGTCCCCGTGCGGAGCAACGCGAGTCGAGCGGTCGGTCTCACTGAGGCCGAGTTCACGATCACGCAGGTAGGCGTTCCCGTCGACGACGATACTGTTATCGCCATCACCGTCATTGCCATCGTCATCCGCAAGCAGGGGGCGCTGGGGACCGTATCCAACCAGCGGACCGCCGACGCGCCACAGCGTTTCGAGTTTGCAGAGCCCAAAGCCGGTGACGATCAGTGCGAATCCGAGGACGGTCGTCGCGGTGATCGCTTCGCCGAGGAGCGCCCAGCCGACGAGTGCGGCGATGACTGGCGTCGCGTAGTTGACGAGGCTGAGTTCGGTCGCGCCGACGCGATCGAGAAGCAGGAAGTACGCGAGAAAGCCGCCGGCCGTGGAGACGACGCCGAGGTAGAGGAGTGCGCTCAGGGTTGCCGACGGAAACGAGACTGTCGCGAGTTGCTCGCCGGGATGGAAGGTGCTCAAGCCGTGCAACAGGCCGGCACCGACGACCATCGCCCAGGCTTGTACCGAGATCGTCGGGAGCGTTTCCTCGAGTCGTTCGAACAGAACGGACCCGAGTGCAAACACTGTGGCCGCGATGAACAGCAGTGCGACGCCGAGGATCTGTCCGTCGAGGGAGCCGCCGGGAACGGCGATGACGACGATGCCGACGAGGCCGACGAGGAGACCGGCGACGGCGGGTGCGCGGAGTCGCTGATTCGGGAGCAAGAGGAGTGCAAGCGGTGGCGTAACGATCGGGGTGAGACTCAGCACGATCGCGGAGACGGCACTCGAGACGTACGACTGTCCGAGAAACAGAAACGCGAAGTGCCCGCCGACGAGCAGGCCGCCGGAGACGGCGATAGCGAGCCAATCGGTTTTCGTCTCGGGTCGCCACTCGAGTTCGCGAACGACGACCAGGCCGGCAAAGAGTACGGCGGCGATATCGAAGCGAAGTGCAGCGAACAGGATCGGGGGAAGCGTCGTCAGTCCGATTTCGATCGCACTGAACGCGCTGCCCCAGGCGAATGCGAGGGCAACGAAGAGAACCCCGGTTCGATTGAGAATCATTTTCGAAAGAGAAGGGGCGGGACTACTTTTGTATTCGGATTTCGGCGCGTCAGTGTCTCTCGGTGCCAAATTCGCCGATATGTGGTATCACGAAACACGGTATCGACGCGCGTAGAGAGCGGCCGCTATTCGGTCGAGAGGCGTTAAAAGAATAGGGAATGAAAAGACGGCAGCAGCGTTACTCTTCGCTTTCGTTACCGTTACCGGTACTCTCGTTACCGTTACCGGTGCTCTCGTTACCGTTACCGGATTCGTCACCGTTGCCACCGCTTGGCGGCTGCTGCACTTCGATCGTGCCGCGCATCTGGCTCTCGTGGGGTCGGCAGACGTACTCTTTCATGTCGCTCGTGACTTCCTCAATCGTGAGCGTCTGCGTTTCGCCTTCCTCACCCATCTGATCGGTCGAGAGGTCGTTGACGGGTTCGTCGCTGTCGTCGACAATCTCGAGGTTGTGGTTCTTTCCGTCGCCGTTCGTCCACGTGATATCGTAGGACTGACCCTCAAAGAGCAGGATCGTCGGATTGGACTCGCCTTCGATCTGGCTTGGTGCGCTTCCTTTCCAGCCGTCCATCTCACCGGTGAACTCGATCGTTTCGACGCCTTCCCAGTTGGATGCCTCGAGTTCGCCGCCGTTTTCGCTGCCGTTTTCGCTGCCGTTTTCGTCCGAATCGCTGCTACAGCCAGCGACAAGTGCGGTCGTAGCCGCGGCACCCGTGATCTTCATCGCAGTCCGCCGTGAAATCGGGTTGTTTCGACTCATCAACTGAGCGTTATAGACGGATACATAAAAATCACCATCTTCTTCCCCCACATTGTCATGCGATTTCACACCATGGTGCTGATTTGGGGTAATAGCCTATTACTTGTCGAAACAGTCGAAAAATAACATATTTATGCCGAAAATACGGAACTTTCTGAAATATTCACGTCCCATTCGGGTTATTCAAACCCGTCGCCAAATCCGGTCGCAGCAACCGAACAGGTTCGGCCGCGGGGAAAAGTCGACAACATATATCATATCTTACTATGTCTGAGACGGTAAAGCAATCATCAACGTCGGTGGTCGAATCACTACCGACGGGCTCCGCTCGGGTCGCTTTGCGAGCGCTCACGTGAACCCGTCGATGAAAAACGGTTCGACCCGTTCGTTCGGCGCCTACTTCTCGAAGCCGTCTTCGAACCGGAAGGTGCCGTCGCGCTGGACGACTTCGCCGTCGACCTCGATGAACGAGTTCTCGCTCATGTCGACGATCATGTCGACGTGGGCGGCGCTGTCGTTTTGCTCGTTGCCCTCGCCGACGGTGTCGTCGTAGGCCCGTCCGACGGCCATGTGGACCGTATCGCCCATCTTCTCGTCGAAGAGCATGTTGTACGTGAACTGGTCGATGTCTCGGTTCATGCCGATGCCGAGTTCACCGAGCCGGCGCGAGCCCGCGTCGGTGTTCAGCACCTCGGTCAGGATGTCTTCGTTTTTCGCCGCCGAGTGCGAGACGACTTCGCCCTCGCTGAACTCGAGATACACGTCGGTGATTTCCCGGCCCTGATGGTAGAGCGGCATATCGAACAGGACCTCGCCCTCGACGCTGTCGGGTTGTGGGGCGGTGAAGACCTCGCCGCCGGGGAGGTTGTGCTCGCCGTGGTCGTTGATCGTCGGATTGCCGTCGACTGACATCGTCACGTCCGTCGTGTCGCCGCTGACGATGCGGACCTCGTCGGCGGGATCGAGGATCTCGACCATGTTCGCCTGGTGGGCGCGCTGTTCGTCCCAGTCCTTGTTGACGGCGTCCCAGACGAAGTTCTCGTAGCCCTCGGTGCTCATCTCGGCGAGCTGGGCGTTCGCGGGCGCGGGGTACTGGGTCAGACACCAGCGCGTCGAGAGTCGTTCCTCGAGAATCGGCCCGTGGGCCTGCTGGTAGGCCGAGCTGGTTTCGGGGTCGACGTCGCTCGTCTGGGTGACGTTGTCACTCGCTCGGATGGCGATGTAGACGTCCGTGTTCTCGATGAGCGCGAGTTCGTGTTGGGGCGTTTCGAACTCGCCGTCGCTGGCGCGGAGGTACGCACGCTGTTGGCGCTTGCCGGTGCGCTGGCTCGTCGAGACCGGATTCGCTCCCTTCTCCCCGATGACTTCGTAGAGCGCGACGACGAGGTCTTCGGCGATCGGATGGGCGTCGATGATGACGTTGTCCCCTTCTTGGAGATCGACCGAATGATTCGCGATAATCTCGGCATGGTTTCGGATTCGCGGGTCCATACTGGAGATGTATTCGCAGTGTTGGGATACCATTTTCGAATCGAAAGCCTTCGCCGGTCCCACTCATCGCCCCGCGTCGCCGTCTGCCAGGAAAATCCCGAGGTAGATCGCGGTCAGCGCGCAGCCGATTCCCGCGGCGAACGAGAGGGTAAACGGCGAATCGAGTGTGTGCGTCCGCTCGTCGAATAGCCAGCCGCTGAACCCGACGATGAGCAGCGCTAGCGAGACAAGCCGGAGCACCGAGACGAGCTGGTGGCCACGGCGGCCACCATCGGTTCGCGATTGGGCGTCTGCGGGCGGCTGGCTGCGCCCGCTTTCACGTGCGCGTCGGGTTGATCGCCGCGTCGTGCGCTGATCGCCGTTTAGTTCGGTTTCGACTGCGCCTCTCTTTTCGGGGTCGGTTTCGAGTTCAGGCTCGGCCTCGTCCCCGTTCGCTCCGGTTCGAGTCGATTCAGATGGCATCGTCGGTCCCCGTGGTGTAGTCGGGCACGATGTCCGGAGCCGACGAGCCGGCTGTGCCGGTCGCCGAACCACGTGCACTCGATGCGCCCGTTGTCCCCGGACTGGGTGCATCGACGAACGACCAGAGCTCGAGCAACGGCTCCGGCAGCACGAATTTCGCCGAGATGGTAACCCCGTTAGTCGGTCCCATCGCCCGTCTGAGCTTGCCGAGTTCAGCGAGCGAGAGACAGAGCGGAACGAGCGCGAACGGGGGGAGGTCGCCGAACCGACCGAGAACGCGCGAGACGTGGTACCAGAAGGGGGATGCCGATCGGGATGGGGACGATGCGGGCGTTGATGGTGAACTCGGTGCCGGCGACGGGGGGCCGCTCGGATCGCGACCGCCGTCCGCCCTGAACCGACTCGTCTCCGCCCCTTCGGCCGTTGCGGAGTACGGTCCGCTATCAGTCGAACTGGAGCGAGATGCGGGGTCCATACGCCCACAACAAATGATGCGTAGTTGAACCCTTCGCTGTCGAAGACTGTGACATCCAGCTATCGTGTGACAGTGATTCGACCGCACACGGGACATGACAGGGTATTTCTTCGGCGACGGGCTATCTCGCGCCATGATCGATCTTCGCTCGGATACCGTAACGACACCCGACGATCGTATGCGCGATGCTGCCCAGTCGGCCGCCGTCGGCGACGACGTCTACCGCGAGGACCCCACCGTCGCCGAACTCGAAACGACCGTCGCCGACCGACTCGGAACCGAGTCGGCGCTTTATTTCCCCTCCGGGACGATGGCGAACCAGGTTGCCGTCAGAGTGCACACCGAGCGCGGCCAGGAAGTCCTGGCGGACCGCAAGAGCCACGTCGTCAAATACGAACTCGGCGGTCTCGCCGATCTCTCCGGCCTGCAGGTACGCATGCTCGACACCGACCGCGGCGCGCCGACGCCCGAGCAGGTCGCCGCCGGTTTCGTCGAGGAGGAACTCCACCGCCCGGGAACCGGCCTGCTCTGTCTCGAGAATACCCACAACGCGCGCGGCGGACTCGCGATCGATCCGGAACGGATTGCCGCGGCGGCCGAGGCAGCCCACGACCGCGACGTTCCGGTGCACCTCGACGGCGCGCGCGTGTTCAACGCCGCGACGGCGCTCGACATCCCCGTCACTGAACTCGTCGATCCCGTCGAGACGGTCATGATCTCGCTCTCGAAGGGCCTCGGCGCACCCGTGGGATCGATGGTCGCCGGCCCCGAGTCGTTCGTCGAGGACGCCCGCCGCACCAGAAAACTGTTCGGCGGCGGCATGCGCCAGGCCGGAATCATCGCCGCTCCGGCGCTCCGTGCGCTGGAGAACGTCGACGGCCTCGAAAGGGATCACGAGCACGCGCGCGTGCTCGCGGAGGGACTTACGGCTGTCGACGGCTTCGACGTGCAGGAACCGGAAACGAACATCGTGCTCGCAGACATCGCGGGCACTGGGCTCGAAACGGAGGGTGTCCTCAATCGACTCGAAGAACGAAACGTGCTGGCCACAGCGTTCGGCCCGACGACGATCCGGTTCTGTACGCACCGAGACGTCTCGCGGTCCGATATCGACGCGGTACTCGAGCGAATCGACGACGCGTTCTGAAACCGCAGGCCCCGCTGTCGTCCGTTTGCTTTCATCTACCGCATTCCGTCACGGAACTCGAGTACTGTCCGCCGGAGCAGCAGGTACGAGAAGAGAATCAGCGATAACAAGATCACGACGATCGCGATGATGACCGGGTCGTCGGGAATGAACTCGAGCATACGCGCCGGGTACAGTGTCAGTGCGCAAAATCGTTTCGACGTGGATCAGCTCGAATCCGGGATCGGCGACTACCACCAGCGGTTTTCGACCAATCGGTCGATCGCCTCCCGAATCGTCGCCTCGTTTCGCGAAAACGTAAACCGGATCCAGCCGGATGCCCCCTCGGCGTCGGTGTAGAAGCTACTCCCCGGAACGGCGGCGACGCCGGCTTCCCGGATCAATCGATAACAGAACTCGATGTCGTCCTCGTCGGTCGGGTATCGCGTCAGAATGTAGTACGCGCCGTCCGGTTTGACGGGATCGAGTCCCGCTTCCTGCAGGCCCTCGTAGAGCAGGTCGCGACGCCGCTCGTAGGAGTCGGCGAGTTCAGTGTAGTAGGAGTCGGGGAGCGACAGCGCCTCGACGCCGGCGCGCTGGAACGGCGTTGGCGCGCAGATACTCGTGTAGTCGTGGATCTTCCGGAGTTCTTTCGAGAGGTACTCGGGCGCGAGACAGAAGCCGACGCGCCAGCCGGTGACGCTGAACGTCTTCGACATGCCGGTACAGACGACGGTTCGGTCGGCGAGGTCGCCGACTTCGACGGGGCTGACGTAGTCGTCCGCGTAGACGATGTGCTCGTAGATCTCGTCGGTGAGGACGATGAGGTCGTGCTCGAAGACGATTTCCTCGATGCGTTCGAGTTCATCGCGCGAGAACACCTTCCCGGTTGGATTCATCGGGGTATTGAGCACGAGGATGCGGGCGTCCGCGGCGGCAGCGGCGAGTTCGTCGACGTCGATGGTGAGGTCGTCGGTGATGTCGATCGGGACCGCGGTCGCGCCGGCGAACTGGCTCGCCGGAATGTAGCTCTCGTAGACGGGTTCGAAGTAGACGACTTCGTCGCCCGGGCCGGCGAGCGCGAGCATGGTCGACATGAGGGCCTCGCTGGTGCCGCTGGTGATCGTGACCTCGGTTTCGGGGTCGTACGAGACGCCCTTCCACTCGGCGTAGCGCTCGGCGACTGCCTCGCGGAGTTCGGGCAGGCCCCAGGTGATGGTGTACTGGCTGTCGGTTTCGATGGCCTCCTGGGCGGCGGCCTTGATTTCGGGGGGCGTCTCGTCCTCGTCGGGGATGCCCTGCGAGAGGTTGATCGCGCCGCGGTCGATCGCCTCCCTGGTCATCTGGCGGATCACGGACTCGGCGACGCCCGCCGTTCGGGCGCTGCCGACCGCGTCGGCCGTTTCAGTCGTTTCGGCGGGTGGGTCTCGTTCCATCGCTTACTCCGCGAACTGGCGTTCGAGCAGCGTAACCAGCAGGTACGCGGCGAGTTTCTGGGTGCCCTCGTCGGTGTCGTACCGGGGTGCGACCTCCATCATATCGACGGCGCTGACCGCGTCGGTCGCACCGAGCACTTCCATCGTCTTGAGCGCCTGGTGGGCCGTCAGCCCGCCCGGAACCGGCGTGCCAGTTCCCGGCGCGACGCTCGGGTCGACGCCGTCGATGTCGAAGGAGACGTACACCGCGTCGGTTCCCTCGGCCGCCGACGCGACCGCGTCCGCGACGACCGACGTGATACCCTGGTCCTCGATGTCGCGCATCGTGTAGAGATCGAGTCCGGTCTCCTCGGCGAACTCGAAGAACTCGGGTGACTCGTAGCCGCGGATGCCGACCTGGCTGACGTTCTCGTAGTCGACGTACTCGGAGTCGGCGATCAGGGCCGTACTCGAGCCGTGGAAGTCAGTTCCGAAGACGGGACTCTCCGAGGTCGTATCGGTGTGTGCGTCGATCTGGACGAACCCGACGTCGTCGTAGTCCCTCCCCTCGGCGAAGCCGCGAACCGCGGGGAACGTACAGTAGTGATCGCCGCCGAGCACGACCGGAAACGTCTGGGACGCGACCGTCGCCACGTGCGCGGTGATGCTCTCGGCCGTCGTCTCGCCGTCCATCGGGAAGACCGGCACGTCACCACAGTCCGCGACGGTGAGGTCGTCGAAGTTCACCTGCTTGCCGGTCTGCATGTTCGTTAATCCGCCCTTGTAGTCCGAGAGATACGCCCACCAGCCGCTGGCCCGTCGAATCGCCGTCGGGCCGTACCGGGTCCCAGGTCGATTCGAGACCGCCCCGTCGTAGGGGACGCCGAGAACCGCTGCGTCGACATCCGTCACGTCGTCGATGTTCCGCGCGTCTCCCTTGAGAAACGTCCCCAGTCCGGCGTAGGCCAGCTCGACGCCGGCACCGTCGACCGACTCTCGAAAGGCCGCTGCGGGATTGTCATCCGTCATCGGTCAGCCCCCGTTTCGTGCGTCTCGATCGCGTTCCTGCCAGCACGCGTGGCCGCCGTCTGCTGGCCGATCGCTCGCCGCTGTGTCCGCAACAGTTTGGCTGTCATAATTTCACATCCCGGCAAGTAGTTGCCACCCTATCCGTTTCGCGACAGGGACAATAAGGTTACGCCATCGCCCAACCTAGTAACCCAAACCTTGGTGGTCACCCTCGCCCACTGTCTGTGCATGCCACCGGAACTCGACAGACGAACGTACGATCTCCTTCGACTCGTCGATCGCCACGGCCCGATCGGCAGCATCCAACTCGTCGAGTTGATGCAACTCCACGGCTACGACATCAAAGACCGCACGATCCGGCTCACGCTCTCCGATCTCGACGACCTCGAACTCACCGAAAAGGTCCCCGGCCAGGGCCGGCGACTAACCCAACGCGGCCGCGACGAACTCGAACAGGGCGACGTGAGCAGCCGCCTCGAACAGATCCGCGCCCGAATCGCCGCGCTCACGAGCCGCGTGAGCTACGACCCCATCGAGGATACCGGCGCACTCGTCGCCTCGGCCGCCTCCCTCGATGCCGACGCCGTCGACGACGCGCTCGAACTCGTTTCCCGCCTCGAATCGCTCCCGCTCGGTCCCATCCCGATCGCTCTCGAGGACAGCGCACCCGGCGAACCCGGCGATACGCGGTTGCTCGTCCCCTCGAGTATCACGCTCGACGGCGTCTTGCTCGCCCACGGCGTCAACGCCGACCTCACGACCGCGGGCATCCTCGAGTACGAACCCGCCCCCGTCGACGAGTTCAGCGACGGCGACCGACAACTCCAGAGCGGCGGGCGGATCACGCGCTACGTCGACGTGATCAACGGCGAGGGGTCGTCGATCGACGTGATTTCGCTGCTGATCGAGGCCGGGCGAACCGACGTGTTGACGCTGCTCGAAACCGAGAGCGAGGGGTCGGGGCTTCTCGTCGGCGACGGCCGACAGTTCCCGATCAACCGGTACGAGGAGGCCCGCGACCTCGCGGTCGCGAGTCGAGACGCGATCGGCGGCGTCCTCGACTTTCGCCGCCCGCGCGAACAGGACAAACTCCCCAACGGCAGTTCGGCCTGGGCGTTCGGCTCGCTCACCTACGTCGGCGTCGGCGAACTCGTGCTCGCGGCGCTCAGCGAGGCCGGCCTGACCGACGAGTGGGACACGCTGTACGGCACGGTCGAACGGAACTCGTTCGAACCGGTCGCGGCGGTTGCGCCGACGGCAGCGCTCGACGATTAAGACTGGCGTCGCAGTTCGCGACGACAATTCGGCGAGAATGAGGATGAATTCCGGTGGCAACCAACACGCCCGCTCGGCCAGCGGGCGACGGCTGAACTCGCGTCGCGTTACTCTGTGTTCGCGTCCGTTCCCTGTTCGTCTCGCTGCGCCGTCCCGTAGATCGCCGGCCGTCGAGACGTGAGCACATCGTCATAGGCTGTCAGGTTCTTCTCCCGCGCCTGTTCGAGCGCGCACTCGGCGCTGAGTTCGTGCTCGCCGGTCGTCGGTGCCGGTCCCGCGAGAGGAACCCCATCCGGGTCGAGAATAACGCTCTGTCCTTCGAAGGTGATGCCGCGTTCGGTGCCGGCGCGGTCCGCACACGCCATAAAGACGCGATTCGAGTTCGCGTGGGCGAGCGCCTGGTGGACGCCGACGGTCCAGCCGCCGGGCCGAGTCGGGGCGTCGTCCGGCGTCCCCGGGACCCAGTTGGTCGGCACGGCGACGAGATCGACGCCGGCGCGGGCTTGCGCGATCGTGAGTTCCGGAAACCAGAGGTCGTTACAGATCTGGACGCCGAGGCGGCCGAACGGCGTGTCGACGATCGTGCTGTCGGTTCCGGGGTCGAACCAGCGGTGTTCCTCGTTCCAGCGGTGGACTTTCCGGTACACGGCCTCGACGCCGGACGGCGAGACGACGAACGCGCTGTTGTAGTACGCGTCCCCGTCGGCTTCCGGTACGCCGCCGACGATCCAGGTGTCGGTGTCGGCGGCGATGTCGCTCCACGCCTGGGCCGTCTCGCCGTCGCGCGGTTCCGCCATCGACGCGACCTCCGTTTTCGACTCGAAGACGTACCCTGAGGTCACGAGTTCGGGGAAGACGATCAGGTCGGCGTCGGCGTGCTCGCGGACGAGTTCAACTGTGCGGTTGCGATTGCGTTCGACGGCACCGAACTCGGGGGTGAGCTGGACGGTGACGATTCGGGCGTCGGTTGCGGCTGGGGGTGTATCTGTGGCCGTGTCAGTGTCCATGTCCGTGCCTGCGGACGCCTCCACGTCCGCGTCCGTCTCCGCTCCCGAACCCGGTTCCGCCGTCACTCCCAGATCCCTCCAGAGAGCCTATCGATAGCCGTCATCACGACGACCGTCAGGAAGATGAAGACCACGCTGGCGGCCGCGATGGTCGGCGGGTAGGAGTACCGCAGCTGGTTGAAGATCTGGATCGGAATCGTCTGAACGAGAAACAGCGATAGCAGCCACGAGATGATGTACTCGTTCAGCGAGAGGATGAACGCGAACAGCGCGCCCGAGACCACGTTCGCCCGGATCAGCGGGTACGTGATCGTCCGGATCGTCCGGAGCGAGGACGCGCCGAGGTTCATCGCGGCTTCCTCGTAAGTGCGGTCGATCTCGTCTAATCCCTGCGAGATCAGGATGAACGGGAACGGGGCGTAGAAGATCCCGTGGGCGATGATGATGCCTAGCCGCGAGCCGGCGAGCCCGAGTTCGAGGAAGAACACGAGGAACGCGACCCCGATGATGACCGGAGGAAGCAGAATGGGTAACACGCCGAGCGTCCCGTAGATCGTCCCCCACCGGTAGTCGAAGCGATCGAGTGCGAACGCGAGTCCGCCGCCGATCGTCGTGCTCAGTAGCGCGGCGGCCCCGGCGATCGTGAGACTGTTGAGCAGCGCGGTTCGCCACGCCTCGGTCCCGAAGAACTCGGCGTACCACTGCAGGGAGAACCCGCCGGGCGGGAACGTGAGGAACTCTTCGGGCGTGAACGAGACCGCGATGATGATCGCGAGCGGGAGGGCGATGTACACCATCACCGCTGCGACGTACGTCCGAAACGCCACCCAGATAATGGATTCGCGCGTGTTCGCGTCGATCCGCGTGACAAGCGAGTCGAGTGCGGACCCAAGCCGGTTCCCTGCGGCGGTCAGTCCGACCGTCGCCGCCGCAGTTCCGAGTCCGCTCCGGAATCGGGTCAGCGGCCCGGGAGCGGACGAATGTGCCGGCTGCGACCCGCCGTCCGTTGCTATCTCTTCGGTGCCGCCGAGGCTCGCCGTCGTCACGTTCGTCACGCGGATCAGCGCCCAGAGGAACACCAGCACGACGACGATGAGCCCGATGCTCATCGCCGCGCCGAACGGATAGTTGCTCTCGCTCATGATCTGTTGCTCGATCAACACCGGCAGCGTCCGCTGACCGGGACTGCCGAGGAGTCGCGGCAGGACGTACGAGCCGAGCGCCAGGATAAAGACGAGCGCAGTACCGCTCATGACGCCGTTTTTCGACAGCGGCAGCGTCACTCGCCGGAACGTCTGTGCCGGTCCTGCGCCGAGGTTCTTCGACGCCTCGAGCAGTTCGCCGTCGAGGTTCCGCAGGCTGCTGTAGAGGGTCAGGATCATGAACGGCAGGAAGACGTAGACCATGCCGACGACCAGCCCCCAGTAGCCCGGATAGAACGACTGCGGTTCGGCGAGGAATCCGAGCGCGGTGCCGACCGAACTCAGGATGCCGCCGGAAGCCAGGATCACCTGCCAGGCGTAGGCCCGGATGACGTAGGTCACCCACAGCGAGGAGATGATCGTAATGAGCAGCAGGCTCCGCAGCCACGGGCGATTCATCCGCGCGAGATAGTACGCCATCGGATAGCCGAGCACGAGCGAAAGCCCGGCCGTGACGAGCGCGAGTTCGATCGTCAGCCAGAGCTGCCCGAGATACAGGCCGGGTTCGACGAACGGCCACGTCGACGTGAAGCCGATGTCGAGGAACCGGGCGTAGTTCTCCAACGTAAATCCGAACTGGTACTGCCCGCCCGGAATGTTCTCCCAGAAGCTGAAGACGACCAGCATACACAGCGGGATGAAGAAGACGGCGACCAGCCAGAACAGCGGATACGACAGTACGTACCACTTCGCTCGCGATTTCAGGCCCGCACGGCCGGATTCGCCCGAACTGGACGGTTCTGCAGTGGATGCCTCTGTGTCGCTCGCAGTAGTCGCTACATCGGTGGTGGTGGCAGTTCCGGTTCCAGTTTCGGTATCGGAGGAAGTGTCTGGACGGTTCGTCATCTATTCCTCCACGAGACGGCAGTCAGCGGCTCCGATGGACACCGTCACCCGGTCCCCGGGGCCTCGTTCGTCCAGCCCGCTCCGTCGCACGACGACGAGTTCGCGACCGGCGTCGGTTTCGACGCGGAACTCGACGCTGCTGCCCAGGTGGCGTTTGAAGGTGATCTCGCCCTCGAAGACGGTTTCGGGTGCGGGCTGCGTGCCGCCGTCGGCGCTCGGGTTCGGACTCGCGCTGACGTTGGCGTTTGCGGCCGCGTCCGCATCCGATTCGGACGCCGCGGCGAACCGAATCCGTTCCGGTCGCACGATGACCGAGACGTCGTCGCCGGTCGAGACGCCGTTCTGGGCCGTCGCCTGCACCGTCACGTCGGCACACTCGACGGTCGCGTAGCCGTCTTCTATCGCCGTTACCGACCCGTCGAAGATGTTCGCCGTTCCGAGGAAGTCCGCGACGAATCGGGAATCGGGGTCGTTGTACACGTCCTCCGGCGGGCCGACCTGTTCGAATTTCCCGTCGTTCATGACGGCAAGCCGGTCCGACATCGTCAGCGCCTCCTCCTGGTTGTGCGTGACGAAGACGGTCGTAATCCCGATCTCCTGTTGGATACGGCGGAGCTCGACCTGCATCTGCTCGCGTAGTTGCTTGTCCAGACTCGCAAGCGGCTCGTCTAACAACAGCGCCTTCGGCCGCGGTGCGAGCGCCCGCGCCAGGGCGATTCGCTGTTGTTGGCCGCCCGAGAGCTGGTCCGGGGTTCGATCGCCGACGCCGGGCAACTCGACGAGTTCGAGCATCTCCTCGACGCGCGCGTCGATCTCCTCGTCGGCGTACTCGCCCGCCGCCTCCATCCCGTAGGCGATGTTCTCGTGGATGGTCATGTGCGGGAACAGCGCGAAGTCCTGGAAGACCATCCCCGTGTCGCGCTCGTACGGCGGCGCGTCGGTCACGTTCTCGCCGTCGATCCGAATGCTGCCGTCCGTCGGCGTTTCGAAGCCTGCAATCGTCCGAAGCGTCGTCGTCTTCCCGCAGCCGGAGGGCCCGACGAGCGTCACGAACTCGCCGCTCTCGATGTCGATATCGACACCCTTGACCGCGAGGACACCGCCCGGATATCGCTTCGTCACGCCCGCGAGTGAAATTCCACTCATACCGATTAGTTGGTGATGAACTCTTCCCAGCGTTGATTGACCCAGTCCTCCTCCTCGACGTAGAGATCGTAGTTCGGCGTGATCGCTTCGTCGGGACCCGGGCCGGCGATCTGTTCGTAGAGTTCGTCGTCGATTTCGGAGTGTTCGCGGTCGACCGTCGGACTCGTATAGAGGTTTTCGGCGAGTCGGTCCTGGACCGCGGGCTGGCTCGCGTAGTCGATGAACTGCCGGGCTTCCTCCGACAGATCGGTACTCTCGAGGGTGACCCAGAGCCCGGAGTCCAGTACAGAACCCTCTTCGACGAAGTTTGACTGCACCGGCGCGCCGTCGTCTTGCATAACGCGCGTGATGTCACTGTAGAGCATCCCCGCTGGCACTTCGCCGTCCCGAAGGCGCTGCTGGAAGTCCGCCTCGTTCTCGTACCACATGTTCGCCTGGCTGGTAACGCCTTGCAGTTCCTGAAACACCTCTTCGACGCCGTCGCGGTCCTCTAAGATCTCGGGGTCGTCGAACCGCAGTTCCGCGGTGATGTCGAGCAGGAACGAGTTCGACGCGTAGCCGAGCAGGCCGAGCGTATTCTCGTACTGGTCGTCCCACAGCGCCTCCCAGCTATCGACCGGGTCCTCGATGACGTCCGTGTTCTGGACGAGGTTGATGTACCACGAGAGCGCGCCGATAGCCGGTATTCCGCCGTCCGCCTCCATAACGAGGTCGTCGCTAATGTACTCCAGATTCTCGAAGTCGTCTTCACTCCAGAGGTGCCACAGATTGGAGTTTAGCCCCTTCAGCACGCCGGTCTGTGCCATGATGGCGACGTCGACCGGTGCCTGTCCGGCGCTGACGGCGTTTTCGTACTGCGTCAGCGCCTCTTCGGAGGTCGGTTGCGCCTCGGACTCGACCTCGATATCGTGTTCGTCCGAGAAGGCCGGGAACAGTTCTTCGTCCATGACCTCCTGAAACACGCCGCCGTAGACGGCGACGGTCAGCGTATCGTCGCCGCTATCGAGCATCCCTGTACAACCGGCAAGCCCACCGAGAGCTGCGACGCCTCCCACCGCCGCGCTCGTGCGAAGGAACTCCCGCCGCCCGTTCGTGTCTTGTGCTGGCATACTATTGCCACCTACCCACACTATCCAGGCTATCCCTACATAAGTGTTCCCACAGTACGGTATGACGTACCACCATCCTTTCGCCCGGACGGTGGTTGAATGAGATTGTCTCGGTCGCGAACTTCTGAAACACCAATTCTGATGCTCTATGCGTGTATTATCTGGCTATTTCGGAACAGTAGAACGACGGTTTCGGGTTCGATGACGGTGGGTCACGACCAGTCGTCGAGTTCAGCTCGCGACTGGACGCGGGCGAGCGTCGTCCACTCGGTTGCCACGTCGGCTTCCACGCAGCGGGCGATGAGACATTCGGACGCGCCGACGCAGGTGAGCGAGGCGAACGCCCAGCCCGGTTCGTCCCACGGAAACGGCCCCGGTTCGCGGGGCCGACGAGCGTCGATGACGCCGCCCAGGCGGTCGCGGGTCGTCGCCGCGAGTTCGTGCGCGCGGTCGTAATGTGCGAGCGGGAACTCGCGGTTGTCGGCGACCAACAGGCCGGCCTCACCCTCGAGTGCGGCCTCGACTGAGGTCCGTCGGGCCTCGATCAGCAACGATACCATGTCGACCGTCGCGCGCTCGTCGCCGATCACGTCGGTAAACCGTCGAATCGCCCCGCCGTGTGCCGTCGGTTCGGGGTCCTCGTAGGGCACCGTCTCCGGATCGGGGTGGTACTCGACGACGCCGGTGGTATCGAGATCGCTGTCGATCCCCTCCGCGAGCAAGACGCCGTCGATCGTCACGCTCGAGGGCGTCGTGATCTCGATGTACTCGGCTCCGTTGCGCTCGCTGAACTCGAGGGACGCGACGACGGGTCCGAGCGGCGAGTCGTCGATCGCGGTGAGAAGGTCGTCGACCTGCTCGTGCGCCGCTGCGGGAACGGTGACGGTGCCGACGACGACGGCACCCTCGTCCGCGAGCGGATCGTAGGTGACGCGGCTCGTCAGATCGGCGAGCCGTTCGCGGACCTGTTCGACCCGGCCGCTCACGCCGCCGCGCTCGAGTTCGGCGCGGCCGGCCGCGGTCAGTCGCCGTCCCTTCCCGCCGACCTTCTCGGTCAGGCCGTCTTCGTCGAGGTCGGCGAGCGTGAGCCGAACCGTTCGTTCGGTGAGCGAGTAGCCTCGCTCTCGGAGGTGCTCGGTGAGATGGACGCTTCCGATCGGCTCGTGTGCGTCGAGCAGGCGAAGAATGTCGTACGTCCGCCGGTCCGGATCGCTCGTCATGCCTGACTACTGCTGTGCGGCGGATAAATGCGTGGCGAGATCCGCGAAGGCGTCGACGTGGGCGTCGATGTCGTCCGCCGTGTGCTGGACGCTGATCGTCCACTGCTGGGAAGCGTCGTGCGGGTGCGGGATGACGCCGCGATTGAGCATGCCGAACCAGTAGGCTTCGTGGAACTCCTCGTCGACGTGCTCCCAGTCGCGGAACGTCCGAATCCGCTCGTCGGTGAAGTACACCATGCCCTGCGAACCGGCGGTCACGACGTGGCCCTCGAGACCGGCATCGTCGATGACGTCGCGATAGCCCGCGGCGAGTCGGTCGGCGAGTTCGGTCACGTGATCGTAGGCGTCGTCGGTCAGGATTTCTCGCAGCGTAACCCCGACCGCCCGGAGCGAGAGCGGGTTGCCGTTGTACGTACCGTAATGGGCGGCACCGGTGGCGACGCCCTCGTCCAGGTCCGCCGCGATCTGGGACATGAACTCGCGCCGGCCGCCGAAGGCACCAACCGGGTAGCCGCCGCCGATCGCCTTGGCGAGCGCGACGAGATCCGGCTGGACGCCGTAGTACTCGGCTCCGCCGCCGGGCGCGAGTTTGACGCCGGTTTTGACCTCGTCGAAGATCAACACCGCATTGAACTCGTCGGCGAGTTCGCGCAGCCGCTGGAGGAAACTACCTTCCGGTTCGACGACGCCGAGGTTGAAGCAGGCCGGTTCGACGAGGATGCCGGCGACCTCGCCCTCGTGTTCGCGAAGCAGCCGCTCGACGCTGTCGGCATCGTTGTACTGCCCGAGCAGGATGTTCTCCGGCACCGATTCGGGGATTCCCTGCGATTCTTTGACCGGCGTCGGATCGGCCGCCGGCCCGGCGCGGTCGACCGGCGGCATCTTGCTCACGAGCGCCGGATCGTGCGCGCCGTGGTAGGCTCCTTCCATCCGAATGATCTTCTCGCGGCCGGTCACCGCCCGCGCCAGGCGCATCGCGTGCATCACCGACTCGGTTCCGCTGTTCGTAAACCGAACCTGCTCGATCGCCTCCCAGCGGTCGATCAGCGGCTGCGCCGCGAACTCGAGGAGGGAGCTCGGTCGCGTGTAGAGCGTTCCGTCGTCGATCTGCGACTTCACGGCCGCAGATAGCTGTGGGTGGGTGTGTCCGACGAGTTGGGTACCGTTGTTCAACGCGAAATCGAGGTATTCGTTGCCGTCGACGTCGATGATGGACGTTCCCGCTGCCCGCCGTGCGTGGACGGGATACGGCTCGTACGCCCGAAACGTGCTACAGACGCCGGCGGGAACGAGTTCCCGTAGTTCGTCGGCCATCGCTTCCGAGCTCGATGTCCGTTTCTGGTACTGATCGTACGCCTGTGCGAGTAGTTCGTCCGTCGACGTGGCGTGTGGCGAGTGGGTATCGGTCATCGAATCCCGGAAACACTCTTCCGGTTCTAGGATGTCTTGTAGCGGCCAATAATATATCTTTCTATCAATCTGGAGTCAATTCAGGGCGGCGGATCGTTCGCGACCCGTCTGACGGATCGATTCGACCTTCCGCAATGCACACATATACCACGATCGAGATTCCTGGGGTCTCTATGGTCTCTGGAACCGCCTTCTGGCACGACAGTTTCCTCGCGCACGAACCGCCCGCCGGCGAGGGGGAAGCCGAGTGGAGCGGTCGTCTCGCAGTGAAACAACCCCACCCGGACCGGCCCGAGCGCGTACGGAACGTTCGCCACATTCTGCGCCACGAGTTCGGCGACGAGATCGAGTGGAAATCGGCACCGCGCGCGACGGACGACCAGCTCCATCGCGTCCACGAGCCGGCTCACGTCGATTCGATCGAAGCGTTCTGTGCCGCCGGCGGCGGACGGATCACCGGCGGGACCGGCGCGAACGAAGCGACCGCCCGGGCGGCCCGCCACGCCGCGGGGGCAGCGGCGGCCGCCGCCGAGCACGCCCTCGAACACGGGCTGGAAAACGTGCCCTACGCCTGCGTTCGGCCGAGCGGCCACCACGCCCAGCCGGCGCAGGTGGACGGGTTCTGTTTCTTCAATAACGCCGCCGTCGCGGTCGAACAGGTGCTCGCCGACACGACCGTCGACCGGGTCGCCGTGCTCGATTGGGACGTTCACCACGGCAACGGCACGCAGGAAATCTTCTATGACCGCGCGGACGTTTTGACGATCAGCGTTCACAACGACCACGACTCGTGGAATCCCGATGCCCATCCGCAGCGCGGCACCGTGGACGAACACGGCGTCGGCCCGGGCGAAGGCTACAACCTGAACGTCCCGCTTCCGCCCGGAACCGGCGACGAGGGATACCGTGCGACGATGGATCGGCTCGTCACCCCCGTCCTCGACCAGTACGACCCCGACCTGCTCGTCGTCAGCGCGGGCGGCGACCCCGGCGTCGTCGATCCGCTCGGGCGCAATGTCGTGACGAAAGCCGGCTTCGAATCGCTCGGCAGGCGCGCTCGCGAACTCGCGGCGCGCACCGCCGACGGGCGACTCGTCGTCCTGCAGGAAGGCGGCTACCACCCGAGCCACCTCGGGTACGCCATGCTCGGTACGCTCGAGGGCGCGCTCGATCTCGAGTCAGCAGTTGCCGATCCGTTCCCGTGGCTCGACGAGGATTTCGACTCCGCAGCCGGAACGCTCGCCGAAATCACCGACTACTACGCCGACTGGTGGGACCTCGAGTGAGCAACCCACCGGAGACTAAAACTGATTTTTCACCTTGCGCTGACTATAATGTGTTTGCCACCGTTGGTCAAAATGCGCCTCGATCACCGGCCCACCGCGGTGGGAATCGGCCGGTGAACTCGAGGGCTGTCAGGTAGCATCCCCCCCACATCCCCCCCCATCCACCATCGCCATGCCCTGATCACCCCCAATCCCCCAATCCGATCACCCCCGATCATCCTCACCCCTCCCGCTCGCCGCCCACCCACCGCAGCCGTCTCCGCTGTTCGCCACCCGCTGGCGTCCTCGTCTCTCCTCCACCTTTCGCCGCTTCGACTGCCCGCTCCTGCGGCAGTCGACTCATGTCTTCAGACGACGAACGACTCGACGAGTTCACCGGTCGGCTCGCGGATTTCGCCGGTGAGTTCGCTGGTATCGTCGCCGCCGTCGGTTCTGGTTTCGAGAACGGCGTACCCCGGCCGATTCCCGCGCGGCTGGGCGTAACTACCGGGATTCAACAGGAGACAATCGTCCGTCCGAACGACCGTCGGGCAGTGGGTGTGTCCCGAGACGACGACGTCGGCGTCCCGCGAGCGGCCGAACATCGCTAATCCAGTCTCGCCGCCGTCACGGCGGTGCGTAACCGCGAAGCGAACGCCACCCGCCTCGACGACGCGGGCCGTCGGCAACCGGTCGCGAACCGCCGCGCTGTCCGCGTTGCCGTGGACTGCAAACAGGACCGCACACTCATCCTGCAACGCATCGAGCGCCGCTGAACTCGTGAAATCGCCCGCGTGAATAACGACATCCGCGTTTCGGACCGCACGCAGCACGTCGCCGTCGAGTTCGTGTCCGTCGGCGCTGTGGGTGTCAGAGAGGACGGTAATCGTCGTCGCCGATGAGTCGGAGTCGAAGTCGGTGTTGGTGTCTGAGTCGGTCATGGCTTCGTCTACGACCGCCGTCCGTGGCATGGGTTTCGGTGTAGTGGTGTCGGTCTCTCACCGAGGATAGACATTCATCCAACATGATACCTTCCCGCGTCCGGCATACTTCTTTAGGAACCTGTCTCGATAGTGAACCCAATGGCCACCAGTACCGCCGTCGTCATCGCTGCGCTGTTTGCAAACGCTGCGATCGCAGTTCTCAAATTCGGCGGCTTCGTGCTCACCGGCAGCCCCGCGATGCTTTCGGAGACCTATCACTCGATCTCAGATACGGGCAATCAGGTCTTCCTGCTGATCGGCATCCGCTACGGCGCACAGGAGCCCACGCGAAGTCACCCGTTCGGCCACGGCAAGGCCCAGTTCTTCTACAGCTTCCTCGTGAGCGTCATGCTGTTTGGCATCGCCGGCTGGGAGAGCGCGACACACGGCTACAGCGCACTGCAAGCCGGCGAAGTCCACCGGGCGAACGAGCCGGTGACGCTGCTCGGCGCGACGTTCGATCCGATCTACGTCAACTACGCGGTGTTGCTCGGAGCCATCGCCTTCGAATCCTACGCGTTCTGGAAGGCCTACCAGGGAATTACCGCCCAGATGGACGAGTACGGCTGGGAGTCGTTCCGCGAGGCGTTCCGAAAGACCAGCGACGTGACGACGCTGACCGCACTCACCGAGGACGCCATCGCGCTCGCCGGTGCCGGCATCGCCCTCCTCGGCGTCTACCTCTCTCGAACGTACGATAACCCGATCTACGACGCCGGCGCTGCGCTCGTTATCGGCATCCTGCTCATGGGATTCGCCATCGCCCTGGCCTGGCAGAACAAGCGCCTCCTCCTCGGCGAGAGCTTACCCGCCCCCGCCGAAAACGAACTCCGCGCCATCGTCGCCGACTGGGACGGCGTCACCGAACTCGTCGACTTTCGCACCGTCTACTTCGGCGCAGAGGAATTACTCGTCACCGCAGATGTCGCGTTCGAATCCGAACTCGATGCGGCGACGATCGACGAGCGGATCACCGCTATCGAACGGGCGCTGAAAGAGCACGACGACCAGATCCAGCGCGTCTACATCGAACCCGAAACGTCGCAGTCCGATCGCCTCTGAGCGCATCGCGACCGCAGGTACTCATCCGAGACGAACCCTTTTATCGGAGCGGGAACCAATCACCTATCGTGTCCGAGACAGCCGGGTACATGCGCTTTTTCCCGTACGATCAGCCGTACGAGAATCAGCGCGAGGCGATGGACCGCATCCACAACGCGCTCACACGCGGGCAAAACGTACTCTTCGAGGGAGCCTGCGGGACCGGCAAAACCCTCTCCTCGCTGGTCCCCGCTCTCGAAGTCGCCCGCGAACAGGACAAGACCGTCGTCATCACGACGAACGTCCACCAGCAGATGCGCCAGTTCGTCGCGGAAGCCCGCGCGATCACCTGCGAGGAGTCGATCCGCGCCGTCGTCTTCAAGGGCAAAGGCTCGATGTGTCACATCGACGTCGGCTACGAGGAGTGCCAAACGCTCCGGGACAACACCCGCGCCGTCGTCGACGCCGAACAGGACAAACAGCAACTCGAACGCCGCCAGCGCGAACTCCTCGAAGAGAGCCAGGACGGCGACGGCGGCGCGGCCGACGCCCGCAGCGCCGTCATGGACGAACTCGAGTCCATCGAGGACCGCCTCGACGACCTCGAAGACCAGAACGTCTGTGAGTACTACCGGAACAACCTGACCGAAGACACCGAGGAATTCTTCGGCTGGCTCTTCGAGGACGTTCGCACCCCGGACGAAATTTACGACTACGCAGAGCAACGCCAGCTTTGCGGCTACGAACTCCTGAAGGAGGGCATCGAGGGCGTCGACCTCGTCGTCTGCAACTACCACCACCTGCTCGACGCCACGATCCGCGAGCAGTTCTTCCGCTGGCTCGGCCGCGACCCCGATGACGTGATCGCCGTCTTCGACGAGGCCCACAACGTCGAAGACGCCGCCCGCGAGCACGCCACCCGGACCTGCTCCGAACGCACGTTCGAGTCCGCGCTGGATGAACTCGCGGAGACGGACGATCCGCGCGCAGAGGACGCCGTGAACGCGCTCTCTGCCTTCCACCGGGCGCTCGTCGAAACCTACGAGGACTCCTTCGGCTTCGGCGAGAGCGCGGTGCAACGCGCCGCGGATAACGCGAGCGGCCGCGGGCCGCGAGCGCGCGAACGGATCGGCGAGAACTGGGAGGACGTCCCGATCGCCAACGAGGGCCGACGCGACGACCTCACACTCGAGTTCTTGCAGCGCTACTCGGGGCGGGGGATCGAGGCGGACCTCGAGGCGGCGATGAAACTCGGCCAGGAGTTAGACGAGGAGTACGAGGAGGCTTACCGCGAGGGCGAGACGGCGACGCGGACGGAGTGTCAGACGCTCCAGGCGGCGGCGTTCGTCAGCGCGTGGATGAACGAAGGGGCAAAGGAAGGGCTCTATCCGGTCGTCTCCGTCACCCGCGACGCGGGGACCGACGAGATTTACGGCCGCGCGGAGCTGTACTCCTGTCTGCCTCGACAGGTCACCGGCCAGTTGTTCGAGGAGGTGTCCGCAACCGTGCTGATGAGTGCAACGCTGCAGCCGTTCGACGTGACCGAGGACGTGCTGGGGCTGGAGAAGCCGGTGACGATGGCCTACGGACTGCAGTTTCCCGCGGACAACCGCCGGACCTACGCCGTCGAGACGCCGCCGCTTTTCTCTTCGGACCGGGACGACCCGGCGGTCCAGACGGATGTCACGGAGACGATCCACGACGCCGTTCGCATGACGCCCGGGAACACGCTCGCCTTTTTCCCGAACTACGGGGAAGCGAGTCGGTACGCCGAACGACTCGAAAACCGGTCAGAGAGGACTGTCTACCTCGATGAACCGGGCGTCGCGGTCGAGGACCTTCGACAAGAGTTCATCGCGGACGACGACGCCGTCCTCTGTACCTCGCTGTGGGGGACGCTCGCGGAGGGGGTGAGCTTCGACGGCGAGGACGCCCGAACCGTGCTCGTCGTCGGGGTTCCGTACCCGCACCTCGACGACCGGGCCGAGGCGGTCCAGGAGGCCTACGACGCGGCCTTCGAGGGCACCGAGACCGGCTGGCGCTACGCGGTCGAGATTCCGACCGTCCGCAAGACCAGACAGGCGCTCGGCCGGGTCATCCGCTCGCCCGAAGACATCGGCGTCCGCGCGCTCCTCGACCGGCGTTACTCGAAGCAGGCGAAGTCTGATCTCGGCAAGTACAGCGTCAACAGTACCTTTCCGCACGAACAACGACAGGAGCTACTCGATATCGGCTCGGACAAACTCAAGTTCGCGATGCGAAACTTCTACGGCGACCACGACTGCTACGGTGGCGACCCACCGGCACCCTGATTCGGCACGGGCGCTTTCGACGCCCGCCCTGCTCACTCGATCGTCACGTGCCCGACGCCGCCGATCAGCATCACGACGTGCGTTCCGCCGTCCTCGACCGACACCTCGAACGTCTCCTCGTCCGCCGTGATCGTCCGGGTGTCGACGATGCCGTTTTCTTCGTGATCCAGTCGAAATCCGATCCCCTCGCGTTCGAGATCCGAGCTCCCGTTCTCGCCGTCACCGAGCGGAAATATCTCTTCGACCTCCACCGTGATTTCCAGTTCCGATCCCGCGTCGGCACTGAACTCGACGACTTCGTCCTCGCCGATCGTCGTATCGACGCCACCGCCGGCGAGGAGTCCAGTACAGCCTGCAAACGGCACCGTTGCAGCGAGTGCCATGACAGAACGTCGGTTCATAGAACAGAGACACGATAGTAGCCACGAATAGTTTCTGGCCGAACTGCTGTGTCTTGTGCGTCTTCCGTTACTGCGGCTGGAGGCTTGATTCGGACGTAGCCGACTCCCAGGCCTCGTAGCCGCCGTCCATGCTCGCAACGGACTCTGCGTCGCCGTACTCGTCGATGAGTCGAGCGGCCTGGATCGAGGTCTTTCCGATGTAGCAGTAGACGATGACCTCGTCGGCCCAGTCGCGGTCGACGACCGTCTCCTCGAGTTCGTCGATCGTGACGTGTTCGGCACCGGGGAGATGGCCGTCGTCGTAGGCCGTGTCCTCGCGGACGTCGATCAGGTCGAGTTCATCGTCATCGTCATCGCCATCGTCGCCGATGCGGTCGCGGACCGTTTCGGGGGAGAGTTCGTCGATCATTGTCGTGTACAGGGTGGATTACCGTTTCCGGAGGTAGATCCGATAGGTTGCGTCGCCGCTTCGCCACACCTTCGCGTCGGCGTCGTCGCCGACGGCTCGGGGGACGTTTTCGGTGCAGGGGACGTGGTCCGTCTCCTGGACGAGGAGGTCGCCCGACTCGAGCTGCTGGAGGCCCTTCTTGGCCTCGACTTGCGGGTACGGACAGACCTCGCCCATCATGTCCTGGACGAGGTCGGCCTCCTCGAAGAGTTCGGTTGCGTCGTCGTCGCTCAGTTCGTCCGGGGTGTTCGTTACGTCGTCGATGGATGGCATGTGTCTGTGCGTGTTGATTCGGGGTCAGTAGTGGTTGGCGATCGATTCGGTCAGGTATCGGACCGGAGGTGGCGCATCAGATGGCACAGCCGACCTCGCGGTAGATCCAGTGGGTCATCACGTAGACGCCGGCGACGATGCCGACCGCGGCGATGAACGAGTGGACCGACAGCTCGGCGATACCCGAGTAGATGTTCCCGATGTTACAGCCGGGCGCGAGTCGGGAGCCGGCTCCCATGAGGAGTCCGCCGACGACCGCGTTCGGGAGTCGCCGCCGCTTCGGCACGCGGACCGCGAAGTCCCCGCTCCAGACGGCGGCGAGAAACGCGCCGACGATGACGAACGCGATCATCACCATGTCGACGGTCACGTCGACGCCCTGGCCCTGGAAGAGCACGGAGCCCCAGTACTCGAACGAGTTCGCCTCGACGCCGACCTGCGAGAGCAGATAGCCGGTCCAGCGGGCTTCGGGACCGGTCACGCCGACGATCGAGTGCTGGGTGAACCAGAGCACGGCGGCGGCGGTGATTCCGAGGGCGGCGGTCCGCGGGTCCCAGGGCTGCTTGCTCGCGGCGATCGGGGTTCGCCACGCGCGAGCGAGACCGCGCGCGTAGGTGGCCGTCCCGCGGGCGAACTGTCGTAACCCGATGACCGGCGCACGAAGCGCCCCGAGGTGCAACTGGGCCACGTCCGCGCGCTCGCCGAACTCGGCGGTCGTCGAGGCCCGTCCGACGAGGGTGGCGTACCCGAGCAGCGCGACGATCGCGACGCCGACGCCGAGCAGTCCCGCCGGGATCGACGTGACGGTAAACAGGCTGACGCCCTCGCCCACCGTCAGCGCCGCGAAGTACGTGCTATCGAGCGTCGGGAAGGCGACGGTAAACGCCGCGTAGCCGATACCCATACAGAGCAGCGTCAGCCAGAACTGTAGGTAGCCCTCACCGGCACGATAGAGCGTGCCGCTGGCACAGCCGCCGGCGTAGGTCATCCCGATTCCGAAGATGAAGCCGCCGACGAGTCCGGTGAGGCCCCACTGTGGCGTCCAGAACGTCTGATAGTACCCGAACTGGTAGGCGATCCCCCAGAAGACCATCGTCAAGAGCGTCGCGGCGAGAACGCCCTTCGTGACGCGGGAGTCCTTGTACGCGAAGAAGTCCCGAAAGGCGTTCACGAAGCAGAACCGCCCCTTCTGGAGGAACGCCCCCAGCGCGGTCCCGACGAGCGCTGCAACGAGTAGTGTCGAAAGCACCATCGAAAGGCAACGGCTCGCCGGCCTTAACTCGCGTCCAGCCGGATGACTATTCCCGCACTCCGGACGAACTCGAGTCGCCGAATCCGGCCGGTAACGGCTGTTCCCGGTGCCGAACGTCGTGTACTGGCGTCTCTGTAACTACTAGCTACCAGCAGCATTTGCGCCTACCGCGCACCGCCCATTGCGAGAACGAAATGACGATACCACGACTACGATAATTACGACGACTACAACGACCGTGACGACAACGGCACGCGACTCGCCGGCACCTTCTCCGTGCCGTTCCAGAACTCGAGTTCAGTGACGGTCCAGGTGATCGGGTCGATTTCACGGTCGGCCAGTCGCCGTGCGGTTGCGGTGTCGCCGTCTCGGGCGAGCGTGATGTGGGGGACGTAGTCGTCGCCTTCGAGGTCGTCGAGGGGGTCGAACGTCTCGATGAGTTCGGCGTGAATGGCCTCGAGACCGGGGCTGTCGACGCTGAGGTAGACGACGGGTGCGGAGCCGATCGGCGGGTCGTCGAAGTAGTCGATACCGGTTATCGTCGCGTCGACGGCGGCCGTGTTTTCGAGTGCGCGGTGAGTCTTGCGCTGGAGGTGGCCGAACTGCGCCTGCGTGGCATCGCCGAGCCGTTTGAGAAGACACGAGTGGGTCTGGCGGACGTGCTCGAAGGCGACGAGTTCGGGATGGAGGTCGGTAGCGAGTTTGCGGACGCGGCCGGGGACGGGGGCGATAACGCTGTACACGCGTCGAGTCGGGTAGTAATTGTGGCGGGGTGTGTTTGAGCGTTCTGTTCCGGTTCCCGTTCTCGCCTTGATTATCTTGTTACGCGTGCGAGCGTGCAAATCGCACCACGTTCGCTGACTCGCCGATTCAGCGCCGCTTACAACTGGTCGAGCAGCCACAGGACGATCAGGCCGAGGATCGCGAGCATGAGCAGCGGCTGGAGCAATCCGACGATGGTGCCGACGATCGCCTGCATGACCTCGATGATGAGCAGGATGGCGACTAACACGAGGACGAGTTTCAGGAGGGTTTCGACCGCGAGTGAACCACGAGTGTCGGTCATAGGGAACTCTTTGTCAGGGAAATTGAAAAATACTCCGCTACTGGAGTCGGAAAGACCTATTTAGTCGGCCCCGGCAGTTGTACGTAATGGACGGGAAGGGGCTCCGAGCCCTGGTATGTGCACTCGTCGTCGTCTGGTGTACGGTTGCGGTGGGCTGGTCCATGTCGGGTGCTGTGGTGGCGACCGACACGACGGCCGGTCAGTCGCTCACGTCGACACAGGTGCCAGTGCACGAACAGGGTCAGGCTACGGGTCAGTTTGTGACTTCGTCACAGTCACAGTTACTGTTACAGTCACAACAACTACAGCCGCAGGTGCAAGACGACGCTCCGGCTGCGAGTTCACATCTCAATAACTCGACTGAGACCCGCGTCAGCATCTTCCTCGAGGAGGATGGCTCTGCGACGGTCGAGGTTGACTATCGCTTCGAGGCGGGGTCGGATGACTGGAACGAACTCGAGTCGGACGTCGAGGACAATCCGGACGCGTATGCTGCACGCGAACAAGCGGATTGGGAACAAGACATCGAGGAGGCACAGAATAGGACGGACCGGGAGATGAACGTCTCGAACACCACGGTGACGACATCGACGAGTTCGGCGACGCCACAGGATCTCGGTCACGTCACGTTCACGTTCGAGTGGTCGTCGTTCGCCAACGTCGTGTTGAACCAGATCGAGGCGGGTGATGCGCTTGCGGGCTGGTTTACACCCACCGAGGGGACGACGTTGCAGATAATCCCGCCGGACGGGTACGTGATCGAAGAGGCTGATCCGGAGCCGTCGGGGTCCTCGGAGGAGTCCGTTCTCTGGAACGGGGCCGAAACGGAATTTCTCGAGGACCAGCCGATGATCGTCATGACCGAGGATAGCGAGACTGCCAATACGTCGGACGGAGCGACTGAGGGGCCGTCGCTGTCGTGGCTGGTTATCGTTGCGACGCTCGTCGTATTGGCGGCGGTTGGCGTCGGTATCGGAGCCGCCGCGTGGTGGATTCGGCGTGGTCCCGGAAGCGGGAGCGGTTCCAGGTTCGGATCCGGTTCCAGTACTGACTCACAGTCCCGGCCGCCGACAAACGGGGCGGCGGGAGCGCCGATGGAGGAGTCGTCGACCGCGGCTTCGGGGTCGTCTCCTCGCGGGAACGGTAACGGTAGTGATTCCGGATCGAACAGTCCACCGCCGGAACTCTTGAGCAACGAAGAGCGCGTGCTCAAACTCCTCGAGAGTTCCGGCGGCCGGATCAAGCAACAACAGGTCGTCTCCGAACTCGAGTGGACCGAAGCCAAGACGAGTCAGGTCGTCGGTGGGTTGCGAGAGGACGACGAGATCGACGTCTTCCGAATCGGGCGCGAAAACGTGCTGGCGCTGCCGGACGAAGCCGAGTCAGAACAGTAGTCGTAGGTAGCAACTGGCGACAATTTCGTTCCGTATTCTTGCGCCTGATCCCCCAAGCCACGGCGCTTTTCACTTCGTGTGCAACCCGGTGCAACATTTGCCCGACACGAGGATTTAATAGGGTCAAGTCTCGTAGGTGGGTGCAATGACGCAGTCCGCCGGTCTTGCAACTGCGTTCGCTTCCTTCGTGACCGGCGGGACTGTCTCCCCGCGACCGCGACGACCGCGACCGGGCCTTTGAGCCCGTACTATCCCTTCCCCCACGTTCCATGCTGTTTCCCAAATTGATAGGTAATTCCTATTTTTCCGGTTAGCGTCCGCTCTCTGAATAAATTACGACACTCAAAGCAATGAATTTAAGTATGTCCCTCGGTTCTGTTCGGATATGACACGCGTTGCACTCGCGTTCTCGGGTGGACTGGACACGACCGTCTGTGTCCCGTTGCTCGAGGAAGAGTACGGATACGACGAGGTCATCGGCGTCACCGTCGACGTCGGCCAGCCGGCCTCGGAGTTCGACGAAGCAGAAGAGACCGCAGAAGCACTCGATCTGGATCACTACGTCGTCGACGCCAAAGCCGAGTTCGCCGACCTCTGTTTCGACAGCGTTCGCGCGAACGCGACCTACCAGGGCTACCCGCTCGGGACGGCGCTCGCTCGTCCCGTCATCGCCGAGGCGATCCTGCAGGTCGCTCAAGAACAGGACTGTGACGGCATCGCTCACGGCTGTACGGGTAAAGGGAACGACCAACTCCGGTTCGAAGCCGTCTGGCGCGACTCCGACCTCGAAGTCATCGCCCCCGTGCGCGAACTCGGACTCACGCGCGAGTGGGAACAGGAGTACGCCGACGACAAGGACCTCCCCGTCGAGGGCGGCAGCGGCGGCGACTGGTCGATCGACACCAACCTCTGGAGTCGCTCCGTCGAGGGCGACGAACTCGAGGACCCGAGCTACGTCCCTCCCACGGATATCTACGACTGGACGGACGAACCATCCGGCGAGAGCGAGGAAATAGAGATCACTTTCGAGAAGGGCTACCCCGTCGCCGTCGACGGCGAGGAGTACGATTCCGTCTCGCTCATCGAGCACCTGAACGAACTCGCCGGATCCTACGGCATCGGCCGCACGGACTCGATGGAAGATCGCATGCTCGGGCTGAAAGTCCGCGAGAACTACGAGCACCCCGCCGCCACGACGCTGCTCAACGCTCACGAAGCCCTGGAAGGGCTCGTGCTTACCCAGGAAGAACGCGAGTTCAAGCAGCTGATCGNCCCCGCCGCCACGACGCTGCTCAACGCTCACGAAGCCCTGGAAGGGCTCGTGCTTACCCAGGAAGAACGCGAGTTCAAGCAGCTGATCGATCAGCGCTGGTCGAAGAAGGGCTACGAAGGGCTGGTCGACGCGCCGCTCGTCGGTGCGCTCGAGGGCTTCATCGCCCAGACCCAGCAGCGCGTCACCGGCACCGTCACGGTGCGCTTCGAGGGCGGCAAGGCGCGCCCGGTCGCTCGTGACAGCGAGTTCGCGGCTTACTCGGCCGAACACGCGTCTTTCGACACGGAAACGGTCGGCAAGATCACACAGGAGGACGCCACCGGCGTCGCGAAGTACCACGGCTTCCAGCGCCGCCTCGCGAACGCGGTGACCGACGACACCGACGCGGACGCCGAGACGGTCGAACTCGCCACCGACGGAGGCGAGGAGTAGACATGACCGAGGAGAGCGCTCGCGGCGGAGCTGACGGCGACGAGTCGGGCGTCGTCCGGCGAGACCGCTTCAGCGGCGGCCCCGCACGGAGTTTCCTCTCCTCGCTTGCGGCCGACGAACGGATCTTCGAGGCCGATCTCGAGGTCGATCGCGCACACGCCCTCATGCTCGCGGAGCAAGGGATTATCGACGAGGAGACGGCGGGATCGATTCTGACCGCGCTCGATGCGATCGAAGTCGCCGGCCACGACTCGCTGCCCGACGGCGAGGACGTTCACGAGGCCATCGAAACGGCCGTCATCGAACGCGTCGGTGCTGACGGCGGGAAGATGCACACCGCGCGCTCGCGCAACGACGAAGTCGCGACCTGCATCCGCTACCGCCTGCGCGAGGACGTGCTCGATGCGATCGAGACGACGCTTGCGCTCCGCGAGTCGCTCCTCGACGTTGCGGACGCGCACGCGGAAACGATCATGCTGGGATACACCCACCTGCAGCCGGCCCAGCCGACCACCGTCGCTCACTGGGCGCTCTCCTACGAGGGAGCTGTCCGCCGCGACACCGAACGGCTACTCGAGGCCTACGCCCGGATCAACGAGTCCCCCCTCGGCGGCGCGGCCTTCGCGGGGACGACCTTCGACATCGACCGCGAGTTCACCGCGTCCCTGCTCGGGTTCGACGGCGTGGTTGTGAACTCGATGGACGCCGCCTCGAGCCGGGATTTCCTGCTCGAGACGACGCAGGCGCTGTCGACCCATGCAACGACGCTGTCCGGGCTCGCGGAGGATCTGATCATCTTCGCGAACCGCGGTTTCGTTTCCCTCGCGGACGATTATTCCTCGACCTCGTCGATCATGCCCCAGAAGAAAAATCCCGACACGCTCGAACTCGTCCGCGCGGTCGCGGGTGACGCGGCCGGGAACGTTCAGGGGTTGACGACGACGCTGAAGGGACTGCCTCGCGCCTACAACCGCGACCTGCAGCGCGCGACGACCCACGCGTGGGAAGCTGTCGATGCAGTGGTCGAGGCGAGCGAGGTTGCAGCCGGGGCGGTCGCGACGGCCGAGTGGAACGCGGATGCCCTCGCAGCCGAGGCCGGTGCGGGCTTCTCGACGGCAACCGGGGTCGCCGACCTGCTCGCCGCGAACGGCCTGCCGTTCAGGACGGCTCACGAACTGGTCGCTACCGCTGCCGAAACTAGCGCGGAACACGGTTCCGCGGACTACGACGCGCTCGACGCTGCCGCCAAAGCCGTTCTCGGCGAACCGCTCGCGTCCTACGTCGACCCCGATGCCGTCACTGACGCGCTCGATCCCGTCGAAAGCGTCGCGAGCCGCAATTCACAGGGTGGACCGGCCCCCGAAGCGACGGCCCCACAGCTCGATTCGGGCCGCGATACGCTCGGAGCCGACGAGTCGACCCACTCGGAGCTCGCCGGTGAACTCGAGACGGCACACACGGCGCTGCGCGAGGAGGTGAACGACTATGTCTGAGTCACCCTTGCCGTCGCCAGTTTCGCCTCCGCGACCGCCGTCCCCTTGAGGGGACAGCATACACTATTTGTGACATACAAAAAAGAAATCGGTCGTGTTGTGGCTCTTTTCCACCGTTAGTGGGTATTGCAGAATTATAATTTAAATTATAGATTCGGTGGATTTAAGGTGGTATGGCTCCCAGGTGGGAATACAATGACAGAATGCGTCGAATGCGGGGCCGAAGTGTCCCTGCACGACACTCTGGAAGTCGGAGAGATCGTTGACTGTACGACCTGCGGAGCCGAACTGGAAGTCGTCGACACCGAGCCGCCAGTCCTCGAGCGAGCCCCGGAGCTCGAAGAGGACTGGGGTGAGTGACCTTGCAGATAGGAATCCTCTACTCCCGGATCCGCAAGGACGAGAAGCTCCTCCTCGCAGAGCTTCGCGAGCGCGACCACGAGATCACGAAGATCGATGTCCGCAAGCACGAGTTCACCGTCGGCGAGGTGCCCGACGCGTTCGCCGACCTCGATCTCGTCGTCGATCGCTGTCTCGCCACGAGCCGGAGCCTGTACGCCACGCAGTTCTTCGAGGCGTACGGGATTCCCGTGGTCAACAGCCACGAGACGGCCGACATCTGTGCGGACAAGGCGAAGAACAGCCTCGCGCTCGAACGGGCGGGCGTTCCCACGCCCGAAACGAAAGTCGCCTTCACGAAGGAGACGGCGATGGAGGCCATCGAGGACTTCGGCTACCCCTGCGTTCTCAAGCCCGTCGTCGGCTCGTGGGGGCGCTTGATGGCCAAGATCGATTCGCCCGACGCCGCGGAGGCGATCTTAGAGCACAAAGCGACGCTCGGACACTACGAGCACAAGGTGTTCTACGTCCAGGAGTTCGTCGAGAAACCCGGGCGGGATATCCGCGTGCTCGCCATCGACGGCGAGCCGGTCGCCGGCATGGTCCGCTCGTCGGACCACTGGATCACGAACGCCGCGAAGGGAGCGGAGACCGACGTCTTCGAACTCGACGATGAGGCCGAGGATCTCGTCCAGACGGCCAGCGACGCCGTCGGCGGCGGGCTGCTGGGCGTCGACCTCATGGAAACCGGCGACTCCTACACCGTCCACGAGGTCAACCACACCGTCGAGTTCAAGGCGCTCAACGACGCCGTCGAGACCGACGTCGCCGGCACCGTCGTCGACTGGCTCGAGGAGAAGGCTACCGAGAACGCTGCCCAAGAGGTCGAGGTGACCCTCTGATGGCGGTCGGTACCGACGCGGACGCGAACACAGCGAGCACAGACGAATCCGCCGAGACCGTCACCGCGACCGTCATCGGCGGCAGCGGGTTCACCGGCGGCGAACTCCTGCGGCTGCTCGCCGGCCATCCGAACGTTGAACTCGCGGAGGTCACCAGCCGGTCGAAGGCCGGCAAGAGCGTCGGCTCCGTGCACCCGCCGCTGCGGGGGGCGGACCTGCGCTTTACCGAGCCCGACGACTTAGAGAGCGTCGACGTGCTGTTTGCCGCGACGCCACATGGCGTTTCGATGGGACGGGTAGACGAGTTCTTCGAGATCGCCGACACGGTCGTGGACCTTTCGGCGGATTTCCGCCTCGAGAGCGAGGAGCAGTACGACGAGTGGTACGACGGCCACGACGCGCCGGAGTACTTAGAGAAGGCCGAATACGCTCTGCCCGAGATCAACCGCGAGAACCTCGACGGGGCCGACCTCATTGCGGGCGGCGGCTGCAACGCCACCGCCACGATTCTTGGCCTGTACCCGCTGTTCGAGCACGACATTCTCGACGGCGGCGAGCAAGTCGTAGTCGACGTGAAGGTCGGCTCTTCCGAGGGCGGCGCGGGCGGCGGCGAGGCCTCTTCCCATCCGGAGCGCTCGGGCGTCGTTCGCCCCTACGCGCCGACGGGCCACCGCCACGAGGCCGAGATCGAGCAGTTCCTCGGTACCTCCGTGGCGTTCACCTGCCACGCCGTGGACATGGTTCGCGGCGCGAGCGCGACGAGTCACGTCTTCCCGAGTTCGCCCGTGTCGAAGGGCGACCTCTGGCAGGCCTACCGCGGCTGCTACGAGGACGAGCCGTTCGTCCGCATGGCCGCCGGCGGCTCCGGCGTCTACCGCTATCCCGAGCCGAAGTCGGTTGCGGGGACGAACGTCGCCGAGGTCGGCTTCGAACTCGATCCGTCCAACAAGCGCGTCGTCGTCTTCTCGGCGATCGACAACATGATGAAGGGTTCGGCCGGCCAGGCGGTCCACGCCGCCAACGTGGCGCTCGGCTTCGAGGAGACGGCCGGACTCGAGTTCACGGGACTACATCCCGTGGGGGCTCCCTAGTATGACCGTGGTGGTCAAAATCGGCGGCGCGCGCGCCGTCGACCCCGAAGGTGCACTCGCGGACGTCGCCTCCCTGGTTGACGAGGGCGAGGAGGTCGTCCTCACCCACGGCGGTTCGACGGCCGTCGACGAGACCTTAGAAGAACTCGGCGAGGAACCGACCTACGTCGAGACGCCCGGCGGCGTCGTCGGGCGGTTCACCGACGAGGAGACGATGGACGTCTTCAAGATGGTGATGCCCGGGAAGCTCAACACGGACCTCGTGGAGTCGCTCCAGAACGAGGGCGTAAACGCCGTGGGGCTCTCCGGGACGGACGGAAAGCTGCTAGAGGGCAAGCGCAAATCCGCCGTTCGCGTGAAAGAGGACGGCAAGAAGAAGATCAAGCGTGGCGACCACTCGGGGACGATCGACTCGGTCAACGCGGACCTGCTCGAGACGGTCCTCGCGGGCGGCTACACGCCGGTCGTTTCGGTCCCCGTCCTCGGACGGGAAAAAGAGGGCGGTTACACCGCCGTCAACGCCGACGCCGACCGCGCCGCCGCTTCGATTGCGGGTGCTCTCGAGGCCGACCTGGTCGTCCTGACCGATGTCTCGGGCATCTACGAGGATCCCGACGACGAGTCGACGAAGATCGACTCGGCCGTGACGCCCGCCGAGTTCAGCGCGGTCAAAGACGCGGCGGAAGGCTTCATGACGAAGAAGGTCATGGCGGCCGAAGAGGCCCTGGAGGGAGGGGCAGCCTCGGTCACCGTCGCGTCGGCGAACGCGGACGAGCCGATTACGAGCGCGCTCGCGGGTGCGGGAACGACGCTCGAACCCGGCGCACTCGCCGACGCGGAAGCAGAGGAAACAGCGAATACGGAGGTCACACAATGAGCGGATTCGTCTTCTCCGAGAAACCGATCAGCATCGAATCCGGCGAGGGCGCGACGCTCACCGCCGAGAACGGCACCGAATACCTCGACTTCGGCGCGAGCTACGCCTGCACGCCGACCGGCCACTGTCATCCCGACGTGGTCGATGCGATCCAGGAGCAGGCCGCCGAGTTGCTGTACGTTCAGGGTTCGTACCCGGTCCAGTCGCGGACCGATCTCCACGGGAAACTGGGGGCGCTCGCGCCCGGCGGGATCGAGAACGTCTGGCTCTGTAACTCCGGGACCGAGGCCAACGAGGCCGCGCTGAAGTTCGCCCGGAGCGCGACCGACGGGACGAAGATCGTCGCCGCCAAGCGCGCCTTCCACGGCCGCACCGCCGGCACCCTGTCGGCGACCTGGAAACCAAAGTACAAGAAGCCCTTCGAGCCGCTGCTCGAGGACCAGGTCGAGTTCGTCACCTACGGCGACACGGCTGAACTCGAGGATGCGGTCGACGACGAAACGGCGGCAGTGATCCTCGAACCCATCCAGGGCGAAGGTGGCATTCACCCCGCGCCGGCGGGCTATCTCGAGGCGGCCCGCGAGTGCACCGAGGCAACCGACACCGCGCTGATATTCGACGAAATTCAGACCGGGATCGGTCGCACCGGCGATCTCTGGGCCTGCGAAGGCTACGGCGTGACGCCCGATATCCTGACGACCGCGAAGGGAATCGCGAGCGGCCTGCCGATGGGCGCGACGCTCTGTCGGGACTGGGTCGCCGAGGCGGCGGGGCCGCACGGCTCGACGTTCTCCGGCAACCCCCTCGTTTCGGCTGCAGCGAACGCGACGCTCGACGTGGTCGTCGACGAGGATCTGCCGGGTAACGCCGACGAAATCGGTGGCTACCTGCGGGACGAACTGACCGCGCTCGACGTACCGATTCGCGACGTTCGTGGCGAGGGGCTGATGATCGGCGTCGAAGTGAAGCGCGGAGCCAATCGGGTGCTGCGGGACCTCGCGCTCGAACACCAGGTGCTCGCATTGCCGGCCGGCCGGAGCGTCGTCCGCCTACTGCCGCCGCTAGTGCTCGAGGAGGAGCACGCGGATCAGGTCGTAACGGCGCTCGCGGACGTACTCGCTCCCAAAGCCGAATCGCAATCATGAGTACGACAATGACCGATCACGACGCGGTTTCGTTCGCGGACGCCCGCGAACTACTGGTCGACCTCGTTTCGATCCCCTCGCCGTCGGGTGAGGAACGCGACGCGGCGGAGCGCCTCGCCGCGTTCTTCGAGGCCCACGACCGCGAGGTCTGGATCGACGAGGTCGGCAACGTCCGCGCGCCGGCGGACGATTCGGTGCTGTTGACTTCCCACATCGATACCGTCCCTGGCGAAATTCCGGTCGAGGTCGAATCGGCGGACGACGCGGACGAGGAAGAGGACATCGCCGATGACGGGACGGACGTTCTCTGGGGTCGCGGCAGCGTCGACGCGACCGGGCCGCTGGCCGCGATGGCCGCGGCCGCGGTCCGTACCGGCGTCTCGTTCGTCGGCGTCGTCGGCGAGGAGACGAACTCCCGCGGCGCGCGCCACCTGGTCGACGACCGCGAGGAACCGGACGCCGTCGTCAACGGCGAACCCAGCGGCGCGACGGGGATCACCCTCGGCTACCGCGGCTTCCTCTCGGGAACGTACGTCGCGACCAGCGAGTCCGGCCACACCTCCCGCCCCGAACCCAACGCGATCCAGCACGCGACGAGCTGGTGGACGAGCGTCGAGGAAGCGTTCGAGCAAGACGAGTACCAGCCCGTCTTCGAGCGCGTGACGACCAAACCCGTCGCCATCGACGGCGGCATCACCGACGACGGCCTCTCCGTCGAAGCCACGCTCGACGTGCAACTGCGCGTGCCACCGACGCTCGACGTCGAGACGGTTCGCGAGACCGCCGAGGCACCGCTCGAGATCGGCACCGTCACCTGGGCCGACCCGATCCCGCCGGTGATGGAAAGTCCGCGCACCGAGGTCGCCCGCGCGTTCCGCGCGGCGATCCGGAAGGAAGACGGCGAGCCGCGGCTGCTGCGCAAGACCGGCACCAGCGACATGAACCTCTTCGCCGGCGCGTGGGACTGCCCGATGGCGACCTACGGCCCCGGCAACTCAGAACTCGATCACGCTCCCGACGAACGCCTCTCGCTCGACGAGTTCGACCAGTCCGTCGCGGTGCTCACTCGCGTCGCGACGACGCTGACCGGAGGTGACGACTAATGTCTCCATCTCAATCCCAATCCCAGTCCCCGTCTCCGTCCGACCCGGAACCGCGGCACTTCCTCGAGATCGACGACGTCTCACACGAGGAACTGCTCGAGGTCCTCGATCTGGCGGACGATCTCAAGCACGCACAGCAAACCGGCGAGCCACACGAAGCGCTCGACGGACAGACGCTCGGAATGATCTTCCAGAAGCCGAGCACGCGCACCCGCGTCTCGTTCGAAACGGGAATGACCCAACTCGGCGGCCACGCCATCTTCCTCGGTGCGGACGACATCCAATTGGGCCGCGGCGAACCGCTGAAGGATACCTCACGGACCCTCTCGCGGTACGTCGACGTCGTGATGGCGCGGCTGTTCAAACACGACAACGTCGAGGTGCTCGCGGCGAACTCGTCGGTGCCGATAGTCAACGGACTCACCGACGACGCTCACCCCTGCCAGACGCTCGCCGATCTGCTGACGATCCGCGAGCAGGAGGGAGGCTTCGACGACGTTTCCGTGGCCTGGATCGGCGACGGCAACAACGTCGGTCAGTCGTTCGTGATCGGTGCCGCGATGACCGACATGGACCTGACGGTGGCGACGCCCGAAGGTTACGGCATCGACGACAGCGTCATCGATCGTGCGCAGGAACTCGGCGGCGATCCGACGGTTACGAACGACCCCGTCGAGGCAGCCACTGACGCCGATATCATCTACACCGACGTCTGGATCAGTATGGGCCAGGAGGACGAACGCGACGTGCGCATGGAGGCCTTCGAGGGCTTCCAGGTCTGTTCGGACCTGCTCGAACACGCCCCCGGGGCGTCGGTCATGCACTGTCTCCCGGCCCACCGCGGCGAGGAAATCACCGACGAGGTCATCGAGAGCGACCGGTCGATCGTCTTCGATCAGGCCGAAAACCGTCTCCACGCCCAGAAGGCGTTACTCCAGTGGCTGCTCGATTGAAACCGACGCTGCCGCTCATTTCGTTCCGGTAAACCGCCGTTTTCGTGAGTCAATATGCTGTTATTCTTCCCGCAAAAGAAGTCAATACATAGAACAATCTAGAACAGTTATGTATGTGTGCGTGATCTCCCCGAAGTGGCATGTCGTTCAGACTGCTGTTTGCCCTGTTCATCATGCTCCTGGGCCCTGCGGTGCTGGTGGGGCTCATCGTGATGTAGGACGGTGGAATCGCGAGCGAATCCGGGCACACCACACAGTCCCGATGACACACCACTCGGCTTTCCGGGACGCTTTTTGCGATCACACCCTGCAACGGGTGAGCGATCACACCGGCGCTCGTGGGAGCGAGCACGTGCGGATATGGAAAACGGGAAAACGGGATGGGGGTATCTGCCGAATCCACGTGCTTTTTGCCGGTCGCTCCCCTCCCCGAGGACAGAACGATAATGAGTCTCAGTCTCTCTGCCGACCAACCGGCAGCACCCGCCGACGCCGACGACGGCGTCTGGCTCGAGTGCATCGAGTGCGGCGAGACGTTCGCCCCGTTCGCGGACATCCGCTACACCTGCGACGAGTGCGATAGCCTGCTCGAGGTTCGCTACGACGATCTGCCGACGTTCGAGGACTTCGCGGGCGAAGGCCAGGGCGTCTGGCGCTACGCCGACACCCTTCCGCTCGATGCGGGCGTCTCGATCCAGGAGGGTGCCACGCCGCTGTACGAAGCCCCGCAGCTCGAGGCCGATATCGGGCTCGAGGCCCTGCGGATCAAACACGAGGGGATGAACCCCACCGGCTCGTTCAAGGACCGCGGCATGACCGTCGGCGTCGCCGTCGCGACCGAACTCGGCGTCGACCGCCTCGCCTGCGCCTCGACCGGCAACACGAGCGCCGCGCTCGCCGCCTACGGCTCCCGCGGCGGCATGGAAACGCTCGTGCTCCTCCCCGCCGGCAAGGTCGCCGCCGGCAAGATCGCCCAGGCCAGCCTCCACGGTGCCCGAATCCTGGAGGTCGACGGCAACTTCGACGCCTGCCTCGACATCGTCCAGGAACTCGCCGGCCAGGGCGAGGCCTACCTGCTGAACTCGCTGAACCCCTTCCGACTCGAGGGCCAGAAGACGATCGGCCTCGAAATCCTGGAGGGCTTTCTCGCGGACTACGACACCGTCCCCGACCGCATCGTCCTCCCGGTCGGCAACGCCGGCAACACCGCCGCGCTGTACAAAGCCTTTCGTGAACTCGTGCAAGCGGGCGCACTCTCCCGCGACGAGGTCCCGAAACTGGTCGGCGTGCAGGCCGAGGGCGCGGCCCCGATGGTCGAGGCCGTCGAGAACGGCGCGGACGAAGTTCGGCGCTGGGACGATGTCGAGACGCGCGCGACGGCGATCCGGATCGGCAACCCGGTCAACGCACCGAAGGCGTTGCCGGGCATCCGCGAGACCGACGGCACCGCGATTTCGGTCACCGACGAGGAGATCACCGCGGCACAGCGCGACCTCGCCGGCGAAGGGATCGGCGTCGAACCGGCCTCCGCCGCATCCGTCGCGGGACTGCGAAAACTCCGCGCCGAGGGGATCGTCACCGACGACGAACGCGTCGCCTGCTTGACGACGGGCCACCTGCTCAAAGACCCCGACGCGGCCGCCGCTGCGGGGAGCGAACCGGAATCGGTGCCAGCCGAGACGGCGGGCGTCCTCGAGCATCTCGAGTACTGACACTCGATCTGTACTCTCTCACCCTCTCATAGCCACACAATCTACAGTAGACGCGTCTGACGCCCGACTGACTGACCTTTTTCCGCGGGAGCGATGTACCGTCCGAGTTGCCATGTCCGTCGAGTATCGTCCCCCCGAACAGCCCGCCACCACCGCTATCGACCCCGACGAATACACTCGAAATCCCCGTTCAGCGATCGCAAACGACCCTCACGCCGGTCACGGGCCTCATCGGAAGTCATCATCGCTCTCGATACGATCGTCCCCGAACACGAGACACCCGCTTCCCGCTCGAATCGAACGAGTTCACCTCCGCGCCCGGATCGCCGCACTCGAACGCGAACTGACGATCCGTGACCGCCAGCGCCGGGAGTTGATCACGCAGTACGAACGTGAACTCGAGGCACAACAGGATCACGACTGGGGTCAAAAGCAAGACCAGAAGCAGCGTCACCGATGCGAGGAGGATGACCGCTCCGGCCGGTCTGACCAGTCTGATTTCACGCAGGCACGCCAGTCGCGACAGACACGGACCGAACGCACGGGTCTACTTCAGCGAGTTCTCGATCGGTGGCACCAACACCGGCACTCGAAGTGAGCAATCCGGGTTCAGTCGGAGCGACCGGCTGATTCCGATTGTTCGTCCATTGCAGTCGCCGCCGTGTCGGCTGCGGTTTCGCGGACGAACTCGACGAAGTTCTCGAAGACGAGTTTCGCCTCGCAGGCAGAGGCGTAGTTCTCGTCGGTGATTTCGGCGAGGACGGCGTCGCGGCGGTCCGCGTCGAGGTCCTTGCGGTGGACGAGTTCGCGGGCGGTCTTCGTATCGTACTCGGGGTGGAACTGGACGCCGAAGACCCGGCCCTTGCGGAAGCCGTGATTCGAGTACTCGTTTTCGGCGAGCGGGGTTGCGCCGGCCGGCAGTTCGGTAACCGCGTCGGCGTGGCTCGTAAAGGCCGTGAACGACTGGGCGATGCCGTCGAACAGCCGGGAGTTCCCGTGGTGGTCGATTTCGCTGTAGCCGACCTCGTAGGCACCCATGTCCTCGACGGTGCCCCCGAGCACGTCGGCCAGAAGCTGGTGGCCCCAACAGATGCCGAGCGCGGGAATGTCCCGCTCGAGGGCCGCTGTGACCCACTCTTTGGTGGCATCGATCCACTCCTCGTCCCAGTAGACTGACGACCGCGAGCCGGTGACGACGAGCCCGTCGAACTCGTAGTGTGCGGGGAGCTCGCCGTCGGTGACGTCGAACTCGGCCAGCGAGGCGTCGAGTTCGCGGCGGAAGTTTCGCGTCGTGTTCGCGTCCTCGTGGGCCGCGTTCAGGACGGCGATACGAACGTGACTCATACTGTGTCGTGTAGTGGCCGCGCTGGACGGATATTCTTTCCGCCCGTCGTTCTCGATGTGGTCTCGCCTGCCGAGTCCAGTGTCGTTTGTCGCGTCCGATTTTTATCAGACGACGCCTGTCGAGTCCGATATCGCCTGTCGAGCGGTCGGTCGATGCCGCGTGCAGTTCCGGCACCCGGCTCGGAGAGCGGTCAGTAATCGCTAAAGAATCCGAACTCTTCGCCGCTCCGATTGATGTACTCGGTTTCCAGTACGTCGCTGACGGTCCGTCCGAGGTCGTCGAGTTCTTCGTCGATACCTTGCCGTTCGCCCCGTTCGAGCGGGTCACCGGACGGCGGTGCCAGATCGGTGGGGACAGTCGGGGCTTGGTAGCCGACGTCTTCCGTGGCCATGTTCCAATAAAAATCGAACTCGTCTATCAGTCCGTGATCGCGCACGAGCTGGAACTCATCGACCGTCAGATACGTATCGTCACGCCACTCGTTGAAGCCGTCCTCCCACGCCCCTTCTTGGAGGAACGTCGCTAACGCTTCGTGCGGTACATTATCACCCGATCGATACTCCGGCTCGTCGACGGCATCGTAGTCGCCCGGATCCTGTGGTCCGTCGAGCGCTGGCGGGTCGGGGATTTCGACATCAAGTGACATACGTCATCGTTCGCTCGATAGCTGTTTGGTAGTTTCTATCACTGTTCTAGTCACTCTCAATTTCCAAGGCGCTCCGACTACTGCGGTGATTCGCGACTTCGCCGATATACGTCGGCGTACAGTGCCGTTTCCCGGTGGCGAGACGGCGACCGACGTACGCAGTCGCGCTGGGAGGCGCTGCAGCGAGCCTTCGAGTAAGAGTTCACGACACCGTTCTCATCGTCGCCGGAGGCCGAAACCATAACGGTACCGCGCTTCCCAGCACCTGGTGTGTCACTCGCGTTCGTCTCCGCGACCGGGCCGGATCTCCTCCGGCTTCTCGCGCTTCCCGTCTTCGCCTGGACCGCCGTTCGGGATATCAAGACCAGGCGCGTTTCGAGTCACGTCTGGGTTCCGCTCTCGCTGCTCGGAGCGGGGACGCTTCTCTGGGAGGGAGTGCTCGCCTGGCGCGCCGGCGGGACGACCTGGATCAACGAGTTCATCGTTCCGGCGACGGTGAGTTTAGGGTTGGTCGTGCCGCTTGCGTATCTGTTCTGGTGGGCTGGCGGCTTCGGCGGTGCCGATGCGAAAGCATTGCTCGTTTTGGCGGTAGTGTTTCCGACGCAGCCGATCTACGTGATCGGATCGTGGACGACGCCGACGGCACTGACGCCGATCGGAACGTTCTCGTTTACGATCCTGACGAACGCCGTCTTGGTCGCGCTCGCGATCCCGGTTCTCCTCGCGATTCGAAACGCCGCTGCGGGGCGGTTTACGTCGGTGATGGCGCTCGGCTGGCCGGTTTCCTGGGAGCGCCTGCCCGAGACGCACGGGCAGTTGCTCGAGGGACCGGCCGGGCGCTCGACGAGCGGCCTCGACCTCGATGCGCTGCGGATGTACCTGCGCTGGCGCGGCCTGACGCTCGCGGACGTTCGGGAGTCGCCTGATCGGTATCGAGATCCGGCGACGCTGCCCGAGGAGCCGAATCCGCCGACTGACGGTGCCGTGGCGGCCGACGTTCGAGCGGACGGCGGGGCTCCGACGGCAACTGCTGCGGCGTCGAATCGTGACTCCACCGAGGGATCGTCAGAAGGGAGCGACGACGCTGTGTCGACGACTGCAGCGGTCGACGATCCGTGGGGCGCTGAAGCCTTCCTCGACGATATCGAGGGCACGGCCTACGGAACCGATCCAGAACAGTTGCGCGCCGGGCTGGAGGCGATCACGACGGCCGAGACGGTCTGGATTTCGCCGGGAACGCCGTTTCTGGTGCCGATATTCGCCGGGCTTGTGATCGCACTCGGCTACGGCGACCTCCTCTTTGGCCTGCTCGGCCTCTTCTAGTCTTCTAGTCTTCTAGTCTTCTAACCTTCTAACTCCGGACGCTCTGTACGCGTTGAAACAGCGGAACGAGCGCGGTCCAGAAGACGACGAAGGCGGCACCCGTCCCGATGATCGCGAGCCAGAGAACCGGTACCTGGTTCCCGGCACCCGCTCCGCCGGCGGTGCCCGTTACCGCCGGTGGCCCGCCCACGAGAACGACGAACGTCCCCACGAACAGGCCGAGACAGACGAGGACGCTCCCGAGTTCGAGCGCTGCGGCGATGGGAAACGAGCGAGCCGCGCCGACGAGTCTCTCGTACATCGTCGCTCACGCGCGCGACTCGATATCCGCCGCGATGTCGTCGAGTTCGTCGTCGGCGAGGTCGGGACGATCGCCGGCGATGGCGTGGATGGGGCCGCCGCCGTCGCCCTCGAAGCGCGGGACGATGTGGCAGTGGACGTGCGGGACCTCCTGGCCGGCCTCCTCGCCGTTGTTGAACGCGACGGTGGTCGCGTCGGCGTCGACGCTCTCCTCGACGGCGGGGACCATGCGATGAACCGTCGCGTAGAGATCCGTCGCGACGTCTTCGGGAACGTCGTTCAGCCGCTCATACTCGTCTTTGGGGATCACCAGCGTGTGGCCCGGTGCCAGCGGGTTGGCGTCCAGGAAGGCGATCGTCGTCTCGTCTTCGTACACGATTCGCGCGGGGATCTCCCCCTCCACGATCTGGCTGAAGATCGTACTCATGCTCGAGTGTGTGTCGGCTCACCGTATGAAGGTTACCGACCGGGGGTGGATCGCAGCGAGGACGTATTGCATCACCGTCGGTCTCTCGGTCGGTAATTCGAGGTAATACGCGTCTATCGGTGTGTTCGTAGATAGCGTCGTTACCGAACGCTTCACAGCGTCGTCCGAACGCAGGTGCGTTTCACCCTGCAGATAAACGGCACAGGGAGAGTCACTCTGGGATGAACTCGTCATTCCGTCGTGCGTGCCCGGACAGCGAACCCCATGACTGCATCTATCACGACGAGGAACAGCAAAAGCCCACCGACGGCCGCGGATAAAAGGCCGAACAAGCCGCTCCAGTCGACACCCCCGGACGAGTTCAGGCCCTCCACGGCGGCCCACATTGAGACAAAGAGGCAGGGCACCGCGACGGCAGCGAGCACGATGTCAGTGGGCTCACGGGTGTACATCCCTCGGGCAAGTACCGCAAGTTCGACGAGCAACGGGAGAACGAAGAGGGTCAGCGACCCGACATCGAGGACGGGAAGGGAAAGCAGGTGTGAAGGTGGAGATATCATATATGAAGTGACATTTAGGCGCTGGATATTATTCTTTTCGCTCTTGTGGCGTAGATTGTTAGTGAACCATCGCACAGTTTCGAGGATTGTTTTTGCCCCTTTTTCTATCGCTTTACGTCCGCATCTTCACTCGAGCACGCCCTCGATCGTCTCTCGAATCCCCTCGAGATAGTCCGCAGGCTCGTAGCCGAGTCGGCCGATCCAGATATCTTGGTACGACGGATGTAGTATCGGCACCAACCAGATCTCGAGTTCCTCACAGTAAATCGGCTCGAGCACGCTATCGATGAATCCCTCGAGGTCCCGCCCTTCGGCCGCTAACACGGTCTTCGTCGCGTGCTTGCCAGTCGCGAGCACGACCGTCGGATCGACCGTCTCGAGTTCGCTCAGCAGATGGGGCCGGCAGTTCGCGCGCTCCTCGGCGGTGGGTTCGCGGTTCGTGGCGCGGTCGTCGGCGCTCCCGGTTTCACCGCTCGCTGTCGAGGAGCGTGGCTCCTCGCTCGCGGGAAAACACTTCACCGCGTTCGTGTAGTACGCGTCGTCGCCGTAGCCGACGCGGTCGAGCATCCGGCGGATGCGCCGGCCGGAGTGGCGGGAGGTGTAGGCCTTGCCGGTCCAGTTGCCGCCGCGCCAGCGGTCGGCGTCGGGATGGCCGTGGCCGGGGGCTTCGCCGACGACCAAGACGCTGGCGTCGAGGGAGCCGGTGCCCCACGAGATGCACTCGCGGCTCTCGCTGAGTGCTTGACAGCGCGTACAGTTCGCCTCGAAGACGTGTCGCGAGTCGGGGAACTCGGGGTCGTCCGAATTGGCGGCGTCCGGATCCGAACTCGAATTCGAATCAGGGTTGGCTGCTGGCACAGATGGGTGTACGTCTACAGGCGGTTAGCTCGGTTGGTTTGGATGCGTGATTCACAGCGGTGATTTGGATGCTACCGATGGGTGTGTCTCGTGGTGTGTTATATCGCTGCGTAAGTGAACAAATTTACCTTGGTGGCCTTTCTATGGGGGGTATATGGTTACGTTCAGCCTGGAATTACTCGCCGAAGTACTCCCGTTACTTCTCTATACCGTTATCGGTGGCCTACTGACCGTCGTCGGCGCTGCTGCAGAGTACGCGAGCCTGCAGCACTTCGGTGCCGGTGAGGCGACCGTTGCACTCTGGCTCGCCGCGATCGGCTGTGTGATGCTCTATGCGGGCGTCTACGGCATCGGCTACCAGAAATTGTTTTCTTCGACCAACTGAGCGGAGAGTCGTCGTTCGACCGATCGATCACCGCGTCCAGTCACGCCTGCAGGACCGATTCCCCTTTAATGTCGGAGCGAATCACGTCACGTATGAGCCGGTTTGGCGAGGTCGACGACCAGTACGATCCCCACGCGCTCGAGCAACGGGTATTCGAGTACTGGGACGACGTCGACGCCTACGAACAAACGGTCGAGCACCGATCGGACGGTGAATCGTTCTTCTTCGTCGACGGCCCGCCGTACACGTCGGGCTCGGCGCACATGGGGACGACCTGGAACAAGTCCCTCAAGGACGTCTACCTTCGCTTCTTCCGAATGCAGGGGTACGACGTGACCGACCGCCCGGGCTACGACATGCACGGGCTTCCGATCGAGACGCGCGTCGAGGAGCAACTCGGCTTCGAGAACAAGAAGGACATCGAGGAGTACGGCGAGGAAAACTTCATCGAGGCCTGCAAGGAGTACGCCGACGAGCAACTCGAAGGCCTGCAGTCGGACTTCCAGGACTTCGGCGTCTGGATGGACTGGGAGGACCCCTACCGGACCGTCAGCCCCGAGTACATGGAGGCCGCCTGGTGGGGCTTCTCGAAGGCCGCCGAACGAGGGCTCGTCGAGAAGGGCCACCGTTCGATTTCGCAGTGTCCCCGGTGTGAGACCGCAATCGCGAACAACGAGGTCGAGTACGAGGATGTCGAGGACCCCTCGATCTACGTCAAATTCGACCTGCAGGACCGCGAGGGCTCGATCGTCATCTGGACGACGACCCCGTGGACCATCCCGGCGAACACCTTCGTCGCGGTCGACGAGGAGGGCGACTACGTCGGCGTCCGCGCGGAGAAAGACGGCGAGGAAGAACTCCTGTACGTCGCCGATGCCAAACACGAGTCGGTTCTGAAGGCGGGTCGGTACGACGACTACGAGGTCGTCGAAGAACTCTCCGGGGAGGAGATGCTCGGCTGGGCCTACGACCACCCGCTCGCCGAGGAAGTCCCGGACCGCGTCGACGCCGAGGGCACCCACGAGGTCTACGCCGCCGATTACGTCGACACCCACGGCGACGGCACCGGTCTCGTCCACTCCGCGCCCGGCCACGGTGAAGAGGACTTCGAGCGCGGCCGCGAACTCGGCTTCCCCATCTTCTGTCCCGTCGGTGGCGACGGCGTCTACACCGAGGAAGCAGGCAAGTACGAAGGCGAGTTCGTCAAGGACGCCGACCCCTGTCTCTTATACACATCTNCCCTCGCGCCATCAGAGATGTGTATAAGAGACAGCATCCAGATCGTCACCGACCAGTGGTTCATCACGATCACCGATGTCAAGGACGAGCTGTTGGACAACATCGAGGACAGCGACTGGCACCCCGACTGGGCGCGGGACAATCGCTTTCGCGACTTCGTCGAGGAGGCCCCCGACTGGAACGTCTCGCGCCAGCGCTACTGGGGCATTCCGCTGCCGGTCTGGACGCCCGAGGACCGCGACGATGACGAGGACATGATCGTCGTCGGCGACCGCGATGAACTCGCCGAGCGCGTCGATCAGGACATCGACGCCGCAACCGTCGACCTCCACAAGGACACGGTCGACGACCTCACAATCACCGAGGACGGCACCACCTACACCCGCGTGCCGGACGTCTTCGACGTCTGGCTCGACTCCTCGGTCGCCTCCTGGGGTACCCTGAACTACCCCTCGGACGACAGTCGGTTCGACGACCTCTGGCCCGCGGACTTCATTCTCGAGGCCCACGACCAGACGCGGGGCTGGTTCTGGTCACAGCTCGGCATGGGAACCGCCGCGCTCGGCGAGAGTCCCTACAAAGAGGTGCTCATGCACGGCCACGCGCTCATGCCCGACGGGCGCGCAATGTCCAAGTCCAAGGACATCCTGATCGATCCCCACGAGGCCATCGACCGCCACGGCCGGGACGTGATGCGCGCCTTCCTCCTCTCTAACAACCCGCAGGGAGAGGACATGCGCTTCTCCTGGGACGGCATGCAGACGATGGAAAACCACCTCCGCACGCTGTGGAACGTCTTCCGATTCCCGCTGCCGTACATGCGACTGGACGAGTTCGATCCGCAGGAGACGACCGTCGATGCTGTCGCGGATGACCTCGAACTCGTCGACGAGTGGGTCCTCGCCCGCCTGCAGTCGACGAAGCAGACGATGACCGACCACTTCGAGGACCGCCGCCAGGACAAGGCGATCGACGCCCTCATCGAGTTCGTCGTCGAGGACGTCTCCCGGTTCTACGTTCAGGCGGTCCGCGAGCGCATGTGGGAGGAAGAAGACAGCGCCTCTAAGGAAGCCGCGTACGCGACGATCTACCGCGTCCTCCGCGAGACCGTCGCGCTGCTGGCTCCCTACGCGCCGTTCATCAGCGAGGAAATTTACGGCACCCTTACCGGCGGTGCGGAGCACGACACCGTCCACATGTGCGACTGGCCCGCCGTCGACGAGGCGTTCGTCGACGAGCAACTCGAGGATGACGTGGCGTTCCTGCGCGCCATCGAGGAAGCCGGCGCGAACGCCCGCCAACAGGCCGGCCGCAAACTCCGCTGGCCCGTCCCGCGCGTCGTCGTCGCCGCCGACGACCAGCGCGTCGTCGACGCGGTCGAACGCCACACCGACCTGCTCGCCGAGCGCCTCAACGCCCGCGAGATCGAACTCGTCTCGCCCGAGGATCGCTGGGGCGAACTCAACTACAGCGCCGAGGCCGACATGAGCGAACTCGGCCCCGCCTTCGGCGACCGCGCCGGAGAGGTTATGAACGCGCTCAACGAGGCCCGGATCGACGACCCATCCCTCGAGGCGCTCGCGGCGGCCGTCGACGACGCCCTCGAGGCGGACGACGAACTCGAGGAATCGATGGTCTCGTTCGTCACCGAAACGCCCGAGGGTGTCGCCGGCACCGCCTTCGGCCTCAACGGCGACGACCGCGGCGTCGCCTACGTCGACGCCTCGCTCACCGACGACATCGAGAGCGAGGGCTACGCCCGCGAGGTTATCCGCCGGGTCCAGGAGATGCGAAAGGACCTCGACCTGGACGTGGAAGAGCGGATCGCACTCGACCTCGAGATCGAAGACGACCGCGTCGCCGAACTCGTCGACGACCGCAAAGCCCTCATCCGCGAGGAGGTTCGTGCAGACGAACTCGGAACGGTCGAGGACGGCCACCGTAAGGAGTGGGATGTCGACGGCGTCGCGATGGAGATCGCGATCGAGTCGCTGGCGGCCGCTGAGGCGTCCGAGTAATCGCCGCCGAGCGGAGCGAGGCGGGTTTTTGGTCCAGATTTTTTGAGGAGTGGTGAGCAGTAGCGAACCCGACGAGAAAAAGGTGGATGCCGAGATCGCGATCGAGTCGCTGGCGGCCGCTGAGGCGTCCGAGTAATCGCCGCCGTCGTCTCGTTGCCGACGCTGTTGTACCAGTTGTGTCGCCACTCTCCTACGGAACTCGCGAGAAACGCCTGCTACAGGTGCTCCGCGATCGCCGGTGCGACCGAGACGGTACTCTGCTGGCGCTCGATCGTATCCGTGCCGTAAATCGCCTCGACGCCAGCCCGCGAGAGCTTCGTGACAGCGTTACTGGCAAGGAGCGGATGAACGCACGTAACGAAGACCCGATCGACGCCGCGGTCCTGCAGGACGCCGACGGCCTCGCTCATCGTCGACCCCGTCGCGATGATGTCATCTGTGACGACGACGTCCCGGTCGGTCACGTCCACGTCGCTCGGCGAAATCTCGACCTCGGTGCCGGAGTGACGCACCTTCTCGAAGTAGTCGATCTCGCCCTCGCCGTAGGTATCACGGACCGTCTCGGCGAGTTCAACTGCGCCGGCGTCGGGCGAGAGGAACACGGGATCGGCGAGGTCCTCGGGGAGCGGTTCGGCCAGCCGACCCGCGGCGTCGACGGCGGTCGCCGTCGGCTCGAAGAACTCGCAGACGGCCTCTTCGTGGGGAGTGACTGTGAGGACGCGATCGGTCCCGCTCGAGATGGCACGAGCGACGGCGCGAGCGGAGACCGGGTGGCCGGGTTCGAACGCCTCGTCCTGTCTGGCGTAGCCCATGTAGGGGAGGACGGTGACGACGTCCGAGACGCCGGCTTCGCGGGCGGCGTCCTGAAGCTGGAGCAGTTCGAGGTGGGTGTCGCTCGAGACGGTCGAGCCGACGACGACGGCGCGATCGGCGGTAACGGCGTCGTCGGTGGCGACGGCATCGTCGATACCGGGGACGGCGGCGAGCAGTTCGCCGTCCGGAAATCGGTTGTACTCGGTGGTGACGAGCGGTTCCTCGAGCTCGCGTGCGAGCGCCGCGGCGAGCGCCTGCGACGCGGATCCGCTGATTATCATACTCGAACCCATTGGGTGTGGCGTAAACCAGTTTTCGTTCTGCGGCCCGCTCACTCGCTCGCGCCCTCGTCGAACGACGCGTCGCCGTCGCCACAGGGGCCGCTGCTCGTGTCTGCGTGGGTCGTCAGCGCGCCGCTGCGGTTGATCGTCACGAGCAGGTTGAGACAGTCGGGATCGTTCCACGACGCCGCCGTGTCCTGTACCGGCTCGCCGTCGTCCAGCCGCAGGATGACGCGGAACTCGCCCGCCTCCTGCGGCCAGCCCTGCTCGAGCGTCGCGCCCGCGCCGGCGTCGAGTTCGTGCGTCGACCAGTGTTCGATGTCGCCGTCGAACTCGACGATGACGTTGATCGTGTGCGCGTCGTTGTCGAGGTTTTCGACGTCGACGTTGCCGAGCAGCGTTCCCGACGCGCCGCCCGCGCCGTCGGAATCCGAACTCGAGTCGGTTCCGTTTTCGTTTTCGTTCCCGTCGCCATCGCTCTCGCCGCCGTCCGAGTTCGAGTCCGCATCCGGGTCGCCCTCGTCCGCGCTACTCGAACAGCCGGCGATCGCTCCCGTCAATGCCGTTCCTCCAAGCGCCAGTAGTCGACGCCGCGGTAGGCCGCTCATGAGGGTATCGGAGACAGTCACGGATAGTTAACCTTCCGTTCGTCGTATCCGATCCTGGTATCCAGTGCGAAGAGCAATCGCTCCGAAACGGCGCTTTCAACTCATCTTCGGCCCCGATTAAACAAGACGAATTCGAAACATATTTTATGAATCCATCAATCAATCAGAACGATGCCCTTCGATATCGTCCTCCAGTCCGGCGCTTTCGGATTCTTCGGCCTGATTGCGCTCCTGTTCTTGGCACTGCAGATCGGTATCATCATCTGGACGTACACGGATGCACAGTCTAACAGTTCACATCCTGCCTTCCTCTGGGCAATCGTCGTCTTCTTTGCGCCCTTCCTCGGCCTCGTCCTGTACGTCCTGCTCGGACGGGATCGGATGGGGCCGGGTCGGGGTCCGTCGGGTATCTAGACGCGACAGCCTACGTATCCGACTCCACCGTCGAAGCGGGAACCGCGAGCCCCGTCACATCCGTCACACCGAGGGACCGTCGCCGCCACGAGTTCTCCTCGTCAGCGCCCTCGGTCGTCACGAGAATCGTTCCCCGTTCCGTGACCGCATAGAGCGGTCCCGCCGATTCGGAACCGGAATCCGAACTCGTCTCCGTCGCTCCATCCGATTGTTCGCGTTCGGCGGTCGGTCCGGTCCCGTATCCGATGCTGTCTCTTATACACATNGGTTCGTCGGGTGTCTCGATCGCCGTCCAGTCGTCATCCGTGAACGCGTAGACTGTGTCGTTCGAGTCGCCCGCGCTCGAAATCGCGTGGGCTCGGGCGAGTCGGCCGCGTTCCGTCCGCGGATCGGCGGTGACCGTCTCGAACAGTTCCTCGCGGATCTCCATCCATCCGTTTCCGAGTTTGTAGAGGCCGTCCGCGGTCGCCGCGAGCGGAATCCCGGCCGCGGAGACGTCGCGGGCATCCGAGAGGCCGGCGTGTTCGAGTTCGCCGTCGGCGGGCCGGAATCGGTAGACGCCGTCGTCCGTTGCGACGAGGTCGCGGTCGATCGCACGAACCGATGTGATCGCGTCGGCGCTGCAGCGGTGCCAGTCCGTTCCGTCGTTCCGGTTTCGGAGAGTCCGGTAGCCGAGGTCGCCGTCGGGACCGGCTGCGAGGAGCGTCGAATCGGTCGCTCCGACGGCGACGGCGGGACCGAAGCCGGTGTTTTCGAGCGCGAGATCGTCGCGGTTCGCAGCGTCAGTGTCGCGATTGGTCGCGGTCTCCTCGCGAATATCCTCGTCCGTCGCGATCACGACGCGCCCGTCGGCGACTGTCGCGATGTCCCGCGCGTTACAGCGCGCACAAAGGCTGAACTCGCCGACCGCGTCGCCGGCGACCCGCACGCGAACGACGCCGATTGAACTCGTGACGTAGAGTCGGGTCGCGCCGTCACGGGTGCCGTAGACGCGCTTTTCCTCGATCGAATCCATACGTGAGGATTGGCGGCACAGCCCGAAAGCGTTCCGTCTGCTCCGCAACCCCTTTGAGGTGGCCGGTCGGACTAGCGACCGATGGAAGTCTTCGGATCGAGTGGGAAACGTGGCGTCGCCAACGAGGAGTTGACGCCCGCGTTCGTCCTGCGTGTCGCGAAGGCGGCGGGGACGGCCTGGCAGGTGGACCGGGTCGCCATCGCACGCGATACGCGCTACACCGGACGGATGCTGGCCGATGCCGCAGCCAGCGGGCTTGCAAGTACCGGAACCGACGTTGACCGCCTCGGGATCGTCCCGACGCCGGGTGCACAGGGCTACGCGGAGCGGATGGACGTTCCCGTCATCGTCATCACGGCCTCGCACAACCCGCCCCAGTACAACGGTATCAAACTCGTCGGTCGCGACGGCGTCGAACTCGCCGTCTCGGACCTCGAAACGATCGAGGACACCCTGCTTTCCGGCGAGTTCGCCGTCGCGCCGTGGGACGAAACGGGCCGGGTCCGCGAGATCGACACCGCCAGACGCGACTACGTCGCAGATCTCCTTGCGGCCGCCGACCGCGAGACGATCGCCGACGCCGACCTGACGGTCGCTCTCGACCCCGGCCACGGCGCGGGTGCGCTGACCAGCCCCGAGTTCTTCCGCGAACTCGGCTGTCGCGTCATCACCGTCAACAGTCAGCCCGACGGCCACTTCCCCGGACGAGACCCCGAGCCGGTTCCCGACAATCTCGGCGATCTGGGACGGCTCGTCCGGACGAGCGACGCCGACATCGGTATCGCCCACGACGGCGACGCCGACCGGGCTATCTTCTTCGACGAGAGCGGCGCGTTCGTCTCCGGCGATGCCGCACTCGCCGCCCTCGCCGCCGCGGAGCTCGACCCCGGCGAAACGACCGTCTCGGCGGTCAACGTCTCCCAGCGACTCGTCGACGTCGTCACCGAGATCGGTGCCGACCTCGAACTCACGCCGATCGGATCGACGAACATCATCACTCGCATCGAAGAACTCGAGGCCAACGGCGAGCACGTCCCAATCGCCGGCGAGGGCAACGGCGGGATCTTCTTCCCCGACTACCGACTCTCGCGCGACGGCGCGTACACGGCCGCTCGATTCCTCGAACTCGTCGCCGAACGGCCGGTCAGCGACCTCGTCGGCCCCTACGACGGCTACGCCAACGTCCGGCGCAACATCGAGTACGAGTCGACCGCCGAACGCGACGCCATGCTCGATGCCGCCGCGAACCACGCCCAGTCCGCCGACGCCGAACTCAACACCCGCGACGGCTACCGCCTCGACCACGGCGACGCCTGGGTGCTCGCCCGCCCCTCCGGAACCGAACCCCTCGTGCGCATCTACGCCGAGGCCCGCGACGGCGAGCGCGCGACCGAACTCGCGAACGGAATGTACGAGACGCTATCGGCGGCCAAGGCGACTATCTGAGCGGTCGCACTTCTCTGGAGACAGAACCGTTCACAGTGATCTATTTCGAGCGCCGCCACACCGCGCGTTCGATACGTCGCCGTCGAAACTACTGATTACCGCTGATTCGCTCGCATTACCCGTCCGTAATTACCGACAACGGTGGACGGCGTTTATGGCCGGCGTCGTTTCACGCTGGCTGTATGGTTGATCGTACCGAACAGCCGCCTGCGGACGAACCGGTCACAGAAACCGACCGCGACCAGCACCCGACTGACACAGCGTCCCGAGTTCATCTCCGGTCCCGTCTCCGCCGTCGCCCCGTCCTTCGATCGCTCGCGGGTACCGGTCTCGCCGCGATCGCGGGCGTCGCTCCGGTTGCCGCCAGCGAGACGGCATCAGACCAAACTGAAACGGGGAGCGATACTGACGGCGACACCGGAACGGACGCGACCGCGGAACCCGAACTCGTCGCCGACCTCGAACCGCCCGCACTCCCGGAAAACCTCGCCCTCGACGACTCGGGAACGGTCTATCTCAGCCTGGCCGTTACTGGCGAACTGCTCGCCGTCGATCCCGACGGGAATCAGGAGTCGGTCGCCCAGTTCGATGTCGGCGAGGAGGGAGCGCTGCTCGGCATCGTCGCCGTCGACGGAACGATCTACGCGCTGGTGAACTCGGGCGAGTCGGAAACGCACGGCGTCTGGACCGTCGACATCGCCAGCGGGGACACCGAACGGATGGCTGCACTCCCCGCAGAGACGGCACCAAACGGCATCACCATCGATCCCTACACCGAGGACGGCTTCCTCGTCACCGACCATCTGGGCGGTGCGATCTGGCGGGTGACGCCGGATGACGCGACGGTCTGGGTCGACGACGAGGTCCTCGACCCGGACCCCGAAGCCGAGGCCGGCGTCGGTGCCGACGGGATCGCGATCAATCCCGACGGCGATGTCTACGTCGACAACCTCGATTACGGTCGGCTCGTCCGAGTTCCCGTCTCCGAGGACGGCAGCCCCGGTGAACTCGACCTGGTCGCCGAGGAGGACTCGCTGGTCGGCGCTGACGGCATGACCTTCGACAGCCAGGGCCGACTCTACGTCGCCGTCAACGCGAGGGATGCGATCGTCCGCGTCGAACTCGGTTCAGAGATGGACGACAGCGAGTCAATAGCGACCGAGGACGGTGGGTCGATGGAGACCGATGACAACGAATCGATGGCGGG
>NZ_AOIP01000020.1 GCF_000337535.1 Natrialba aegyptia DSM 13077
GCTCAGAGATGTGTATAAGAGACAGGAGGAGGCCGGCTCACCGTCGATCGAGACACTTGCCGAAGGCGGGCTTCTCGATTTCCCCGCTGACGTTGCGTTCGGACGGACCGATGCCGACGAAACGTTCCTCTATGCCTGCAACTTCGCAATCGGGCGGTTTGAGGCCGAAGAAGAGACCGCAGAGCCGAGTCTCGTTCGGCTCGACGTCGGCGCAACCGGCGCGTTCTTCGAACCGAACGAGTTCGTCACAGCTGGTGAGACCGCAGACGATGAGGCAGCTAGCGAGTCGGATGATGATACTGAGATGGGAGACGCGGCTGATGACGGTGAGACGGATGCTCGAAACGATGGGAGTAATGGGGTCAGTGGAGACAACGGTACTGGGAACGAGAACGGAACCGGAACCGGAACTGGAACCGGAACTGAGACCGGGAACCACGGGGATACCGAAGACTACTGACGACAGTTCCAGCACCCGCTGATGGACGGGCAGCAGTGAACTCGCTGTTGTCTCCTGGGGTGCGCGATAGAACGCAACCGAATGCGGTGGCGACGGATCGATCGGGCGGCGTCTGCGTTGAGTTCGATAGAGAAGTACCTCGTGATTCGTGAGAACGGCAACCGCAAAGGGGAGAACCGATCAGATGACGCGGTTCTGCAGGTAGTCGAGGTGCTTTGCGTTGTAGACGATTTTGACCTCGTCGGTCTCGGCGGAGCCGATGCAAGTCAGACGGACGTTCTTGTCTTCGACCTCCTCGTCGGAGAGAATCTGCTGCATGTCCATCTGGATTTCCCCCTCCTTGACGATGGCAGCACAGTTCGCACAGGCACCGGCACGGCACGAGAAGGGCCAGTCGTAGCCCTGGGCCTCAGCCGCTTCGAGGATGTATTCGCCCTCGTTGACCTCGAGGGTGCCGTAATCCTCTTCGTCGAGCCCGGCATCTGCTGCCTGGCCGAAGAGGTCGTCATCATCCATGTCCCAGCCTTGGTCGTCCAGCACTTCGTAGTTGAGGTATTCTACCGTGGGCATCAACCGGCGGTTCGAGTCCCGCACTGGTATAGCTTGCTGTTCGGTTTTCAATGGTTTTTGAACCAGAATTTGGCGTTCGTCTGAAACTGATCGCTGAACTCGAGGTAGAAGACGGCCGGTACGCGACTCAAAGCGGCACCAGGACGAAGAAGCCGTAGGGCAGTCCGAGGGATGCTGAGGGGCTGATAATCCAGAAAGAGACAAGGCGTGCGATCGTTGGCCGAACGAGGTCGTCTGCGTCGACCATTTCTTCGGGATCTTCCTCGCCGATTTTGGGCACTTCGTTCGAGTATCCTGTGTTACTGCGCCCGTCGTGAACTCGAGTTCTTCGTCGTCGCGGCCGTTTTGCCGGTGACACTGGTCCCAACTGCTGGTCCCCAGGCGATGCTTATAGACGAGCCGCCGATAGTGAAGCCGACGGAGAGGCGACGAGAATTCCGAGTCGCAAGATCACAGAGAGCATGGCCCATAGACACGAAAGTCGGAAAAATCCGTTTCCAAGTACCGAGTGACTGCCAACGTGGCTGAGAGCTACCGAACGCCCGCTAACGAGTTCAAAATCCGAATATCGGCACGAATCTGAACGTGAGATAGGCACCGACTGTCGAGATGATCGGGACGACGTTTTGCATGAGGATGACGCGAGCAGTCGTCGATGGGTCGAACAGGTCGGAGGCGGCGGGGATGTCTTCGGGTTTTTCCTCGCCGATTTTCGGAGGTGTTTCGCCGGCTTCTTCGGCGGTGAGTGCCCCGATCGACACTCGTGTTTCTTCACCGGCTCTGACGCCGGAGAGCGTCGTTGTTCGGGTCGCTCGTCCCCAGCCGAGGCCGATGATGCTCATCGTTGCCACGACGACGAAGCTAGCGGGAATGCCGATCCAAGAGAGGCCGGTGACGATGGTCGAACTGATGACGGCGACGATGATCGCTGCTGTCAGCGGCAGGTTCGTGATGTCGTTGCCGAGCGTATCGAGCGTGCGGCGCGCAATCGTGAAACAGCCGATCGCGACGGCAGCCGAGCCGATCACGATCAGTGCGGTCATATCGATCGGAACGGCGGTCGAGCCGATCGCGAGTTCAGTTCCGGAGCCGGAAACGGTGCCGTAGATCGGGGCGATTGCGTTCGCGATGTTGCTCGTTCCGGACGAAAAGCCCATGAGACAGCCGATGGCGACGACGACGAACGCACCGGTGATCTCGCGGCGGTTCGTGCCGTCGCCGAACCGGAGTCGAGGGAGCGTTCCGCTCCGGTCGATGGTGATCATTTCGCGACCCTCGCGGTTCGTTTCGATTGCAACCCACTCGTTGATTTTCGGGTAGAAGTACCGGCCGACGACGCCGGCGACCCAGAAGCCGGTGATCGGTGCAACGACCCACCAGATGACGATTTCGCCGAGAACGTCCCAGGCGAGTTCACCGGTTGCGAGGCCGAGTGCGGCGATAGCGCCGACGGCGGTCATCGAGGTGGAGGCGGGGACGCCGGCGTAGTTGCCGAGAAAGAGTGCGCCGCCGATGAAAAAGAGGACGGCGACGTTCGAGCGCATCGTAAACACGCCGGTGTCGTGGACGAGGTCGTTACCGAGGGTGTCGACGACCTGCGGACCGATCGTGATCGCGCCGAGGAAGAAGAACACGGCCATCAACCCGGCGGCCAGTACCTTCGTGATTACGTTCGCGCCGACGGCGGGGCCGAACGCGGGGCCGGTCGTCGCTCCGCCGATGTTGTACCCGACGAAGATTGCGACGAGAATTCCCACGATAAGCAGTACTTCCGTCACGTGTTGGAGTCACGCGATCCGACCCTAAAAACGCGCCTATTCCGGTCGGCTCCGACGAGGGTGGACGGCCATGTTTGCGACGGCTGGTGCGTTTCTCATCAACGCGGAGCGGTGAGACCCAAAGCGTTTCACCGAATCGGATCCTGTATTACAATAGCATGTTGCCACGCGTATCATCGACTCGGTGGGGAGGCGTTCGGCGGAGTGAACGGCTGTTGTCGTGGTCGCAGGCGCGACTGCTGGTGACTGGTGTGGGTTTGGATATTTTCTTTCAATGAGACCGGCACGTATCGACGCGATCGTCGACCTCGCGTACGGCGCGTTGATCCTCCTCTCGGTTGTCTTGATCGCGACGCTCGACATACAGGTTGGGCTGGTGTTCGGGTTGGGTGTGTTCGTCTCGTACGTACTCCACGTCGTTTGGAAGATGGCCCGGTTCGATCCGGACTGGATGACGACGGCCGTTCAGGAGTCCGTCGAGCAGACTGTTGGGGAGACCGTCGAAGAACGGGTCGAACAGACGGTCGAAGAGACCGTCGGCGAGACGGTCGAGCAGACTGTCGGAGAAACGGTCGAAAAACAGGTCGGGGACACCGTCGAGGAGACGGTCGAGCAGACTGTCGAGGAACAGGTCGGACAGACGGTCGAGGAGACCGTCGGCGAGACGGTCGAACAAACGGTTGGCGAACAACTCGAGCAGGTCCAGTCACAGGTCGAATCGGTGGACGAACGCATCGATCGCCGCCCTCGCGAGGACCAGGTCGAGGAACTCATCGAAGAGTCGACCGAAGCGGACGACGACGCCGAGAATTGAGACGGACTGCTGTCAGTCAGTTCCGGCGCACTCCCAGGACGGGTCGCGGGTGGTCGGGAATCAACATAGCAGAGTGTATGATCGCTCGTCGACCCGTCGACTCATCTTACCGCACGACAACGACAGGGACCGAAGATCGATTGACGACCTTTTTGGCGACGTTGCCGACGTAGAGGTACTCCGAGACCGAACCGCCGTGACTGCCGACGACGCCGGTCTCGTAGTCATCCGCGCGGTCGATGATCGCGCGAACGGGATGCCCGAGTTCGACGACGGTATCGAGTTCAGCGTCACTAACCACAGGAAAGCAGTGACCGCCAGCAGATTCATTATCTCAGTTCTATTATCGAGAGTCGGAGAAGGGTTTTTACTTCATGGACGGCACCGTTCGGACAGTGTCCAGTAGTGACTCTCAGAACGTTTTAAGCGGTCTGACTAAAGGGTCGTTTGGGGCTGGGTTCTTCTCGGTCTTGCTTCGGTTCCGCTTACACTCATCGTCTCGCGGGAAAGTACAACCCTCGTTCATGGTGGTCCGATGATAGCGGTTGGACTTATCGTTGGATACCTCTACGATGGAAGATCCACTGACAGTTCTCGAGCCGGATTAATTGGCGGTTTTGCTGCGTCAGTCGGGGGAATTATGGCATTTGGCACAGGAGCGGTTACGAGAATTCCCACGCCCCTAACTGAAAGTTCGGTAATCGAGATCGTTACAATACCGTTTGTGCTCATGCTGCTGACCCTGTGTTTTGCTGCACTAGTGATGATCTGTGCAATGGTTGGAAACTGGTTGGCGACAATCAGCCCTCGTTTCTGATCTATTGGACACACAGATAATCGACGACAGTCCAGACGGTTGGTCTATTTTCTCCGTCCCGTCGTACGTATCCTGAAACTGGTAGGAGTCACGGGAGGGGGTGATGGTGGCACAGTCGGTAGAAGCGTAGGGTGGTGAGGTGGTGAAAGCAATGGGACGGTGAGGGCGGTGGAAGCAGTGGGGGTGGCGAAGGTCACGGTCTAGGAGGGATGAACGATCAGACGAACGGGACGGCAACGAAGAAGCCGTACGCCAGAAGCGTCGACATCGCCGGCCCGATGATCCACATCGAGATGTACTTCATCACGGCTCGCGGGTTGAACAGGCTCCCCGCGTCAAGAACCTCGTTGGGTTCGGCTTCCCCGATCTTCGTGACCGGGGTATCCGGTTCCGCTTTTAGTGCGCCAGTCGCGAGTTCAGCGTCGGCTTCGCCGCGAATCGCTTGGCGGGCCGTGACGGGTCGGGTCGCTCGTCCCCAGCCCAGGCCGACGATCGTCATCACCGACGCCATCACGAGACTGATCGGGATGCCGGCCCACGAGAGCGCGGTCGTGATCGTCGAGGCGGTGAGCATGACGACCAGGGCGGCCAGCAGCGGGATGTCGCTGAGTTCGCTGCCGACGGATTCCATCGTCCGTCGAGCGATGGTGAAGCCGCCGAACCCGATCGCCACCGTCGCGATGATGATGGCGGGGTTCCGATCGAGCGCCCCGCTGCTGACGAGCGGTGCGACGGCGTTCGGGACGTTGCTCGCGCCCGCGCTGAAGGCCATGTAGCAGCCGATGACGAAGACGACGCACGTCCCGACGAGTTCCTGAATCGTCGTGTTCGGTCCGAGCGTCGGCTTCGGAACCGAGCCACCGCGATCGAGGGCGAGCAACGGTCCCTCGGAGGCTCGAATCTCGAATCGGCGGTTGAGTTCCGGGTAGACGTACCGACCGACGGTCGCGCCGATCCAGAACCCGATGATCGGGGTGACGACCCACCACGAGACGATCCTGCCGATTTCCGCGTAGTTGACCGTGTCCGTCGCCAGCCCCAGCCCGGCGATCGCGCCGACGGTTACCATCGAGGTCGGGACGGGAACGCCGAAGACGTTCGCGATGAGGATTCCCAGCCCGATGAAAAAGAGGACGGCGACGCCGGCGGCGAGCGAGATCTCGATCGTGATAATCCCCTCGCTCAGCGTGTCCATCACGTTTCGGCCGACGGTCCAGCCGCCGAGGAAGACGAAAACCGTCATCAGCCCGGCTGCGGTGGCCTTTCGGAGCAGTCCGGCCCCGACGGCGGGCCCCCATGCGATCCCCGTCGACGACCCGCCGATGTTGAATCCGACGAATATTGAGGCGACGATCCCGACCAGGAGCACGGTTTCCACCATCGGTTGGTACTATCGGTCTCTCCATGAAATACGTATTGGGACGACGAATCACTCAGTTGAGGTATGTGACACGGAACAACATGACACATAGCATCCGACGGTCGTTCGCCGGTCTGATCCGATCCTAATAAAACATTGATAGTTCGGTCACACGCCCCAGAAAAACGCGATTCCAAGGACGGTTACGACCGACAGAATCAGCTGTAGGGGCGCACCGACGCGGAAGTAGTCGCCGAACCGGTAGCCGCCGGGTCCGTAGACGAACAGATTCGTCTGGTAGCCGATGGGGCCGAGGAAGGCCGTACTCGCTGCGAACGTGACCGCCAGCACGAACGCGAACGGGTTCGACCCGATGCCGGCCGCCGCCGCCGCTGCGACAGGGAGAAGCAAGACGACGCTCGCGTTGTTACTGATCACCTCCGTAATGAGCCCCGTCACGATGTAGAACAGCCACAACACGACGAGCGTCGGCAAAAAGTCCGCCGTCGAGACGACGAGCGACGCGAGATAGGCCGCCGAACCCGTTTGCTCGAGTGCGATTCCGAGCGGGATCACGCCCGCGAGCAGGAAGATGATATCCCACTCGACCGCGTCGTACAGTTCGTTCGGTTCGAGCACGCCGGTCACGACCATCGCGACGACGCCTGCAAGCGCCGCGATCAAGATCGGATAGAACTCGAGCGTCGCGACCGCAACGACGCCGACCATGATCGCGACCGCGATCGGCGCTTTGTCGGTGCGGTAGTCGGGCTGGGGCGGTTCGCGGGCGACGATCATATCCCCCCGCCGCGCGAGCCGATCCAGCGTCTCCGGCGGGGCCTGGACGAGCAACGTGTCACCGACATCGAGGCGTTTGCCAACGATGCGTTCGCTGACGAGTTCACCGCGGCTCCGCAGGCCGAGGACGGCAGCACTGAACTCGTCGCGGAACGCCTCGGGGTCGAGACGGTCGCCGACGAGGCGGGAGTCGAGCGAGATAACGAGTTCGGTGAGGATGCCCGCGTCGGCGTCGGTCGAGAGGCCGGCCACGGACTGCGGGCGGGCGACGGGTTCGACGCCGGGGATGTCCGCGAGTTCGGTGATCGCGTCGCGGTTCGTTCGGACGACGAGGATGTCGCCTTCGGTGAGCGGGAGGTCCTGGCGGGGAGCGACTGCGCGGCCGGGAGTGGAGTCGGAGTCGGCACCGGCTTCGCGGTCGCGGTCGCGACTACGATCGCGAACCACCTGGACGATGTCGATGTCGGGGCCGAGAATCTCGGTCGCGTCGCCGACGGTACCGTCGACCAGGGGGGAGCCGGGGACGACCGCCACGTCCGCGACGTAGTCGCTTACGGCGTACTCCGCCAGATAGTCCGCCCGCGGTGGGACGCGCTCTGGAAGAAGGTAGTGGCTGACGAAGATCAGGTACAGTCCGCCCACGAGGGCGACGATGAGTCCGAGTCGAGTGAACTCGAACATCGAGAAGCGGTGGAGTTCGGGGTACGTGGTGCCGAGTCGGGCGCTGACGTCACTCGCGAGGATGTTCGTGGAGGTGCCGATGAGGGTGAGCATGCCGCCGACCTGCGAGGCGTACGACAGCGGGATGAGGAGTTTCGAGGGCGACGTGTTCCCGCGGTTGGCAACGTCGGTGACGACCGGAACGAGCAACGCGACGACGGGGGTATTGTTCAGCACGCCCGAGACGGGGCTGGTTGCGGCGACCGTCGCGAACAACTGCTTTCGGACGCTCGTTCCCGCGAACGCGGCCATGCGGCGGCCGAGTTCCTGCACGATGCCGGTCCGACTGATCCCGCCGCTCAGGATCAACATCGCGAGGACGGTGATCGTCGCTTCGTTCGCGAACCCGGAGATGCCGGTTGCGGGATCGATCCCGGTCCACGGTTCGAGGACGACCAGGATGACGATCAGCAGGATCGCAGTGACGTCGACCGGGAGCCGTTCGGTGAGAAAGAAGACGAGTGCGAGGACGACGACCCCGAAGACGACGATCATATCCGTCGTCAACTCGGGTTGGGTCGCCGTCTCCTGTACGAGCGGGGCACTCGCCGCCATGGGTATCGAAGACCACACCGGGCGAAGATGTAATCTCTCTGCACGGACGCTGAACAGTGTTCGATCGATGGTCGTCGACTCGGCATCCGCCCAAACCGTCGCCTTTACTCGGGTCGCCCGCACGCACACACATATGACCGGGACGGAGACCGATACGGCGACGAGCGAGACCACTGACGAGTTCGAGACGTTCGAGGTCATTCCGGCCGTCGACATCCAGGACGGCGAGGTCGTCCAGCTCGTCCAGGGCGAGCGCGGAACGGAACGGACCTACGGCGAGCCGGTCGCGGCCGCGCGGCGTTGGATCGACGCCGGCGCGGAGTCGCTCCACCTCGTCGATCTCGACGGCGCGTTCGAGGGCGAACGAGCGAACGCTGCGGCCATTGACGCCGTCATCGACACCGTCGACGTGCCGACGCAACTCGGCGGCGGCATCCGAACCGCCGCCGACGCGCGAGCCCTTCTCGACCGCGGTGTCGACCGCGTCATTCTCGGCACCGCGGCCGTCGACAACCCCGACATCGTCGCCGAAATCAGCGAGACCCACCCCGACAGCGTCGTCGTCAGCCTCGACGCGAAAGACGGCGAGGTCGTCGTCGAAGGCTGGACCGAAGGCGCTGGCATCTCCCCGGTCGAAGCCGCCGAACGCTACGCCGACCTCGGTGCCGCCGCGATCCTCTTTACCAACGTCGACGTCGAAGGCCAACTCGAGGGCGTCGCGACCGAGCCCGTTCGTGAACTCGTCGAGGCGACCGACGTGCCGGTGATCGCAAGCGGCGGCGTCGCGACCCTCGAGGACGTCCGTGAACTCGAGGCGGCCGGCGCGGCTGCGGTCGTGGTCGGAAGCGCGCTCTACGAAGGCAAGTTTACGCTCGCGGAGGCCCAAGCTGCCGTGGATCGTTCGTAATCCCGAAACATGCTATTGATCCCCACACTACCGAAAGAGTCGTCTTGATTCCGCGAGAGGGAGCGGTCGATGCCACCATCACCGTCACCGCCACCGTCATCGTCGCCATCCGCGTCGACGCCGGCGACCGTTCGCGATCTCACTCCCGACGACGCTCCCGCGCTAACTGCCCTCTACGAGGAGTACGAGTGGTGGGACGACCGCGACGAAGCCGCCGTTCGGGACGCCCTCGCCGAGACGGCGGTCGCCGTCGGCGTCGAAGCGGACGGACGACTCGTCGCCGCGGCGCGGGTGCTGACCGATCACACGTACTACGCGACCGTCTACGACGTTATCGTCGCTGCTGACCATCGTGGTGAGGGGATCGGCGAGACGCTCATGCGCGCCGTCGTCGATCACCCGGACCTGCAGTCGGTCGCCGGCCTCTCGTTGCTCTGTCGGCGCGGACTGGTTCCCTACTACGAGACGGTCGGTTTCGAACTGTTCGATCCCGAACTGGAAATTCCCGAAGGCGGCGTCGAGGAACTGGTCCGGATGACCTATACCCATCCTGACGACGAACACGGAGACGCGGACGAAAACCGAGACTGACCGCGCCGCTCAGGATCGCCAGTACGACGGCAACAACAGCACGAGCACCGGCACGATTTCGATCCGGCCGATCCACATCATGACGATCATCATCGCGCGCGAAACCGGCGAGAACCCCGCGTAGTTCTCCATCGGTCCGGCGAGTTCAAACGCGGGGCCGATGTTCAGGAAGATCGAGGCCGCCGCACCGAGCGCGGCGAACTCGCTGACGTTGGTGGCAGCCCAGACGGCGTCGACGACGAGGAACACCGTCAGCCCGAAGAAGATGACGAGCACGAGCAGGACGTAGCCGATGATGTCGTTGACGGTCTCTTCGTCGACGACGCTGTCGCTGACCCGGAGCGGTCGGATGGCGTCCGGATGCACCGCGGTGAAGAGGTTCCGACGGAACGCTTTGAGGACGACCAGCCAGCGCAGGGACTTGATCGAACAGGTCGTGCTCCCGGCCATGCCGCCGAGGAACATACACAGGAACAGGACGTGCTTTGCGCCGGCCGTCCAGTGGTTGAAATCGGTGCTTGCGTAGCCGGTCGTCGTCACCATGGAGACGACGTTGAACAGGCCGTGGCGGATCGTCTGCTCGATGCGCAACTCGATGGCCGGATCGACGGCGAGGACGCCGATGACGATCGCACCGAAGACGCCGAGCGTTCCGAGATAGAATTTGAGTTCTTCGGACTGCAACGGCCGCTCGAACTCGCCTTGCGTGATATAGTACAGCAACACGAAGTTGGTCGAGCCGACGATCATGACGGGAATGAGCGTCCACTGGACGATCGGACTGAAAGCGGCGATGCTGTTACTTTTGGGCGAGAATCCGGCCGTGGAGACGCTCGTGAGCGCGTGTGCGATCGCGTTGAACAGCGTCATCCGCGGTGCGAGGCCGACGAGATTGAGCGCGTAGAGGGCGACGATCGTGGCGAGCGTGAGGCCGACGTACAGCCCCCAGATAAGCCGCGCGGTCTCGGAGATGTGTGGGCGGAGTTTGCGCACGTTTCGCGTCTGCGTTTCGGTTTCCATCAACTGGGCACCGCCGACCATCAGGTGCGAGAGCAGACCGATGGCGACGATCAAAATCCCGAGTCCGCCGAGCCACTGGAGGATCTGTCGCCACAGCAGGATCGACCGGGCCTGGTTGTCGAAATCCCACTCGGTCATGATAGTCGCTCCCGTCGTCGTCAGTCCGCTCATACTCTCGAAGAACGCATTAAGCGGTCCGTAGATGCCGGCAAACGAGGATTCGCCGCCTGACGCTGTGCCGGTGAATAGAAACGGAATCGTGCCGATAAGGGCCACGCTGAGCCAGGTGAACGCGACCATCAGAAACGACTCTCGCTGGCCGAGTTCACGGTCGTCGCGCAGTTGTTCGAGCGCGAAGCCGACTGCGATGGTGATGGCGATGGCGACCAGAAACGGTCGCAGGTCGGTGCCGTCGATCACGGCGAGGGCGAGCGGGGCTGCGAGGGGGACGGCAAGCCATCGAAGCACCGTTCCGGTGAGGCTACAACTCGAGCGCCAGTCGACGCGAATCTGCATTCAGTAGGAAACGCTGCGAGAGGGACGGTCATAATCCGTTCGGAAGAGACCAGCAGGAGTCCCCCTGCCACGCCCAGCAGGTGTGCCCTCCGATGACCGCTGTCGTTCGGGAATTATAATCCGGTTAGATCGGCGACTGATTCGACGATGTATCGGGTCTGCAATCGATCAATCTGTGCGCCAGATAGGTCACGACTGGTTGTAATCACGTCCGATATAGAGTGCGAGGACGTTGAGTCCCAGCAGGGCGAGAAAGACGAGCGTGATCCGCGGATTGCCGAGTCCCTGCGTCAACAGCGGCAGGTGGACGAACGGCAGGGCGACGGCGATCCAGAACGACAGAAACTGCGTCGATCCCTTGAGCGAGTGGATGAATCGACTGCGCGCCGGATCGCTGTTTTGGTTCGACTCCGACCCTGCTGGAGACAGGGAGTCGTTCGACAGTGGGGAGGGGCTGGGGGAGTTGGACATTGTGACGGGTCACCTCTTCGTAGTAACGACATTCACTCAGGATAGCATATAACCGTCAGACGGTTGGTCTCGTTTCGGTCCGTTTCACGCCCGTAATGATGGTAATACTACCCTTCGAAACATCTTTAGAACTGCGTAAAAATTTTACAAGCGCCTCTAAATCTGTCTCACGATATTTGTCATGACATGTGGAACGGTCCGTTATAGCTGCTCCATTCTCCGTCACCGATCGCTCGTGGCCGCTGCATACTCTCCGTCGCAACCGAGCGCAATCCCCTTGTACCGAGAACGCAACCATTTCGACATGAGCGAGCGACGCGCGACCGTCACACGAGACACGGCCGAAACGACGATCGAATGCACGGTGTCCGTCGACGGCAACGGCACAGCCGCGGTCGAAACCGGCGTCGGCTTCTTCGATCACATGCTGACGGCCTTTGCCCGCCACGGCCTCTTCGATCTCGAACTCGAGTGCGACGGCGACCTCGATATCGACGATCACCACACGGTCGAGGACGTGGCGATCGTCCTCGGGACGGCGTTTGATGAGGCACTCGACGATCGGGCGGGCATCGTCAGGTACGCCGACCGGCGCGTCCCGCTCGACGAAGCCGTCGCGTCGACCGTCGTCGACGTGAGCGGTCGCCCCCGATTCTACTTCGACGGCGAGTTCTCCCAGGCGGCGATCGGCGAGTTCACCAGCGACATGGCGCGTCACTTCGCGGAGTCGCTGGCGATGAATGCGGGACTGACGCTGCACGCTGGCGTTCGCGGCGAGAACGCCCACCACGAGGTCGAGGCGCTGTTCAAGGCGCTGGCGCGCGCGCTCGACGACGCGACGCGGCTCGATGACCGACGCGAGGGAACCCCGAGTACGAAGGGCACGTTGACCGACTAAGTGAAATGCAGCGCGAGGCCCCATCACCGACGAACTACGACGACGGGCGGTGCAACTCCTCGCCGCGCTCGACGAACTCGTCGCGTTCGAGTGCGTGTTCGATTATCTCCTCGGCCTCCTCGGCTTCGAGATCGTAGGCCCCGGCCGCCAGCGATTCGACGGCCTCGCGGCCCATCGGGAACTCGCGGTTGCGAAGCAAGCGGATGACCTTGGTGTAGGCTCGCGGCGATGCTGGGGCCGCTCGCGTCGATTCGGATCGGGCTGTCGACTTGGCTTCGGTTTCGGTTGGATTCGATTCCTGGGCTGGTTCTGCCGTCGCTTCGTCCGTCTCGCCAGTCGCATCTCCGGAACCCGATGTCTCCTCTGACGGCTCGTCGAACGTAATCTCGTTTCCCGTTTCGAAGCGCTCTGCCGGTGGCGCGTCCGATTCTGCGTCCGAATCCGTCTCCGAGTTCGAATCCGAATCTGAACCCGAATCCGAGTTCACCGCGCCTTCCGAACTCGTACTCTCTGGAGGAGTTCTCTTCGTACTCGAATCGTCGCTCCCAGTCCCGTCAGTAGCCGGGGCCTCGGCCGTTTCAGCGTCGCTGTGTGACCGGTGTGAGTCGGTGACGGTGTCGCTTCGGAGCCGCTCGAGGAGCGGTTCGAGAACGGTTCCAAGACGGCGTTTGCAGTCCGGACAGAGACTCACGCGGCGTTGTTCGGCCTCCGTCGGATCGAGTTCAGCGGGAATGACCTCGTAGGTGCCGGCAGCATCGCTGGCACAGAAGTCACAGTGGTTGAGCGCGCGCATAGAATACCGTCTCGTTCGAAGTGGTAAAAACGTCCGTCAGACACAGGGTGGCGCGGCGGTCGAGTTTGCTGAACGGTGTCGACCGCTCTGCATCGTGACGGTATCGACGCGTCCCGTCACCTCGACTGCTGAACTCGTTGTGACCGAGCGTCAATCACCGACCATTATACCTGGGCACGCGTATACTCACCAACGAATGTTCGACGAGATAATGGGGAAGTTCGAGGGGTCCCCGAGCCAGCAAGCAGTCATTCGACTCCTGTTAGAGCGTGGCTTTTCGGTCAACGACGACGGTCGCGTCGTTTCGGGCGGGATCGAGATCCCGAACACCGGTATCGCTCGCGAGATCGATGTCGATCGCCGCGTCGTCGACTCGACGACGAACGCGATCCTCGACGATCCCGAACTCCGGCGGATCTTCCAGAACATCTCGCAGGTGCCGAGCCTGATGGATCTCGCACCCGTGCTCGATCTGACGGTGCTTTCGATCGCCGTCGACAACGCGGAGCAAAAGGGGATCGTCGCCGCGGTGACGGGGACGCTCGCCGAAAACGACATCTCGATTCGCCAGACGATCAGCGAGGACCCCGAGTTCACCGACGAGCCGCGGCTGTACCTGATAACCGACGAGGACGTTTCGGGCGCGGCGATCACAGAGCTTCGCGACCTCGAGTTCGTGCGGAAGATCGAGTTACAGTGAGCGTACAGTGAGCGACCCGATCGACTGTGCGAGGTAAAACCGTGAATGACACCTACACGACGATCGCCGAGGCCGCGACCGCCGAGTTCGTCGTCCAGGGCTCGGAGTTTATCGGCCACGCGCGCCCGGTCGAATCCGTCGCGGACGCCGAGGCGTTCGTCGATGCGATCCGCGAAGAGTACGCCGACGCGACGCACAACGTCCCCGCCTACCGGGTGCGCGCGGACGCCGACGGCGACCTTCTCCGGGAGTATTCAAACGATGACGGCGAACCCTCGAGTTCGGCGGGCAAGCCGGCGCTCAACGTCCTCGCGCAGCGCGAGATCGAGAACTGCGCGGTCGTCGTGACGCGGTACTACGGCGGGACGAATCTCGGCGTCGGCGGCCTCGTCCGGGCGTACTCCCGCGCGGTGAAAGACGCCGTCGACGCGGCGGGGGTCGTCGAGGAGCGCCCCCACGAACGCGTCTCGATCACTGTAGAGTACGACGATTCGGGCACCGTCCGCGGCATCATCGAAAGCGAGGGCTACGAGTTCGACGCGGACTACCAGGCCGAGGTTTCCTTCGTCGTTCGCGTCCCGGTCGCGGCGGCCGACGCCTTCCGTGATCGGATTCGAAGTGCGACGAGCGGGCGTGCCGAACTCGAGTCGGCGTAAGGGTACGGGTACAGCGCTTCGAAGCGGGACGATGTTCTTCGGCTTAGGGCAGTGTCGTCGTTCGATCCGAGAGCCGCCGTTCGACCGTCGCGATGATCGTTTCCGGCGCGTCGAGGGACTCGCGGTCGAGACGCACGTCGAACAGCCCGCGATCGAAGACGAGTTCGTCGTCGCGCAGGCGGACGTGATCGATTTCGTCCCAGGGGACGAATCTGCTGGTGTAGGGTCGCTGTTTGACGAGGCCGTTCTCGTAGAGCCGGATCTCGGGGTCCGTTCCGGTTTCGCCGACGCGGAATCGGCCCTCGATGAACCCGCCGACGAGCCAGCAGAGTCCGAGCGTCCCCCAGCCGAGCGCGGTGAGCCAGTTCCCGCCGGCCGCGTTGAGGACACCAAGCGCCGGCCAGGCGACGAGCAAAAGCGCGTCTATCTTTGGCGTGCGTGGCGGGTGCCAGCGACACGCCGCGATCGGACGGCCGTGCGCTCTGTCGGCGGCGTACCGCGTCTCGGCGACACCCTGCAGCACGTATCCGGCGACGAGGAGCGCGCTCGTCGACGCGGCGGCCACGAGTCCGAGTTCGGTATCGACCGGACCCAGCACCGAGGCGAGGCCGACGAGCCCGAACGGTACTATAGGAAAGAACGGCGCGGCTCGCTGAACTCGGCCGCGGCCCAGTCGGGCCGGGAGGTCGTGGAAGCGACGGTGGACGGCGGTACCGAGACCGATCCCGACGACGAGTCCGACGAGGGTCACACCGGCGAGGACAGCGGTATCACCGTTCAGTGCCGTTGCACCCGTCAACGCCACCGCTGCGAAGACGACGCCGATGTAGCCCGCGAGAATGCGTCGCTCCATCGCAGCAGAGACGGATGCCGTGGCAGTACCGCCGTCAGCTTCCCCTGCGGATGAACGACCGTTCATACGCTTCCGTACGCGAATCGAGGGTATATGTGTACCGGAGCTGACCAGTCTCAGACCTCGCCGGCGACGGCTGCGGAGCGGTCGGCGGTACCCGTCGTGGTCCCGCGCGATCGGTTCCGATTCGTGAGGCCGACGAGCATCGCCAACCCGAGTCCGCGGAGCGACAGGGTGATTCCGGAACTCGTCAGTGACAGGTTGATACCGGCGACGGCGAGCACTCCCTCGAGAATCAAGAGCGGGATCTCGGGTACCACCAGTAGAATTGGAGGAACCACGTAAATTCTCTCCCACATGTAAAACCGTAAGGCATGTGCGCTCTGTACTTCGGAAGTATTATCACCTGATTTCAAGAGCCTACCACATGAGAGTATGACTGGATTCTTCATGACCTTATGGAGACAATATCGATCGGTACCGATTGTCTATCGGATCGGAGTAGCGTTCGTTCTCGGCGCTATCGTCGGGTTGGCCGTCGGTCAGCCGGCGATGGAACTCCAGCCGATCGGTGACTTGTTCGTCCGATTGCTCGAGATGATCATCGTTCCGATCATCATTTTCACGTTGTTGATGGCGACGCGGGAACTGTCCCCGAAAAACCTGGGTCGGATTGGCGGACAGGTCGTGCTCCTGTATCTCGCCACGACCGCCGTTGCCATCGGAATGGGACTTGGCGTTAGTAATCTCATCGATCCCGGGACGGGGATGACCTTAGAGCAGACGGACGTCCAGACTGGACAGACGCCGTCGCTGACGGATCAAGTGTTCAATATCGTCCCCGAAAACCCCATCACTGCGATGGCGGAGGGGAACATCCTCGCGATCATCTTCTTCACGCTCGTCTTCGGCCTCGGGATGACGATGGTCCGAGCGGAAGTCGAACCCGACTCGGCCGTCCGGAACGGCATCGACACCATCTTCGACGTGGTTGATGCCGGCGCAGAGGTTATGTTCAAAATCGTCTGGGGAGTCATGGAATTCGGCGTCCTCGGCGTATTTGCGCTGATGGCGGCGCTGTTCGGAGAAGTCGGTGCCCAGGCCATCGGAGCGTATTTCTCCCTCTCGATGACGCTCGCGATCGCCATCGGACTTCAGATCGCGCTGGTCTACCTCCTGGTCATCATTCGAGGTGCGGTTGGCGTTTCACCCGTCGACTTCCTTCGCGGCATCAAGGAGGCACTTATTACGGCACTCAGTATTCGGTCGTCCACCGCGACGCTCCCCATCTCGATGTCGGACGCCGACGAGAACCTCCAGATCAAAGAGCGCGTATACGGTTTCTCGCTCCCGCTGGGAGCCACGATCAACATGGACGGCACGGCGATGTACCTCGGCATCGTCGCCATCTTCGCTGCGAACATCGCCGGTGCTTCACTCACACTAGTCGAACAGCTTACTATTCTGCTGACCGCGCTTCTTATGAGCATCGGCACTGCGGGCGTTCCCAGCGCGAGTCTGGTCATGATGACCGCGGTGTTGACTCAAGTCGGGCTTCCACTCGAAGTGATCGGGATGATCGCGGGTATCGATCCGCTGCTTGACCGCCTCCGGACGATGAACAACATCGCCGGCGATATGGCGGTAACGACGGTCGTTGCAAAGTGGAACGATGCGATCGACCTCACATCCGGCGTGTGGGCTGACGCCCCCGCCGAGTTCAGTGAGGAAGCCGTTAGCGCGACGAACGACGACTGAACACCCCTAAATTCCGATAAATGATACACGGTGCGCGGAATATCACGGTCGGAATCGCGGATCCACGCGACAGACACAGCCCTGAAACCGTACGACGTCACCCATCTGAGGTTACATCTCTGTGCAACTCGAGTGGGAAAATTGGGGTTGGATTGGTTCGGACGGACGCAATCATCCGCTCCTCGCTTCGACCCGATCGCTACAAACCGGGATCGGCCTCCGCGGTCGGAACGGTGCCGTTGTCGGGGTGGGCACTGTGACCGATTCCGATCGTACGGAATCCGACGAAATCAACCCTGCGGAGGGAGTGAAAGGCGATTTTTCGACGAACACGAACCGAATGGAACCGATCGTTGACCGCGCACGCGAGATAATCCCTGGCGGTGCACAGACCGGGTTGCGGGCACAGGCGTACGACACGGGGGATGTCGCCTTCGAGTCGGCGTCGGGTGCCACGCTGACGACCGTCGCCGGTGAGCAGTACACCGACTACCACCTCGGATTCGGCCCGATCATCCTCGGCCACGCTCACGAGGATGTCGACGCGGCGGCCCGAGCGGCTATCGACGACGGCGTCTTGTACGGTGCGGGCACAACACCGCTGGAGGTCGAGGTTGCTGAACGCCTCGTCGACCTCGTACCCAGCGTCGAGATGGTGAACTTCTGCAACAGCGGCAGTGAAGCCACTTATCACGCGATCCGGCTCGCCCGAGCCGCCACCGGTAACGAGAAGGTGCTAAAATTCGAGGGCTGTTACCATGGCTGGCACGACTACGTCGACGTCAGCGTCTATCCACCCGCCGACCGCGTCGGCGAGCGTTATCCCGAGTCCGACGGTATGCTCCCGGCAGCCGTCGAGAACACGCTTGTCGCTCCGTTCAACGATCCCGACGCCGTCGAGGGGATCGTTCGCGACCACAGCGACGACCTCGCGGCGGTCATCCTCGAGCCCGTTCCCCACTCCGTCGGCTGTCTCCACCCGCGAACGGAGTTCCTCGAGACGCTGCGCGAGGTGACCGAAGTCCACGGCGTTCCGTTGATCTTCGACGAGGTCATCAGCGGCTTCCGTCACTCGCCACACGGCGTTCAGGGCGAGGTCAACGTTACCCCCGATCTCACTTGCGTCGCGAAGGCCTTGGGCAACGGGTATCCCGTGGCGGCCGTCGGTGGCCGATCAGATCTACTCGCCCAGGCGGGCGGTGACAACGAGTCCGGCGTTGTCATCAGCGGGACGTATTCGGGTAGTCTTCCGGGACTAGCCGCTGCACGCGAGACTATCGACACCATCGTCGCCGAGGACGTTCAGGCGTCCCTGACCGACCTCGGTGACCGCTATCGCGACGGGCTGGCCGACCTACTCGAGGACCACGGGGTCGACGGCCGGGTTGTCGGCCACCGGAGCATTTTCAGCGTTCAATTCGGCGTGCGTGGCGAACCCCGTACCTACGAGGACGTTCTCGGACTCGACGAGGAGCGCTTCCACGCGTTCGCGGCGGGCATGCGAGAGCGCGGCCACTTCTTCACGCCGAACCCGTACAAGCGCCACCACCTTTCGGCCGCTCACGACGAGGCCCACCTCGAGTCTTATCTCGAGGCTGCCGATACGGTACTCGCTGAACTCTGATTCGGCTTCTGAACCAGAGACGTGTCCCAGGGGACGGCACGCTCAACTGTCTTCTCGATCACGCTCCGTGTGAACCTCTTACTTCCAACTGTTGATGCCACCGCCGACCTCCCTCTCTTCGACTTCTTCCTGTACGACGTACCGGAACGCGAACATCTTTTACGTTCCTCCCGGAGACAGCGTACATGAACGCCATTACCGCAGCCGATTACTACGATTTGCGGCAGGTTTCGGAACCCCGACTCTCGCCGGACGACGAACGGGTGGCGTTCGTCCGCCGAACGCCGACGGACGACCGATCCCACGAAGCGACGATTTTCGTCGTCCCGGTCGGCGGCGACGAACCGACCCAGTTCACCATCAGCGAGGGCGTCGATAGCCAGCCCCGCTTTAGCCCCGACGGCGATCGCCTCGCGTTCGTCAGCACCCGCGGCGAGGCCGACGACCGACAGCAACTCTGGGTCGCCCCCACGACGGGCGGCGAGGCCCGCCAACTCACGTCCGTCGTCGGCGGCGTCACCGAACTCGAGTGGAGCCCCGACGGCTCGCGGCTGCTCTTCACCCAGCGCGTCACCGCCGACGACCGCGCGGAAGACCGCGACCTCGCGGTCGATCCCGACTACGAACCCGCGGAGCCGGACCCGCGCGTGATCGACCGCATGGTCTACCGCGCCGACACCGAGTACGCGGACGGCCGACGAAGCCACGCGTACGTTTTGGACGTCGAGACGGCGCTCGAACGCGACGCCGATCCTCGGGAGGCGGGGACCGGCGACGCCATCGAGCGCCTCATCGACGGCGACGAGGACCACATCAGCCCGACCTGGGGCGACGACGCCACGATCTACTACGCGGTCAAAACCGCCGCCGAGGGCGTCCACCCCGACGACTCGCTCCGCTACGACCTGTACGAGCACGACCTCGACACCGACGAGGCGACGGCCTTTGCGCAGACGACGGGCTGGGCAACTGAACTCGCGGCGACGGCGGACGGCCTGGTTGCGTTCGAGTTCACTCCGGCGGAACGGTCCTCGATGCGCCAGACGGAGGTCCGCGTCCACGATCGGGAGACGGGAACGGAGACGACGCCGACGGCGTCGCTCGATCGGACGATCGGTCACCGCTGTGACTTCGCGTGGGCACCGGACGGCGAGTCGCTGTATTTCACGACGCCGGAGACGGGATCGCGGGTGCTCTGGTCGGTCGCCGTCGGCGCGGGGATGGGAGCCGGTGCTGATGACGGGACGAGTGACGAGGTCGGCAGCGAGGAGCCGACGCGCGTCTACGGCGAGGGCGTTACGGTCGCGGATTTCTCGGTCGGCGAGAACGCGGTGGCCCTCGTCCAGAGTGAGTGGGATCATCCCGGCGACGTGTTCGTCACGACGCGAAGCGGCACCGAGACCCACCGGCTGACGCGCGTCAACGGCGATCTGCTCGCGGACCGGGCGGTGCGCCAGCCCGAAGAAGTCTGGTTCGAGGGCGGTGCCGTCGCCGATGGTGGTACTGGTGACGGTGCCGGTGCGGAGGGTGGTACGGATGACGGCGTCAAGGGCGGCGATGGCGGGGACGACGGCGACGGAGCGGAGACGCAAATTCAGGGCTGGCTCCTGACGCCGCCAGAGTTCGACGCCGACGCCGCGGGCGGGCCGGACGAGACGTATCCGCTCGTCGTCGAGATTCACGGCGGCCCGCACGCCCAGTGGACGACTGCGGGGACGATGTGGCACGAGTTCCAGACGCTCGCGGCGCAGGGCTACGTCGTCTTCTGGTGTAACCCGCGGGGCTCGACGGGGTACGGCGAGGCGCACGCGACGGCGATCGACCGCGACTGGGGCGACGTTACCCTCGCGGACGTGCTCTCGGGCGTCGAGACGGTCTGCGAGCGCGAGTTCGTCGACGAAGACGAGACCTTCGTCACCGGGGGGAGCTTCGGCGGGTTCATGACCGCGTGGACGGTCACCCGAACTGACCGCTTCCGGGCGGCGGTTTCCCAGCGCGGCGTCTACGACCTCACCGGTTTCTACGGCTCGACGGACGCGTTCAAACTGATCGAGGGCGATTTCGACGCGACGCCCTGGGACGAACCCGATTTCCTCTGGGAGAACTCGCCGGTAGCACACGTCGCCGAGGTCGAGACGCCGACGCTGGTGCTTCACTCCGATCGCGACTACCGCACGCCGGCCAACACCGCCGAACTGTTCTACCTCGGCCTGCAGAAACACGGCGTCGACACCCGGATGGTCCGCTACCCGCGCGAGGGACACGAACTCTCACGGTCCGGAGAGCCCGGTCACGTCGTGGATCGCCTCGAACGTCTCGTCCGCTGGTTCGACGGCTACGCCGACTCGCGCGAGGCCCGGCCGGCGCTCGAGCGCGAGCGCGGTGCAGGTCTGTCCGGCGGGCTAGCCGAGTCGGACGAGTCGGACGAGGAGTGACGGATGACGAGCGACGAACGATAAACGACGAGCGACGAGCGACGAGCGACGAACGGCGGATGTAGCCGCCCTCGCTGTCCGGCGATCGATCATCGATCCGCCCTCATCGCCGACCGCGCGTTCACAGGGGCTACTCCTACGGGTCAGGCACGCGTTCGATCGGGTATGGACAGAAACGTCGGCGGCGTCGATCGCTTCCTTCGCGGTACGCTCGGGCTCGCCCTTCTGCTCATCGGGTACCGAAATCGGGAGAAAACGGCCGGCACGCTCGCGTTCATCGCCGGGAGCGACCTCCTCGCGACGGCCGTCATCCAGCGGTGCCCGATAAACGCCCTTCTCGGGATCGATACCTGCGGGCGCAGCGAGTGACCTACCGCCCGTCCGTTCACTCGTCCCGGTTGAACTCGTCTCGGCTGTCCGGATCGTACTGCACCGCGTCGTCAGCGGCCGGCGGCGCACCGATCGCCATCACTTCGATCGCTTCGTCCGCGCGGGCCGGATTGTAGGCTCGGTGCGGGGACGCAGGCTGAGCCGTGAACGTCGCCCCCGTGGGAACCTTGAACTCGCCGTCGGGCGTTTCGACGTGGAGCGGTCCCGAGAGAACGACGAACGCCTCCTCCTGTTGCTCGTGATAGTGATACGCAAGCGGCAGCTGTTCGCCGGGCTCCGCCGAGAAGTGATTGATCGCCACGTTCTCCAATCCGGCCGTCTCGCTCACCCGCCGGCAGTCGCAGGGCCGATCCCCGACCGCGTCGAGTTCGTCCGGATCGACGACGCTGTAGGGCATGGCTGACCCGTTACCGGCGAGGCGCAAAAGTGTCGCGGTCCGCGCGCCGATCAGGTCGTTCGGAACGCCCGGTCGCCGGCGTCGCCCAGCCCCGGGATGATGAAGCCGTCGTCGTCGAGTCGGTCGTCGATCGAGACCGTCAACAGGTCGGTCTCGGGGAACTCGTCGTCGACCCGCAGGAGGCCCTCGGGCGCGGAGACCGCAGAGAGCACGATCAGGTTCTCCGGGTCGGACGAGTTCTCGACGACGTGATCGAGGACGGTGCACATCGTGGAGCCGGTGGCGAGCATCGGATCGGCGATGATGACCGTGTCGTCCTCGGTGATCTCGGGGAGTTTGACGTAGTCGACGGAGATCGGGAACGAACCGTCCTCCGCGCGCCCGGCCTCCTCGTTGCGACTGGCGCTGATGACGCCCTGTCGGGCGCGGGGGAACGCCTTCAGGAGTCCCTCGACGAACGGCGTCGCCGCGCGCAGAACGTTGATGATCACGACGTCGTCGAGGCCGCGGACCCGTTCGCCCATCGTGGTCTCGAGGGGCGTCTCGATCTCGACGTACTCGGTTTCCATGCGGCCGTCGATGATCTCGTAGCCGCAGATGCGGCCGAGTTTGACGAGGCCCTTGCGGAAACTGACCTGCTCGGTTTCGATGTCTCGAAGCTGCGAGAGCGTGTGTTTCGCGAGTGCGTGTGTCACGAGATACGCGTCATCCCGGTCTTCGATTGGCATACTCGTATGGCCACCCGCGGGGTAGTTCACAGTGTCGATCACCGGCGACGATGTCGCGTACACGCCCTTGCAAGGGGCTGACACGCAGCGGAGAAGTTTATGCCGGTCCATCTCCTACTACCCGCTCACTCGAATGGAAGAGAGCATTTCGGGATTCAAAGTTCGCGGCGACTGGGGCGACGTCGTCGAACACGGCGAACGCATTACCCGGGCGCTGCGCGACGAAGGTGTCCACGATCCCGCACACGACTACGGCGCACACTTCGCTCGCGCCTTCGAAGAGTGGGACGAGTGGCGACCCAAGGCACACGAGACGCTCGACGCCGACGTCAGCGAGAAGACTGCAGACCAGGCGAGCGTCGAGGAGGGAACGGGCGAACAAGCTGGCAAAGACCCCGACGAAGACATCAAAACTGCCGGAGAGAAACTCACCACCTCCTACGAGCAACTCGAGGAGGACGACCCCGAGGCCGCCGTCGACAACTGGAAGGAATCGATCGACTACGTCGCCCGCGCAGCCGACTCCGCCGGCCGCAAGGCCCTCCGCCGCGTCGAAGACACCGTCTACCAGAACGTGATGACCCAACTCGCACCGTACTACTTCGACAACGAACTCATCAGCGCCAACGTCCAGCAATCCGCCCGCAACGGCGACAACGGCGAACAGTTCGTCTTCGAGGTCAACGTCAACGACGACGGTCTGAAAGATGCCGTCTCCGACCGCCTCGCTGAACTCGACGACGAAGTCGACCGCTGGCACGTCGAAGTCGAAAAGGATACCGGCGCTGCCGAGGCGATCGAGGGGGCGGAGCCGCCGCCGGAGGCCGATGATCAGTCGAAGTTCACGACGAACTGAGCCTTTGTGTGTCTCGGCCACATCAGCTATCTACAGGCCGGCACACACTTGTAGGGTCCGCGAATAGAATCCCCTGTAGATGGTCGAACCCGCGACGGTCGCGACGTTTCTGGTAGCCGCCCTCGCCAGCCTCTTTATGGCCTGGGCGATCGGTGCCGGCTCGAGCGGCTCGACGCCGTTCGCTCCCGCCGTCGGTGCCAACGCGATTTCGGTGATGCGAGCCGGTTTCTTCGTCGGACTCCTCGGATTCATCGGCGCCGTCGTCCAGGGTGCAAACGTCTCCGAAGCGGTCGGCAGGGAACTCATCGGCGGCGTCATCCTCTCGCCGAGCGCCGCGACGATCGCCCTGACCATCGCCGCCGGACTGGTCGCCATCGGCGTCTTCGCCGGCTACCCCATCGCCACCGCCTTCACCGTCACCGGTGCCGTCGTCGGCGTCGGCCTGGCGATGGGCGGCGATCCCGCGTGGCCGAAATACGTCGAAATAGCCACGCTCTGGGTCCTCACGCCGTTCGTCGGCGGCGGTCTCGCCTACGGTATCGCCCGGCTCCTCCGGAGCGAACCCATCGCAGAACCCTCCCTGATCGTCGGCCTCGCCGCCTTCGTTGGCCTCCTCATAGCCAACATCGAGTTCGCCTTTCTCGACCCCGACAGCGCCGGCGGCGCGTCTATCGCACGGGCTGCAAGCGACTGGGCACCCGGTCCTGAACTCGTCGGTATGCTCGCCGTGACGGGACTCGTGGCGCTGCTGTGGGGTGGAATCGTCGCCGCCGATCTGCGCAGCAGCGTCGAACGCGGTGAACGACATTTCCTGCTCGTTCTCGGGGCGCTCGTCGCATTCTCGGCTGGCGGCAGTCAGGTCGGGCTGGCAATCGGGCCGCTGATTCCGCTCTCCGAAGATGTCGGTCTCCCGCTTCTCGCGTTGCTTCTGGGCGGCGGCGTCGGCCTCCTCATCGGATCGTGGACCGGTGCGCCGCGAATGATCAAGGCTATTTCACAGGACTACTCCTCGCTCGGTCCACGGCGGTCGATCGCCGCGCTTATTCCGTCGTTCATGATCGCACAGACGGCAGTATTGTTCGGCATTCCCGTCTCCTTCAACGAGATCATCGTCAGTGCGATCATCGGCAGCGGCTACGCTGCAAGTGGTAGCGGCGTCAGCGCCCGGAAGATGGGGTATACCGTCCTCGCGTGGGTGCTCTCGCTCGCCGGTTCGATTATCGTCTCCTTCGTCGGCTACACGGCTCTCTCGGCAGTGCTTCTGTAACTATTCTCTGGAACGCTTGCCAGTTGGTTGTGATCCATCAGTTCCCATGCACCAGCACGAGCAACGGGGCCATTCGCGAGTAGCCGTGTTCCCGGCAGGTGTCCGTCGTTACCCCCTTCTCGATCACGCGTCTGCCGTCACCATCCACTTCAGCATCTGTGGGAAGAGTACGAGTTCAAACGCAGCGAGCCCCAACACGAGCAACCGGGTCATCCCCTCCAGGTACGAAATCGCGACGAACGCACAAATCGAAGCGCTGCTTAGCCCATTCCGTAGCGATACACCGAATTTTCGAATATGTCACTCATACGATGGGTTCTTCAATTGAGCCGTATGTCTGTACCTGTTGTCGTCTGCGCGCAGTGTGACCAGCAACGACCGCTGTCGGATACTCATCACCCGCTCTAGAGTACCCATGCAACGATTCACACCGGCCGCATAGCTGTCGCAATCGGGTGTACTGTGACATGCAGCGGCGACGATCGCTGCACTCGCTTTGCCGTGCTGAATCGGGCTTTCCAGCCCGGGTGAGGAATATCGAACGGTCTTTACACGATCAACGACGAGTTCACCCATGGAGGATGCGAACGCGAACGCGGCGGCACCGTCCGGAGACGAGTCGGAGCCGATCCGGTGGCGGCGTGACGCATCGACCTCGCGGACGGTGTGGGCGCTGTGGTCGCTCGGCGTCGGGACGTTCTTCGCGGCGATTTCTATCGTCGCCTTCTGGCGGGTGTACGATCTGGCTCTGCAGCTCGGTCTCGGTGGAGTCGTCCTTGCGGCTGGGGCCGGGGTCATCGCAACGGTGCTCGCGTTTGCGCTGACCGAAAATACGGAACAGCGCCTGCAGCGGCTTACGTCGAGGCTTCCGGTCTCGTCACCGTCTGGGCGTGGCCTCGAGCGGGCGACGGATGCGGCTCTCGGAACGATTGCGATGATGGCGATCATCGTCTCGCTGATGGTCGCCGGACGCGTCGTCTCGCAGAACGGGCTGCTCGGCGGTATCGGTGCCGGTCCGTTTACCGGCCTGGCGGCGATAACGATCCCGCTTGCGCTTCTCGCGCTCGTTCTCGCGTCGTTTCTTCGCTCCGTGGGCGCTTTCGACCGCGAGGAGGGGGCGATCTATCTGTACGATCCCGAGCAGGCGGTCGATCTCGACGTGATCGAGGCCGTCTCGATTCGTCAGGTCGGTAGTGTGGCGGTGCTGACACTGACGTACATCGAGCGGGATGGCACGTACGTTGCTGGCCCGCGGCGGCTCGTCGTGCCGCCGGCGGTTGCTGTTGCAGTTCAGGATGTCGTCGAATCGAACCGATAACGGAGTCGATAGTGTACAGCCGCCCGCAATTAGTGTGGCAGCCCAGACCGCAATCGATTCTTAGCGCGCCCGCTCGTTTCCGTCAGTAGCGGGTGTGCCAGTTCCAGTGTCAGTGTCAGTGTCAGTGTCTGTGCGCTGAGTTCCGTTCTGTTCGTTCTCTCCGGTGCCGTCACCGGCGGATCCGGACCCGTTCTGGTCGCGTTCACCCGTCTCGGCTTCGGGCTGCGTCTCGGCATCGAGTTCAGCCTCGTCGACGTCGGCCTCGTACGTTTCGAGTTTTCGCAGTCGCGCCTTCATGATTCGGGTGTTCTCGACGGTTTCGACCGTGATTCGGACGCCATCGTAGGTGATCTCTTCGCCCTCTTCGACGAGTCGGCCGGCACGATTGAAGATGAAGCCGGCGATCGTTTCGAACTCCTCGCCTTCGGGAAGGTCGATGTCCAGTGATTCGTTGACGTCCTCGATGTTGACCTCCCCGCGGACCATCACGGTCCGGTCGTCGAGTTCTTCGATCGGCATGTCCTCGCCGCCCTCGAGGATTTCGCCGATGATCTCCTCGACCATGTCCTCCATCGTGACGAGGCCTTCTGTCGTCCCGAACTCGTCGATGACGATGGCCATGTGCATCCGGTTTTCGCGCATTTCGGTCAGGAGTTCGTCGACGTTTTTGGATTCGGGGACGTGCAGCGTCGGCTGGATGAGGTCGCCGAGTTCGAGTTCCTCGGTTTCGGTTTCGCCGTAGTTGAGATCTCGGACGAGGTTGCGGATGTGGACGACGCCTTGGACGTTATCGAGGCTACCCTCGTAGACGGGGACGCGGGCGTGGCCGCTCTGGATACAGGTTTCGATGGCCTCGTCGATGCTGGCGTCTTTCGGCACCGCCGTCATGTCGAGTCGCGGGGTCATCACCTCCTTGACGATGGTGTTGTTAAAGCGGAAGATCCGCTGGAGCATCTCGTGTTCTTCTTCCTCCAAGACGCCCTCGCGCTCGCCGGATTCGATCATTTCCTGGATCTCGTCGCGGGTGACGTAGGGCGACTCGATCGCACCGGTTGTCGAGCCCGTGAGTCGGTTGATCTGTCGCGTGAGATAGTCGAAAAGGACGATGAGCGGATAGAGGAAATACTCCGTCGCCTTGAGCGGCTTCGCGATGCGGATCGACCACGATTCGGTGTGCTCGACCGCGTAGGACTTTGGCACGCTCTCGCCGAACAGGAGGACGATCGCGGTCACGCCGAAGGTCGACAGCACGACCGGTGTCAACCCGGATTCGAAGTAGATCCCGAGCAGTGCGGTCGTGATCGAGGACATCGCAATATTGACGAGGTTGTTGCCGACCAGAATCGTCACGAGCAGCCGGTGCGGATCGGATTTCAGCTGCTCGACGAGTCTCGCGCCCTCGACATTGTCCTCGACCATTCCCTCGAGCCGGTGTCTGGGCAGGTTGAACATCGCGATCTCAGAGGACGAGAAAAACCCCGAGAAGGCGATCAGAACGACTATTGTGAGCACGCCGAGGACGGCGATCGTCGACTGCCCGACCTCGAGCCCCACCATCGGTACCGTGTAGAGAGGGGTACCGATGCCGGTCCCGACCGCGACACCCACCTCGGAAAGCGAAACCAACGCCATTGGTGTACAGCGTTATCACCGGATCGGTTAACCGTTTACCATTTGACCACGTTTCCCACCCCGTTTGTCCGCTGACGACACGTTTACCCGCTTGTTCCACGAACCAATCGCCATGAGTCACGCGACCGATTCGCCGATTACGTTCTACCGCCTGCACGGGTGTCCGTACTGTGAACGCGTTGCTCGACTCCTCGACGAGTTCGATCTCGACTACCACTCCCGGTTCGTCGAACCACTGCACTCGAAGCGCGATGTCGTCAAGCGCGTCGCCGGCGTTCGGTCGGTCCCGGTCGTCGTCGACGAGACGACCGGCGTGACGATGGCCGAGAGCGCGAACATCGTCGCCTACCTGGAGTCGACCTACGGCGACGGGGCGGACACCGGCGAATCGGCCGCAACCGCCGGAGGTGCTGACTGATGCCCGAGTTCGATGTCGTCGATCTCGGTCCCGCCAACCATCCCGAACCGGGCGATGACGCGCCCGAGTTCACCCGGCCGCTCGTCTCCGACGAGTTCTGGGCGGACCGGGCGCTCTCCGAACTCGTCGGAGACGATGGACAGACGATCCTCGTCTTCACGCCGATGATCGGCTCGTTCGCGGCCACGTACGTCTGGAACGAACTCTTCGAGCGCAACTGGGACGAGCGCGCCGACCGCGTCGTCGGCGTGACGGCCTCGACGCCGTACGCGATTTCGGACTTTCTCGCCGACAACGACCTGCCCTTTGACATCTTCGCGGACCCGGCGAACGATGTGGCGGCGGCCTACGGCATCGCTCACGACTTAGACGGAATGGAAGGCCTCAACGAACCGCGTCTCGCCGTCTTCGCCGTCGACGCCGACCTGACGGTCACCGACGCCTGGGTTGCCTCCGACTGGCCCGAGTTCCCCGACTACGACGACCTCGAAGCGCGGTTCGACCTCGCGTAGATACAGACCGTCCCACACCGCTTCACCACCGGAACGCGGTACCCTTTTTGCCGCGACGACGCCAGTATCCGATATCGACACATGTCCGACATCGATCGCGCCGCGGACGCCATCCGCGACGGCGAACTCGTCGTCTACCCCACCGAAACCGTCTACGGCCTCGGCGCGGACGCGCTGAACTCCGACGCCGTCGACCGCGTCTTCGACGCGAAGGGGCGGGACCACTCGAAACCGATCTCGCTCGCCGTTCCGTCGGTTCCGGCCGCACTCCAGTACGTCCGCGCGACCGAGCGCGAGCGCCGATTCATGGCAACCTTCCTCCCCGGCCCCGTGACGGTCCTCTGTCGAGCCCGCGAGCCGGTCCCCGAGGTGCTGACGGCGGGCCGCGACCGCGTCGGCGTTCGCGTTCCCGATCACCCGACCGCACTCGCGCTGTGCGAGCGCGCCGAGACGCCGATCACCGCGACCAGCGCGAACGTCAGCGGCCGCGGCAGCGTTCGTCGTCTCGATGAACTCGATCCCGAGTTCCGGGAGGCGACTGCAGCCACGCTCGACGGCGGCGAGACGCCCGGTACCGAGAGTTCAGTTGTTGATCCGACGAATGAGACGATCCACCGGCGCGGTACGCTGGCGGACGACATCGAAACCTGGTTCGAGACGCACTGAGGATCGCCGCGGCCGTACTTACGCCTTCCCGGTCCGAACGGCTGGCCGTTGGCGAGACTATCGAAACCTGCTTTTTTGGTACCGCCGTCCGATGGACGGCTATGAGATATCAATTTCGACCGGCTGACTCCGCTCAGCAGATCGTCGGCGGCTTTCTGCTTGCTGGGCCGTTCGTCGTTACTCAGGAAGTGTGGGATCTCGCCGAGAGCATGAACTGGATTCAGTCACTGCTGACCGTTATCGTCGTCTGTAGCATCGGGTACGGGGCGCTCTACCAGGCGGATACGAAGCGCGATCCGGACCGCGAGGCGACCGTCGTTGGTGTCCCGGTCCGGTTTCTCTCCCTGATGTGTGTAGCGTTCGGATCCGTTGCGATCCTCGCGCTCCTGTTCGATGCCCCGGACACGTTTCTCGACTCGACGGACTCGACGACTGAAGTGGTTGCGACGACGTTCAAAGCGGTGAGCGTCGGGGCGATCTTCAGCGTCGTCGGCGCGGCGACGGCGGACACGCTGTTTTAAGCCACCGTTCTGTCACTATAGCTATTCTCGGAGTGGATTTCTGTTCAGTGAACCCAGTTATTATCTTCCCAATGGTTGTCCGTGGTCGTCGGTTGGATACTTGAATCCACGCGCCATGGGATCGGATGAAAACAGTTTGTCGACATATTCGTATAGGATGAATCACAACTAGCCGACAGAGCGTTCGTTGCTCAAAGACGCCAACCAGAATATGCAACCAATATACTGCCAATAATGGAAAGAACTATTTGAATCATAAACGCACCCTTCTTTGTAATCCAGGGGCTCCCTTCAGAACTATATCCAGTCCTGTAGTAATAATCTCCATTTTGTTCAATTATTCTACCTTGCTCGAATTCCTCAATTTCTTCATCATATACAGTAACTGATCCCGTTTCAACAGCCTCCTTTATTTCTGAAGGCCGATCTTCTAATGAGATTGCAGTATATTCAACTGCTTCCATATTAGAGATTTCCTGTAATGTGAACGTAGTGGTATCATTGATAATCTCACTTTCTGGCCGATAGACCTTCTCTTCAATTTGAACTACAGGGTAGAATGGCCCTCTATCGATACTACCATTATATTCTATTTCCCCTTCGTTACGTACTTCCTCTTCAAACACGCATTCTCTCGCCCCGGGACAATTTAGAACTTCTTCTGATGAAAGAAGTGCTGATTCAGCTATTGATTCATTTTCTATTTCATCAACACGATACGTAATCCCATATTCTTCTCCTGAATTAATATTTAGATATATGGGATTCAATATAGTTATTAGTCCGATAGAAAATGACAGTACAACAACCAAGAAATTCCTTCTAATCATACACTATCTCTAAACATAGTCCCGTATATTAATTACGTAGCTATGGGGTATTTAAACATATAGTGTGTGTCTTGTGGGATTCACACCGATTATCCGTCTGGCACACTATCTACATCAAAGTTGAAAGAGTCCCCCCTTCACCTGCAGTAAATAGGACGACTTCTCCATCATTTCGATCTACTTCAACAACCTCAAATCCACGAGACCATTCTGCAGAAATCCTTTCATTGTATAGCTATTTCCACCCTCTATATCGAATACAATAATGCGGTGGTCGTGATCCAGCTTCTACCTCCCTCGGTACTACCCAAATCCCAGCAACGACCGCAGCGTCCGCGTCCGCACGCCACACTCCGAGGTGAACTCGCAGGACTCACACTTCGAGCGGTTGTCCGTCCGCGCCGGCGGGCCGTCTAACTCTCGAACCGTCCGCAGCGCGCGCCGATACCGGGCCTTCCGGCGCGTCGTCATCGTCACCGACCGAACCACGCCGTAGGCCGGATACTCGATCCACACCCGTTCGACCGGCGTCTGGTGCTCCCAGGCGAGCGCCTTCGCCGCCGCGACGGCGTGTACCGACCGAGACTCCCAGACCCCCTGCTCCGGCGGCGAGCCTGTTGCGACCAACACCGGCTCCAGCGGGTCAACGAGCACTTTGTGAACGCGGCCGCGACAGTCCCGTCCACTCACGATCACATCCCGTTCGTGCGGCTCACAGAGCCGCTGCCAATCGCCGTCGGCCGCGAGTTCATCGCGCGTCTCGGCCAGCGTCCGCCGGTATGCCGCCGGTGGCCGCGCGATCGGTTCGGATTCGAGTTCGGTTACGGACGCATCGAGCAGGTGCTCGTACCGGGTTGCGAGGTCGCGAATCGCCTCGACCGCCGGCGGGGGGTCGCGGTCGGTTTCACGAGTACGGGCGTAGTAGCACTTTCGCGGGCAGTAAGCGGCGGTTCGGAGGTCACTGAACGTGACGGGAGGACGGGTCACGACCGGTTTGGGCGCGGCTTCCTATAAAAACTGTAGCAGCCGATCGCAGTGGGGAAGATTCCTCACCCGGCGGATTCCGCGGGATAGACGGACCCGCTTAGAAGTCGACGTCCGTTTCCATTCCCTCGGTCGCGTCTTCGAGGCCGTCCTCGCGGACGTCGGTCGCCATCTGCGCCGAAAGGTCGGCGTCGGCGAGGATGCTGTCGAACTCGTCGCGGTAGCGGTCGTTAGCCGCACGAGACTCGTCTTTGGCCGCGGCGACGCGGCGGAAGCGGCGGATGTCGGCCGCCGTAACGCCGTACTCCTCGGCGAGCGTTTCGTCGTCTTCCTCGCGGTCGCGGATCGCGACGAGGTCGACTTCGTCGGCGTCGTCCTCGCCGACGAGATGCAGCGCCATGCGGGCCTCGAAGACCGTTTCGGCGTCGCTTCCGAGGTCGGCCGCGATGGTCGCGTCGTCCCGTCCGTCGTAGAATCCGTTCGCGACCGCGATCAACTCCTCGTCTTCGAGGGGCGTTTCGAACTCGTATCGCTCGCGCAGCTGTGTGACGACGCTCTCGAGGCGCTCGTCGTCGGACCGTTCGTCCCGTTCGAGCGAGCCGCGGGTGTTTTCTTGGGATTCGGTGATGGTCTCTTCGCCGTCGGTAACGTCGGTGAAGATGTCCCGGAGTTCTTCGGTTTTGTCGTTCATGGGTGGACACTCCCGAGGGCAGTCTATTTAAGGCTGTTGCCAGATGGCAGTGGGCGCAAATCTAACATCGACAACGATTATAAACTTGAAAACTCGACTACTATTTCCGCAAGACGGCGGAGAGATCGCCTGTCGTGCGGTGTGGCAAGAATTAAGTCACGCCCCACCCCGTGGTTGAACATGAACACCATAGCACAGGCGGCCGAAGGACGGGAGACCTACCTGGGGATCAGTGACGTTGGCTACGTCCTGTTCTATCTCCTCGTGGCGATCGCCGTCACCGTTTTCGCCTACGGCGTCTATCAGCGCGTCCGGCGGTACACGCGGGGTGACGACGATCCCTTCGATCGCGTCTCCGACCTGTCGAACCGCGTCGTGAGTAGCGCCAAGATCGTGCTCTCGAACGAGAAACAGTTCAANGACGACGATCCCTTCGATCGCGTCTCCGACCTGTCGAACCGCGTCGTGAGTAGCGCCAAGATCGTGCTCTCGAACGAGAAACAGTTCAACAGGGACCTCTACGGCGGATTGATGCACTCGTTTATTCTCTGGGGATTCCTGACGCTGTTCATCGCGACGTCGATCATCGTCGTCGAACAGTACGGTACCGAGATATTCCTCGGAATCGTCTTCTGGGAGGGCGACTTCTACCTGGCCTACCAGTTCATCGTCGACGCGATGGGACTGCTGTTCGTCGTCGGCATCGGGATGGCGCTCTACCGGCGCTACTGGGTCCGGAACCACCGTCTCTGGGGCCGTCACACCTCGAACGAGGACGACATTTTCATCTGGACGCTGTTCGGCCTCGGCCTCGGCGGCTTCCTCCTCGAGGGCGCGCGGATCTACGTGACCGGCATGCCGGACCACGAAATCGTGAGCTTCGTCGGCTACGGCATCGCGATGGTCCTGCAGGCGATCGACCTGCCGACCAGCGGCGCTGCGCTCGAACCGGCGACCTACGCCGCCGGCGACTACTTCGGCGCGAACGCCGAGACGCTCCACTGGGCGTTCTGGTGGAGCCACTCGCTGCTCGCTCTCTTTTTCATCGCGTGGATTCCCTACGCCAAGCCGTTCCACATGCTCTCGTCGTTCGCGAACGTCATCACGCGCGACGAGAAAGCCGGTACGCGCCTGCCGAACGTCCCGTCGGACTTAGACGCGACGAACGCCGAGTCCATCGACGACTTCACCTGGAAGGAAATCCTGGACCAGGACGCCTGCACCAAGTGCGGTCGCTGCTCGTCTGTCTGTCCCGCCAAGGCCTCCGACCGCCCGCTCGACCCGCGAAACGTCATTCTCGACCTGAAGAAATACCGCGAAGAACTCGACGCCGGCGGCGAGGAGAAACCGATCATCGCCGACGGCGGGACGAGCGTCATCAATACGGAGACCATGGAATCCTGTATGGCCTGTATGGCTTGCATGGACGCCTGTCCGGTTGAAATCGAGCACCTCCAGTCCTTCACCCGACTCAATCGCCAGATGACCGACCAGGGCGACGTGTCCTCGTCCATGCAGGACGTCTTCCAGAACGTCATGCAGGACGGCAACACCTTCGGCGACAGCCCCCGAAACCGCGCCGACTGGACCGACGACCTCGAGTTCGACGTTACCGACGCCCGCGAGGAGGAAGTCGACTACCTCTGGTACGTCGGCGACTACCCGAGCTACGACGAGCGCAACAAGCAGGTCGCTCGCTCGCTGGCGACCATCTTGCAGGAAGCCGACGCGAGCTTCGGCATCCTCTTCGAGGACGAGAAGTACGACGGCAACGACATCCGCCGCGTCGGCGAGGAGTTCCTCTACGTCGAACTCGCCGGCCACCACGTCGAAACCTGGGCGGACTGCGAGTTCGACAAAATCGTCTGTACCGACCCACACTCCTACAACACCTTCAAGAACGAGTATCCGGAGGTCGACTTCGAGGAGTTCGCCGACGACCCGATGATGCCCTTCGAGTACACCGACGAGTGGAACGCGGACGGCGAGATCGACGTGCTCCACTGGACCCAAGCCGTCGAAGAACTGGTCACCGAGGGCCGACTCGACCTCGACGGCACCGAACTCGACTACACCGTCACCTACCACGATCCGTGTCACCTCGGCCGGTACAACGACGAGTACGAGGCCCCGCGCGAACTCATCCGTGCCACCGGCTGTGAACTCGACGAGATGCCGCGCAACCGCGCGAACTCGTTCTGTTGTGGCGGCGGCGGTGGCGGCCTCTGGATGGACTTCGAAGAAGAGCCGAAGCCGAGCGAGGAGCGCATCCGCGAAGCGTTAGAGGACACCGACTCCGGTTCCGGCGTCGAGAAGTTCGTCGTCGCCTGCCCGATGTGCATGACGATGTACGAAGACGGCCGCAAGACCGGCGGCTACGAGGACGACATCGAAGTCGTCGACGTGGCTGAACTCGTCGTCGAGGCAATCGGTGCCGAGGACGAGGCGAACCTCGAAATCGCGGCGGACTGAGCGGATACTGCGTTCTTTTCGGCGAATCCGTGTCTGTGGTTCGTACGGAGTGACGGCTCTTGGCTCGACTGTCACCGAATCATCGTCGCTGTGCGGTCGCTATGGCTCGTCTCCAGTGTTCGCCGGCAGGGTGAACACGAACGTTGCCCCGTCGCCAGGCTCCGATTCGACCCAGATCTCGCCACCGTGGCGTTCGACGATTCGTTGCGTCAGTGCCAGCCCGAGTCCGGTGCCGCTGTGTTGGGTCCGGCCGTGAAGCCGCTGGAACACCTGAAAGATTCGGTCGGTATCGTTCGGATCGATCCCGACCCCGCTATCGGCGACTGCGAGCCGCCACATCGATCCCTCCCGCTCGGCCGAAATTTCGACGGCAGGCGGCTCGTCGCCGCTGTACTCGATCGCATTACTCAAGAGGTTCTGGAACACCTGTCGGAGTTGGCTCCGATCGCCGCTCACACGCGGCAACTCCTCGGCACCGATTTCCGCGTTCGACTCGTCGATTTGCAGCTGCAAATCGTCGACGACGTTCTCGAGAACACGATCGAGTGCGACCGGTTCGAACGGCTCGCCTTGCGTCTCGACCCGTGAGTACTCGAGCAGCCCGTCGATCATCTCGCGCATCCGCTCGGCTCCGTCGACGGCGAACTCGATGAACTCCTCACCGTCCGTATCGAGTTCGTCGCTGTATCGTTGTTCGATGAGTTGCAGGTAGCTGCTTACCATTCGAAGCGGTTCCTGCAGGTCGTGCGAGGCGGCATAGGCGAACTGTTCGAGCCGCTCGTTGGATGCTTCGAGTTTCCGGCGTTGTTCCGTTCGTGTCGTAATATCCCGCCCGATTCCCGCAAGCACCGGATTTCCCGCAGGATCCTCGAGTGCAGCGGCGATGAACTCGTATGGAACGTGCGTGCCGTCTTTCGTGAGTAAGTCCGCTTCAACGCGGGCGTGTCCGGTTTCGAACACCTCTTCGATCGTGTTCGTAATCGACTCGTGGTCGTCCTCGTTGAAGAACTCCAGTGCGTGCATCGACGCTATTTCTTCGTCGGTGTATCCCGTGACCTCACAGACACGCTGGTTCCACCGCTGAAGGGATACGTCCGCGTCGACGACGTAGAACACGTCGTCGATTGCGTTCAAAATGTCGTCCGTATACTCTTTGTACTGGTTGAGTTGGCGTTCGCGATCGCGGAGTGCGTACTCGGCCTCCTTCCGCGGTGAGATGTCTCGGAACAGCCCGACGAAATAGCGATCCTCGTCGAAGAAAAAGTCGTTCAACGAGATACCGAGCAGGACTTCGTGCCCCGATTTGTGCTGGCCGGGGAGTTCGACGTACTCCCAGTCGATGTGTCGGCCTCCGGTTTCGAGATAGCGGTTGAGTGCTTGCAGGTGTGCCTTGCGGAGCCGCTCCGGGATAATACTGAGTTTGCTGCTCCCGACGAGTTCGTGTGGCGTGTAGCCGAGGATTCGCTCGACGGCGGGGTTTGCGTACTGGATCTTACTGTCCGTATCGAGGACGATGATCCCGTCGGACAGTGCGTCGGCGAGAGCTGCGAAGGCTTTTGCCGGTGCTGTTTCTGTGCCGTGGGGCCCGCTCCATTCGGGATGAGAAGCTGCCATCGATGACGGCTCCGAACGGTGATGAAGCGTCCCGATGATACCGTCATTCGTGCTGGAAGAGGGCCGGTCGAAATAGCCGTCAAAAACGGCCGTGTCGCCGTTCGCGGTCGGTATCGTGAGCGGGACTGTAATCACATTCGTGGCCACCGAGTTACCGCTTAGAAAGGCTTCCAGTCGCTCAGGAACTGTCGGTAGAAGTGATTGCAGTGAGCTCCCGCGAAGCGTTTCGGTGGCGTATCCAGTTTTCTCGGCGAGCGTGTCGGTTGCGGTGATGATCTCGCCGCTCTGGGTCAGTTGGACGACTGCGACATCTGCTTGCGCCAACAGCGATGCCAGTTCTCGCGGGACCATCAAATCGCCGTCTGCCGGGGGCCGATCGCCGGAACGGGTCACGAGTGCGTTACTGGTGTGACGATAATAAATTACACTATCGCCGTATAGTTCGTACTCGCAGACGTTTCAATTGCGTCGCCTTTCACGCTATTGGACAGTATCGATGCCGATTTCGATGACCGCCCCACGAAGTTTATAATAATCCGATGAGACCGAGTCGGTATGGACGACATCACGATCGCTACGACGGACGAACTGGACGGCCGAGAAGTAACCGAGTACTGCGGTATCGTCACGGGCGAGGCGGTCATCGGCGCGAACGTCGTGAGCGACATCGCCGCCGGCATTCGAGACGTCGTCGGCGGCCGGAGCGGGTCGTACGAGCGAAAAATCGAAACGGGCCGCGAAGAAGCGATCGCAGATATCCGCGAAGAAGCAGCCGATCTCGGTGCTGACGCCGTCGTCGGGGCCTCCTTCGACTACGAAGAGATGGCAGAGGGCATGCTGTGGGTCAATCTGTCGGGCACCGCCGTCAAAACGCGCCGTCGATAGCGACCGCCGATCGAGTTCAGCGCGCGGTATTCATACGGACTGCTGTCAGTCATTTCCAGCGGAACTGCGCCTGTCCTGCAGTTGCGCCGGTAAATCGTTACAGCAGACCGTATCAGTCCTCGATTTCGATCGCCGGCCGCCCCGGCGCTGCGTTCTTGCGGACGCTTTCGCCGACCTCGTCGGCGTGCACGACCGAAACGGGCGCGTCGAACTCGCGTTCTATCAGCCAGGCCGCAGACTCGAGGGCGTCGTGTTCGTCCTCGGGACCGAGCGTCATCGACAGCGCTTCGCGCTCCGCCTGCAGGTCCTGTCCGTAGTCGGCCGCCACGTCACCCTGTTCGCGGATGTGCGACTCCTGCATGAGTTCGCCGATCAGGTTGTCGGCGTCGCTCTCGACGGCGATTTCGAGGGCGTCGTACTTCCAGGTCGGTGCGACAACGACCTCGATCGCATCGGGATCCTCGATGCCAGCCACGTCGATAATGTCTCGAACGTCCTCGCGCGTGTTCTCGACTAACTGCCGGCGCTTGTCGACGTGCTCGCGGTCGACGCTCGCGGTCGGCCACGGCGCGTCCACGACGAACTCGTCGTTCCCGAGTTCAGCGTACAGTTCCTCGGCCAGGTGGGGCGCGACGGGTGCGAGCAGTCGCACGACGGCGGCAAGGCCGCGCTCGTAGGTTTCGGCGTGTGGTTCCGTGTGACTGGCGTAGTTCCGCAGCGTCCGCGTCAGATCCTGCGTTTCTCGCAGCGCACGGTTGAACGTCAGGTCGTCGTACTTCTCGCCGGCGATGGCGATCGTCGCGTCGATCTCGTTTGCGACGTAGCGCGCGATGGCGTCTTCCTCGCCGCCGGGCTCGTTCGAAACGAAGTCCTCGACCAGTTCCTTTAGTCGTGCGAGGAACGCGTTCGTCGATCGCACGCCCTCCTCGCTCCAGTCGAAGTCGCGTTCGGGCTGGGCGGCCTGCATCATGAACAGCCGCGCGGTATCCGCGCCGTATTCCTCGACGATCCGCTGGGGCGAGACGACGTTGCCCTTCGACTTGGACATCTTCTCGCCTTCCAATTGGACCATCCCCTGGGCGAGCAGGTTCGTGAACGGTTCGCGGTGTTCCAGTCCCTCGTGGTCTGCAAGCACCTTCGTGAAAAAGCGCGAGTAAAGCAGGTGCATCACGGCGTGCTCGATGCCGCCGACGTACTGATCGACCGGCATCCAGTCGTTGGCGCGTTCGAGATCGAACGGGGCGTCTTCCAGGTCTGGAGAGACGTACCGCAGGAAGTACCACGAGGAGTCGACGAAGGTGTCCATCGTGTCCGTCTCGCGTTCAGCCGGTCCGCCGCAGTCGGGACAGGTCGTTTTCTTCCACTCCTCGGCGGCGTCCAGCGGGTTCCCAGTCGTGTTGATGAACTCCGGGAGCTCGACCGGCAGGTCCTCGTCGGGAACCAGCACGGGACCGCAGTCCTCGCAGTGGACGACCGGAATCGGCGTCCCCCAGTAGCGTTGGCGGGAGATTCCCCAGTCGCGCAGCTGGTACTGCGTGGCTTCCTCGGCGCTCTCGATGTCCTCGGTCAGGCGCTCGCGAGCCGCTTCGCTCTCGAGACCGGAGTACTCGCCCGAGTTCACCAGCACGCCGTCGTCGGTGAACGCGTCCTCGCTCACGTCGGGGACCGTCGGCTCCTCGCCCTCGGCGGGTTCGGGTGCGATAACGGGAACGATCTCCTCGCCCATCTTCTCCGCGAAGGCGTGGTCGCGCTCGTCGTGGCCGGGGACGGCCATCAGCGCGCCCGTCCCGACGTCCGAGAGGACGAAGTCGGCGACGTAGACCGGAATCTCCTCACCCGTAGCAGGGTTCGTGGCCGTCAAGTCGGTCGCGACGCCGTTCGGTTCGTCGCCCTCCGGGTCGGCCTCGTGCTCGATGAACTCGCGGACAGTGTCGTCTTCCGCGGCCAACTCCTCGGTGATCGGGTGATCGGGCGCGAGCGCGAAGAACGTCGCCCCGTGGATGGTGTCGATTCGGGTCGTGAAGGCCGTCACTGGACCGTGGTCTTCGATTTCGAAGTCCACCTCGGCACCGTACTGTCGCCCGATCCAGTTGCGCTGCATCTGGCGAACCGAGTTCGGCCAGCCCTCGAGGTCGTCGATATCCTCGAGCAGTTCGTCGGCGTACTCGGTGATTTTCAGGAACCACTGCTCGAGTTCGCGTTGCTCGACGGGGGTGTCACAGCGCCAGCAGAGTTCGGCCTCGCCTTCGACCTGTTCGTCGGCGAGGACGGTCTCGCAGTGTGGACACCAGTTGACTTCGGCGTCGCGGCGTTCGACGAGGTCTTCGTCGTGGAACCGGGAGAAGAGCCACTGGTTCCACCGGTAGTACTCGGGCGTGCAGGTGGCGATTTCGCGGTCCCAGTCGTAGCCAAAGCCCATCGCCCGCATCTGGTCGCGCATCGTGTCGATGCAGTCGATAGTCCAGTCGCGAGGGTTCGTATCGCGTTCCTTGGCGGCGTTTTCCGCGGGGAGACCGAAGGCGTCCCAGCCCATCGGGTGGAGTACTTCGTCGCCGCACATTCGACGGTATCGGGCGTAGGCGTCCGTAATCGTGTAGTTTCGGACGTGGCCCATGTGGAGCTTCCCGGACGGGTACGGATACATGCCGAGGACGTACGTCGGATCGTCGACGTCGTCCGGCGTCCGATACGCGTCCGCGTCGTCCCACGCGGCCTGCCAGCGTTGCTCGACTGCTGCGTGGTCGTATCCCGCGTCGCTCATTAGGTAGGTGTGGGGGCGACGCCGCCCTATATTTTCGCATTACCGCTCGGCGGGAGTTCCGAAGAAACAGCCGTCGTACCATCTAGTCGTCACCGCTTCCGAGACCGACCGCGTTCCGTTCGCCCGGGCCGACCGGCGGCCGTCCTACTCGAGGTGAATCGCCGGCCGGAACGGCTTGGCCTGGCTCGCCTTGCCGTCGGGATCGACCGGGTCACCGTCCTCGTCGTAGACGTCGACGTCGGCGTCGAACTCGCGGCCGAGGAATCCGGACGCGCCCTCGTAAACCGCCCGTTCGTCGATCTCGGACAGGGACGCGAGCGTCGAGTCGTCGCGCTCGCGGACGAACGCGACGAGATCGCCGACGAGAGCGTTGACGGCGTCGCCTTTCTCACGCAACGCCTCGTCTTGCATCACGTCGCCCATGACTCGACCCTGATCCGGACCCACATCACGGACGGTATCGAGGACGCTGCGCTTCCAGTCGGCCGCGACGTAGAGTCGAATCGTCTCCGGATCGGTGTCGGTGACTGCGATGATATCGCGAACGTCTTCGAGGACGCCTTTGCCCAGCCGCTCCCGTTCGATGACGGTTGGATTCTCGAACTCGGGGACGGGTTCGGGCCAGGGAACGTCCTCCGCGGGCTCGCCGGTCAGGCGCTCGTGGAGTTCGTTTGCCATGAACGGGACGAACGGTGCCAGCAGCCGCAGTCGAGTTTCGAGGACCGTCCGCAGCGTCCAGCGGACGCCCGGTCGCCGAGCGCTCACTTCGGGAGCGCGATGCTCGGGGGATGCGTCGGCCCCTCGTTGATAGAGGTTCACGCGGCGGCGGTACCATTTGAGGTGCTCCTCGAAGCGGTAGAAGGCACGCTGGCTGGCGGTACGTGTCTCGAAGCGCTCCATGGCGTCGGTGACGGTACGGACGGTCCGCTGGAGTCGGGCGAGCAGCCAGCGGTCGATCGTCTCGAGGTTTCGCTCGCCTTCGGGTTCCTCGATCACGTCGACGGAGCGGTTCCAGAACCGTTCTAGCTGGTCGCGAGTCGAGCCGACCTCGCTGGCCCGCCAGTCGAAGTCCTGCCACGGCTCGGAGCTGTTCAGCAGGAAGAATCGGACGGTGTCTGCGCCGTACGTCTCGATGGCCTCGTCGGGTAACACGACGTGGCCCTTCGAGGAACTCATCTTCTCGCCCTCGAGCAGGCCCATACCCATGCTGGTAATCCCCTTTGGCCACCGGTCTTCGTCGAAGAGTTCCGCGTGATGGTAGAGGAAGAACGTGAGGTGGTTCGAAATCAGATCGTTGGCCGAACAGCGGTAGTCGACGGGGTACCAGTAGTCCCACTCCTCGCGCAGGTCCAGCGCGCGCTCGTCGGGGTCGGGGTCGGGGTCGGACACGGCGTCCTCGCCGTAGAACAGCGTCTCGAAGAAGTCCCGGTCCATCTCCTCCGGCGGAACGTCCTCGAGCCGGTGGGCGATGGTGTAGTAGGCCATGTAAATCGTCGAGTCCGACAGGGGTTCGATGACGAACTCGTCGTCCCACGGTAACCGCGTCCCAAGCCCGTAATTGCGGATGCAGGGCCACTCTTCGAGCCAGTCGACGGTGTGGGTGTACTGCTCGCGGGTCGTCTCGGGGATCGCATCGAGGTTCTCGATCGCTCGCAGGGCCGTCTCGCTCCACTCCTCGTCGTTGTACCGCAGGAACCACGTCTCCTGTTCGGCGACTTCGACGTCGCCGCCGCAGCGACAGACGACGTCCTCGTCGAAGTCGTACATCGCGTCGAAGACTCCCTGCCGTTGAAAGTGCGATTCGAGTTCGTCTCGAACATCCTCGATACCCTCGCCGCCGAACTCGCCGTACTCCTCGATCAGTTCACCCTGATGGAACTCGCGGTTGTACAGCTCTCGGGTGGCCTCCTCGAGCGCGGGATCGCTCGAGGATTCGACGCCGTGGTCCTCGACGGCGTCTTTCGCGGGGAACTCGCCGTACCCCTCGATGGTGAGGATCGCCCGCGGTTCGATCGCCTGGATCTCGTCCGGATCGAGCCCGTATTCGGTCAGGTCGTCGGCCCGCGCTTTCGCCTCTTTGAGGGCGATCCAGTCGTCGGGAGAGTGGGCCGGAACGGACATCACGACGCCGGTCGCGTTGTCGGTGTCGACGAAGTTAGCCGGAACGACGATGATCTCCTCGTCGGTGACCGGATTCGCGACGCACTCGCCGACCAGTTCGGCTCCCTCGAAGGTCTCCTCGACGTCGACGTTGCGAGCTTGCAGGTCCAACTTCTCTGTCGCTTCCGCGGAGACGATCCACTCCTCGCCGCCGGAAGACGCACCCGCGCCTTCCTTGCCTTCCTCGCCGTTCGAGCCGTCCGAGCTGTCCGAACCGTTAGAGCGTTGCTCGGCGACGTCAACCGTCACGCGGGCGTAGGTCGCGTCGGGATCGACGTACGCGTTGGTGACTCCACGGACCGTCTCCGGGCGGAGCGTGGCCATCGGATAGACGACGCCCCCGTCCTCGTCTTCGAATTTGATCAGGGTATACTCCTGAAATTCCGCATCTTCGCCCTCGAGCAGGTCGTGAGTCGTGACCGGCTGTTCCTCGTTCGTACAGTAATTGACGGGGTGCAGCCCCTTCTCGAGCAGCCCGCGCTCTCTGAGGGCCTCGTACTGCCACGTGATGAACTTCGAATAGCGTTCGTCGTTCGTCGTGAACTCGCGACGCCAGTCGATCGACAGGCCGAGCCGGCGCATCCCTGTCTTGTAACTACAGTCAGCCTCCTCGATGAAGTATCGTGCGTAGCCCATCGGCGTTTCGAGCTCCGTCAGATCGGACTCGGGGACGCCGAAGGCGTTTTCGAGGCTGTGTATCTGCTCCTCCTCGCCGCTTTTGAGCCGTTCGACTGCGCCGACGATCGGCGTGCCCGTGACGTGCCAGCCGATCGGGAACAGCACGTTATCGCCCTGCTGGCGGCGGTATCGTGCGTAGACATCCGGAACCGTGTACGTGCGTGCGTGGCCGATGTGCATCCCGCCGCTCGGATAGGGGTAGGGAACAGTCACGAACGTCGCGTCGTCGGCCCCTCGTCGGTCGGGATCGGCCTCGTACCGTCCCGACTCGGCCCAGCGCTCGCGCCACTCGGCCTCGAGTTCCCGCGGGTCGTAACTCATGACTGCGTATTATGCCGGATCGGGTAAAAGTACTATCACGTTTGGCACGTGCCGCTGACCGAGAAAAGCGTCCCGCGTCGTCGTCCACCAACCGCTCACTCGATGTCGATCCGCTTCGACTCCTCACTTCCCGACTCCTTCGGCAATCGAACGGTCAACACGCCGTTCTCGTATCCGGCCGACACGTCGTCCTCGTCGACCGGCTCCGGCAGCCGAATGCTGCGGTTCGCCGTCTTTCGAGTTCGTTCGTGTCGGAGGTATCGCCCCTCCCCCTCGTCGTCCGCGAACTCGGCTTCCTCGGTGCGGTTCGCTTCGAGTCGCAACGTTCCCTCCGTGAGCGTCAGGTCGATATCCTCGACCTCGTAGCCCGGCAGGTCGGCCGTCACGACGAACTCGTCGCCGGTATCGGTCACGTCGACCGGTACCGTTCCGGGGACCTGCAGGCCGCCGCTTGCCATCCCTTCCTCGACCTGCTTGCTTACGCGGTCGAGCATCTCCTCGATTTCGTCGAACGGGTTTCGTCGCATACGTCCACCTAGGTGTTCGAGGTGGATAAATTCTGCCCGTGATAAAACAACAGAACGGGCGTGCGAGTTCTTCGAGCGGCGCGACCCGTCTACTCCGGCAGCGTCACCAGGTCGTCGTCCAGCGCGTCGAGCAGTACCTCGCGTGCGTGCCCGTCCGGATCGACGTTCTCGTAGACGGCCCGTATTTCGCCGTCGGCGAGGACGAATGTCGTCCGCGGGGCTGTCCCGTCGGTCACGTCGACACCGAAGGCGTCGGCGACCTCGCCGTCGGGGTCCGCGAGCAGATCGAACTCGAGTGCTTCCGACTGAGCGAACGAGCTGTGAGACGCAACGTCGTCGGTGGAGACGCCGTAGACCTCGACGCCAGCCTCCCGATAGGTCTCGCGTTCGCGCTGGAACTGCGTGGCCTCGGTCGTACAGCCGGGCGTGTCGTCGTGCGGGTAGAAGTACACGACGGTCGGATCGTCGAACGCGGGGGAAACCGCTTCGCCGTCCTGGTTTGGCGCTGTCACGGTCGGCGCGTCGTCGCCTGTTGTCAGTGTCATCGTTTCCGGTCGTGTGTCCGCGAGACGAGGGAAAACAGTTTGCGGTCGGTGTCAGTGTCGGTGTCGATGTCGTCGTCCGCGGTCGGCGAATCAGCCTCACTCGACGACGTGTTCCATATCGTACGAGCCGAGTCGCCGCACCCAGCCGTTCTCGGCGAGCGCTTCGAGTTCGGCGATGGCTTCGCTTGTTCGCGCTTCGTAGAGGCCGGCCTCGATGTCGACGTGGAAGATGTAGTCGCCGAGGCGCTGGCCGCTCGGGCGAGATTCGACGCGCGTGAGGTTGATGTCGCGGTCGGCGAAGGGTTCGAGCAGTTCGAGCAGCAGTCCGGGGTAGTTCGCGTTCGGATAGACGACGAGCGTCGTCTTACCGCCGCCTTTCGACCGATCTTCGGCGGGCGCGACCGCGAAGAATCGCGTCGCGTTCGAGTCCTGATCCTGGATGTCCTCGGCCAGCACCTCGAGCGCGGCGTCGTCGGTGGCGTTTGCGGGGTGAGCGATGCCGGCGACGGAGGGATCGTCGCGGGCGAACTCGACGCCCTGGGCCGTGCTCGCGACGGCTTCGAGGGTGGTGTCGGGGTACTCCCGATCGAGATAGGAGCGACACTGGGCGAGGGCCTGCGAGTGGCTGGCGATCGTCTCGAAGTCGGGGCCCTGTGCGAGCAGCGCGTGTTTGATCGGCGTGACGATTTCGCGGACCACGGCCACGTCGTACTCGGCGAGCGCGTCCAGGCTCTCCGTGACGCTGCCCTCGATGCTGTTCTCGATGGGGATGACGCCGCGGTCGTACTCGCCGCTCGCGACGGCATCGACGATCGAGGTCACGGACTGGCGAAAGTCGATCGCATCCGTGTCGGCGATCGACTGTGCCGCCCGGTGCGAGTAGGTCCCTTCGGGGCCGAGTGTCACTGCGGTCATCGCCATTTCATTGCCGAGAGAACGTGAAAATACCCGGGGTTCGTGCCGACGTTGCCGGGGTGTTCGGCGCGGTCGCCGCGGTCCGGCACCGCCTTCCACCCCGGTATCGGCGATAACAGTTATCTGGGGTCGACACAGTCGTGTTCACTACCCCGCAGTTACGGCCGAGTCGTCTCGATACGAACGGCCACAGATATGGATACAGACACTGATACGATGACTGACATACCATCCATTTCGATCCGCCGTCGGCGACAGCACCGTCAGCACACCATCTCAGGAATCGCCCGTCCCGAACGTCTCGAACTCGTCGGAGGGAGCCGATCGTGATCGGTCCGCTCGCCCTCCTCGGCGTGTCGAGCGTCGTGCTCGTCGCCGCCGCGCTCGCGTTCTACTGGCGGACGCGATCGCTTCGCCCGAACTCTCGACCGTACGGGTACGCCGTCGTCGTCGCAACGATCGCGATGGGAATCACCTATCTGTGCATGGCTGTCGCCGACATGTCCGGGATCGGGACGGATTTCATCCGGTTCATCGGCTACACGGTCATGTGGGCTGCACTCATCCCCGTCGTCTGCGCCGTTGCCGGTGCCGATCGCCGGCTGACGCTCCTGCTAGTTGCCGTCGTCGTGGGTCGGCTTTGGGTCACCCTTGGAAGCTGGTTCCTCGAGGGAGCGCTCGCGATGATCGCAACGCTCGGCACGTTCGGCGCTCTCGGTGGCGGGCTCTACTTGCTGTTCGGACCGATCTCCCGCGCGGCGAGATCGCTCCCGGCCGAACGAGCGCTCCTGTTTACCAAACTCAAGTACCTGCTCGTCCTCGGGTGGGGCGGTCTCGTCGTGACCGGACTGCTCTCGGGAAGCCTGAGCCTCGCGGACGACTTCGTCGGCCAACTCATCGTCATCTACGTCGAGGCGATCCTGCTGCTCGGTTTCGGCGGCATGGTCCTCCGGAGTTCTGCGGCGCTCGAACAGACGGCGTCATCGACCGGGCTTCTCTCGTTCGATACTGAACTCGGCGATGCTGGCACGCCTGGATCCACGGAGCACGTCGACCACGCCGATTAGTCGTCTCCCGTTGGATTGGCAGCACCGATCGGTTCGTCGCCGCCAACGGCCAGGCCATCCTCGGTCGCACGCTCCGCGATCCGGGGCTGGAAGACCCACGAACAGAGCGCCAGAATGGGGACCATCGTGACGGCGACGACCGCGTACCCGACGTGCAGATTGGGAAGGAACGGCGCGGCAAACACGAGCGGATAGACGGTGCCACCGACAGTTCCGATCCCGCCGACGACGCCGGAGACGGTGCCCGAATTGTTCGGGAACATCGCGGGAACCTGTGCGAAGATCGCTCCTTCGGAGAACGCACAGCCGACGCCGACGAAAAACCCGGCGACGACCGCGACGTAGATGTTGCCGGTCAGTCCCGCGGCCGTCATCACCAGCAACGACACGACGACGAAGACGAGCATCGTAAACGTCCACTGTTCGCGGTAGCGACCCTCGAACCACGGCAACACGGACCGTTCCGTTCGAGCGACGAGATCGCTAACGTAGCCACCGATGGGACGAAGCAAGCCAGCCGCAATCGAGAACGTCGCCGCGAACGTCGCCGCGATCACGATATCCCCCTGACCGAACGCCTCGCGATAATACGTTCCGAGCCAGCCGTTCATCGCGACTTCGAGCCCGAACGTCATCACGTAGGCGGCCGACAGTACGATCGCGCCGTACCGTGTGCCCACGTAAAGCACTCGCCGGAGACTGGCGCTCTCCCTCGTCGCACGACGCTTCGCCTCGGTCTTTGCGGCATCTCCGAACAGGGAGTAACCGAGTCCCAGAACGATGGCGATAAGTCCCGTATAGAAGAACGCAGCGCGCCAGTTCGTCGAGAACAGCGGCCCGGCGTAGTCGGAACCGAAGACTCTCGGCAGCGTAAAGTACGCGCCAAGGCCTGCCCCGGCGTTTCCGACACCGGCGAAGATACCCTCCGCCGTTCCCAGATTCTCCTCTTTAAACCACTCAGAAACGTGCTGAATGCCGATGACGAACGTGATTCCTGCCAGGGAAGCGATGACTCGCGAGACCGTAAATATCTCGTACGTCTGTGCGAACGCGCTGATCACCGAAAAGACACCGACGATGACGAGCGTCACACTGGCCGTTATCGGTGCACCAAAGCGGTCAGTAAGTGGCCCGATAAGGAGTCGGCCAGCCGGAACCGCAACGACTGCCGCACTCGAGACGATCCCGAGTTCAGCGACCGAGAGTCCGAACTCGGTGGCGATGTCGTCGGTAAACGGGGCGAACGAGAACCAGATCGTAAACCCCAGATTGAACATGAGCGTCGCGAGTATCAGATTCTTCCATTTATCGTCGATCATAGACACGCATCACCGCCCCGTTGTCAGGGGTGCTTCTACTGAGACTGACACACTATTGGCGGGGTTCGAATCGTGTCGTTCCCCAATTGAACTCGAATAGCAGCGGATAGTTGTACTCATGTGGCGGGAGGTACTGGACGTATACAAACATATAGGCTTAGTTCTTAGATAGATATGAAACGTATGCTGGCTGCGGTACTACCCTAATCCGTATTATCGCCCCTAGAGGTTCGACAATTGTTGGGTTCTCTGCTGGTGTCCCTCCGTCTAGGGATCGCTAGTGAATTGCTCTCACGCGCCCCGGACCGGCGAACGGCGGGTAAAGCGGTAGGTACAGCTGTGAGGGACGAACCTGGTGCTCGTGATCGATCGTCCCAAAACTGGTATACAAGTAGAACTGATGCGTGACAATTATGGTTTCATTCACCGCAGATGAGCGAGCAGCCGTCTACAAGTCGATCTATGCGCGACGCGATATCAGGCAGTTCAGTGATGATCCCGTTTCCGAGGAAACGATGGCGCGGATTCTGGACGCTGCACATCACGCACCCAGCGTTGGATTCTCCCAGCCGTGGGACTTCATCGTCATCGAGGACGGAGAGACGAAAACCGAGGTTGCAGCGATCGCTGAACGAGCGATTGCTGCTGCGCGCGAAGGGTATCAGGAGCCACGGCGGTCCGATTTCGGCGCGTTGAAACTGGAGGGAATCACCGATGCACCGGTGAATATTTGCGTCACTTGCGATCCGACCCGTGACGCGCCTCACGTCCTCGGTCGCAACACGATGCAGAAGATGGACGCCTATTCGACGTGTCTTGCCGTCCAGAACATCTGGTTGGCCGCACGGAGTGAGGGTATCGGCGTGGGATGGGTATCGTTCCTCTATCCCCACGAACTCCGCGATGTGCTGGGGATTCCATACCACGTGGATCCCGTCGCGTACCTCTGTGTCGGCTATCCCAGAAACGGCTTTCCTGCTGAACCCGTCCTGCAAGAGCAAGGATGGCGTGACCGTCTCGATGGCGAGCAACTGATCCACTACGACGAGTGGAACTCCGAGAAAGCGCCGCAGGGGCGATGACCTGTATCGCCATCCGGGCCCGAGTTACCCGTCGTCGCTGGATAGTTACTCCTCGCCAGAGACGCCACTCATGGACTCGTCCCCCCGAAATCGCCGACAATCCGCGTTACTCGTCCAGGTGGTCGATTCCCTTCTTGGAGACGTTCGCCTCCGTGATCTCGTCGGGCATCCAATCCGGCTTATCGTCGGGCGCTGTCTCCTCCCAGGCCCAGCCGTCGTAGATGTGGACTTTATCCGTCCCCTTCTCACGAAGCCTGAGTTCAGTTCGGTCAGCCGCGTCCTCGCTCGAGCCCGGTTCGAGCCGTCGTGCCGCCTTGAGGGCGGCTTGCCGGGGAGTGTTCCCCGAAAAGACACTTTCCTCTTCCCCGCTCGACGCTCGCAGCGCAAAGTTTCGTTTACCGTCTTCGCGTACCATGGTTTTGCCTCCATGCCAACCCAGCACACGGCCCGACATAAATATATCCCTGAAAATCGACCGACAGTGCCGGTATCTTTAAGTATATCCGTCAGGCACCTCTTTGCACTATCTCGCTCCACCGGTCGCCGCTCTCTCGTAATTGTCCGCGTAACTACTGTGTAATAAGGTCATTCCTCGGGGCGTCGAAAACACTTAAGTATATCCTACGGCGAAGTTCGTCATAGAATCCCGCGATGGTACGGAAAAAGAAGTTGAGTCCAAGCGGTGCGAAAGACGAAGACGGTAACTACCACAACGTCCACCTCAATCTGCACGAGGATGAACTCGCAGTCGCGGGGATGGATATCGGCGACGAAGTTTTCGTTCGGGTCCGGGACGGGAAGATCATCATTCAGCAAGCCGACGAGGAAGACGTCGAACACGAGTTCTAATCGACTATTGAACGACGGACAGAAGTGTCGTATGTCGAACACACTCGCCGCTACAGCACGAGCGTGGGTCCGTTTCGCGTTCGACCGCGCTCGTTTCTCGAGAAGACGGCACTCACACAGACTGCTGTCAGCCGGTTCCGGCGCACCCACACACTCCTGCGGTTGCGACGGAAATCGGTATAACAGCCTCTCAGGAATCAACTACTGACCGTTGCACTCGCTGCAGCGGTCGACTCCTGCGACTGAATTCCGATCAGAGTACGTCCGCCGTTGTAAGCGTACGTGTTCCAGAGACGCTCGCTCTTTCCACACCGTACTTACCGAGGATCATTGTGGGCTATTTCCGTGGGTAACAACCACGTGATCGAGAATGTCAGACGACACAGAGAACGAGACCCCGAGCAACGCGACGGACCGGTCGGCTGCCGGCGACGAGCATCTTCCCGTCGAACGGTTCACGAACAGTCCCGTCGATCGACGAACGTTTCTCCGCCTCTCGGCCACGACCGGTGCCGCGCTCGCGCTTCCGGGCAGTGCCACTGCCGACGTTTCCGGCGACGCGCTCACCGACGAGTTCACCTTCGTCGTCAATCACACGCCCGAGGCGTACGAGGCTGCGACCGTCATCGAGTTCAGCGAGCGGGAGGCGTTCGACGCCTTTGCAGACGAGTACGAGGAAGAACCCGATCCGGAGCTGTCCCGGGCACCGAAGGCGGTCACCCGGGAGGAGCCGACGCTCGCGGCGCACGCCCACCTCACCGCCGCCGAGGTCGAGGACGTGCTCGACCTGAGCGGTGATGGAATCGACGTCATGGACTTCGCACCCGGTGCGAACCCGTGGTGGACGATCGAGGCTCCCTACGAAGACGGCGTCTTTCCGCCGGTCGAGTCGGCGCGCAACTACGTTTCCTACGAGGAAACCGTCGAGGCGCTCGGACACCTCGAAGACGCGTATTCGGATCGCGTTCGGGTCCACGATATCGGCGAATCTCCGGGCTGGACGAACGCATTTACCGGCGAGGAGTCCGATCCGCGGGATATCTACGTCGCGGAGGTGACGAACGACGTTCGAGACGAGACCGCCTTCGACGAGAAGGAGAAGGTCGTCTTCTCGCTCAGCATTCACGGCGACGAACGCGCCGGCGTCGAAGCCGGCAGTCGGCTCCTCGAGGACCTCGCCCGCGGGGAGGCGGCGGCGTTCGAACCCCTGCTCGACGACATCGCCGTCGTCTTCCTGTTTACCAACCCCGACGGCTGGGTCGCGCGCAACCCCCAGACCGAAATCCCGTGGGTCGAGGCCCACGACACCAACTTCCAGCGCGGCAACGCGAGCGTCTTCGACGGCCAGCCGATCGATACCAACCGGCAGTATCCGACCATCGGGTGGACGAATCCGAGTTTCCGGCCGGCCGAACCCGAGGGCGTACCCGACGAGTTCACCGAACTCGTGCCGGATTCGCTGGCCATCGTCGAGCACTTCCGCGGGTACGAGAACGTGGCGTTCCTCTGTGATTACCACGGAATGTACACGGCCGACCACCTGGTGTTCAACCTCGAGACGAACGCGTCGTTCGAGCACGAGGGGACCCACGATCTGGACGAGGTCAACATCCGGATCGGCGAGGGGATGCAGGACCACTGGGGCGGTATCGATGCGATCGCCGACGACATCGAGACGGCCGGCGAGGAGATGTACGGCGTGCCGTTCGTGCCGGACGGCGACAGTTTCGACGGGCTCCTGGACTGGGGGTCGATCTACGACTCGCTCGCCTATCAGATCACCGGGAGCTTCCTCGGCTGGGCCGGCCAACCCGAGGCGGACGGGGGACTCGGCGCGATCACCGTCGCCCCGGAGATCGTCCTCTCGAACCACTATATGAACGCACAGAAGGAGTGGAAACCCTACTGGTCGCGCCACTACGCGACGGCCTACCGGCTCTCGATGCGCGAGTTCGCCCAGATGGCCGCCCGCGACACGACCGCAACTGTCGCGACCGGCGGTCAAGACACGGCCTACGTCACGACGGACGAACTCACCCGCTCGTCCGCCGATCTGCCCCACACGGGCGTCGATTCGGGTCGCGGCGGAGACGACGGCAGCGGTCGGGGACAGGGACGCGCTCAGAATCAGGGTCGCGGGACGGCGGTACGGCGACGCCACGAGGTCGTCCAGCCGGGCCCGTCCGGTCAGTCGCGCGTCGGCGCGGAGACCACGGACGCCTCACACTCGCTGTTCGTGGATCTCGAGGGCGTACAGAACGCGACCGACGGCACCGTTCGCGTCCGCGATCCCGCGGGAACCGTCGTCCGCGAGGTCGACCTCGCGGCGAAGGCCGACCCGGCCGAGACGGACGTCAGAACGCACGACTTCGAGGGTGCCTTCGTTCGCCGACCCAAGGCAGGCCAGTGGACCGTCGAGGTCGACAGCGACGCCGAGGTACACGTCCTCACGACGGTACTCAACGTCGAGGGCGACGACGAGATCCCCGACCCCGGGGAAGTTCTCGGCTACGAGCAGCGCCCCTACACCGTCAATCCGATGCGGTTCTTCGCCGACCTCGACGAGTCGGTCGTCGACGGCGACGTGGACTACATGGGCACCCACCACGTGAGCGTCGGCCGCCTCCTGCGGGGCAACTCCGGAAAGCGCCACTACGACAAACTCGTCGTCTCCCACGACGACGGTATCGACGACTCGCGGTACGTCTCGGCGATCGAAGAGTTCGTCCAGGCTGGCGGCGACCTCGTCCTCACGGATTCGGGCGTGAATCTGCTCGCCGAACTCGAAATCGGCGACGCCGCCGACATCGCCGCCGCCGACATCGCCGACGTCCTCCTCCCGTTCGCGAACCTCGAAAACAGGGACTTCGACCACCCGCTGCTCGCCGGTATCAGGCCCCGCCAGCAGGAGATCTGGAAGGGGTCACAGCTCGGCTACACGACCGGCGTCGACCAACCCGCGACGATCGTCGACCGGGAGGCGTTCGAGCGCGCCGGCGGCTCCGTCACCGGCACGTTCACCGTCGGCGACCTGCAGGACGGCGAACCGACCGACCTCGCGTCCGGCGTCGCCGCCGGCACGCTCTCGGCGGATGATAGCGAAATCTCGATCGTCGGCTCGGTGCTGCCGCCCGCCCGACAGACCGAACTCCACCCGTTCGGGATGGCCGACTACGCCGTGTCCTTCATGGGCCATACGCTCCTGTGTAACGCGCTCGGATTCGAACAGCGCCGCTACGCCGACGGTGAACTCGTGCGGACGTACGGGGAGATACGGTAGCTGCGCCGTCTCGAAACCACTCGCGGCGCTTCGCACCGCCTCACGACGCGGGTTACTGCAGGGCCGCGAGATCGAACTCGAACGCCGCGACCGGCACCTCGAGATCGTGTTCGACGAGGATTTTCGGATGAACTTCCCCGATCACGCCCACCACCTCGTCGTCCATGACGACGGCCGCCGTTCGACCCGAAATGAAGGTGGGGTGTTCCGTCGGCGGCGTCTCGAGTTCGACGTCGAACCGACGGGCCAGCGCTTGCAGTCGCGCCTTGGCGTCCTCGTAGCCGGCGTCGTGATTCGCGAGAACGGCCCCCACGTGACGGCGTTCGTCGATGCCGATGTTCTCGGTCTCGTCGACGGCGGCGGTAAAGCCGATCTCCGCGAGGTGCTGGGGGTACGCGCGGTGGGTGTTTCGCTCTAACACCATCAACAGCGAGGGCATGGCCCACGTTCGTAACATCGTGAAGTCCTCGCTGTAGGGTTCCTTGATCGTCGCGGGTTCGCCGGCCCCGTAGACGTCCGCATCGGGGTCGAGATCGAGGCGGTCGTAGTTCTCCGCCTCGTTGATCATGTGGAAGTTCAGCAGATCCTCGAAGCCGAGGCCGACGAGTTGGGTGCGCGTCGCGTCTTCGAGTCGGGAGCGTTCGTGGCGACCGCCGACGGTCCCTATGTCGGGGTACTTCGGCTCGAGTTCGTTGAAGCCGTAGGCCCGCCCGAGGTCGTCGATGATATCGAGCGGGTGGAGCACGTCGACGCGGTAGGGTGGCACGGTGAACTCGTAGACGAGTTCGCCGTCGTTATCGCCTTCTTCCTTCGCCGCGTCGAGTCCCGACCGCTCGGCCAGGTCGATGACCTCGTCCGGATCGAGGTCGATTCCGAGGATGGTTTCGATGCGGTCGTGGGGAACGGTCTTGGTCTTTGTCGAGAGATCCGGGCGGACGAGTTCGTGATCGGAGTATTCGACGGTGACGTCCTCGAGCGTCGCGCCGCGGGCCGCGAGTGCGTAGCAGACGATGTTCAGCATCTTGTCGATCGTCCACTGATCGGTGCCGGTCATCTCGACGAACAGGTCGCGAGAGTCCGTCGACACTTCGGTGCGGCGGCCGTTGATCACCGGCGGGAACGAGAACAGTCCGATGTCGTCGTAGATCGCCGGGTAGCGCTCGTACTCGCTGACGAGGTCCGCGTACGTCCGGCCCGTGTCGTGTTCTTCGAGCACCTCGGCGGGCGTCAGTTCGGCGTCCGAGTCGAGCGGTACGAAGCGGTCCCCGTCGGGGTCGATGCCGACGTACTCGATGGTCGGGTTGCCCTCAGTCGCCGGGCTTCCGCGGAGCATCGTCAGGTCGTGAATCCCGATCGCGCCCTTCGCGCGCTTTCGGCCCATCGTCGCGTGTAACTTCTCCTGGAGTTGGATCAGCGAGTCGAGGCTTTCCTCGTCCAGATCGACGTCGCGGATCACCGCGCCCGTCACGTACGGCCGCTCGTCCGGCACCGACTCGTCGACCCGAATCGTCCACTCGGCCGAGTTCGTCGCGGGAACGTGCACGCCGCGGGCGTCGCCGTACTGGTAGCGCATCGAGCGGGCGACGCCTTCGACCGACAGCCGGTCGAGCCGATCCGGCGCGAACTCGAGTTCGAACGCGCCGTCCTCGGTGCGGCCCTCGAACTCGAGGCCGAGTCCGAACAGGTCCTCCTGCAGCTCCTCGTCGGATTTTTCCTCGTGGCCGGTCAGTTCGCGCAGTTCGTCGGGGTCGATATCGACCGTTGGCATCAGTAGGTCACCTCCGTCTCGCGAAGCAGTTCCAGGTCACACAGCGTCCCGTGGATGTCCCGGATGTCCTCGAAGCCGTACATCAGCATGAGCAGGCGCTCTAAGGCCAGTCCCCAGGCCATCACGTCGCACTCCACGCCGAGGGGTTCTAACATCTCCTCGCGGAAGATGCCCGAGTTGCCGATTTCGACCAACTCGCCGGTCGTCGGGTGAGTCCCGAACAGTTCGAACGACGGCTCCGTGTAGGGGTTGTAGTGGGGTTTGAACTGGATGTCTTCGATGCCGAACTGGGCGTAGAACTCCTCGAAGGTGCCCATCAGGTCCCGGACCGAGAGGTCCTCGGCCATCACCCAGCCCTCGATCTGGAAGAACTCGAGCAGGTGGGTCGGGTCGAGCGTGTCGTTGCGGTACACCTTCTCGACGCTGAAGAAGCGCGCCGGCGGTTCGATCTCGCCGATCTCCCTGCCCGACAGATAGCGCGTCGACAGCGAGGTCGTGTGTCCGCGGAGCGCGAGCGCCCGGGCGAAGTCCTCGTCCCAGGGCGAGTGATAGCCCTCGCCGTCCTCGCCGACGCCCTCCCTGTGGGCGCGCTCGACGCGCTCGACGAGTTCGGCCGGCAACTCGTCGATGTGGGTCGGCCGCTCCAGGGCGAACCGGTCCCAGTGCGTGCGAGCGGGGTGGTCCTGGGGCATGAACAGGCTGTCGTTGATCCAGAAGTCCGCGTCGACGTGCGGGCCTTCCATCTCCTGAAAACCCATGCCGACGAGCACGTCCTTCACGCGGTCGGCCGTCTGGCGGAGGATGTGCACCCGGCCGCCCTCGAACTGCTCGGCGTCGGCCTCGACGTTGTACTCGGCGAATTCGACGTCCTCCCACTCGCCGCCGGTGAGGAGTTCGGGCGTGACCTGGCCGACCGTCTCGGCCGTCTCGAGGCCCGCCATCAGCTCCGTGACGCCGTCGTCAGTCAGCGTGATCTCGCGGACCGTCGTCTCGGCGAGTTCGAGCAATCCGCGGCGTTCGAGTTGGTCGCGAATTTCCGTGCTGAACTCGTCGGCGGCGAGTTCACCGTCGCTATCACTCTCACCGTCACCATCACCGTCGTCGGCAAGCACCGACAGGGCGTTCGCCTCCGCGTCGGCGTCCGGGTCGGCGTCGGGATCCGCGGTGATTTCGCCGCTGTCGATCTGCCCGTAGCCCTTGCGCGCGTAGTTCGAGAGCGCGATATCGACCTGGTTGCCGTCGAGTTCGGCCGCGCCGATGACCTGTCCCATCGAGACGGGCTCGTCGTCGGCACCGGACGCGAGTGCGGCCTCGTAGAGGCGGATCTCGGGGAGGTCGCCGGCTGCGTATTCGGCTCCCTCGTCGGTGAGCGTGATCGTTTCGTCGACGCGTTCCGTGACGGCGACCAGCCCCTCGTCTTCGAGTTCGAAGACCGCGCCGGTGACGGTCTCGGGGGGCAAGTCGGTCGCCTCGGCGATGGCGTCGACGGACGTTGCGTCGTCCGCGTTCGCGGCCTCGAGGACCGCGACCTGTGCTGCTGGAAGTTGCATTCGCTTGTGTAGATGGCTGTGTGGTGGTCAGTTAGCGGTTCCGACTCGAATCGATGGCGGTAGCGAGTGCAGCGAGCGACGGCGAGTGTGACGATCCTCTCGAGACCGTTCCGTACCGATGCCACTGCGGCCCCAGCCGCTCATGCTCATCGGCGTCCCGTGACCGGTTTCACCGCGACAACCCGATGTGGATCGTCGCGGGTTCACCGGGTCCTCTCACTCTCAGCGCGCAAAAACGAACCCGAATCCCGAGTGTGGCTGCTGTGGCTGGCTCACGACGCTGGCACGAGACGGGGATTCGGGTGCCATACACGTTCGATACCCTGGCTGGGGCAAAAGCGTTGCGGGACGGTGACACCGCCCGCGACCGATCCTTCGTCGGCTCACCCGCGTTCGGACGAGCCCCGGCCAGCGGACTCGAACGGACTCTTGCAGCGGTCTCGAACGCGACCCCGTCGCGGACTTGCCGGCTACGACTACGAGTTCGACACGCGCGTCGTCTCAAGCGTGCCCGATTCGACCCAGACGAACCCCGACTGCTCGGCCGCCGCCTTCGCCCGCGAAACCGCCGCCGGATCGAACGCGTCGACGAACTCGATACGCGTCTCCGATCGCTCCGTTTCCGGCAGCTCCGGCAGGAACTCCTCGTCCTCGAGCAGTCCGCGCACGGAGACGTTCCCGCCGGCACCGAGGGCCGCACCCAGCGCGCGATACCGGTCGTCTTCGGTCTCCCACTCGACATCGCCCCCGAAGGAGTCGTTTGCAACCCGCGTCGTCGTACTCGATCCCGAGAGCGAGCCGAACTCGTCGGCGGCCGTGGAATCGGATGCTGACGCGTCCGTCCCGGACGATGCTGAGGCCAAGGGCGATGCCGAGGACGATACCGTGGCTGACGCTCCGTCGAACCCCTCGCGTTCAGTTTGCGAACGCGGGTCGGTGCTGGGTCCGGGTGTGTCGGCGTTGGCATCGGTTCCGGGTCCGATTTCGCTGGTCTCGTCGGTGCCACCCTCCGCCACCCGCGAGACGCTCGGTGAGCCGCGGAGTTCGAAGTCGTTCTTGCTCTTGCTCTCGCGCTCCGGGGCCGCCGTCGCCTCGGTTTCTGCCTCCTCGATCAGCGAGTTGAACTCGTCGCCTGCCGTCCGCGTCCCGTCGCGCTCGCGGTCGGCGGCCCAGTCGGGCCACGGGGCAGCACCGTCGCCCGGTGCTGCACTCGAGTGGGCTGTCGACTCGTCGGGGACGTACGCCCCGAGTTCGTGCTCGGGGAGGAGCGGCGTTCCGACGGCGTCGATTCGCGGACCGTACCGTTCGCGCAGCCGCTCGAGTTCGGGTTCCTCGACCAGCGCGGCCCGCCAGCGATCGACGCCGGCGGAGAGCAGGACGAATCGCGCGTCGGTTCCGGCAAGCAGCGAGGCGTTGATCGCGTGCAGGATCGCCGGCAGATTGTCGGTGCCGAGCGGCGTCTCGGGATACTCGACGGTCGTCTCTCGCTCTCGGCCCTGATAGTCGGACGCTCGCAGGTGGAGTCGGTCGTCCGAGCGCAGCGCTGCGGCGATCCGTTCGCACCGAAACGACCAGCCGATGGCGTCGAAGACGGCCGTCAGTTCTCGATCGAGCGCATCTTGAGCGTAGCGTGCGGCGCAACTGAGCCCGCGCTCGCTCCCGGCGATCGTCCGGCGGAGGACGGCCGTCCGATCCCGGCCGGCCGCGAGTTCGTCGGCGAGGGCGGTTGCGAGGTCGTCGGTGTCGCCGGCACTACCGCCTCGACCAGAGCGAACGTCGGCCGCAGTGACGCCGAAGGAGCCGAGCACGTCCGCACAGCGCAGGAGGGCGTCCGCGTTGCCGGTGGAACCGGACGGATCGGGAGGGCGAGAGGAGGGCATCCGTTGTCGGTGCTTTCACGAACGGCCCTATATAACTTCGTCAGACGCCAAAACACAACGCCGACGCGGGGAGAAACGTACCGCTGCCGTCACGGCCGACTCTTCGACTGCGGTGTGTGCGAACGCGCTACCGCCGACGCGGCGACTCGAGTTCGATGTCCGCCTCCTCGAGTAGCTCCTCGACCTCCGCTCGCTTTTGCTGGTGCTCTTCGAGGAATTCCTTCATCAACTGGGCGGCCTGTTCCTTGCAGTCGCCACAGAGGCGCTCGCCGCCGACGCACTCGTCGTAGACGCGCTTTGCGAACTCGTCGTCGTCGCCGGCGAGCAGGTAGGCGTACAGTTCGTAGACCGGACACTCGTCGGCCTTGCCACCCTTCTCTCGCTGCTCTTCGGCGGTTTCGCGGCCGCCGGTTGTCGCCGACTTGACCTTGTCGTAGCCGTCCTCGGGGTCGTCGAGCAGGGAGATGTGGGAGGCCGGGATCGACGAGGACATCTTCCCGCCCGTCAGCCCGGTCATGAAGCGGTGGTAGATCGACGACGGCGGCTGGAAGCCGTAGCCGCCGTTCTCGACCTCGATTTCCCGTGCGAGTTCTTCCGCTTCGGCGCGGTCGATCTCGAAGGCGTCGACGTGGTTTTCGTAGACGCGCTTTTCGCCCTCGATGGCCTCGATGAGCGCGTCGAATGCCGCGTCGGTCGCCCGTCGGTCGGAGAAGCGCGTTCGCGGGCGAAGCGGTTCCATTCCGCCCTCGTTCAGCTTCGTCAGGACCGATTCGAGCGTGCTCGCGCCGACCCCGAGTTCGGCCAGCGGCGTTTCTTCGAGGGTTTCGGCGACGTGGACACACCGGAGTTGCTCGTCGTCGAAGTCGGCCGGGTCGAGGCGCTCGTAGAACTCGGCGACGAGTTCGCGCTCGTCGGCCTCGAGTTCGAAGCTAGCGTAGGCCTTGGAGACCTTGAAAAAGCGCATCCGTTCGGCGAGGTCGCGGGCCAGGCGGACGTGGGGGTCCTGGTCGGGACCGACGGGGATCACGGTGGGCTTCGGCTCGTCCAACTGCGGGTAGAGGATGTCGGCCATCTGGGTGACGACCGACTGCATGTGCGAGACGTCGGTCTCGCCGTCGAAGCCGTAGATCGCCTGGAACTCGGAGAAGTTGGCCTCAGCCCCGAGGTCGAAGGCCAGGTCCTGGACCTCGCGGTTTTCCGACTGGCGGTAGAGGTCGCCGTCCTCGGGGTCGAAGCCGAGCGCGAGCAGGGAGAGCAGGTAGCTCCGGGCGTGTTCGTCGATTTCCTCCCAGGAGAGACCGCGGGCGGCGTTGGCTTCGAGGTCGGCGATCAGCGCGTGGGCCTCCGCGCCCTGCTGTTGGTGCCAGATGATCTCGTCGAAGACGAGTTTGTGGCCGATGTGCGGGTCGCCGGTGGGCATGAAGCCCGAGAGGACGGCCGCCGGTTCGTCGTTTTGCAGCGCGCGGATGACCGACCGGTAATCGCGCTGGCCGAAGATGACGCCTCGGCGCATCAGGTAGTGGGGGTGGGGCACCTCGTCCAGAACGTCGTCGAACTCCTCGATGCCGAACTCGTCGAACAGTTTGCGGTAGTCGGAGACGGTCGAGGAGCCCCACGGATCCAGCGCGACGTCGTCGGCACCCGCAGCGCCGCCGTCCGCTCGAAGGGGTGTCGCCCCCTCGTCGACAGCAACAGCGTCGGCCGCAGTCCCGGACGCCTCGTCCTCGAACTCCCTGGGCTCCTCGCGTGGGTCGTCTCCGGTCATTACCACCGTTTTGGCGCGCCGGCGCGCAAAAGCCTTCGCTTCTCTGCCGTTCGCTGCCTGCCAGTATCTTCATGTGACGCCCCCGACAACGCCAACCGATGGCAGACGACGTTTCGGCCGTCGCGACGAGCGAGACCTGCACCGAAGTTCTCTCGCGGATCGGCGATGCGGTGATCACCGACCGCGAGTTCCTCGAGCAGGTGCTCACCGCGGCGCTCGCCCGCGGCCACGTCCTCCTCGAAGACGTACCCGGTACCGGGAAGACGCTGACGGCGCTGGCGTTCGCCCGGGCGCTCGGGCTCGAATTCTCCCGCATCCAGTTCACTCCGGACCTGCTGCCGAGCGACATCACCGGCTCGCACGTCTTCAACGAACGCACCGGCGCGTTCGAGTTCACCCGCGGGCCGGTGTTCGCGAACGTGGTGCTCGCCGACGAGATCAACCGCGCGCCGCCGAAGACCCAGGCCGCCCTCCTCGAGGCGATGGACGAGAGCCAGGTCACCGTCGACGGGACGACGCGCGACCTGCCGGACCCGTTCCTGGTCATCGCGACGCAGAATCCGGTCGAACAGGAGGGGACCTTCGAGTTGCCGGAAGCCCAGCGCGACCGCTTTACGATCAAGACCGCCATCGGCTACCCGGGTCGGGCGGGTGAACTCGAGTTGATCGAGCGGCGAAGCGAGCGCGAGACGAAGCTGCCGACGGTCGAGCCGGTGCTCGATGCGGCGGGCGTGCGGACGCTCCAGCGCGTCCCCGAGCGGGTGTCGATGAGCGAGCCGGTTCGGGGCTATCTCGTGGATCTCGCGCGGGCGACCAGAGCGGACGACCGGGTCGAGATCGGCATCTCGCCGCGGGGGATTCAACGGTATTTCGAGGCTGCACGCGCACGCGCGGCGATTGCCGGTCGGGAGTACGTCGCACCGGACGATGTCAAGCGGATCGCCGAGCCGATCATGCAGCACCGGCTCGTGCTGACGACCGACGCGAGAATCGAGGGCGTCGACGGATCGACCGTCGTCCGATCCGTGCTGGACCGGGTCGAGGTTCCGCCGGTTGACCCGTAGCGCCGGGCCGATCGAACGCGGCTAGTCGGTTTTCGAAGTCGAGTGCTCGGTTTCACTCTCGTCGCTCTCGGCGCTCTCGTCGGATGACGGCTCGGAGATGGTCTCCGTCTGTGCCTGTGTCTCGTCCGGAAGCGACTCATCGCCGGTGAACTCGGCTGCGGCCGGCTCACCCGACGGCGCAGCGTCGAGACGCGAGGTGATGGCCGCGACCGTCTCGTCGCTCAGCGTCTCGACGGATTCGAGTTCGGCCGCGCGGGCGGTCTGGATGTCGCCGATCGTTTCGAAGCCGGCAGTTCGCAGGGCGCGGGCCTCGCCGGCGTCGATGCCAGGGACGGTTCCCGCCGCAACGGGGAGCCGAGAGATGTCGCCCGTTCGGGTTCGGCCGGCCGCAGCGGCGGCGGTCGCTCGTCGTTTGAGAACGATACACGAGGCGAGCAACGCAACGGTACAAGCGACGGCGATCGTCACGCCAGCGCGGATCGCGACCCGGTCGAGGATGGAGTCGAGGCCGACTGCAAGACCGATCCCGAGCACCCCGACGAGGACTGTGCCGGTCGTATGCGCCAGTGCCGGCCGTCGTGCGGAGACGTCTCGACCGAGTTCGTCGACGAGCGAGACGCCGTAGACGCCGGCGTCCCAGGCGACGAGCCCGCAGGCGACGGCGGTGCCGACCGCGAGCGTCGACCCGCCGCCGAGCGCGACGACCACGCCGCCGGCGACGAGCGAACTCGCGGCCAGCGTGGCGGGAGCCGCGCGGTCCGAAAGCGGGCCGAGTGCGCCGAGCAGCCAGACGGCGACCAGTAGCGCGAAGATCGTCCCGACGAACCCGCTTAGCAGGAATCCGGCGACGGCGATGCCCGTCGGCGGCGACGCGAGCGAACGCAGGTCATCGGCCGCGAGTTCACCGGAGGCTCCCGGCAGCGCGCCCCGTTCGTTCGCGGCGGCCATCGCCTCGAGTTCGGGACCGATCCAGCGGTCGAACACTACCGGGTAGCCGATCGAGACGAGAACCACGACGAGGACCCCGCCCGCGAACGCCGGCAGCCACCTGACGGCCGCACTGTATCGAAGTCTGGAGAGCGCGGGGAGCCGCGAGCCGAGGCCGGCCAGACAGAGCGCGACAATCCCCGCGAGAACGGCGAGGCGAACGGGTGTCGCCATGGTTAGCGGGACGAGCGTCGACTCGACGAGCGCGGCCGCGGTATCGATGCCTCGATTGTCGCCGGTTCGAGCCAGGACCGCGACTGAACTCGCCAGGAGGGTGCCACCCAGGACTGCCCAGCCGGTCCAGCCCGCTCGCGAGGTGAGCCACTCGATCCGCCGGCGTGCTGTCTCGCGTCGGTCCCGGGGGAGCAACTCCGGAATCGGCAGTCGCGGCAGGACGAGCACCGCGAGCCACAGCAGTCCCACGAGGAGCCCGACGAAGCTCAGTGCACCCGCAGTCGTCGCCGACGGAGACGGCGACACGAGTTCACCGAGCACTTGTGCTGGAGTGGTGCCGTTCCCGTTTCCTGTCCCTGTTCCAGTCTCAGTACCAGTCCCGGGAAGAGCGGGCCACAGCGACGGTGACCGAATCGGGTCGAAAAACGCCACCGACACGACGGCGACGGGGATCGACGTGAGCCAGACCACCGGCAGCGCGGAGCGGACGGCACCATCGCCGACCGCGCCCGTTCTGGTCGCCGCGCCGCCGAACGCCGCGAGAACGATCGCGAGGACGACCCCGACGCGGTATTCCGGTTGAACCGAGACCGAATCGCCGCGAAGGGCGAGTCCGAGCGCGCCGGCCGTTCCGAGCGCGGTGAGCACGGCGAGCAGGCTCCCGACGGCTCGACCGCCCGGCGCTCGCCGTTTCGTGGCCGTCACCGTCGCCGCTAGTATGCCGCCGGTGAGACCGGCGACGATCGCCGCCGCGACGGCATCGATGCTGACGGCGAGAACGAGTATCCCGACGAGCGTCGCCAGAATCGTCGCGCCGGCGGGTATCGGCGCGCCGACCGTCCCGCCGGCTCGCGCGGTGGTGGATCGCCTCGCGTCCGGTCGTGGTGCTGTCGTCGGTCCTCCATCGGCATGTCGCCGTCCCGTCCGTCCCCGCTTCTGGGGCTCGAACTCCTCGTCCGTCGCCATTAGCGACGCACCTCCCCGAACGCCCGCTCGAGGGTCGTCGCGAGCGGCTGTTCCGGTTCCCAGTCCGCCACGGGAATCTCCCCTCGACGGAGGCGTTCGAGCCGCGTCTCCCGGCGAATTGCCGCCAGCCGCGCCCCGATTTCCGCGCGCGTCGCCACGTTCGGCGACACGACCGATAGCCGGTACCCGCGCCGTCGAAGCGCCAGCGCGAGGTCGACGATGCCGTCGTCCACCGCCGGCGTACAGACCACGAGTTGCGCGTCCGACGGCAACAGCGTCTCGAGCCGGTCGGCGGTCGCCGTCGGCGTCTCGCTCGCCCTCGCTCGTTCACCCTCGCCGCCATCGCTTCGCGCCCGCGTCTGCGTCGGCTCATCCCGTGCGGCGACGGCGTCACAGACGCTCGCAATTCGACCGCTCACGTCCGCACCCCTTCCTGGTTCGACGTACGCCGGCGGTCCCGCGTAGACGCCGGGTATCCGGCTCCGAACGCCGAGTCCGACGACCCCGACGCTGTGGGCGGCCTCGAGCATCGCCGCACTCGTCACCGTCCCAGCGTAGGCCGCGAGCGTGGTTCCGCCCGGGTGTCCGCGGGCCGCCGCGACTCCCGACACCGCCCTGCCGTCGACGACGACCACGACCTTCGTCGCCTCCTGCTCGCGGTAGCGAACGGTGCCGAGTTCACCCGTCCGGGCGTACCGCCGCCAGTCGATCCGGCTCACCGGATCGCCCTGGTGGTAGTCCCGCGTCGAGTGGAACTCGTACCCCGCGCCGCCGCTGTCGCTCGCGACGGCTCCGGCGAGCGGCAGCGTCTCCCGGCGGAGCGAGAGTCCGTCTACCGGGATCGTACACTCGAGTTCGTCGTCGCCGGCGGCCGGAATCGAGGCCGTCGCCACGGCCGTTCCGCTCAGGCTTCGCACGCGGACCCACGCGTCGTCGAAGGCGTAGGTGCCCCGCCGCGGGCGCACCGCGTAGGTGAACTCGGTCTGCTCGCCGGCGCGGAGCGTCGTCGCGGTCCGTGCGGTTCCGTCGACGACGGCGATTTCGGACGGAACGCGGTCGGCGATTCGAACGTCCGGAAGCGGTCGCGTCGAGTCGTTTCGAACCGTGAGCGTCACGTCGACGCGCTCGCCGGGGTGGGGCAGCCGTGGCTCGCAGTCGCGTTCTATCGACACCGCCGCCGCCGGATCGGGAACGGACGACAGCGCGGCGTAGCCGAGGTAGCCGACGGGGACGGTCCCAGCGAGCAACAGCGTCGCCGAGCCGAACACGGTGCCGACGGCGGCGAGGGCGAGCGACGCGACGACGCCGGAGTGCCACCGGGAGACGCTACGCACGCGTTCCCTCCGGTGGTGTCGCGGTGTCTCCGGCGGAATCGCCGCCGGCGTTGTCCGGCTTTCGATTAGTCGGTTCCCCGTCTTCCACCGCCCCTCCCGCTCTCCGTGCGTCGTCCGTCTCTCCCGTTGTAACCCTCGATTCGGCGGATTCCGTTGCGTACCGCTCCAGTTCGGTAATCGTTCGCTCGAGACGGCGTTCGAACGTTCGTCCCGGGAACAACCAGTTCCGAAGTCGGTGCCAGATCGAGAGCCGCCCTGCGGACTCGTCGCCGAGAAACGCCGCCGCGATCCGGTCGTCCGTCCACTCGCCGCGCCGAATCCGCTCGTCGACCTTGTTGATTCCGTCCGCCTTCCCCACTCCATCCGCTCCGTCCGCATCCGCCCCGTCCGCATCCGTCCTATCCCTCCGACCGTGTGCCCTCTCGACGGCTCGAAGCGTCTCCCGAAGCTCCTCGACGACGGCTTCCGTCCGGACCGTTCCCACCGATCCCCGTTTCAACGCGCGACTCGTCCGGTCGACGCGCTCGGTGATTTCCTCGCCGACCACCCCGACGGCCGACGGTTCACCCACTGCCCCCCGAGTTCGTGTCGGCGGTCGATTCCCGACACGGTCCCCGTGCGGATTTTGAACTCGCGTCCGGGGTCGGTTCCGTTCATACGCAGTGCCGATGCCACGATCCCCCACGCCACTCGCTCCCGAGAAGTACGCCCGCCAGAGGGCGAACAGCCCGATCACCCCGCCGAGCACGAGGAGAGCACGCTCCGCGTCGACCGTCTGTTCGACCGTCGCCACGAGTTCGATGATCGCGGCCGGGAGAACCGTCGGGGCCGCTGCCAGTATCGTGGCGATACCGAGCGTGCCGACCGCGAGCACGCCGAGCAGCACGTTCAGCCCCGATCGGTCGCTCACGGCCGGTCACCCTCTGTTACCGTCTCGCCTTCTCGGTTCGGATCGTGTTCGCCCCGCGGCATCGTATCCGCCGTTCCTTTTCCCACCCGTTCCGCGTCCTCTGCCCTTGCCCCTGCTTCGGTGTCTGCGTCCGCCGTTGCGGCCGTCTTTCCGGCGACCGACCGCACGGCAGCCTGCACGCGTTCGATCCGCGGCTTCGCCGGCGATGACTCGCCGTACTCCGCGTCTCTGAAACCCTCGACGACGGTCCGAACCGGTCGCTCCGGAAACCCGCGCTCGACCGCGTACCGGCCGATCTCGCCCGCCGTCTTCGTCCGAACGTCGGGCGGTCGTACCGCGCGGACGAACTCGCGCCAGAGTCCGCGGACCGTTCGTCTTCGACCGCTGGGCTCGCCCGCCGATTCGGTCCCGCTCGTCTCGGCGCGAGCGTCCGAAGCCGACTCCGCTTTGCGTTCTCGAGCCGACCGTCGCAACGACCGCAGGACGGCGCGGATGAACGCGACGAACCGTCTCGGATGGAGCACCGTCAGTGCGGCGAGCCCTCGCTCCGCGAGTTCACCCGGCAGTCCGCGGAGTCGACGACCGGTCCGCTGGAGTGCTCGCAGCGCGGCCCGACCCTGGACGGCCAGCCAGTTCCCGACTCGTTCGAGGACGGCGGCGAGGCGGACGACCGCCTCGATGGTCCGTGCCCCGAGGTCTCGGATGAACTCGCCCGTTCGAGCCAGGAGTCGACGAACTCGCTCCGGCAGCGTTTGGACCGTCGCCGTCGTCATTTCGAACCGACGCCTGAGGAACCATCCGAGGAGGGTGACGAGTGCGAGTCCGACGGTGGCGACGACTGCGGCGTTCCGGTAGAGTCCGGTGAGGGTGGTTTCGGCCGTCGTCCCGGCGACCTGCGCGCTGATCGTGGCCTCGTTCGAAACGGGAAGGGCGACCGTCGCGGTCCCGTCGGCTCCGGTCGCCGTCACCGGGTCCCCATCGATCAGCAGGGTCGCATTTTCGACCGCAGTTGCTGCGCCCGGCATCCCGGTGTCGTTGTCCGTGGCGGTTTCGCTCCCGTCTTCGACTCCGTCCCGTGCATCTCCGGCGTCGTACTGCACCACCGCTTCGACCGTTCGACCGGGGAGCGGCACCCGCTCGACGACCTCGATCGACAGCCCGTAGACCCCGACCGTTCGCTCGGCACGGATGTCGTCGCGCTCGACGGCGATCGTCGTTTCTCCCCGCGTTTCCGGCATCTCGATTTCCGCCGTTCCGAACTCGTCCGTCGTCCCGACCTGTTCCCCGTCGAGTAGCACCGTCCCCGCTGGGATCGGATTCCCCTCGACCGCGGCCGTCACCGTGCTGTTCGTTCCGGCCAGGACCGCGTCGTCGTCCGCGAGTTCACTCGCACGATCGATCGCGAGCGTGGTCTCAGCGTCCATTTCGACGGTCCGTTCGGTGCCCGCCGCTCGTCCCCTCGGCTGTGCCGACTCGTTCGACGCACCTCCCTCGTCCGTACTCTCGTCTTGGAAGCGAGCGGGTGGCCCGGCGACGCTCCCGCCGTAGAACTGGATCGATGAGCCCCCGAGACGCGCGCCGATCGCGCCCCGAACGGCTGGGTCCCGCACTGCCGTCGCTGCCGGGGATTGTGTCCGTTCTTGTTCTTGTTCTCGTTCCCATTCCTGTTCCTGCTCTCGCTCTCGTGGCTCGACCGTGACCGTCACCGCCTCCGTAAACGGCACCGTTCCGTTCACGGTCCCATCAACACCGGTGACGCCGATCGCGTCCCCGTTGAAGGAAACCGTCGCGTCCGGGAGCGGGTCGCCGTCTTCCGTGACGGTAACCTCGACCTCGCTTCCGGGCGTCGGCGACTCGTCGAAGGAAATATCGTAGCCGCTTGCGGCCCCCTCGCTCTCCGTTTCGCCGTCGGTTCCCCCACCACTCCCGTCCCGTCCGGCAGACTCCTCGGCGTCCCCCGACCCGGTCCCCGGCTCGTCTCCGCCCTCGCTCGATTCGGACTCGTCGTCGCTATCGACCCCATCGCCGTCGGTCTCCTCTCCCGGCGCACCCTCCCCACTCTCCGGCTCTCCGTCGCTATCGCTCCCCTCGGCACCACTCCCGTCCTGGCCGAACTCGTCACCGACCTCGTCGCCGAACTCGTCCCCCTCGTCAGGGTCTGCGCCGAACTCGCCATCACCGCCCGGTTCCCCGGCCGTTCCGTTCTCCCCTACAACACCAGTCTCGCCAGTCTCGCCTCCCTCGCCGGCCCCACCGCCGAAATCACCACCAGTTTCTCCGTCCCCACTCTGCTCACCACCAGCGCCACCCTCACCACCAGCGCCACTCTCGTCGCTCTCGAACCCGCTCTCACTCGACTCACCATCCTCTCCTGAACCGCCACTGAACTCGTCTCCATCCCCGCCACGGCCTCCATCACTCGTCTCCCCGTCCCGATTCGGAACCGCCGCTCCACCGTTCCCATCCTCACCACTGGACGCCGATCCACCACTTCCGTTCCCGTTCCCGCTCTCGCTCCCGCTCCCGAGTTCAGTACTACCGTTTCCGCTTCGTGCTGTCCCCCCTGTCTCGGCTGTGCCATCTACACTGTCGTTCCCGCCCGCGCCGAGTTCAAGGAGATTCCCTGCCCCCGCGGCCGAACGGGTTCCGTCGCCGCCGATGCCGCCGAGTGCCGGGATCGCAATCGCTGCCAGCGCGAGCACCAGGACGGTCAGTACGACGAGCAGGAACTGTATCCAATCGGGGCCGGGGCCCGACTTGCACTCGGACTCAGATCCGAACTCGGATGCGGATCCGGATTCCGGTACTGGTGTTGATACCGATGTCGACGCCGACGCCGATACCGATCCCGAACGTGAACTCGTCGCTGCGTCCGACGTTCGTGTCGGCTCCGCCGGTTTCGTCGGTTCCCTTCTCATCCAGACCTGCCGTTCGAAGAGACATATTGGTTCTTCGACTATAAACGTACGCACAGATGACATGCAGACGGCCAAAACACTTACTGGACGGTCGTTTTTCCGCCGTGGAGTACTGACAGAATACGTAACTAATGTAGTCGGCGGGGTACTGCGCTGTCACTGCCCGGACTGGCGCGCCGCTGCTTGCAACTGCTCGATTCGGTCCACAGGTTCGATTCCGGCCAGCACTGCGAGCGCGAAGACGGCCTCGCTGTCCGCTCGCGGTGCGTCACCGCCGAGCGTCTGCGTCGATTCCGTCGCCGATTCGAGCCGGCGACGACCGTCCGCGACTGCCGTCCGATTGAGCCACTCGGGCGGCCCGCCGACGACGAGCAGCGCCCGGTCGGTGTTCGTGCGCTCGCACTCGAGCGTGAGTTTCCCCTGGATCGCTTTGCCGACCGTGGTTTCGACGGCGCTGACGGCGGCGCTCGTTTCGACGGTCGAGTCCGAGCCGAAGAGACCGAGGCCAAAATCGAGTTCGAATCCCAGTACGGAGCCGGAGTCGTCCCCGGATTCGATTCGCTGCGTGCCGTAGCCGAGCGAGACGAGCGCCGTCTCGTTGCCCAGAATGCGGCGGATGTCGTTCGCGTCGATGACGGTCTCGGCGCTCGTTGCACGCTCGTCGGCCGGCTGTGCTGTCGCACCGAACAGCGCTTCGATGCGGGCTGCAAGCTCCCGGTTGAGTCGGGCACGCCCGTCGACCATGTCCTCGCCGGTCCGAAGCCACGGCTCGTTGTCGAAACAGAGAACGGCGTTCGCGAGGCCGTCGAGTCGAGAGAGCGTCTGCGTCGCGTTCGCTGCGGCAAGCGGTCGCGTCGCGCCATCCGCATCTGCGCCTGACGGACGAGTGTCGTCGGTCGGTACCGACGGATCACCGTCGGGCGAGCGCTCGCGGTCGGCCGGGAGCGTCCCGAGAACGTACACCGGTACGTCGTACAGCGTCTGCAGATTTGCGACGAGTTCGGGTGCGGCCCCGCCGCCGGTTGCGCCGCCGAGGCCGACGACGACGAGGAACGCGTCCGCGGCCGAGGGCTGGCCGGCGTCGAGTTTGCGGCTGAGTTCGTCGACGTGTTCGTCGCCGAGCGTCTCGCCGCGCTGAAGGTTCCCGTTGAGGCCGGTATCGATGCCCGCACCGTATCGGTGGCGGTGGTCATCGGGAACGGATTCGAGTTCGGCAAGCGCCTGCGCATCGGTATCGAACGCGAAGACGTCACAGAGAAACGGCCGGGTCGCGGTTTCTGCCGTGCGAATCGCATCGGCGATTCGACATCCTGCGCCGCCGACCCCGATCACCTCGAGTTGCATGGTGATCCCTATCGGCTGGCGGGACTTTCATGGTTCCGTTTGTGTCGGTTCCATTGTCACGTCGCGATAGTGTCCAGCACCTAAGTGGACGGATAGAACGACTACCATTGGAGTGGCTGGCGTCCGGAGTTTGCGTGGCCAGACTACAGACTACAGACTACGGATTACGGATTACGGACTCTGGACTATGGACTACGGCGTTAACCGCTCGATCGACCACCACTCGATATCGGACTCCGCAGGTGTCGCTCCGTCATCCCGCTCGACAAGCGCGAACACCATCGTCTTTCGCACCCCGTGGGCCAGCCGCACGTCGAGTGCCAGATCTCGGGGCTCGAAGACCGCTCCCGCGGGATGAACCCGTACCAGTAACTCCGAGTGTCCGAGTTCGGCGACCGACTCCACCTCGGCGTACGTCCGAAAGTCAGCCCCGAACTTGTAGCCCGTCTTGGGGACGATTTCGCGCTCGCGCAGTTCGGTATAGACTCGCAATCGGCGGTCGAAGCGTTCCCCCTCGACCTCGCGTCCCCGCTCCCGAACCGCACCGAACTCGAGGTCGATCACGTCCCGTCTGGCAAGGTAAGCTGCTTCGAGGAGCGAACACTGCAGCGTCGGCCGCTCGTACTCCCGCCCTTCCAGCGGCTGGCCGTAGAATGCATCCTCGTAGAGGTCGATCGGCGGCTCCCAGAGGACGACGCGGTCCGCGAGCAACGTTGCGTCGACCCCGCTCGGGAGCGTGGTCGCCGTGCTCCCCGTCGGCTCGCTCTCCGTCACCTCGAAGTACGTGATCTCACTTTCTTCGTCGACGACCGCGAGCACGCCCTCTGCAAGTGAACTCGCGGGGACGTCGGTTCGTTCGCCGATGATTCGGAGTGCGTAGGCGATTTCGCCGTCGCCGGGGCCCTTGCCGCGGGGGAAGACGGCGAAGTCGACCGCTCCCCCTGGCGGGTCGTCGACCCACGGCTCGGCGGCCGGTGAAAGGTAGAACCCGCGTTCGCGAAGATCCGCGTAGACGAGAAATCGGACGCCGAAGTCGGTACCGGGTTCACGGTTGGCAAACGCTTGAAAGTCGAGCCGGTCGCCGGTCGCATCGTCGACGACGGCGTCGAGGTCGCCGCGGTAGAGCAAGTGGGCCGCCTCGACGGGCGCGAGAGCGATCTCGTTGCCCTCGAGTGGATAGCCGTAGCCGCGCGAGTCGTGATAGCGCTGGCGCGCGTCGTTGCCGACGCGGACGACGCCCGTCTCGGCGTCGAATCGCCCCTCCAGTGACATACGCAGTGGTTGTCTGTGGTGCGTTAAGTGCGTGTGGATCGACGCTGCGTGTGCCGTCCGACCGATCTCAGTCGTCGCCTGCAGCCTCGACGTGTCGGGCGACCGCTCGGTCACACGTCGCATCGAGACACCGCGTCCCGCCGTGCGTTTCGAACGTCGGCAGGCCACAGTCACACTCCCCGTCGACGACGCCCGCGGGCATCGCGAAGCCGGTGTCGCACTCGGGATAGTGCTCACAACCGGCGATGAGTCCGCCGCGCCGGAGGATGCGAAGGTCGCCGTCACAGTTCGACTCCGGACAGTCCCATTCGCGGTCGAAGGCCTCTCTGACGGCCTCATCGAGCGATTCGCAGTTGCGATCGAGACAGACGTCGAACGCGAGGCCGCGCTCGACGCGCATCCGCGGCAGCCCGCAGTCGCAGTACGATTGGTCGTCCTTTATCGTCGCGTCGGTCGGGATGCCGTAGCGCGTCCCGCAGTCGACGCAGTGGACGCCCTTCGAGCGGACGAGTTCACCGGCGCAGTTCTCGTTTTGGCACGTTCCAACGGGCGTCCCGGCCGCAGAGGCGGGGTAGTGAGCGAAGCCGTCCTGGTCGTGGGCTGCGATTCGCAGGGTCTGGGTGTCCTTCTTCGCGACGAGCGTGAAGTCGCCCGCACGGTCGCTGGAGACGCTGTCGGCGCGCGTGAGCCAGGCGACGGGCTGGTAGCCGTCGATGTCGTGGACGAGGACGGTGTTGTCGGGTTTGACGATCGTCGTCACCCGGCCGCGGTACTCCGATCGGTCGTCGGCCTCGGCGATCACGGTACAGTCGCCGGCGAGGACGCGAATCGCGTCGTCGATCATAGGCTGGCTGATGCCGATTCCTATTTAAATATATGGGTGATACACTTACTAGTCAGTACGCCATCAGAAGACGGTACACTTTTACTGTCGATCTTCGGTCCACTCGGTTACAGATCACGATAAGACCGTCAGTGTCTGTGTCAGTGACATCGTCATCATTGAATATTTGTTCCCAAAGCTGCCGTGATACCATACATTCTGGATGGGATCGTCTGGCAATTTGTTCTGCTAACCAATAGTCGCGAATCAACAACTCTATTTCATACTACAATCAGTCATTTGATATTGATGTTAGCTATCGTTAGCAACTATTGAAAATATGTTCTACATTAATATATGTGGGAGTTCAGTGACATTAGTGGATATATTTCTAGTGAAGATTCTATTAAAACCTGTATGAGAGTTCGTCTAATTAAATCTGGTTGTAATCTCTATCTTGATATAGGATTCAGAAAACTTAAGTCTGAAGATAAATTGAAGTCCATGATTCTACTAACGAGATGATTCATGATGCTGATCATTGTAGCGCTATTTACGCCAGCCACTCTTATACTGTCAATCGAAAGCTACACAGAGGCGGGGTTACGATAGTTAAGTCACAAATATTTAAATAACATTAATTGAATAATATGGGCCCTTATATAGTGAATGATGACGTGGCAGGACCAACAGAAATTTCCTATAGGAATAGCTTTTTATCTTGTTAACAGTATTATCATTGTCTGTCTTCAAATAGAAGACAGATAGATCGGCGTAAAGTATTATCAAGTATTAGTGGAGCAAGCATTGGTTTATTTGGGATTGGGAACACTCCGATAACTACAAGAGCAGATCCCATTGATCCGTGCCCACCTGATTGTGGGAGTGGTGTTGGAGGTGACTCGGATACACAGACATTGGACACTTCTTCGGGTGAATATCGATTAAGCAGTATTATGTATGCTGATATACATAATTCCTGGCCAGATCCAGGTGACTACCCAGAATATATTTATAGGATTAAAATAAGTGGCATGGGAACTGCTAATATTGGTGGAAACGATACTTCATCAATATTGCGGAATATGTTTACTATAGACGTAACTGGCGATGTGGTTCAAGCAAGCCAACCCATTGAACCATATGCAATAGGTGGATATGAGTATATGCAAACTAGAGAGGATGATCACGATGATTCATTTTATGATGAGGAGGCGGGCGCAGCAGCCGTTGTTTCTGGTGCATTTGACATTGGGATTGCGATTGGACCGGCCATCCTTCGGAGGACAGTACCCGGTATTATAGCAACAATGGCTTTCGCATATCTTACTCAAAGTTCAGGTGGTGAATCTGGCAACCATTACCAACGTATTTGGGAGTGGGATGATGATATTGGACAAGGAGTTACTGAGAGTGCAGTATATGCTGACCTAACAGTAAGAATTAAAAAAGGTAATACGTCAAATATTGATGTGGAAGGAGTGACGACTTCTTCGTTACCTGTCAATAATGCTTATGCAAGTGATGATTTTGATCTCACAGCACCAGATAATGTCGGGAATCTTAGAACTATGAATACATCAGACTTGCGTAAAAGAGAACATATTAGGGTTGCTGAAGATGAATTAAGTTCACAACAGAAGAATATGTTATTAAGTAAAGAAACTCGAGAGATACTCCAAAATGAGGGCGAATTAATAATTGGTGCAAATACTGTTGTTGGTCAATCTATCTTAGAACTTCGAAAAAAAAANAAAAAAAAATAGCTTGTTTCATATCGCACAATGTAATTTCTGTGCGTTTGATGTTCATCATATCCATACTCTAGTCTAATTATGTGTGGTAGACCGAGAGATTCTCTGCTACGTGTAGCGGCTAACGCTAGTTATCTACTTCGAGTTGCCAGGACAGGTTGTCGTCCTCGCGTCCGAGTTCACCCACCTCGGACGTGAGATCGAGCAGCCTGAACGCGGGTGGGGTTTCGAGGTCGTGGCGGTCGATGAACGCGGCGACGCGGTCCTGCTGGGACTGAGACTGGGTCGTCATAGGTCGCCCCAGAACCTGTCGGAAGAAAAGATGATCGGCTCGGGGCTGCGTTGCACGTTGATGCCGGCACAACACGTTTCTTCCGCGACAGTGACCGGTTGCACATGGTCGATCTTACCGCCGAAATCGTCCTGTTCGACGGCTTCGATGAACTCGACGCGATCGGTCCGTACGAGGTGCTCGAGAACGCCGCCCACGCCGGCGCGTCGGTCGACACGGAACTCGTGACGCTCGAGGAGACCGATCTCGTGACGGCCAGCCACGACCTGCGGGTCGAACCCGACGGGACGCTCGGCGACCCGGACCTGTTGCTCGTCCCGGGCGGCGGGTGGACGAGCGCGAACGAGGGCGTTCGCGCGGCCGTCGAGGGCGGCGCGTTGCCGGACGCGGTCGACGAACGCTACACGAACGGCGCGACCGTTGCCTCGGTCTGTACCGGGGCGATGGTCCTCGCCGAGGCGGGGCTGCTCGAGGGTCGCCCCGCGACCACGCATCGCGTCGCGGTCGACGACCTCGAGGCGACCGCCGCGAACGTGGTCGACGAGCGCGTGGTCGACGACGGCGACGTGCTCACCGCCGGCGGCGTCACCTCGGGGATCGATCTCGGCCTCTGGCTCGTCGATCGCGAGTTCGGCGCGTCGGTCGCGGACGAGGTCGCAACCAAGATGGCCCACGAGCGCCGCGGCGACGTTTTCGGGTAACTCGCGACGAAACCGGCTGCGAGCCAAACGGCTATACGGGACCGTCGGGTAGCCCGATACACATGGACGAAGCGACGGCAGTCACGACGGACGTGAGCGTCGATGCAGTGTTATTCGATATGGACGGCGTCCTCGTCAACAGCGAGGACTACTGGGTGACCTTCCAGGAGGAGGAAATTCTCCCCGCGGCGGTCCCGAACGAAGACGTCGACGTCGCCGAAGTCAGCGGCATGAACTACCGGGAGATCTACGACTACCTCGACTCGACGTACGGAACGGCGATCACGCGCGACGAGTTCGTCGATCGGTTCGCCCGGGCCGCGGAAGAACTCTACACGGAACGGGTCGAACTGCTCGACGGACTGCACGACTTGCTCGCCGAACTCGATGCGCGCGGGATCGAGACGGCGATCGTCTCCTCGTCGCCCCACGAGTGGATCGGCTGGGTCACGGACCGATTCGAACTCGGCGACTCGTTCGACCACGTTATCAGCGCCGACGACATCGACGCGGCGAGCAAACCGGCTCCGGACGTGTTCGAGTACGCCGCGGACGAAGTCGGCGTCCCGCCCGCCGCGTGCGCCGTCGTCGAGGATTCGGCGAACGGCATCGAGGCGGCGGAGCGGGCCGGCACGGCCGTGGTCGCCTACCGGATCGACGCCCACGGCGACATCGACCGGTCGGGGGCGGACGTGGTGGTCGAGACGCCGGCGGCGCTCTCTCGGACCGTCCTGGCGTTCACCGCGGACGACGCCCGCTAGATCGCTCGCTCGTACACGTCGACGACGGCGTCGGCGATTACTTCCCAGTTCCCGTCCTCCCGAACGACGGGCGACTGTTCGACCTGAAGGCCGCTGGCATCGTCCGCGGTGAGCCAGTTGACGAAATTGGCGGTGCTGGTCCCGGGAAACGGCTCTTGCTCGCAGTCGTGATCGGTCGCTTCGTCGCCGTCGACGCCCGTGACGAGGACCGCGAACTCGGTGCGGGATTCGATCTCGGCTTCGAGGTCTCGCTTCAGTTGCTCGGGGGCACCGCCTCCGATCACGATATCCTGGTCGAAGCAGTCCCAGCCGCTGAAGCCGTGAAAACTCACCGCGTGGTCGAACCCGCGGTCGGCGATTCGGTCGAGTTCGGGAAACGACCGCGGGCTAATATCCGCCGACATGATGTGCCAGCGGTCGAACGCACCCAACTCGTCGCTGTAGCCGACGCAGGTCCACTCGACGGCTTCGGCGGTAGTCTGATCGAAGACCCGGTCGGCCTGTTTCTCGGTATTGTACTCGAGGTACGTCCCGTGGGGTGCGGTCACGGCGAGTTCAGCGGCCGCGCCGTCGTCTTCGAGGACTTCGACGTACTCGGTGTGATCGAGCGCGTCCTGCCGGGTCTCGTACTCGGGGTGTGGACCGTACGGTTCGATCGACGCCGCCGCGCCGACGATGTCGTCCATCGATCCGCCGTCGTCGATGAACGCCAGCCGCTCGGCCGTGGCCTCCTCGAAGCCGACGACGTCGCCGCGTCGCTCCGCCAGTCCGACGCCGATCGTGGCGATTCCGTCTTCGGTACCGTCGTTGCAGTCGCCGCACTCGATTCGCACCTGGTCGCCGTTCTCGAGGCCGAGTTCGTCGCGCGTCTGCACTGCGAGTGCGAGTCGCTCTCGGTGGGTTGTCGTCTCGTGGTCAAAATCGATGATTTCGTGGTCGTCGGCCGTCGTCGACGACGGTTCCCCCGCCCAGGCTATCGCCTCGCTGCCGATGGCTGTCAGTAGCGTTCGTGGGGACAGTTCACGTTTCACATTCATTCGCGTTTGCCAGAAGGACCGGGATAAAATTGATTCATGGGTGCTAATATGTTCGGACAGATACAAACTTCTCGGCGAGAGACGTCTTGTCACCACCGGGACACTCTCACCGCCCTCTTACTCGATCCTGATCTACGACGCGGTCGAAACGGACGACGAGATCGAGCAACGGCCTGAGACGGAACGACTGGATTTGCCCCGGTTCGGCCCCGTCACCGAACCCGGACGGTTCGCGTCCCCTCGACCGGAACCAGCGGCTCCTCGGGGAAGGCAACGCTCACCGTGAACTCGAGTTCATCTGCGTCGGCACCGAAGACGCCGACCGGGACGGTCTCGGTGTCGCGGAGGTAAGTGCTCGTACTGGTCATCTCGACGCCATTGACCGTGACGCGGACGCCCGCCCGCGCCGGCTCGCCGACGTTGCGAACCGTCACCTCGCAGACCTCGTTCTCGCCCGCCTCGATCGACTCGGGGAACGCGCCCCAACTGAACTCGACCGAGGGGAGCGACTGTGCGCCCTCGTAGATCCGCTCGGCGACACCGTCACCGAGTCCGGCACCGACGATGCCGTCGATATCGGCGTCGAGTACGTCGCCGGGGGTCGAAACACCTTCTTTCGCGAGTTTACTTGCCCGACCCGCCGCGACGCCGTCGATAGCCGTCAACCCGACCGCGTCCTCGGCGACGCCGTTCTCGATGCGGGCTTCGGTTCGGCGCGCGAGATTCGCCGCGTGCGGCCCGACGAACCGGTCGAGAAACGCCCCCAGTGCGGAGACGAGTCGCGTCGCGTTCCGCTGGATGACCCAGGCGTCGCTTCGCAACTCCGCCGGCGTCGTCCCGCTCGCGGAACTGCGCAAGATCGCGAGCACCTTCCGCTGCCCGGCTTCGAGGTCGCCGGCGTCGGTCCCGACGAGGACGGCGTCGATCGCGTCGCGTTCGTCCTGGCGGGCCGACACCGAGTCGAACTCGTCGGCGGTCGCCACGGCCGTCAAAATATCGTCCATCTCGAGCGTTCCCGGGCCGTCGGCCGCGCGGTCACAGAGTTCGGCGAAGGCGGCGGCGGTCGGGAGCCGAAGGTAGTACTTCGAGGCGAGCACGCCGCGGGGGGTCGCTTCGATCGAGAGGTCCGCGCCGGTTTCGACGAAGCCGCGGTCGACGAGTTCTTCGAGGCAGTCCCGGACGCGCTGTCTGAGGTTCGGAAAGTCGTAGTCCTCGGGGCGGGACTGACCGCGGACGTAGTAGAAGGTCGTTTCGAGCCAGTCCATCACGTCCTCTAAGTCGGTGATGGTTCCCATCGCGATCTCGGCGTTCAGGTGCGTCTGCAGGCTCTCGGCGAGGCGCGATTCGATCTCCTTGCCGTTTCGCAGGAGGCGGCGGTACTTGTCGGCCTCCGCGCCGTCGCAGACGACCCAGCCGTAGCCCACGTCGTCGTAGCCCGGCCGGCCCGCGCGCCCGAGCATCTGGAGCACGTCGAGCGGGCTCATGTCGACCTCGCCCTCCAGGGGGTCGTGGAGTTTCGTGTCCCGAATCACGACGCAGCGGGCGGGCAGATTCACCCCCCAGGCCAGCGTCGAGGTCGAAAAGAGCAGTTCGACGATGCCCTCCTTGAACCACTCCTCGACGAGGTCGCGGTCGTTCTTCGAGAGGCCCGCGTGGTGGAAGGCGACGCCGTCGAGCACCGAATTCCGGAGCGTGTCGTTGTCGAGTTCCTTCGACTCCGTATGAAAATCGTAATCGCCGCGCGCCCCCATCGGCACGTCGCGTTCGGCGATCTCGTCGCGGGCCTTCTCCGCCGCCCGAACGGTATCCTGTCGGGAGGAGACGAACACGAGCGCCTGGCCGTCCTCGCGGAGGTGCGGCTCCGCCAAATCGAGCGCCCGGTACAGCCGGCGGTACTTGTCCGCAAAGGAATTCTCGCCGTGCGTGTAGGTCTTGACTCCCGCGTTGAGTTCGACCGGACGGTACTCCTCGCCGAACTCGAAGGTTGTCTCATCGGGCGCGTCGAGCCAGGCCGCCACGTCGGAGACGTTCGGCATGGTCGCCGAGAGCGCGACGACGCGCGGGTCACAGAGCCGACGCAGGCGGGAGATCGTGACTTCGAGGACGGATCCCCGTCGATCGGCGTCCAACAGGTGGACCTCGTCGATGACGCAGACGTCGATGTCCGTGACGAAGTCGTACCGTCTGGAGTCGTGCTTGCGGGTCGCCGAGTCGAGTTTCTCGGGCGTCATCACGAGAATGTCCGCGTGACGGGCGCGCCGCGAGTTCAGTTCGCGTTCACCCGTGACGACGTAGACCGAGTAGCCGAGTTCCTCGAAGCGGTCCCAGTCGTCTTCCTTCTCGTTGGTCAGCGCCCGTAGCGGCGCGATAAAGAGCGCGGTCCCGCCGTCGGCAAGCGCCTTGCAGATCGCGAGTTCGGCCAGCGCGGTTTTGCCCGAGGCGGTCGGCGCGCTGGCGACGACGTTGGCCTCGGATTCGAGCAGCGCGGGCAGGGCCTCGCGTTGCATGCGGTTGAACTCGCTAAAGGCGAAGGCGTCGGCGAACTCGGGAAGAACCTCGGCGACCTCCATCAGACAAAAACGGGAAGCGGGTGGTGAAAGGCGTTTCCTTCGGTGCGTGCCAGCGGGCTGATGACTCGGGCAACCAATTCGAGACGGCGGCCGGTTACTGCGACCGGACCAAGGCCGCCACGACCGCCCCGGTGGTGGAGAACACGACCGGGTAGAGCACGCCGCCGAGGACGACCGCGGGCAGGAGTTCTGGAGCCATCGATTCCGCGGCGTCGATGCCGAAGAACGAGGCCTCCGTGCTCGACTCGGCGACGATCGCGCCCAGCCCCATCACGACGGCGTAGCCGATCGTGACCGGTGCGCCGACCAGAACCGCTTCGCCGAGATTTCGCGCGTCGAACTGCGACGCCAGTATCGCCCCGACGGCGACGAGGACGAGCGGCGGGATCGCGTACGCGGCTACCGAACTCGTGGTCTCGGACTGGGCGATCAAGTCGACAGTGTCGGTGCGACTGAAGCCGCCGACCTCTCCGTAGGCCTCGATTTCGACGAAGTGGGCGTTGTAGTAGTACCAGGCGACGCCCATCCAGTCGGCGACGCTGTCGCCGAATGCTTCGCGAACCTCGTCGACGACCAGCAGGTAGGTGACGAGGTAGCCGACTGCGGCAGCGAGGACGCCGACACCTGTACTCGCCGCAACGCGTGTGGCGCGCGATACCGATCGTCCCGTTGCCGACAGTGACTGGTGTGCCATCGGCTGGGGCGACCATCGTCCACGTAATATGCTTTGTGTATCGTGGTGTATCGCGGTGTATCGCTGGACCAGGTGGTCGTTACGTTCAGGGTGGCACAATCGCCGGTGTGAGCCTCGGTAGTCCGGATCGCGATTCACACGGCTACACAGCCGGCTCGTTGCGCGCGGTTTCCTCGAGTTCGTCGCTGAGCAGGCTGGAAGCGTGTTCGGGTTGGGGAACGCGTTCGAAGGTGAGTTCTGGGTCGCCGGAGCCGGCCGTGTAGACGGTCAGATCGCCGTAGCCGAGGATGCGACCGAGCATCGTCTGGCGAAGACTGGTGTTCTGGACGCGTTCGAGGCGAAACTGGGTGACGTTCCGGGAGATGACGCCGTGTTTCTTGTACAGTTCGCCGGAGGTGATCACGTAGCGGGTGTTCGTCCAGGCGAGGTAGCGCACGAGCGAAATCGCTGCGCCAACGAGGGCGACTGCAACGCCGAGCAGCGTCAGCGTGTCGATACCACCGGTCGCGCTCCAGGTGGCGAGCAAGACGCCGACGAGTGCGACCCCGATTCCGATCGGCATCCTGGTCCCCATCGAAATCGGATGCGGACGACTCTCCCAGATGATGTCCTCGTCGTCGCTAATGTGAAACCACTTGGGAGTCGAACCCAACCCCATTGCTCGCCGTTATTCGGTTCGTGGCCGTAAAGGTGGCGTGAGAATGCCTAAATAGTAGCGGCTCGCTGCTTCGGTTCGCGTTGCAGGACCGCGAACCGGGCGGTATCTATCCGTCGGCGCGTTCGGTCGGCGACTCACCGTTCCAAACGCCGGCGCTGAACTCGACCGCGTCGTTCCAGCGGCCGACGACCGTCGTGACGGCGAGATTACCCGAAATGTTGGTCATCTGTCCCCACATATTTTAACGGCGTTTCACGAGTTCAGGCGGTCGCGAGCGTCGACGGTCACGAGTTCAACACCTGCGTTTCCAGAGTGGGGCGCGTGTCCGACAGCGAGTGCGGGAGGGCCGTCAGATCGTGAGAACCACCACGGTTTTTCACCTCGCGCGCCGACGGTCCGGTATGCGCAGCGCACGAAAGCCCGACTGGCTCAAGATGCGGCCCCCGTCGGGGCGGGAGTTCACCGATATTCGGGAGACGCTCCGCGAGCGGGACCTGCACACGGTCTGCGAGGAAGCGAACTGCCCGAATCTCGGGGAGTGTTGGTCCGGCGGGGCCGGAACGGGCGAGGGTGAGGGCGGCACGGCCACGTTCATGCTCATGGGCGATCGCTGCTCGCGAGCGTGTAATTTTTGTGACGTGACCACCGGCGGCATGGAGCCACTCGACCCCGACGAACCCGCGAACGTCGCCGACGCCATCGCCGAAATCGGCCTCGACTACGTCGTCCTCACGTCCGTCGACCGGGACGACCTCCCCGATCAGGGCGCGGGTCACTTCGCCGACACCATCCGCGAGATCACGGACCGCCACCCCGGCATCCTCGTCGAGGTGTTGATCCCCGACTTTCGGGGCGAGCCCGAACTCGTGCGGAAGATCATCGACGCCGATCCGGACGTGATCGCGCACAACGTCGAAACCGTCGATCGCCTCCAGTTCCCCGTGCGCGACCGCCGCGCCGGCTACGAACAGTCCCTCTCCGTGCTGGAGCAGGTCGACCGCGAGTCCGATATTTACACGAAAACGTCGATCATGCTCGGCCACGGCGAGTACGACCACGAGGTCTACCAGACCCTCGCGGACTGTCGCGAGCGCGGCGTCGACATCGTCACCCTCGGGCAGTACCTCCAGCCCTCGCGGAACCACCTGGACGTCGAGCGCTACGACCATCCGCACAAGTACGAGACGTGGCGGCAGGTCGCAGAAGAAGAACTTGGATATCTCTACTGCGCCAGCGGTCCGATGGTCCGCTCGTCGTACAAAGCGGGCGAGTTATTCGTCGACGCCGTCCTCCGAGCGGGCAAGAGCGTCGAGGAGGCCCGAAGAAACGCTCGGCGCGTCGATTCACCCGTCTCGGCGACCGAGTAAGCGCTCGGAACCGATCGCGTTTCGATCGCGTTCAGTGCCCTGCTCCGTTCGCTCCGTCCGTCTCGCACCGATACCGTTTTTCGCCGGCCGCTCTCGACTCGCTGCGCCGAGTCACCGTCGATTGTACCGCCGTTTCCGGGTAGTTTGCTGCCCAACTGTCCACTGTTCTGGCGAAAGCCGTCGCTCTTTCCGGGGCTATTCTAAAAATAATAATCAAGGTAAACGATCGCGGCATTCTCGACGCGATTCTCCCCGGTCCTTCGATCACGATGGCAAGAATTCCACTGACAGTAAACTATTTACGAAAATCCTTTAACAGGAGCGATAATTCACTAGAGCATGCGCAGGTGGGTATCTCCGTGAGCACGATACAACGCGACCCCCGAGAACGAGTACAGATCCTCGACGACACCGGCCGCGTCCTGAACGACGCCGAGGTCCCCGACCTCTCCGAGGCTGAACTCGTCGAGATGTACGAACAGATGCGGCTGGTTCGACACTTCGACGAACGCGCGGTGAGCCTGCAGCGACAGGGACGGATGGGAACGTATCCGCCGCTGTCGGGACAGGAAGCCGCACAAGTCGGCAGCGCCCACGCGCTGGATACGGACGATTGGGTCTTCCCCAGCTACCGCGAACACGGCGTCGGGCTGGTTCGCGGTCTCTCGCTGGAGCACACCCTACTGTACTGGATGGGCCACGAGAAGGGGAATCACATCCCCGAGGACACGAATATCTTCACCGTCGCCGTCCCGATTGCGACCCAGATCCCGCACGCGACGGGGGCCGCCTGGGCCTCGCAACTGCAGGACGAGGAGAAGGCCTTTCTCTGTTACTTCGGCGACGGCGCGACCTCCGAAGGCGACTTCCACGAAGGGCTCAACTTCGCCGGCGTCTTCGACACGCCGAACGTCTTCTTCTGTAACAACAACCAGTGGGCCATCTCCGTGCCGCGCGAGCGCCAGACCGCGAGCGCCACGTTAGCCCAAAAGGCGACCGCCTACGGTTTCGAAGGCGTGCAGGTCGACGGGATGGACCCGCTCGCGGTGTACAAGGTCACGCGAGACGCCGTCGAGAAAGCGAAGAACCCGGACGACGACGAACTCCGGCCGACCCTGATCGAGGCCGTCCAGTATCGCTTCGGCGCGCACACGACCGCCGACGACCCCTCGGTCTACCGCGACGACGACGAAGTCGAACGCTGGAAGCAAAAGGACCCGATCCCGCGTCTCGAGACGTTCCTGCGGAACAACGGGATGCTCGACGACGAACGCGTCGATGCGATCGAATCCCGAATCGAGAGCGATGTCGCAGATGCCATCGACGCCGCGGAATCCGTCGAACGGCCCGACCCGGCCGAAATCTTCGCGCACGTCTACGAGGGCATGCCAAAGCGACTGCAGGAGCAACTCGAGTGGTTCGAATCGATTCGCGAGGAACACGGCGACGACGCGCTACTGGAGGGATAACATGGCTGCAGAATCACAACCACAATCGGAATCCGAATCCGACAACCTCACGCTGGTACAGGCGGTCCGCGACGGACTCCAAAGCGAGATGACGCGCGACGAGGACGTCGTCGTCATGGGCGAGGACGTCGGCCAAAACGGCGGCGTCTTCCGCGCCACGGAGGGATTATACGACGAGTTCGGCGGCGACCGCGTCATCGATACCCCGCTCGCGGAGTCGGGAATCATCGGCACGGCGGTCGGCATGGCCGCCTACGGGATGCGCCCGGTACCCGAAATTCAGTTCCTCGGCTTCATCTACCCGGGATTCGATCAGATCGTCTCGCACGCGGCGCGGCTGCGAACGCGCTCGCGCGGTCGGTTTACGTGCCCGATGGTGCTTCGCGCACCCTACGGGGGCGGCATCCGCGCGCCAGAACACCACTCCGAGTCCTCGGAGTCGATGTTCGTCCACCAGCCCGGGCTCAAGGTCGTCGTCCCATCGACGCCGTACGACACGAAGGGGCTGCTGACGAGCGCGATCCGCTCGCCGGATCCGGTGGTCTTCCTCGAGCCGAAGCTCATCTACCGGGCCTTCCGCGAGGAGGTCCCCGCGGAATCGTACGAGGTACCCCTCGGCGAGGCTGCGGTCCGCCGCGAGGGGTCCGACATCTCCGTCTTCACGTGGGGCGCGATGACGCGTCCGACGATCGAAGCCGCGGAGAACCTCGAAGGCGAGATCGACGTCGAGGTCGTCGACCTGCGTACGCTCTCGCCGCTCGACGAGGACGCGATCGTCGAATCCTTCAAGAAAACCGGTCGGGCAGCGGTCGTCCACGAAGCGCCACAGACCGGCGGTCTCGGCGCGGAGATCACCGCGACGATTCAGGAGGAGGCGCTGGTCTACCAGGAGGCACCGGTCGAGCGCATCACCGGCTTCGACACCCCGTTCCCGCTGTACGCGCTCGAAGACTACTACCTGCCCGAGGCGGCCCGTATCGAGTCGGGCATCCGGGACGCGGTGGGGTTCTAACATGGTCCGCGAGTTCGAACTCCCCGACGTCGGCGAGGGCGTCGCCGAAGGTGAACTCGTCTCGTGGCTCGTCGAATCGGGGGAGACGGTCAGCGAGGATCAGCCGGTCGCGGAGGTCGAGACGGACAAGGCGCTCGTCGAGGTCCCTGCCCCGGTCAACGGGACCGTCCGCGAGTTGCACTTCGAAGAGGGCGACGTGATTCCGGTCGGCGACGTGTTCGTCACGTTCGACGTGGACGGCGAGGACGGAGCGACCGATGCCCCAGCGGAGGAAGCGGCTGAAACGCCCGACAGTGCGGCGGAAACCGACAGCGACAGCGACAGCGACACCGAACCCGCGGGCGATCCCGGTGCGACCGGGGCCGGTGACGATACAGAGCCGGCAGAGACACCCGACGATCGGATCTTCGCGCCGCCGCGCGTGCGGCGCATGGCCCGCGACGAGGGAATCGATCTCTCGCAGCTCCGAGGCAGCGGCCCGGGCGGCCGGATCACCGCTGCCGACGTGCAGGCCGCTGCGGGTACTGCACCGAGTGGGACGGCACAAGCGGCTGCGGGTGCCGACGAGGGCGCTGCTGCGGAGACGACGGCCGACGCGACCGAGGGAGCACCGGCAGCAGACTCGAGTTCTGGAACGGAGACGGCAGCCGGTTCAAGTGGCCAGACCGCCACCGCGACACAAACGCAGCCCCCGACGCAGGTCGACGCTGCGGACCGCGACCGCACGCTCGCCGCTCCCGCGACCCGTCGGATCGCCCGGGAAGAAGGCGTCGACCTCGACGCCGTCCCCGCCACCGAGGAGCGAGACGGCGAGGCGTTCGTCACGCCCGACGCGGTTCAGGAATACGCCGACGCCCAGCGCCAGGCTCAGGAAGCCGACGCAGCGGCGCTCGAAGCCGGCGAGGCGGTCGGCGAGACGGCGGGCGAGTTCGCCGAGGGCCAGCGCGAACGCCGCGAACCGTTCCGCGGCGTCCGCAAGACCATCGCCGACGCGATGGTCGAGTCGAAGTTCTCGGCACCCCACGTCACCCACCACGACGAGGTCGACGTCACCGAACTCGTCGAGGCCCGCGAACGGCTCAAAACCCGCGCCGAGGACCAGGGTATCCGGCTGACCTACATGCCGTTCATCATGAAAGCCGTCGTCGCGGCGCTCAAGCAACACCCCCAGATGAACGCGGTCATCGACGAGGCAAACGAGGAGATCGTCCACCGCAACTACTACAACATCGGCGTTGCGACGGCGACCGACGTCGGGCTGATGGTACCAGTCGTCGACGACGCCGATGGGAAGGGACTGCTCCAACTGTCCTCCGAGATGAACGAACTCATATCGCGCGCTCGCGACCGCTCGATCAGCCCGGACGAACTCCGGGGCTCGACGTTCACGATCACGAACATCGGCGGCATCGGCGGCGAGTACGCGACCCCGATTCTGAACTACCCCGAATCGGGCATCCTCGCCATCGGCGAGATCAAGCGCAAGCCCCGCGTCGTCACCGACGAGCACGGCGACGAGTCGATCGAGCCGCGGTCCGTGCTAACCCTCTCGGTGTCGTTCGACCACCGACTGATCGACGGTGCCGACGGCGCACGGTTTACGAACACGGTGATGGAATACCTCGAGAATCCGGACTTGCTCCTGCTCGAGTGACCACACCCCTAAACGTTAGACACTACCCACCCTACCTATGCACATGCGCACGCACACGGTACGATCGACTCCCGAGAACTCGAGTGCAACTCCGAACGGAGGTACCAACTGATGGTCGTCGGAGACGTTACCACCGGGACCGACGTCCTCGTCATCGGTGCCGGGCCCGCCGGCTACGTCGCCGCCATTCGAGCCGGCCAGCTCGATCTCGACGTCACGCTCGTCGAGAAAGACGCCTACGGCGGCACCTGCCTGAACTACGGCTGTATCCCGTCGAAAGCTCTGATCACGGCCACCGACATCGCCCACGACGCCCGAAACGCCGAGCAGATGGGCATCCACGCCGATCCCGCGATCGATCTCTCGGGGATGGTCAGCTGGAAAGACGACGTCGTCGACCAGCTCACCGGCGGCGTCGAAAAGCTCTGCAAGGCAAACGGCGTCAACCTGATGGAAGGCACCGCCACCTTCACCGACGAAACCACCGTCCGCATCTCCCACGACGGCGACGGCCAGGGCTCCGAAACCCTCGAGTTCGAACACGCGATCGTCGCGACCGGTTCGAGCCCCATCGAGATCCCCAACTTCTCCTACGGCGACGAGCCAGTCCTGAACTCGCGCCAAGCCCTCTCGCTCGACTCCGTCCCCGACTCACTGGTCGTCGTCGGCGCCGGCTACATCGGCATGGAACTCGCGAGCGTCTTCGCCAAACTCGGCACCGACGTGACGGTCATCGAAATGCTCGACGAGATGCTCCCCGGCTACGCCGACGACCTCAAACGCCCCGTCAAACAACGTGCGGACGACCTCGGCATCGAGTTCGAGTTCGGCTACACGGCTGCGGAGTGGTCCGAACGCGAGGACGGGTCCGGCATTCGCGTCGTCGCGGATCCCGTCGACGGAGCCGACGTTGCGGCGGACGGTGGCGCTGCAGCCGGCGAAGCCGAGGCCGAGGACGAAAACGAGGAGCCAGCATCGCTCGAACTCGACGCCGAGAAAGTCCTCGTCGCCGTCGGCCGTCGCCCCGTCTCGGATACCCTCGACCTCGACGCGGCCGGCGTCGACATCGACGACAACGGCTTCATCGAAACCGATTCGCGCGCACGCACGTCCGTCGACCACATCTACGCCGTCGGCGACGTTGCCGGCGAACCGATGCTCGCCCACAAGGGCAGCATGGAGGGTCAGGTTGCCGCCGAGGTTATCGCCGGCGAGCCGTCGGCGATCGACTACCAGGCGATGCCCGCCGTCGTCTTCACCGACCCCGAAATCGCCACCGTCGGCATGACCGAGACGGACGCGGCGGACGCCGGCTTCGACACCGTCGTCGGCACGTTCCCCTTCCGAGCCAGCGGCCGCGCGCTCACGACCGGTGAGAGCGACGGCTTCGTCAAAATCGTCGCCGAGGAAGACGAGGGCTACGTCCTCGGTGCCAGCATCGTCGGCCCCGAAGCGTCCGAACTCGTCGCCGAACTCGGACTCGCAATCGAACTCGGGGCTACCCTTGAGGATGTCGCCTCGACGGTCCATACCCATCCGACGCTCTCGGAGTCAGTGATGGAAGCCGCCGAGAACGCGCTCGGACACGCAATTCACACACTAAACCGATAAGCACTCTTCTCGAAATCAGTTTCTGGCCGCTCTTCGGGCCACTCCACTCACCGGGCCTGCACTCGGTCTCACTCTCGATATCCTTCACTGTACGTACAGCGAATACGCAATCACGAGAAAACCTGCGAGTACGAGCAGACTCTCGAGCAAGACCCCCGTCATAAGATGGACGCTGAGGACTTCATACAGCATCCCTGCCAGTACGAATCCGAGCGTTACGAGGCCGAATCCGAACGCCAGATACCCGAGTGCTCGCTGTCTCGTCCGCCGATACGCCTTGAACGCGAAGTACGTGATGATGCCACCCACGATGAGGACGAGCGTTTTGACGACTGCGAGTGCAAGCGCGATCTCTGCTCCGCCAGTGTTGTATGGACTCATGTCTCCTTTCGCACCTCCGACCAGAGTTCTGCAAGCCGTTCGTCTGCCGTCTGAGCTGGACGGTCGATCTGCACCGATAGCGACCGGTCCTCGTCTAACCCTAGTGTGATCTCATCGAACGCGACGGCATACTTGCTTGCGTGGTGGCCGTCACGGCGAATCTCCGTCGTCTCCTCGAGCAACGTCGACTCCGTCAATAACTCGAGTTTTCGGTAGAGCGTCGATTGGGGTATCTCACACCGGGCAGTGAGTTCAGAAGCCGTCATCGGTTCCTCGAGATTCCGGATAATCTCACGGCAGTCAGGGTCGTCGAGTGCAGCGCAAATCTCCGCTGCAGACGGCATCGACTCCGAACCGATCGGGTCCCGGACCATTCATTCCCTTCTTGTAACGCGTGCCGTTTATTCGCATCGATGTGTTTCCCCCGCTGATCGCCTCATTCCCGATTTCAGCGGTTTTCTCAACCGTTGTCGCCGATCGTCCCGAGCGGCGCTCGACAAACAGTGAATCGTTCCCAACTGCCAGACTAACTCCGTTTCCACTACCGATCGAGTTCGTACGAATCTGTAACCGTCCCTCATTTCAGCCACCCTTTCACTCCCGCCAGAACACGCCGGAACCGCGTCACACCGATCACAACCACCAACTGCAAACCTTCTTACACCCCCGCCTCCGAACACACCCCACGCGGGTATCATCCGGTCCGACCGATCTACGAGGACGGGATGACCGACCGACCTCCGCCCGCGTAACACGTTCATATCCGACTCCCCCGACCTGAACTCGAGACGAGACGTTTCTCTACCGAGACAACCATTGCTCTCAAAATAGCCAGCTGCGGCTTCAATTCGCTTCTACAGTTCTACAGTTGCGCTTCGGCGACTGGTAATAAAACCCTCGGTGTCGGTCTAATACCTTCTACACTCCTTTTAGCCCGCCCAAACTAGGAACATCCATCCGGCAATCGACCACCGTGACTCTCTACCTTGGGAGGGGGATCAACACGGACCAGACCGCCCGCGAGACGACGGCCTTATATATGTACCCTCGCCTCGTCATTAATGCGAACGACGTGGCCCACGCCGCCACGTCCCCTCCGGCCGTTTCCCGGCACGGAGGTCGGCATCATATCCACCTGCCCGTCAGCCACCTCGGCTGTCACCTGGGTCTCGTCTCGGGGTGCCTCGCACCGCGAGACGATGCCCTTAAGTGTACCAGGGCACTCGGATATGACGCAACAAACGCGTGATGGCGACT
>NZ_AOIP01000021.1 GCF_000337535.1 Natrialba aegyptia DSM 13077
GGCGAGCACGTCGAGGGCGAATGGGGCGACGTCGCTACGATCATGCTCACGCGGACGGGTTCATCGAAGCCGGACGGTGAGCGGGTGCCGCCGGTCGATCACGGCGACCGCGTGGCCCGCACGTGGTCGCAGGGTGACGTGTACGACGTGGTGCGGAACGCAGCGGAGTACCATCTCGGCTTAGAGTCTGAACAGTGGGGGTACGTTCGTGGTGACGACGTGCACGGGTTGGATGCTGAGAATCCGGGAGAGAACGCCTGTTACGTGCATTGTCACGATGCTATTTACATCGACTTGCAGGCAACAGGGCTACGCGACACGTTCGACACGGACCACGAGATCGTGGCTGTGTTGGAGAACACGTTCTACCCGGCGATTGAGAAGCACATCGAAGCGTGTGACTTGGCGAAACCAGAGGCTCATACCCGCGAGAAGGCCATAGAGGTGCGCTTAGACTTGGAGGAACCGGCGGGATACGCGACGGAGTACCTTCGGCTACAGGAGGACACGCCGATGATGGAGATGCCGGTCGAAATGCAGGCGTTCGCAGCTATCGAG
>NZ_AOIP01000022.1 GCF_000337535.1 Natrialba aegyptia DSM 13077
GGTGTGGTCAGTGTTCTCTACTCCCGCATCAGTCCGACTAGATTTAAGTCGGTTAGGCTTGAACGTCTGCATGCTATCCTTGTCTCCAAACGGGGTAGCGCCGAACACTGCGCCCATAACGCAGTGTTTTCCGTGACTCAGTTACCGGAGAGCCACTGGTTCAGCGCTTGATTACTCTATATGATTGATACCACTTATAGATTCGGTATTATCCGCTTATCAGGAATAGCCTTTTAAGCTACTATTCCGTAAAGGCGAATAGATGGATTCCGAGTTAGTTGCGGTGACCTACAAACACGCACCAAGCGAACGGCAAACAGTATGGAAACAACGTGCTATTGGGACCGCCCTCGAGAAGTGGGAACATGAGCATCCGAGTGACTTTGAAGAGGTGTTCTACGAGTACGATACGAACTGGCTCGTCGACATTCGCGTTCGAACGAATGGTCTCGGTCAATACGGATGGGATACTGGTTTCGAGTTATCAGTCGAGATCGATGACGAACTACTGTCCCAGGTCGACGTGTCTGACACCTACCTCAAGTCATTGGAACAGTTTGTGAGCGCCGTCCAAGACGAACTTGTCGCTGTTGTCGAAAGCGAACAGGAACAATCGCAGTTCTCGTCGAAAGAGTTCGCGGCGTTGATGCTCTATAAACGAGAGATGGTCAGCGAGAACGAGGCCGCCGATGCACTCGACGTGACGGTTGGGACCTACCGTGGGAAACTGGGTCGTATCCGCGAGAAGATCGCCGCAGCCGAGCTGACCGAGCAATTACTTGGGGAATTTGAAGCGCATAACGAACGCGTGCGCGAGTCGAGCGGCTATCGGGCCTATGGCGATCTTGTTTCCATTCACGACGCAGAGGATTACCCTGTTTCAGAGTCAGATCACGGCAACCAAGTTCGTCACCATATCCAGAATATTATCGACCTACTCGAGCATGATAACGATGCCGCGTATTACGATAGTGTGATTGAACGGGCACAAGACCGACTCGAGATTAGCTACTACCGAGCGCGATACGAACTCGAACGGGCGATCGACAAAGACCTCGTTGTCCGTGACGGAAATACGGTTACGCGGCCAGAATAGAGAAGTTAAAGCAGCCTGACTAAGTCTACGACCCGTCGATCGGCTACGGACGGCACAACTTCGAACATCATAACACGTCTGTTATCACAGTGTTATGAGATCCTATAACAGCAGTAGAAGGTCAGAGAGTAGCGTCTATCTGGAAAGCGCCGGTTCTGATAACACCTGTTGTTATGAGATTCGTCGTACTGTTCTGACCTCGACCAGGGAGTTCTAATGAGAGATCAATGCCGAGAACAAGTATAGTGTCCGATAATCGGGGAATCAGAGTTTGAGTCTACTGAATGGATCTCATAACACCGTTGTTATGGAAAGCGAGGGTCTGTTGTTGTGAGATTCCGCCGAATCAAGGGTTGCTTTCACTTTCTCATAACAGTGAGAGAACAGTGAGAGAATAGACCTGCTAGTAGAGAAGTGTTGTTTACAACCGTGTTCTGTGTGGTTTGTTTAGGTTGGTGTAGCCGAGTGGGTCTGAATGGGGGCTAGCCATAACACCGGACCTTCGAATCCCATAACAACGGTGTTATGAGATTTCGTCCATCGCGATCGGGCTCACCCCCTCCGTTCCATCCGATCCTTCGCGGGATCGGAACTGTGGGCAACACTCGTCCTGAATGTCTTCAACGTCGCCACGCAGGCAGCTACGTCCTTTCTTGTCGAGTTCTTTCGTGAGTGCGCCGTTAGTCCAGTCTTCGAAGCGATCCATCACACGGTTCGCTGTCGTGTCCATGCCGCTGGCTGAGGCATTGAACTGTGCATACTCGAGGATAGTTTCGCGAACATCCTCTCCGGATATCTGAAGCGTGTCACCTTGATCGTCGCCGACCAGGTACTTGTTTCGCCAGATCACGAGTGCGCGGTACTTGTTCCGTCCACCACGCTCGTTCAGCAGATCCTGTTTTGATTTGACCTTATAGTTGAGTTTCAGCAACTCCGCTTCGAGGTCGCAGTACTTATCGAAATCAGGGATCTCAGTCACGGAACCTCCGCCACCGCTCTCCTCGGTGTCGGGGTTCATCAGTCGGATGTGGTTGTTATCGTCGCCAACGATCGCGAGGTTGTCACCGAACTCGTCTTTGAGTACGTTTTCGTCGACGCCGTCGCGGCTGACAACCTTCCCTTCTTGAAGCCGTTCCATCTGGATTTCCGTCACACCGACGCGCTGGCGACGGTTCTCCTTAAAGAACTTATTTGCCTGTTCTTCTTGCCGGTCCTGGCGTTCTTCGACGGCGTCGAGGCGGTCGAGCACGTCAGTCAGCAAGCCTTCGAGCTGGCCGACGTATTCCTCTAGGTCATCGGACCCTTTGCGCAGCGCCTCGAGTTCTGGCCGTGTCGTCTCGTCGGCCGTTTCGACAGGGTCATCGGTCGTCGAAGTCGCCGTGTCTGTGGTGGACTGATCGAGTGCGTCGGCGAGATACAGTCCGCTTTGCCCCGCAGAACTCGTGATGACCCCGTGGTCGAGTGCGTCTTCCACGAGTTCGTCGGCCTCGTCCTCGTTTGCAAGGTCGAGTTCGAACATGATACCGAGGTTCCGCTTCCCTTCCGGTGGAAGCGGCTGTTCGACACCGCCGGCCACTTCTTCAAACACGGCGTGCCAGTCGACGTCGGTCACGTCAATCCTGTCGCCGCCATCGACTGGGACGTAATAGTCACCATTGCGCTCGTCGATGTGTCCCTGTTCGGCGGCGTCGACCAGTAGCGCCGAGGCTTGCCGGCTATTCTCGATCCCGTCGATAGATGTGGTGAGTGCGTCAGTCCGGTGGGATGCATCCAGCAGACCGTCACTCGAGGCGTGTTCGGCACCGATTGCCGCCCAGTCGACCTCGGCCGGGTCGACGGTGTGCGTTTCTGGGACCGACTCCTCGAACGTCGCTGATTCCCCCTCCACGCTCATTCGCCGACCTCCGCGTGCTCGTGCTGGATGAACTCGAGGGTCGTCTCGAGGTCAGTCAATCGTTCTTCGACCGTCGCGAGCGCCTCGCGATTTTGTCCAGGGTCGGCGTCGAAATCAACGTCGCCTTCCTCCCCCGTGAGCGTCTGAATCAGGATATTCACGACTGATTCGTTCACGGCCGCTTGGTCGACGCGCTCGATGTGTTCGCGAAGCTCGTCAATCTCGGCTTCGATACGGTCGAGCCGATCGTCGATACTCTCGTTTCCGTCGTCTGGGTGTGTACTCGTATCTTGGTGAGTCGCACTCATGCGTGTCTCCGTGCGGCTCGGCGACGCCCGAAGACGCCACTCCGAGAAACAAAGCCACGGCTCACGCCGGTAGATTTATTCTCTCGGAGCAAGAAGGGGAGAGTGTCCAAGCGCCCCCCTTCTGCCGAGGTTGCATTCTTCAGCGGTGCGTGTGTCCTATCCTTCTCACTGTATGTATGACAGCGGCGTGGCTTAAAACTAGTAGCCGCGTCAGACGTTTCGCTAGGACTAGACACGTCTGCTGACGTGCCGTCACCACGTGCGATACTGGTCCTCATTCGTGTCTCCAAACGGGATCATGTTGTTCTCATGTGCGTCAGTGCGCGCGTCGCGGATGGCCTGCCCATAACAGGCGTCGCGACGGGAGTCGATACGTCGGTCGTACTTCATCGCTGAACGCTGATCTCCGTCACGTCCATCGATTCGAGCACTTTGTGCATCCATCCGGGCACGCGCTCGGGTTTTGCGGCGTTGCGCTCACCGAAGACGCCGGTGAGTTCAGCAGTTGAACCGCTGCCCTCGATAATCCAGCGCTTCCCGACGAACCTGATCTCGATAGTGAACGCGCCTGGTTTCCCCCGGAACGTCACCTCACAGGTCGCGTCGTCGGGCAAGTCGTCGACCGCTTGGCCGATCTCGATCTCGTCGGTCAGCTCGACGCGCGCCGCGCCAGAGTGGTCGGATTGCGTGATTGCCATGTTAACCGATACGTCGGATGGGAACTTATTCGATGGGGGGTGAGTTCCACCCGTTCCACCCTCGCCTGCTTGCGATTTTGAATTGCCGTTCGCGAGTTGGTGCTCGTGAGAGCAAGTGGCAGATGACTCGCGCGCGTCGTTAAGACAGGTCGCGAAATCAGACGTTTCGCGTGTCATAACTGTCTTAGGAACGACATTGTTTTGGGGTTGCGTACCGTCTTTCATGGTAGGGTTGTCAGAATTCTAACCCACTGGACGGCGTGTTGAGGCCACGCCCGTCCATCATTTTCACGGACAGGTAGTCCGTCCAGAGCGTCGTACTTTCTGACACTGCACCTCTTGTTAGGCTATCACTATAAATCTTGGCACTATTCAGTGCCACAAATTACAGGGATATGTGCATAGTAGCATTCATTAATGACTAATGACATTGTATGGTATGGAACTAAGACGAGAAAATTGCTATTGCGGGATAGATGCGCCCGCGTGTTTCGTGGATGACTGGGAATGATGACTCCATTTTGGAGTACCTCGCTGAGCGTGATGTGGCGCTCTCACCGCGCGGACTCGATATCAATCTTGAGCGTGAAGGTATCGGGATCTCCTATCGGACAATCAATAGACGTCTCAAACAGCTACATGAGAAGGGGCTGGTCGAAAAGGGGGATGGTGATAAAGGATGGTACATAATTTCAGACAAGGGCCACAAGTACCTCGAGGGCGACCTCGACGCAAGCGAACTCGAGGATGACGGGGACAACGATGGGCAATAGCCCCGACGCCCCGTCTCGACTTGCCGAACTCACAGGCGAACCACGCGAGAAATTCGAGTTCACGGGTGAGATCCGCGACCTCTCGGAGATGGAATCAACGCCGATCGACAACAGCGGCGGTGTCGATGTCGGGTCTGGCCCGTTCGATGCGCTGGCTCACCACCATCACGAGTCCGACGCGAGCAAACCAAAGGATAATCATTCACGCTAAATGGATCCAACCGGTAATTTTTTATAAATAGAAGGCCTCAACCCAAATGCTAAGTGTGGACGAAGGGGTCCCAATTTGTAGGACCCAGTCCTCTATTGCTCTTGAGCGTATGCTGTTCGCTACTGTTCAAGCACTCAGTACTGAAATACAACCGTCCTTTCTCTCTAAAGGGGAAGATTCCCCTCCCGTTCAGAAGGCGATACCAACGGACCGCACCTAGACGCTCAACCCAATTCCGACGAAATCCGCCACGACCTGGGCTGCCAGGAGCGTGAGGTTCGCAATCGTCATCTTCCGGTCGAACTCCCGATTACCGGCAGTGTCTAAACAACACTGCGGACACGGGCGTCTATCTGCGGCCCACCGCCGTCGACAGTTCTGACAGTGGGTCAAGATTATCGTACTTGCCCACGGCTCACGTCCGTCGGAGCCTCCGTCACGTGCTAAGTGTGGACGAAGGAATCCCGATCTTCAGCGGCAGTGGGTCTTGTCGCCGACCCGTCTCCAGACCGGCTTATTCACTAGTACTGACTGATCAGGAATAAGTATTACCAACGCGCGCGAGCGTTGAAATGCTGGTGAGTGACAGACTTGGCGTACTGGAATGGCTAGTCGAATCTCTGACGATATTATGGCAATAACAGTTCTTCTAATCTACACCGTAACCCCCAGCTCCTCGATCACAACCTCGCGAACCTCATACACTGGCTCGTAATCTGGCCCCGACACCGTCACGAGTTCATATTTCTTGAATTTCGGTAGCCAGCCCCGCATTGTCCGATCGCGAACCGGCGATGCTGACCGCTTGTTGTAACACTCGTAGATCGGGCCACTGGTCGCCGGACCGACGTCGGCCAGACATTCAAGAGCGAGCCGCTGTTCGCGAGAGAGCGACGACAGTCGCGACCGGATAACGTGCCGGGTGGCATCGGGTTTCGATCGATCGATAACTGCTTTCGTGAGCGTTTCCTGTCCGTCCTGGTCGGCGTTCCGAACGCTGTGGTACAAATGCGCAATTGCCTCTCGTGCATCGTTGTCGGCCTGTCGAGCGATATATTCCAAATCCGACTGCGAGACAACACCGGGCTTGATACCGACGCTTGCGCGCTTATCGAGGATTGACACGAGTTCACTATCGGTATAGGCTGAGAACGGAATTTCACCGAGTGAGCCGATGCGTGAATCCAGGCGGGGGTGTGATTCGACATCTCGTAGGTCGAACTCCCGCCACGGCTCGTTCGAAATAAGCACGAGTGTCAGTTCTGGGATGCCATAGAGTTCGTGCACGACGCGCAACTCATCGAGCTGGTCGGCCTCGTCGAGCACCACGACCGTCGGTGTGTCGATCGTCCGCCGAATCCGTGCCGACAGATCATCAGTTGAAACCGACCGCCGTCCAAGAGAGTTGCCCTCACCAAGCCCTTCGAGGACACGGTTCAGCACCGAGCGTCGCGCGTGTGATCCAAGACAGTCGATAAAGATCACGTTCTCAAGTTCGTCGCAGACACACCGTACTGCACAGGTTTTCCCCGCACCGGGCGGGCCGTAGACGAACGCGCCATTCGGTGCCACACCGTGGGTGATCGGCTCGAGGACGGCCGTGAGATGGTCAATCTTCCCATCTCGCTGCATGATGACCTCCCGATCGGGCTGAATCTCCGTTTGTAACACAGCGTAATCGGTAATCATACTACACCTATCAGACGGCGTGAGCATAATAGCAGTGGCTGTAGTGGCATTTACTGTCAATAACTTACAGAAAAACAATCGTATTGATTCGACTGCTATTCTCCGCGCGGCGTTACGCTACCGTTGTAGACGATCGGCTCGACGATGACGTTCTCGTGTGCGAGCACTGGCTTTTTCGACCGTCCATTCTGCTCGTAGTCGATGATATCCGCTTCGAACAGGATATCGAGATCGCGACTGACGACACTGACGTTCCGATCGACGCGCCGTGCGAGGTCGCGCATTGAACTACTCTCTGCTGTTGCGATTGTTTCGAGCAGGCGCTCCCGTTCGGGGGTGAGCACTCGCTCGGCTGTTTCGCGCCGAATGATGTGGATGTCCTCGAGTTCGGTTTTCGAAAGGTCGCGGACAAACTCCATTTGTGATGGATACATTTATTTGGAGATATGTAATCATATCTGTATGTACGATCTTACGGGCTTCCAGCGCGACTTATTGTATACAGTTGCTGGACAGGACGATCCACATGGCCTGGCAGTCAAAGATGAACTCGAAGAGTATTATGAGACAGAAGTCCATCACGGCCGTCTCTATCCGAATCTCGATACACTTGTAGACAAAGGTCTCGTTGAGAAAGGCCAAGAAGATCGCCGGACGAACTTCTACTCGGTTACACGTCGCGGAACTCGTGAGATTGAAGCACGGCGTGAATGGGAAAACCAGTACATCGACGGTAGCTAGGATTGGTTTCCTTTCCCTGAATCGAGGCGCTAAGCCCTCTTCTTCAGCGAGTGCCGAAGGCGTGAGCAAAATCTTCGTTTTCTGATGTGCGAACGAGATGCGGAGCGTCTCGTCAACGCTGCTCGTGTTTCTTGGAACGACCTCCGAAATCCACATCCAGACAGATGCGTCGCAGTGCACTCTAGTTCCACTCTCTGAAAGCAGGTATGAAAATACGCGTAATACCTATTAGGCATTACATCTTAGTAAAGATATGCCGCGCGTTACCACTAAAGGCCAGGTCACTATCCCGAAGGAAATTCGGGATACGCTCGGAATCGAACCCGGTGACGAAATCGCGTTCGAAGAGGCTGAGGCTGGCTACAAGATCCGAAAAAAAGAACCGACTACCGCAGACGGAGAAGATCCCTTCGAAAAATACCGTGGCAGTGCCGAAAGCGATGAGACAATGCCGGATCGAATGCGTCGGCTCCGCAGCGAGTACCCCCGTGATGTCGGTAACGATGAAGACGATGAGTCGGAGGGAGAGGCGTGATCACGGCAGTCGATACAAACGCTCTTCTCGCACTTTTGTACGAAGACGAACACACCACGAAAAGTGAAGCGGAACTTCGGCGCGTCTACAGAGAGGGGCGGGGTGTTATTACACCACTGGTGTACGCTGAACTCGCAGCAGATGGCCACTTCGATACCCCATCGGAACTCGATCAGTTTCTTGAGGACTTCAGTATTCAGCTCGTTGAACCATCACGAGAGGCATTGTTCCGAGCAGGTGAGCAATTCCAGCAGTATACTGTTCGGCGGCCAGATGGGCTTCAATGTCCATCTTGTGGGACGAAACAGACCGTCCGTTGCGAGGAGTGTAGTGAGGATCTTGCACCGCGTCAGCATATTGCTGCGGACTTTGTCATTGGTGGACACGCGGCTGTCGACGGAGATGCGTTGGTCAGCTTCGATAACGCCTTCTACGAGACATATTTTCCAGCATTGACTGTATATCCTGAGTGAAATGACCTGGGCAGGAACTGATTCGTCTACTGTCTGTTGTGAACTCAAAACCCGTATGTCGATTAGCTCTCCCCGAGGCGATTTACTTTCTCGAATCGACTCCAATCGTAGTGGTCGCTCGTCTGGGTAACGACGACAGCTCGAGTTCCGTCGTCGACGATCGAGACGATAATCACGATCTTCTCGTCTTGCCCGTGATTCCAGTTCTCCTTGTGGACCTCGCGATAGACAGGAATCAGGTACTGGTCCCGCTGCGGGTTGTAGTACACCGTGTTGGGATCGTGGATGTGTTCCTCGATTTCCCAGGCTTTGAGGTAGCGAAATTCCTTCGACTTGGCAGTGTGGCTCATCGTTACCTCGTACTGGTCGATCTTATCCGACTGCTCGTCACCCATCGGCGTCACCGGGTCTGGTTCCCGATCGACTGTCCGTGACCTGCTGACTCTGTCGGCACGCCATACGAACCAATACGCGAGACGGTCACATAACTAGTAGGGTCACTACCGCCGAATCGTTGTTGTGTGGTTACTCTCTGTCGCTCCGACCGGTGGGACGATGGACACTATGGAGTCGCGCGTATGGTCATTCTCGGCGTCCAATCGGTCAGCACGAACACGCCACTATCGAACTGTAACAAAATCATCTCTATTCTGGTAGGTTGTTCTGAAATAGGCACTACGTATACTGATTTTATGATAGTCAGAAAATAGAGATGAATGCGTATCTTTATAATGAATGCGCCCTAGAGATGTACCTAGGAAGTTCGAGGGTTGTCGGGAAGAATCCCGGCCCGCTGTTCCAGCAGCGGACCTCGAAGCTTCCGGAGGCTCCAGAAGCTATGAGCAAATCAGAGACGACTCCTCAAAAGCGTACCGACGACCGACCGATCCGTCACGAACGATCTATCCACCCCGTCCCTGCCGACTGGGTCCGTCTCGGTCGCGACGAACACATTCTGGCGGGCTACTCTCGATTTGTCGCTGAGAAAGTCTGCTACGAGTATCGCCTCGAGCGCGACCCCCACGCCGTCGGCGGCCACGTCGAGAAACACCTGCTCTTTGTCGCCTATCGGCAGCCCGAAACCGATGAAGTGATCGAACGGCGCTATCAGGCGTCAGTCACTGAAACTGATGCTGAGTCGCTGTCAGTCCCGACCAGCGATCGCGACGGCGACCTTGGTCCCGAGGATTGGGGCCGGGTCGATTACCAGGCGATCGTGCCGACCGACTCACTGGCCGTGATTCCGAAATGTGTCCGGAACGGCGAACCACGCAACTTCCGTGCATCCGTGGCCGTTCGACCCGACGAGCCCCGAATCGGAGGCGAGGAATGAACGTTGACGCGGCCCTCGCGAGTGGGCTGCCCGTTGGGATCGGCCAGCGAGTTCATTTCGATGTGTGTTCGAAGGAACTTGCCCCCCAACGACCATGTTGTGGGTTCAAATGATGGATAGCACTAATCACCTATTATTAATAATAACTCCTACTGAATAAAAGGAGTATGTCGACGGTCGTTATGTGTATGCGGGAAGCTCAACCTCGGCGTCAACAACCGTTGTGTCGGAAGAGGTATCGACAACTTGAGCTTGGATAGTTGCCTCGTTAGATAGATCAGTATCTTCAACTCCAATTGAGTCAACGAGTTCAACAGTTATTGTCGAACCTGCACCGAAATCTTCAGCAGGACCTGCTTCTAGAGTCACGTCCTTACTTCCTCCGGCCCCGTCATCAACGCTTGCGGTGCTTTGCTCGCCAAGTCCCATTGATGCTATCGTCGCTCCGTCGTCGTTTCGCAGAACAACATTGATGTTATCTTGGCTAATCGAGTCTCCAGAGCCATGGCTAATATACACGACATCTTGGTTCGAACTAGAGTTATCATAGTCTGAATTAACGTTCACATCTGCGTTGACGGTTGGGGATGTGTCTCCAAGTCCGTCTCCCATTCCCATCACAGCAGCTGCAATCACAGCAGCAAGAATCACAGTGACAGCAACCATTAATATGACTCCAATGACAGGCGATACAGCGCGTTCGTCCTCGTTCCCGAGGAGTTTCGTATTGAGTTTGTCGAACATGTATGATCGGTCGCACCCACGACAGCCGAAGGATTATACATTGGACCGTGGTACGGCCACCCGTGCGGATGGGGGCTCTACACCGACCCACCTGCACACCCTCTCCGTGTCGCGTTGGTGCTGATAGCAACCAGTGGAGTACCGGTATATATAACTAATCGATAGTGTACGGTTTTGGGTCACATCAGGTTCTGCATGGGTTTCACATCTGATAATCAGGGGGGCACAGAAGACTTACAGCACTCTCTTGAACCGACGCCATCTTGCGATTTACTAATCTAATCCTGAAACGGCAATACCCAAGCCAGTTCAACGACACGAATCACATATGAGCGAGATCGAGTTCGTGACTGCGCGCGATCTCGCGCGCACCTACGACGGCGGGTCCTATCGCGATGCTTGGGAGGTCGTCGAACAGTATCGTGAGGCGACCAAATATGCAAACACTCACGATGCTGGCTCAAGTGCAGCCGCATCGGCGCTGGACCTTCCCCGAAGCCGACTCCGAACGTGGATTGATGACGGCGGCAAGCCAGACGTAGTCCATGGTATCGACACGGCCCGCAAGCACGGTTGGCTCGAGTGCACGACTGACGATGATGTGTTCACCGCGCTGAACGCGCTCGTCGCGAACGTTTTCGCGGGCGGCGCGATCGCCGAGCAATACTATCGACCCTCGTTCGCGCTGAACCATCTCGGTGAGGACTCGCACGTGATCGACGCGCTCGAACTGGCCGGCGTCGACTGCCAGATTGTCGACGATCGCGATGGCCGGGCCGACGAAGTCCGCCCGACTGAGGACGGAACCGTTCTCGGGCGTGTACTAGCTGTCCTTGGCGCTCCCGTTGGCCCGAAGGCTGACCAAGATATCTCGTTACCGACGTATCTCGTGACTGGACCCGATGTTCGAGAGACGTTCGTCTATGCGTATCTCGAGAACCGTGCAGTCAAACATGATGGCAAAGATACGCTCACAGTTCGTGAGAAGCGTAACGACGACTATCTCGCGGGGTTAGCTGCAGTAATCAATGACGTTGCAGGTGGGGGTGTCGAGCGTGGTGAGGGGTCCATCACGATCTCCGCTGAGGCTGCTCGATCGCTTGGAACAGTGCGCTGACCGAATCGGTTTTCACGACAGAGAGTGTAGCCACTGGCTGTACCCCGGCACCTGCCACAGTCCTCGGGGGTTCTTATTCCGATTCGTTTTCGTCGACGTCGAAGTCGATCGTCAGTGACGACGCATTGTTCACGAGCCATGCCGCCCGACGCAACCGAGCAGCGTTGTTATACTCGTCGCCGAATCGATCTCCAAGCTTCTCGAGTTCAGATTTCGGCATCTTGACCGTCACCGACACATCTTCGTCTTCGTCGCCGACGGGCTCCTCGCCCATGCGTACCCACTGACGGCGACGGGGCAAAAAGTGTAGGAGTTCACGAATGCGACCATTGAATTTTCAGGACAATTCAGAACTTGGTCTAGCTGTCTTTGAATTGTATAAACAGTAGTTAGCGGTAGTTTCATATGACTAGGAATCTATTCATTTGATAACAAGGTCATCGTCACGGTAATCGTCCCGCACGGCCCGTATTGGATCGGTGCCGGGGTTTGGGCAGCACCCTCATGGGTGGCCGGTTGACGGGGCCGGGCCGTCTTAGTCGACGGTCCTGAGTAGCCGTTTCTATCGACAACCATGAGTCAGTCACAACAGTCTGAGCACCAGCAGTCGGGAGCACAGTATGCCGATCACGATTGGTGGGGGAACAATGATGTTGACGACGAATCGACAACCGGTCACGACCCGGCAGAGTTTCACTACAAGCGCGAGCGAGCGCAGTGGGTCGCACACGATATCCTCAAGCAAGCGGCCACGCTTGCCTGCCCGATCGCGCTGAATGCTGACCCAAATCGCCTTGCATCACTGTTCGAGTGGCTTGAGAACGGCACCGCACGGACAGGGCACGACCCAGATGCGATGCACACGGATAACGAGGTCGTTGAGCTGACTGATCCTGAGATATACATGCCGTTGCAGACAAGCGAGGACTATGGCGGCCGTCCACTCGAGTATGGCCAGCGTCCGAGCCGGTCGCGGATCAACCCTGAACACGGATACATCGTCGGCCCGCAGATTCTCGACATGGCAGAGGACGAGTTCCTTGCGATTATCGATATGGTGCTCGATCACCTCGTCGCTGATTCCGCTATCGGCCTGTCAAAACGTGAACGCGACAAACTTGCTCGTGATTCGCGGCGACTGAAACAGGCCGGCGATCGACGTGATACGGACGTGCTGGCAACGATAATCCACGATGCAACGTCGGACGGACCTATTATCGAGTAACGGATTCTCTATGAGACGCAAACGCACCCAGAGCGACGCGGATAGCCGCTGGTTTCGGCTGACCAGTGCGATCACCTCATCTTTGCCGTCTATCACACGCGGCCAGGCTCGAGCGCTGTTGTTCGTGCTTGTGATGGTCTCGTCGATCGTGGCAATGCCGTTGATTGATGGGTTCGATAGCGGAACGGCCGCGGCAACGTCAGACAACACACTCCCGAAACTGACAGCCCAGGATAGCACGGATGACGATATCTCCTATTCGGGAGGAACTAATAACGCGGTCACAGCGACAAATGCGGAGACTGGCGAACTCATATGGAATTTTACTGGGCACTCGGATAACGTCCTATCAGTTGCCCCGTCTCCGTCGGGAGATGTCGTGTATAGTAGCTCATCGGACACAACGGTAAAAGCAATCGACGCGGCGACGGGAGACGAAATATGGGAGTCGACGGTCTTCTCGACTGGAGTCCAAACGGTTGCCCCTGCTCCCTCTGGAGATTACGTTTTCGCTGGCGGTGATGGGGTAGTCCGCGCACTTGATCCGGATACAGGCGATGAGGTCTGGAATTTTACCGGGCATACATCCTGGGTACAGTCGATAGGTCCATCCCCCTCGGGTGCCACCGTCTACACTGGATCGGGAGATAACACAGTCCGCGCGCTCGATGCGGAAACGGGCGACCAGGTTTGGGAGTTTGCTGGTCACTCAAGTACGGTCCGGACAGTTGCACCGTCGCCATCGGGTGACGTTATTTACAGTGGCTCATCAGACGCCACAATAAAGGCTGTAGACGCATCGACAGGCGATCTTGCATGGGAAATCGACAATCCTGGAACCACTGCATACTCTCTCTATCCGACGCCATCGGGCGAATCACTTGTTACTGCATTTGGCGATGACACCATCCGGAAACTAGACTCGGATACAGGCGATGAAATATGGAACTCAACTGCACACACAGATGCGGCATATGCTGTTGTTGCATCTCCATCGGGAGACTATGTCTTTAGTGGAGCACAGGATGGGACAGTTCGCGCACTTGACCCAGATACAGGCGATGAAATACGGACACTTGTCGAGAATGCAGGCAACGTTCAGTCAGTTGCGGCAGCAGGGATGTACGCACCGCCGACAGAGCCAATCACTGGCCAAGTCACCGACCAACATGGAGACCCAGTCTCGAACGCAACAGTCGAAGTTTGGGGGACCAACCCACCGAACTTCGATGAATCGTCTCTCTCCGACTTGAACTCAACGATAGCTGACCTTGAATCTCAGGTTGAAAACCCACTTCCAGAGGATTTCGAAGAGTTCCGCGACGAGTTCGAAACCGGAGATGGACATCTCGACTCTGAGACGTTCTCAAGTGATATCGACGGAACCTATCCGCTCGTGCATCAAGAAGACGACTGGGGGAGCGGGGCTACTACAATCCTGAGCCAAGAGGTTGATGACCCGCGTCTAACCGTCGACAGCGGAGAAACTATTGTCCTTACGCTGTGGGATGCGACTGAACAGTCGGGGTTCTTGAGCGCAGATGGCCCGATCGATAATTCCCACCCTGGAGAGGTGACTGGAGGTACAATTGTCGTTGAACAGATCGATCCGATGGGAGATGGAATCGATCGTCAAGAGTTCGATACCCAACCAACCTACAAAACGACCACGAGCCTGTCCGAAGGATGGGGTGGCGACGAGTATCATGCAGTTCAGACAACCCTGCAGACGGGCGTCTATCGCGTCTACCCCGAAGACCATCCAGAACGGGCATATTCGTTCACTGTCGGCTCGCCAACCGATATCGCGGACTCGATCGTGAACGATTTCGAGGACAAGATTGTTAGTCTGGAAGGCCAGCAAGAGCGAATCAGCGACCTGCTCAACGACGAGCGAATCGTTCGCAAAACCGTCCAGGCGAACGAAACTGGCGAGTTCAGCGTCGATATGCCGTCGGGAGTTGAAGACGCAAATGTCCACGCCATGCGCGCGAACGGGTCGATTTTGCAGGGACTGGAAGATCCGTCGATGGACGATCTTCGCGATGCCCAACTCGGTGACTATAACGGTAGTTTCTACCTTCCCTCACCGGAACCGAATGTCGTCTCACCACCTGCCCAGGATGTCGACGTGACAGTTTACCGAAGCCCTGAACTCCCGTACGGTGATATTGAGTCGTTCTCGGATCTCATGTCGTTCCTTGACGAGCAGCGCTTGAACGAGACGGTCGAGGAACTTCGAAATGAGTACGATCAACGATTCAGTGAAATGGAACGTTCGACTCTTGAGCGCGTCTACGACAGCCACCGAACCTTGGTTGAAACCGTTCCGGGCGCGGAAAGACGCTATCTCGACCGGTCCGAGTTCGAGGAGATCCAGAACGCATCGGACCTCTCGGAAGACGAGCTGTCGACCGAGACGAATCACATGCAGCTCGCACTTGCAGGAATCGGAGAGATCGACCCTCCCGACCTCGGCGACGAGAACCCGATCGACATCGGCGATGACGGCCTCAACCTCGAATATCCGCTTCCCGACGGCGTCAATCCTGACTCAATCGCTCCCGAGATCCACTGGACCGATGGAACCGTTGAGCCGATCGGCGAGGAATACTGGTCAGTCGAGTCCGGCGGCATCCTTGGAAGCGATACGCTCGTTATCGAGGACCTGCCGATCGACAACTCCGATCCAGCCGCGTTCGACGTTCGCGTCCAGGCTGCGTCAGATGATGGCGTGCTTGACGACCGCGTGTCCGGTACGAACCCGGCGTTCGGTGGTTCGCTACCCGAGATCGATGCGGTTGACTTTTCGACGCTGGCTCCCGGTCCAAGCGAGCGCGTCTACGTCGGCCTCGATGCCGCAGACGGCACAGGCTACGACTCGCTCGTCAGCGCCGAAGCGTGGGCTGCCGACGGCACCGAGTTGAATGCAACCATCGACGAATCACGCGATCGGGCGACCTTCAGAACCGACGGCGAAGGCACGCACACGGTCCGACTTACGTTCGAGACTCAGCAGGGAGAGCAGATTGTGGTCTCTGAACGCGTCCGCGCGCACGAACAATCTCGGTCGGACCCAGCGACAGTACGAGCCGCCGACGGGACGCTCGGGACCTACGCAGTCACGGGCGAACGCTTGGATTCGGCACGAATCGAATCGAGCGCTGGCACACTCCGCGTCGACGTGATTGCTGACGACAGCGACGGTCCGGGTGAGTTGCATATCAAGCCAGCAAACGCGATGACCGGCACCGAACACCGGTTCGAGGTCAACGTGCTCCATGGTAGCTCCGAAGAACAGGTGTCTGCTCAAGTTCCCGTCCGACTCCACCTCGAAGGACTGGAAGAAGAGGGCGCGCTGTTCTGGCGCTCTGACGATGGCTTCGGCGGCGACCCGATCACGTGGGATGGCTCAACGAGATATGGAGAAGTATCGTGGCAGGGCGACGGTAAGGCCGTGCTTCGGACCTACACAACTCCGTCCGGAACCCTTGACGTGACGACCATCCAGTCGGCCGGTTATCTGGACCGACTCACACATCGCATCGCTCGCACGCTCACGGGCCTGCCGTCCCCACTGATGGTGTTCCCATCGGGTAGGTTCGTCGGTCTGCTCGGACTCGCCGGTATCGTTCGCCGTCGACGGAGGTTTTCCCAATGACACGACACACACGACGTGAATATCTGTACGGCATCGGTGCGACTGGTATGGCGGTCGCAAGCCTTGCTCCGACAACCGAACCGGGACTGCTCGGCTGGGATCGGCCCGACGATGCAATCGTGCACAGTGACGATCGGCCGAGTTGGATCGTCTCGGTTGAGGGCGACGACGCCGACGAGCGGGCGGACAATCTAAGCGCACTGCGCGACTGGGTTGCGTCAGCGAATAACCGTGAGCTCATTCCCGAGCGCGAGCACGAGGGCAGTGGCGTGGCGACGATAATTTCGTCACCCAGCGATATCGGTGCCCGAAACCGTGAACGCTGGCTCGGTGACGGTCTTCAGTCCCTCTCCTATATCGATTCGATTGAACTGAATCGGTCGGTCTCGCTGGCCGATCCGCTGACCCCAGAGAGTTCATCGGCCTGGTCCTCACCAGGACCCATGCAGTCGCTGTTACTCTCGACGTTTGCTGATGGCTCTCCGGGCTCAAGCGGTGTGGCCTTCGATTCCGATATGGACGGCGGGGAGATGACCAACGCTCGCGAAGCCACGTCCGCAACCGCAACCGACCTCACACTGCCTGATACGTCGTCGGTGACGGTCGCGGTGGTCGATACCGGAGTCAGCGCCAACGGCTATCTCGAGGACGATAGCGGCAACACACGACTCCTCGATTCATCGACGAACTTCGTTGAAGATGGTGATCCCTCAGGTGTCGGCGAAACCCGAGACGGAAACGGACACGGGGACTGGGTTGCGGCGTGCTATGCAGCAAATACCGACGATCGGCTGCGTGGCTTCCTCCCCGAAGCGAACGTCCTCGCGTGCAAGGCGCTCTCGGATGCCGGCAGCGGCTCGTTATCGGATATTGCAGCGGCAATCCGTCACGCTGCCGATGAAGGTGCTGATCTCATCAACCTCTCGCTCGGCTCACCCCAGTTCAGCCAGTCGATCGAGGATGCGCTATCATACGCGGTCAAACAGGGCTCAATCCCCGTTGCCGCGAACGGAAACGACCGGCAAGCGACCCGCTGGCTTGCGTTCCCTGCATCAAGCGAGAACGCGATTGCTGTCGGTTCGACGACGGTTGATCCGCCCGAGGACGCTCGAAGCGCCTATTACTCGAACGTTGGGCCGCACAACGGCTATACTGACCTATCGGAGGGTGCAACGGCTGGCGCAGAACCGGACGTTGGCGCGCCGGGCTGCAAACTCGAGTCCGCTTCGGGCGACACTCTCACAGGCACGAGCATGGCCGGACCGGTCGCGGGCGGGGTGATCGGGCTCTATGTCGCGGACACTGGCACGACGGATCTTGAAACAGTCCGCGACGAGCTGACCGCGACTGCTGAACCGATTCCGAACGCAGCCAGCGAGGAGATCGGCGCTGGAATGCCGAACGCTGAAAACCTGCTTTCGGGAACGGAACCCGACGAACCACAAGAGGACGCTGTTACGACCGAGGCAGCATCCCGTGGCGCGGCCTACGACTTCTTGTCTGGAAGTCGCTATACCCGCCTCATCGCGAACTTTTAGACCATGTTCTCACGACGCCAGTTCATCGTCTCGGCGAGTGCCACGGCCGCCGCTATCGCTGTACCGGGGCTTGTCAGTGCGGAGACGCCCGAGTGGTCGCCCGATCACATCACGATGACCGGCGACGATGAAGACGAACTCCGGCGCTACCAACCCTATCTCGATATCCCGTGGGCAGACCAGCAGTCACTCATCGGCGTCTACGGGTGGTTCGCAGAGAGCGAGGATTATGATACTCGCGCGTACTACTACTGGGCAAAATATAATTCGCAGAACTCGCTGTTCGACGCACTTCCGCTCATTGGCGGCCTATTCAGCGAGGACGCCCATTTCGGAGATCACGAACCCGTGATCGTCCTTGCGGACCCCGACAGCGGCGAAGTTCAACGAGTGCTCTACTCGGGCTACCATCACTTCGCTGTCGACATTTCGGGAGAGGACATGACGCTCGTCGAGGACGCTGAGTCCTACCCGACTCATCCCTCGTTGCAAGTTGCGGTGCCCCATCACCACTTCCGGCACCAACGTGACGACTCGCGCACGATTGCTGCGTCGTCGATCTCGGGCGCGGAGTTCGGTTCGTTTCTGGACCAGCGGTCCAGTTGGGAGCAAAACGGCGTGTTCGACTCATCGAGCGACACGGCTATCGCAGACCCGTGGGCTATGTCGGACCGTGGAACCTGGTGGGACGAGAGCACGACCGACTACCAGTTCGCTCGCATCCGGGTCTTGCTGAATTGGCGAGATAGCGACCACGACGAGTTGATTCGCGAATGATCCGCTACCAATCAGGAGGGGTGCCACCGCCCCCATCGGTGCCACCTCCGTCAGTTCTTCCAAGCTGTACCGCTCGACAACTAACCCATCCAATAACACATCAACACAATGAGACCCATCTTTCGCAAGTTCGCAACGCTGTTCCTCGTCCTAGCTGTCGTCACGTCCGGCCTCGGTGCTTTCGCCGGGGGCGTGGCCGCCGAGACAACGACGCTGGCCGGCGACGGCACTGATGAGGTTACAGACTTCAACGCATCGGCTTCTGACCACATCGAATACAACCTAACTGCAGATGACGGAACGAATGGTTTTGATGGCGATGGGACGACAACGGCACGTCTGAACATCACCTACGACGGCAATGAGTACGTCTCAGTCACGGACTCCATCGATGATACCACAGCCACGAGCTACATCATCAACGTGAGCCAGGACGAACTTGAGAAGCTTCCTGGCGACGCAACGGAGTCGACGGCTGTCAACGTGACTGCATGGGGCGAGGACTCAGAGGGTAACGAGACGACGACGGCTGACTCGTTCAGTGCCGACGTAACGTTCAACGAGTTCCGTTCTGTTCGGACCGTCCACACGACGAACGACTCGATCGTCAACAACTTCGAGGCCGCTGACGACGATGGCGGTCTGTTCGCGTCGCTGTCGAGTTTCAACGTGTTCTCGTCGACGCTCGATAGTTCGGCTGAACTCGAGGACACTGTCGGTGTCTCCGGCACGACTACCGACATCCAGGTCTATAGCGAGGATTCTGATCTGACTGACGCCTTTGACGCAGCCGCAGAGGACGCTAACTCTGGCGACCGACTCGGCTACCTCATGACCTCAACGCTTGACGGGCAGATCCTGCGCGTCTACAACGAGGAGCCCGGTGCGAAGTACCCTGGCGGCGATAACGTCACAGAGACTGACGACACCTACGCTGTCTACGACGGGAACGGACAGCTCACGGTCAACCTCGGCGAGGACCGCTACGACGCTGACACGACTGAGGTTGACATGACGATCGTCTCCGGTGAGGACGTTGGCTCGTCGGCCCTGCAGGAGGATCTGGACTACAGCATCTTCCAGGCGTGGGGTCTGAGCTTCGGCTCGCTGTCTGAGACCCTGAGCGACCTGCTGCCGTTCTAACGCGACGCTGTTCACTTTCGATTCTCTCGCTATCGCCCGCTCACGTAGGCGTGAGTGTCCGGTTCGATTCCGGCAGCGGGCCTGCCTTATGGCAACCAGACAGACTCATCCGACTCACGAGACCGTGTCATCCCCGACCGAGATTGTGCTCTGGACCGGGATGCTCACCGTATCGCTGCTCACGAGCGCCATCCTGTTCGCGAGCATTGCATTCGACTGGGGTGTCGTCGCCGTCGGCGGCACGACCGAGCCGATCACGGTCGCGACCGTCGCCGTTGGCCTCCCAGTGTGGATTGGCGTGATGTTCGCGAGCGAATACGATCTGCTGCCGTTCTGACCCGCGTTGGCGTACCGTCGGTTCGATTCCGACGGGCGGGCGTCGCCTTGGTTCAGGGCATTGTACTGAACTCGGTAGGTGTGGGGCGCTTTCCTCGCCCTATCACCGCACTCCCCCTCTCACCCACCATACCCCTACCCTTTCAGTACAAACTATGACAGAATCTGATCCCGACGAGCGTCGCGTCTCCCGGCGGGCGTTCGTCACGACAACGGTCGCGTCGGTTGCGGCCGCAACCGTGCCGGCGAGCGCGGCCGCAGAGACGCAGATCGAAGAGAGCAACCGGATTACGCTCCTCTTAGCGTCGGTCAACGGCAAGCGAAAGAGTGTCTGGGAACGATACGTGTGGCGGCAGTTCACGGGCGTTCCAGACGCCGAACAGACAGCACGTGACGCCAAAGCAGAGTTCAATCAGAACGCCGACGCGTGGGTCGACTACGTCAACGAGTATTCGAGTCTCGACGGCTCGATTCAAACACTCTCGCTCGAGTTCGTTCCCGCGGCTGATGAGGAGACGGACGTCGGCGACGTTGACTCGCATACCGTCTATCTCGTCAGTGAGCATGACGGCGAGGGATACACCAGCGCCGAAATCGTCGACGAGACAGATCGCGATATCGACGAGCTGGTACAGTTCAAGTCGATCGCCGCGGACAACGCCGTCGACGAAATCGAATACGCCTACAAGAACTTCGTCGAACCGGACGAACCACCCTCGGAATCACATCTTGCCCATCTCGGTGCGAAGTACCGCTTTGGCACTCAGCACGTCACGAGCACAATTCTCGGAGACGAGTTCTGACCATGCCCTGGAAACGAGACACTGACGACTACAGCGACAAGCCGTATGGCAACCCGCGACGGGCGGCGAATATCCGCTGGGAATCCCGTTCCCGACGAACGCTCAGGCGAACTCGAGAGGGCCTCGGATCGGTCTTCCGATTGCTCACGTGGCCGTTCCGGGCGGCCACAAGCCGGATTACTGGCTATACCGGGCGGGGGCGATAACTATGTCCAACCTTCGAAAAGCACCACGGCGAGCTGGTCGGCTACTCCTCTCCGGCGCTCGAGCATTCGTCATGCTCCCGGTGTCGATCGGCCGGGCTATCGCCTCGCAGACGCGTGGCACGTGGGCAAACGTCCGCGGGTTCGCCGGATGGCTCTCGATCGATCGGGCACTGCCACCCGCCGTTGCGTCGACACTCAAGTGGCTCGGTGGCATCCTGCCACAGGCACTCGGATCGGGTTCGTCGTACGAACAGACCGCGGCGTCGGGCGTCCTGATTCTCGGGGCTATCTCGGCAACCGTCCTGACATTCGGACTGACAGCGGCGATCGTCGTCGCCATGATCCCGTTCCTGTTCATCGGGATGTGGCGGTTCGTTCCGGTAGTGAACACGTTCTGGAAACGCGGGCGACGGAAAATCACGTCTCGTGACGGTTCACTTCCTCGGTGGGATCGATGAGAATTCTCGCCCTATGCCTGTTGCTCGTGCTTACGCCGATCGCGGCCGCGACACCCGCTACGGCCAGTGCGGTGACTGACGAGCAACCGCAGTGTGAGACGACGGTCACGCACGACGCGTTCCGGACGGACAATGCGACGGTTTCTGACGCCACCAACGGCACAGCGACGAGTTCTGTCGACAATACGGAGGTGTCGGTCGATACAAACGTCGCGTTCGTCCACCTGAACGCGAAGAATCCGAACGGCTACTGCGTTCGGTACGTCGTCGAGATCGGTCCTGAAGTGATTGATCCGGCCGACCTCGGTCATATCGATGCGAACAACGGGAGCGAAGAAGCGACGTGGCGGGCGCTGCACGATTTCGATGTCGACGAGACGTACACGCAGGTCGAGTTCGTGCTTGAGGGCGGCGAGGAAGCTACATTCGCGCCCTCGAAGCTCCGGGTTACGTCGCTCAAATGGACAGGAACGGCAAAGAACGCCACCTCTGGTTTGCTCCCCGATATCGGACTGGGGTCAATCTTCGGTGGCGGCGACCTTGAGCAACGTACCTACACGTTGACGGCCGAGAACAGCTCGGAAAGTGTCTCGGTCGCGCTCTCGAATGAGAGTCTGGACAAAGAAGTGGGCGAGTACCAGGCGGTCTACCGGACCGATGACCGCGGCTGGACGCCCGTCGAGACGGATTCAGACGATGCGGTATTCCTCCGCGAAGCCGACGGCGGCGACGTCGTCGAGTTCACGTTCAACGATCCGGATGCAGAGGTCGAGTTCACAGCCAATCCATCGGCCCTGGACAAGGCTCGCCACCAGTACCGATCCTATCTGAGCGGGGCCGACTGGATTCGAGACCTAATCCCCGGCTTTGCTGGCGTCACAGCGGCGCTCCATGCGGCCCCCCTTCCGTTTGCAGTGGGGGTGAGACACCACTCATGAACTGGTTCAACACAATCGTTGTCGTCGGTATCGCACTCATCGCACTCCCGGCGATCATCGCCGGCGGATGGCTGATCGCCCTGCTCTTAGGCGGTGCGTGGCTGGTCGTCACGTTTGGTACCAAGGGCGGGGGGGAAGTCTTTAAAGAACGCCAGAGCGGTGCAACAGCGGCAAAATACAAGTCCCGGTCGCTCACGAGCGAGCGTGACGAGGGTCAACGGTGGGACCGATGAACGGGCTCTTACTCGGTCTGCTGGCTATCGGTATCGCCGTCTTCCTGAGCGGGACACTGTTCGAGCGCCGTGGCGACCAGTCAATCACCGTGTCAGCCGTCACAGGACTCACGTCGAACGTCATCTGGTCGGCGGCGGCTGTCTTCCTGATCCTGGGGAGTTCCGGCGTCGGCGCACAGGCGCTTATCGGCGTGCTCTGGCTGACGCTGATGTTGTATCTCGCTCGTGGAAATCTCCAACTCTTGAGAGAATCTGAGGTGCGGGCGAAAATCGCGGGGCAAACGTGATCGACGTGGCTCGAGGGCCGTCTCCCGGCCCGCCCATTTTTCTGTCGACCCCGATTGCAACGACGCTACAATCTGATTGAAACCTGCTCTCAACACCAGAGACAATGCTTAAACCCACCTTTCAACTCCAGAGACGAATCACTATCTCGCGACGCGGAGGGCCGGCGTGATGGCGCTCCAATTCGCGGATACGTTCGACAATCCTTCCGAATCGACTGCTCGGGTCTACATTCCGGCCGAGATCGTCACAGACTCAGCGTTCCCCTTCGGACCAGGCGACTCCTACGTTCTGCGTGTCGCTCGTCACGAGGGCTTTGCCGTCACGCCGCCGGATTCTGACCGCGAGACCATCGACCTGCCGCCAATCAACGAGGAGATCCTATGAGACCAGAGAAACGCGTTGACGAAGCGCAACAGCGACGAAAACGGATCGATCGGCTATACGAACACTTCGACGACGTGGTTGGGCTGATAACCGAGAATGACCTGCAAGACGCCGTGCTCGACTGGATGGATGACGCCGACCAGGTGCCGGCGACATCGATTTTGACCCATATCGAGACGATGCTCGCCGAGTTTGAAACTGAACACGACATGTACGCCGTCGACGTGAACGGGGCTGACCACTTCCCCGATGACTGCTCGGACTGCGAGCACTACGGCGTTGCTTGCCCCGTAATCACGAATCGGTACGAGGAGATCGAGCGCGAGCGCCTACAAAAGCGCTTGCGCGGGGCCGGTGAGGACGAAGTGAAACGCGAACTTCGGCGGTATGCCGGTCGAAACGGCTGCGAGGCGATGATTAACGAAATCGACGAGTGGGAAAGCGACTACCGAGAACTGCTCACGGAAGGCCGTGAACTCCGTCGGAAGACCTTCCACTATCTTCGCCAGGCCGACGATCGCGAACAGGCCGATACCGCAATCGGTGAATCAGTCGCTGACGCCACGGAGGGACTACCGTGAACTGGAATTACGTCCTTATCGGTGCAGTGGCTATCGGTGTCCTGCTCGTCATCGGATATCTCGTCGAACGCTGGGGTGTCTTCGAGGACTCCCGCGCAGCGACGGGGGCCAACCGTGTCGATCGGTCCGAGACAGGACCCGAAACACGGCCTCGAATCCCGGTTCGAGACAAACCCCGGCAACTCCCGTTCGAACTCAAGGTCATTTCTTTTTGTCTCATCGGAATTGCCGGCATCGTGGCGTTCTACACCTACCAGTTCCTCAAAAACGGCAGTCCGGCCGAGTTCCAGTACACGACACAACTACAATTCGCGGCCACAGCCTTACTCGGCGTCGGGGCCGGCGTTGCCTATCGTGGCTACAAGGACGGCGATGTCGGGGAGATTCACCTGATCAACGAGTCCGAGAACGGCGATATCACGAGCGAACGGACGATTCCCTTCGACCGGGCGTCGGCTGAACGGCTCGATGATGGACGCATGCTCATCAAAGAGCTTCGCGATGAGCGTATCTTCGGCCTCTTCCGACGGTTCAAACTCGTGGGTCACGACCGGAAACTTCGGTCCGACCGGCCCCTCGGCGATATCGTCACTCACGAAATCCACTCCGATGCGGTGCAGCTCGACGAGGGCAAGTGGGTCATGCGAACGCAGGGACAGATCACCGTCGACGGTGGCACGAACAAACCTGCTGACTACCGCTACCACCCACCGCTGCGGCTTCCGTATGAGAAACAGGTCAAACAGCAAGAGCAGATGCGGAAAATGAGGATTGAAACCAAATCGATTCGAGCGCAACTCGCGGAGGCACACAACCAGATCGGCGATCTCGTCCGGATTCTCGAGAACAGCGAGCACCGTCAGCGCGAGGAACTGAAAGACGACCTGCGGGACATCAAGGAACTCGTCGGTCCGTCGCAAGAACACGTCACAGTCCAACAGAGCCGTGGCCAGCAGCGCCGTCAGGTGCGTAGCCAACGCGATATCTCGAATCACGAGAACGGTTCCGCGGGAGGTGAGGCATGAACCGACGCGTCGCGATACTGGCGGTCTGTCTCATCCTCGTGAGTGCCGTTATGCCAGCCGCTGCGGCGGTGGGTCCATCAGCCGACGCTGGGGCCGCCGACACCGCAACACCGTCCTACGCGGTGCAAGAAGCAAACGAGACGGACGGCAATGCACCGACGAGTGCTGAACAGGTCCGCATTAATCCCGTCTCTCTCGATGTGGATTACCAGGCCGTCGAGGTCGCGGAAGACGACTCGACGTTCAACACGACCGGCGAGTTCGTTCTGTTTTCGACAACTGAGCCCGTCGATGCGGTCCGTATCTCACAGTCCAAGGCGACAGCACGAGTGCTCGAAGGGGGCCAGACGGTCCGCGTCGAGTACGCCGATGATGCTGCCCCGCCGGACGAACAGTCGCTCTACACGCTTGAGGTGTTCTTCGAGGACGGCTCGTCGAAAGACGTGACACTGTACGCGTCGGCAACGGAGCAAAGCGTCAATGCGGCATCGCTCGAACGCTGGGAACCGGTCATCTCGACCCTACAGGACTTCGCAGAGGAGAACGGCTACGAGACCGATCCCGACAGCGTCGAATCCTACATCACGTGGGTCGACGATCGTGCTCAACTCGTCGACGGGTTCCTGACTGAACTCGCGGCCCAGACGATTGCCTGGCTCATTGCTGGTGTGATGAATCCGCTGAACGTGATTCTCGCACTCGCACTCGGCGCGCTCGCGATGTGGCGGCGGCGCTCGAAACATGGCGATCTCGTCGACGCACTTTCGAGCATGGCCGGCCGGTACGAACAGGAACTCGCCAAACTGCGGAACAACCGCCAGCAGGCGAAGCGTACTGCCGACGACGATAACCTCTCCGAGGTGCCAGCGATCGGTAGCTACGCCGACTACTACGAGGATGCATTCGGTGTCAAGTCACCGGCCCAACTCGCTCACCTTGTTGCAGCGGGTGAAGCTCGAGCGACCAACGACGGTCTCGAAATGGTTCACAACGGCGTTGACGACCTCGATTCCGAGGACCTACATGGGACGTGGCTCGAACCCGTGCTCCGCCATATCCCCAACGAACGGCAGGTCCTGAATCACCTCTTGCAGACGATCAAATACATGGAAACGGAACATCAACTCGGGTCGGTTTACCGCGAGACGCGCAACGACCTCGAAGTGATGCTTGACGATATCGAGCGCAAACAGACTCGGATAACCGGAACGCCGGCGGCGACGGGGGACGACTAGATGGAGCAACTTCTCTACATCGCGACCGGCCTTGTGCTACTGGGACTCGCTGCCGTCGCTGGGTTGTTCTGGCGAGAGATACTCGATGTGAGCCGATCGGTTGCGACGACGGCTCGCTACCGGTTCAAACAGGGTATTGTAGGCTTTCTCATGGGCTCTCACCCGAATACGTCTCGACTCCTCGCGACGGTCGTCATCGGAAGCGGACTCGTCGCCGGGGCTGGCGTAATCGGGCTCATGGTCAATCAGGCTGAGACAAGCACGTCGTCCGCCCCGATCGTGACGACAGTACTCGGGTTCGCAACGAGCCCGTGGGTGTGGGCGCTCGCGATCATCCTGCTCTGCCGGCAGTTGCTCTTTTTCGGCGACCGACTCCTCGCCAGGATTACGGCACGGAGATCCGGCTTCAGCTACAAGACGATTCGCCGACTCGCCGAGGAAGCCAAGCAACCGGACTTGGACCGCTGTGAACGCGTGTTGGTTCAGTCGGGTGACAGCGCCGAGCAAATCGCTGAGTGGGTCCGTGCGGCTTTCGACGGCGACGGTCATGGGACGCCAACGTTCACGCCGGCGGATGTAGACGACGACCCCGACGAACAGGGCGCTGGTCCGTCGGCCACTGAACCCACTGACCTTGCCCGCCGAGACCCGAACAGGCCGATCGACGTGGCTCCGAACTCCGAAGACGAGTCGGACCCGGACTTTTGGACGCAACTCCGACTGTTCCGTCTTGAGCTAGCGTCGGCAGTCGACCTGAACGGTGTCCTCTGGCGGTTCCTCGTGCCAGCAGGACTCACGTTCGTTGGCGTGATGCTCTGGCTTCGCATTTGGATTCAACTGTGGTTCTTGCCAGTCGTCGTCGCGATTTCGGTGTTCGTCGGCGGGACCTACTACTGGGCCGTTGACCTCCGTCACCGTCGCCGACTGCGGGCGCTGCGGGCCGACGATGATCCGACACGCTGGACCGATCTGGCGATCCTCACGAAGACCGTCGACGTACCCGAGACCACGATGTACTACGGCTATCTCGACGGGAACGTGTACGCGAGCGAGGACAAGTATGAACTCGCGGAGACACTCGCTGATCGGGCGATCGACCGGCTTGAGGGCCGCCAACCCGCTCCGGCAATCGAGGAGACCAACGCCTATCTGCTCAAACGATACCTGCCGATGCTCGAAGCGTGGGTCCAAGAACACGAACGCAAGGCGATTATGGACCAACTCATCGATATGGTCGCTGACGCGCCGGAAGGACTCCTTCCGCGGGATATCCTCATCGATGAGGTAATCGAGTACGACCGCCGGTATGCTGCATGGGGCTTGATCTTCATCGGCCGAGGGCGAGATCCCGATCTCGTTCGCGAGGTCTACTGCGATCTTGTCGAGATCCACGCGCTCGCGGAGACGCCCGTGACGGTCTCCGACACCGAAACTGGCGACGAACGCGAGCTGGTCGCTGTCTCGAAAGGTGATGAGTCGTTCCCGCCGAACGTCGTGCAACTCCGTGGCGAGTTCTCATCGCTATTCGGTAAGCAAGCCTTCGAGACGCGGTACGATCCCCCAGAGATTGAGACCGACATGTCACCAGCCCCGTTCGTGCGACCAGAAACGCATGAGCAAGCCGATAACTGACTGATTCAGTACTTATGAGTTCAGAAACCAGCCTTCACCAGCCGAGTGACAACACTGAAACGAGAGTCGCTGTTCGGAACAAACTCTCCTCTCGAATCGAACAGCAACGGCGCAAAGAGGAGCTAAATACAGAGGCTTATGTCCGCGAACTAATTCGCGAGGCCGAGAACGCTATCGTCGGCGAAAACGATACTGGCCGCCAACCAGAGGAGATTCTTGAGGAACTACACCTCTACCTCTGGCATGACCCGGATCGGCCGGTAGCTACCACTGAGGCAGACGTAGAACCGGACATGATCTACCGGTTCAATCAGATTCATCGTCGATTCGAAACAGGCCACGATATCGATGCCGCCACGTGGTTCGAGATTCTGGTCGCCGTCGCGAAGGGCCTTGGGATCGTTGAAGCGTTCTCGGATCTCACGCAGTATGCACCGGTCAGACTGGAAACACTGGACGAACAGGGCCGCCAGAGTAACGTCGAGACGGCGACGCCGATCGGTCGGCGTCGGATCGGTGCCGACGACGCGGCCGACCTGGAAGACCGCGCCGTCGAAATCACGCACTCGTCGTGTGACCACATTCTCGCGGTCGCACTCCCGCGCTCGGGCAAGGACTCGACGATCACCAGTATCGGGATGAACCTCTGGAACGAGCACAACTACTCGTATTTCAGCATCCTCGACGACGGACGGATGGAAACGCCGATGATCTCGATTCCGAATGACGAGAAAGCGATTCGGGAGAATCTCGATCGGATGGGACAGGAACCAGCGGCGTTCAACGCCGAGGTACTTGTCCCTGCAATGGATGGAATCCCGGCGAAGCTACCGGCGAACTTCCGCCCGTTCACGATTGGAATTGATGATCTGACGCCCCACCTAATCCTTCGTCTCGCTGGGATTACCAAGTCCGATGCGAACACCGAGCAGCGGATCAAACAGGCGTTGGATAAGACGCTTGAACGGACTGGTGAAGTCACGGAGTTGGTATCGCGATTGCAGGTATACGCCGAGGAAATGGACGCGACAATCGAGTGGACCGAAAAGCGCGACAGCAGTGCCAGCGACGGCAACGGCGTACAGACCAAAAGCGTTCAGTACCACATGGAAGCGGAGGACGCGCTGAATAAGGCGGCTCAGCGGCTCGCACACCTCGCTGGTGAGGGTCTGGTTGCTTCGCCCGAAGCCGAGACGAACATCAACATGCAGTCGGTAATTGCAAACCAGGACCAGGCGAGCGTTCTGTGCTGCAATTTCCTCTCGCAGGGCCAAGAGGCGCTGAAATATACGATCATGGACCTCTGGCTGCGGCTGATCTACAAGGCTCGCGACCAGAACAGTCGTCTCCCGCGAGTCTGTCTCGAAATTCGAGAACTGAAGAATATCGCCCCGAGTAAACTGGCCGACGTCCGGTACAAAGACACGATCAAAACGCTCCGACAGACGATATTCTTCATCTCGACACAGGGTGGGAGTCGACGGATTCTGATGCTCGGATCGACGCAGAAACTGAACGACGTGTACAAGCCCGTCCGATCGAACATGGCGACGAAGATCCTGCTCCGTCTCGGCGAGGAAGAGATCGAGACGCTGGATCGGTCGTACAATTTCAGTAACGAGCAGATGGACCAGCTCTCAGAGTTCAACATCGGGCAGGGAATGATCCTTGCCGGTGGTGACGCGTTCTGGCCGCTCGAGTTCCGCGGTGCGCCGTGTGGTCTCGGTCTCGGCGATCGTCATTGGCTCGATCGCTATGGCATCGCGTGGGGGGCTCGCGTCCGCGAAACCGAGTACGACGGTTGGCACTCGAAACACGGCGACTGCGAGTACTGGGTGGATCTCACCGAGCATACAGTCGTCACTGACGAGTCGGTTCCCGAAGTTGGGACGTGGCACTTGCTTCCCGAGGATTTCGACGACGATCTGGCTCCCGCTGACGTGGACCAAGACGCGATTGATGCAGCCCTACAGCGCCGTCGTGACTATCCCGTTCCGGCAGACCTCTCGTTGCAATCGACCGGGTTCGGTGATCGGCAGCGTGAACTCTCCCTTCAACAGCAAGACCGCGATACGACGCTTTCGGAGGTCGTCGAGCGCCACAACATCCCCGAGTCAATCGCACCGTGGCTTTCGAAAGAGGCCCCGACGCGCAAGCAGTTGGTCGCGACCTGTCGGGCCGTCGACGAGCATGATGACCTCAAACGGCAGGAAGATATTGCTGAGAATATCGGTTGGACACGTAGTACGCTCTCTAGGCACCTTGGAAAAAGCGACAGTCTCGAGAAGTGTATCACGCAAAACGGGAAGTACTACGAACTCACGCCGATCGGCAAGCGAGCGGCTAAGATCAGGTGGGATGTTGTGATGGAGGAGCTGAAATAGGGGTTTTCGAGTATGGGGCAACACGATGACCCGATGAAAGCGTTCACCGAGTTTTTCACCGGACCATACCGTGCTGAAGTGCAGAGACTCGATAATGAATATCCTGACGAGCAATCGCTTCGAATCGATTGGCACACCCTCGAGTCGTGGGACGGCTCGGTCGCCGACGAGATCCTCCGGAAGCCTGCTCGCATGCGGCAATTTGCAACGAACGCACTGAACCGTCTCGACGACGCCTCACTACTCGGCGTCAATGTCCGCGTCTACAATCTTCCCGATCGACAAACTGTTCGCGTCGGGAAGTACCGAACGCGGCAACTCGGCCAGCTACTCTCCGTTCGCGGAAAGGTTGTCGATATGGAGGGTGTGAAACCGTATGCGGAGGAAGCGGCGTTTGAATGCCCGCTCTGTGGAACCCTCTCGAGAATGCCACAGAGCTACGGCGACCTCATGAAACCGAACGAATGCATGGGTTGTGAGCACTCAAAGCCCGGGTTCATATTCAAACGAGAACAGTCTGAACTCGTCGATCTCCAAAAGATCGTCATTATCCCACCGGATAGCAATCTCGACGAACCGCCGGCGACGATCGCGTTTCTAAAAAACGATCTCGTCGACATGGTCGGCCCCGGTGACTTCGTGACCATCAACGGGATCTACGAGACGTTTGCTGGCCAAAGTGAGTCAACGCTCTCAACGTATATTGAAGTACTCGACCTCGATATCGAAGAACGGATCGAGATCGACACCTACGGCGCAAGTGAGATTCAAGAGTTCATCATGGAGACGCTCACTGATCGAATCGAAGTGACTGACGACTGGGCTGTTCCACGAGCCGAAGTTGTTGACGCAGTCGTCGATGCACATGGTGTTCGTCGCGAAGAGATTGATGACCAGATCAACGCGTTGATTGACGAGAATAAGATTGGAAATGAAGGGGCGAAACTATTCGATATTTGAGTTCTTCCTATCTGGCATATGTGTTCCAATGTTCGTGGTGATCGGTTGGTCGATGAACACGGAAAATACGGCCTCTAGCCGACTATGTTCCTGTTTATACCGTTTAAGAAGTTATTGTGCACGTGTGCACCGCGTTCGCGACAGGTACGCCATACACACTAGAGTCCATCTGAACTAGAACAATGGTTTTGTCGAACAGACACCACGGCGTCCAGGGGGCAGCGGTTGTTAGAAGGACACCGGACGAATAGAGCTGAAGATCCGAACTCGAGTTCAGTTATGCCACCAAATCACGATCGCGAGCCGCAGCACCAGTCACCGCGCGAGCAGATCGATGCACTCGCCGAGCAGTATGGCGTCGACGTTGACGACCTCCTTATCCAGAGCCGTCGACGTGACCCGATGTACAAGGGGACAGACGCCGATCACGCGAAAGCCGAGTGGTTCGCCCAACTCTGGCAGCAAGCCGTTGAGCAGCGCGAGAGCGACCGTATCCACGTCCGCGGTGTCCACTACACCGTCTACATGTCCGATATGGACGTGGAACCACCGACTGACTGCTCGTGGGACACCTACGACAACACCCAGCGGTGTTACGGCTATCTTGAGGAATGTGCCGTCCTCGCCCGTATTCTCGGCTACATTCCGCTGGACGGAATTATCGACAAACGCGCCGACACCCGAACCGTCACCGAGTACGGAACTCACACTGTCCAGCCTGATCCCGAGAGTCTCCCCACGCCAACCGGGGTTCGAACGCCACAGATACCCAATCCGGAGTCCCGTGCTGAACTCGTGTTCAATCCCGTGGAGACAGATTACTCTGAGTGGGTCGCCGATCGCGTCGCGTCACGTGCACGCGAGCAACTATCGTTCGATAAGGCCCGACAGTCGCCGTATCACATCGAACTGTGGTCCGAGAAGACGCTGCCCGATTACATCCGCGGCCGGGGCGGGTTGGCCGCCAAATATGGGTGTAACGTTGTGGTAGAGGGCGAGGGCGACCTCTCGTTGACCGTCGCGAACGAGCTGGCACAGCGGATCGACGACGCCGGCAAACCCGCGGTGATTCTGTATCTAGCCGATTTCGACGTGAAAGGCTACGATATGCCGGCGAACATGGCGGGGAAACTCGCCTGGTTGCATCAACGTGGCGACCTCGAACAACGCGTCGTGATCAAGCGGCTAGCCGTGACGACCGATCAAATCGAGAACCTAGACCTCCCGCGAAAACCCATCGAAGAGAGTTCAGCGACAGGAACCGGCGGCGTTGCGTACAATCGTCGTATCACCGAGTGGGAGCAGGAACACGGGGCCGGCGCGACCGAGTTGAACGCGCTCGAGCAACACCCTGACGAGTTCCGCCGCATCGTTCGCGATNCCGAGTGGGAGCAGGAACACGGGGCCGGCGCGACCGAGTTGAACGCGCTCGAGCAACACCCTGACGAGTTCCGCCGCATCGTTCGCGATGCTCTCGAACGGTACACCGACCCGGATCTCCCTCGCAAGAACGCCCGCCGCAGCGAGCAGTGGGAAGACGACGTCCAGGCCCGAATCGAAGATCGGCTTTGCGAGGCCGGCGTCGACGATGAACTCGATGACCTGGAAGCGTGGATCGAGGACTTCAATGACGCCTATACGGAGGTCGCGGACGTATTCGAGCGCCTACGCGGACTGATGGACGATGAGTCGCCACTTGGCACGTGGGAATCGATGGTGCAGGACCTCCTTGCGGAGACTGAACTCCCCGTCGCGACGGTTCCTGAGGGTGAGGCGACGCTTCCGGATGACCCGATCTATGATTCGGGCCGGTCGTACGCCGAGAACAAAGCCCGAATCGACCGGTATCGCGTTTCAGAGTAACGTTAGTTAGAGAGGTCACCATATCTCCCGTTCTTGGGCCACAATATATTTGTATTTAGGTTTGAATGTTTGTTTATAATGCCATCAATCACGGACCTGAAACGAATGATCCTTGAGTCAGAAGGGACCGATTGGAAGTTTTTCGATTCCCCTCAAACCTACGTCTATTCACCAGATCCACGTCTCCGAATTGAGAAATGTGGAGACTGTGAATCAGGAAGGGACTACCAGCATACCTGGACCAATCGATATAACCATTCTGAAGATACCGAGGTTTTGACTTTCAGAGTTTACTTCAATGAATCTCTGATAGATCAGCTCCAGGTTCTTCGGATCGACGAATTCCGGTGTAAGATGCCGATGCCACGGACAAAACCGGACCTTATCGATGGACTTGAATCACGCGAGGACTACAACGAAGTCTCAATTAGCAGGTACCAAGAAGGGATTGCAAGAGCGATGACTGATGACTGGGATCACTATCGAAACGTTGGTGACATTACTGTTCGCGACGAAGACGGGATTTAACCGAACTCAGGTTGGGCTAGGACAACTTCCCTATTGAGCAGTCTCTTGTTTCTGTACCGGGGTTATTCAATCGTCAGTCTTCCATGTCTCTGATTTCCCGCCAAAATTGATCCGCAACTCAGGGGTCGCACCGGTATCAATAACACCAACCCCCCAGCCTGTAATCGTTGAATCTGCGTCGATACTTGGTCGCGATCGTCCAGCAGGATACGTCTCTAACTGTTCTCCATTAGCTCCAAGTTCATACCCAGTATTGACTTGCATTTCCTCTTGCCAATCTAAATCTGGGAAATGCCCACCCTCACCAGAGCCATAGACACGGATATCGTTGATGTCATTGAAATAGATAACATCCTCTTCCTTTTCCAACGTCTCATATTCGGGGATACTCACATACGGGACATCCCTTTCGGTTACATCAGTATTGTGCGCCTCAACCTCGAATAACGCATAGATTCCGTTTGATGGTGCAGTTTTCTCGTTACCATTGAGAGTGATTTTCCCAGTTGTCATCGAGTCTGTAACAGTGATGTCAATATTGCCGAAACTAACAGTATCACCGAGTGTGGTTTCTTCACCCACATTGCTTGCTAGCTCCTCTACTTGAGAGCACCCTGCAATCAATGCTGAGGTGGAGACTGTCGCCGCCGTGAGGTACGCGCGCCGATTCATGTTCAAGATAGTGTCTCGGAAAGTGATAAATATGTAGGCCAATCCAAACATATTCTTTGATCGGATTGCTTCCATTATTCATAAAATCATGCCAGCTAACGCGACCTATACAGTGTCTAAAGGAGACGATATTTTAGAGATTGAACTGATATCAGAAGACCTTGAACCCCGCCGTAACGTCTATTTCACAGACCAATCACCTAAATTTGAAATTCACGCCAAAAATATCGGCGATAAGCCTATAGAGGGTAGAACAACCCTCAGATTCTCATTTGAAGAATCAGATAACAAAATAGAAAACGGAGTTGTAACCGTACTTGAGCTTGATATTGATCCTGGAGAAAGCAAGACGGTTACCCATCAAATTCGCATGCTTCCATATCAGGGAACAGCAGCCGTAACAGTCCGTAAATGCCGGGCCAGAGACAAAGAGGATCACATTGAATTACGCAAGATGTCGAACCATTATGAAAGAATATATACATTCATGGTTTATGACCGCAATTATTACAAAGTGAATTATCTTTGGCCAAGACGTGCACAATATCTTGCAGCCTTCCTTTCTGTTCTTATTGTTCTAGTCGGCGTTCTACAACTCACAGGCTAGCGATCACTTCCGTCCTCATCAATCGGCTCTGCCCCATCTGTTAGCCATCAAGTTGATAATTAATCTCTTTAAATATGATTGTATGGTAAACCAGGAAGCTAACTGTGAGGTTCGCGTCAATATCCTTGAATCAGATCGTATCGCTATTCAGACTCGCTCTTCTGACAGTGCTACGGATCTTGAAGAGCATCGACTCGATCAGATAGTGGAAGCGATTGAGGATTCGATTGGAAATCTTGAACCAACAAGCGGTGGAGAGATTGACGGAAATATGGATCGAGAGGGGATTTACGATAATAGAGAGCCACCTATGGCGTAGTTTCTTCAAATACGTCCGCAGGCTCATTATGCGTGCTATCGTGCCCACCGGGCAGGTTCATGACCGCTCGGAGTTGTGTATACCGCCAGAGAGTAGACTGGTGAGACTGTGAACAGACGTGTGAAATAAGAATATTACCTCCTGCCGCTATTTCTGAAATTTCACAAGAGTACTTGTGCTACTCCAACACGAGTAGGATAACAACATCACGTTTTATGAGGAATGCATGAATACGCCTCTTTGCGCACGAGCCCCTCTCCGGGCTTAGGCACCTTTAGAGGGGATATTCGTGCGAGTAGTATCAAGTATGATCTCCGTCGAACTCTCATTCGAGATGTCGGTTACGGCACTGATTACGACTGTGTACGTACTCAACGCTCTCCGGGTGCAGTACCGGGGGAGTTAGAAGACAACTCCCTCTCCGGGCTTAGGCAAGTTGCACAACGAAGGGGACCACTTTCAGTCTTTCGCAGTTGGTGACACTGGATCTTCCACCGTGTCTTGGACTACTCATGGTCTATATCGAGATCCCAATGGCTGTGATGACTCCAAGCAATCCAGCAATAAACTCTGCGACTTGTTTACCCTGCAAGATTTTCAACTCCAATATATTATTCCCAATCAGTGTTATTCAATGTTGCGACGGATAAAGTGGTAACCAATTGGTGGTATACCTACGATCAACCGATAATAGATCTATTTCTATCCACTATACTGTTGATTCGTTTACTATCCGCACAGTACGAATACTTTTCAATTTGTTTTGAATACTCTCTGTATGGAGTTCAATGTAACTGTTCTTTTGAACGGTGAGGAACCCGTTAGAGAAAACCCACATACTGTCGAATCCGGCTCTGTACTCACGATCATGGGCAAGAACTCTGACCAAACACTTGGCGTTAAAATAGAGCCGCATAGTGATCTCGAGCGAGTCACGTTCGGTAATATGGGAACCTGTCCAGTGTGCGGTGATGAGATGAACGACAAGTATGCCGATCTCTCAGAATACGCTGGCGAAACACTGCCGGTATCGAAGCAATGCGTACTCAGTGAGAACGGTGAAACAGTCCTTATAACGCACTATGAAGGTGAGTAACACAATAAGAGAGAATTTAACGGAACTGGTAGAACCACATCCACCACACGTAGTTCCGTTCGAACTCATAAGACCTCTCATACGTCCAATAATGAAGTTTCGATCCTTCGCTCCCACTTAACTGTTCAAAACGCTCACTCACGGATGCCTTGTGACCCTGCTTCTTGTACTTGTGGTAGTTGCGCGCACGCTTCGCTTTCCCCTTCTTGAGGAATTCACGGTGATATCCACACGTAGAGCAGTTACACGTGTACGTATGCATTGACGCTGGCATACTACTCCCGTACCTTATCAATCGACTCAGCAACGTCAGCGGCCTGGATATCGCTGTAGGCTTCGTGGGTCGTCTCGATTGACTTGTGTCGTAGCGCCGCCTGTGCGAGTTCAGAGTGACCCTGTTCATACAACTCCGCACCGAGCGCCCGTCGCGCTCCGTGGGGTTTCAGATATTCCTGGTCGCCCTCGAGTTCAATCCCGGCCTCGCTGGTTAGCATCTTGAGGATCTGCCGGCCGGCCTCTTTCGTGATCGACGGCGGAGCGATCGCCTGCTCGTGAAGAATTGCATCGATGTCGCTGCCGGGTTCGGGACGCTCGCCTGTAGCGTCCTCAACAGCCTGGTACTTGCTCGCCGTATGCCCGGTCGGGAACACTGGCCAGTCGTCGATCGGTGGCTTGTGAGCACGCTGAAGACGCGAGAGTGCGTTGTGTGCGCTGTCAGTGAGCCCGACGGCCTCGTACGCTCGAGATTTACCATACACTTCGAGTGTCCGATTATCGAGATCGACGTCGCCCCACCGAAGGCCGCGCCGATCGTCGTCGTTCTGATCCCGAAAGAGTTCGGCCCCACGCACGCCGAGTTCCGCGAGCAGGACAACGATGGTTCGGTCACGGTAGGCTCGTTCGAGCGGCACATCGATAGTTTCCTCACGAGCCATCCCCACGCGTTCGTCTGCGTACGAAAGAAGTTGCTTGCGTTGCTCGGGCATCCAGAACTGTGTGTCTCTCGTCGGTCGGTCCTCGGGAAGGAACTCCTCGGCACGTTCGGTGTCTGCGGGATTTGTGTCGAGCTGCTCATCGCGAACACAGAACGAGAGGAACGCCCGCACGTACCGGAAGTACGTATTTGCTGTCGAACCCGCAAGGTCGCCGTCAATCGTGCGTTCACGGAGTCGAAGCCCGTACTCGCGGCAGTCACCCGAGTCGAGTTCAGCGACGCTGTCGATTTCTTCCTCGTGGCAGAACGAACTGAACTCGGTTAGCGCCGGCCGCATACTTGCGCGACTGCCGCCCGAGTCGAGCGAGTTCAGGTAGCGGTCGACCGACTGTTGGATGGTCGAACCCGTGGGGTGACGATCGCGAGAACTGGTAGTAGGCCTCGAATTTCCCGAATCCATGAGTCTCACTGTGGGGTACAGCGTCCACCCTCCTAAACTTACTTGGTTAAACTACCTTTTAGCCATGTAACTCCGATACTGCCTCTATCGGGGATAGACGGCAGTTATAGAGCATCTACCTACAATATGCGCATCTATAAACTGTATGTCGATGTATGAAATAGACGGGTCTATTGCTAGATGCTATGCCAGCAGAAACGAGCGTCTGACGAGTTCTAGAACGTCTACAGAAAACAGTCGATTCAATTAGCACCACTTACATCTTGCAACCAAACCGACGGGGGATTCAAGTCCTTTCAATGATATTTCGTAATCATGCTATCGTCCGACGTCGAGGAAATTTCGATCAGCGAATTAGAACGCATTGTTGAAACTGGCGTTCCCGAGAGGACAGAGCTTGAATTCAAGTATATGCTCGATCCAGCCAACAATAATCATAAAGATAAATTTCTTAAAGAAATAACATCATTTGCGAATACGACTGGTGGTGACCTTCTGATAGGAATTCCTGATCCAGACGATGGAAATTTAGATGAAGAGTTGAATTGGATCACTGACTACAGCCAAGATGAGTTCAAATTAAAATGGGAAGATATACTCCGAACAGGTGTTGAGCCTCAGATTACGAGTCATACAATTCAGACTATTGAAAACCCAGAACAAGAGGGAGAATTCGTTGCGGTCGTCCGTGTCCGTAAAAGTATGCTCTCGCCGCACCGTGTAACTCGAATCTCTGGAAAACCATTTATTGCTCGAAATTCCGCAGGAACGTATCCAATGGATGTTGATCAACTGCGCGAGGAGTTCGTCGAGCAGTATCGGCTTACTGATGAGATAGAGTCGTTCCTTGCTGATCGGATTTCAAAGATCAGAGCAGGCGATACACCTGCTCCGTATGAGCCAGGCCCATCGATCGTATTACACATAGTACCTACTACTGCATTTAGTTTAAAACCGGAGATCGATATATCACCAAAAGAGAACGAGATGGTAGGATTACCTCTTTTTCACCGAAACAGTAGCTCTTCCCCATATGGCAAGTCAAGAAGAAATATAGATGGAATAGTCTGCTCAAAGGATTTCTATCCTGATAGAGATCAACCCGATTCAGAATATATCCAAATATTCAGAGATGGCCGCATAGAAGCCATCCATTCGTTCCACATGCGCAAAGATTGGAATGATGAAAACAGTATTGGGATCACGACTCTCTATGAAATATTTCGTGACCGGTTAATGGACTATACCAGTTTCTTGTTCGATAGAGGTGTCGGAACGCCGATTTTCCTATATATTTCTTTCATTGATTCAAAGGGTTACGTTTTAGCAAAAGACCAACGGAGGCGTACAGATCCGTTGGATCGGAATGTTGCAACACTGTCGTCTGTCACAGTCGAATCAGATGATGATATGCTATCTGATGTAGTTAGAGATCTACTGCAAGAAGTCTGGTATGCATTCGGAGAACATGGGGATATATACGAAAGATATGGCAACCCAGCAAAAATGTAGTATCGAGTTATCAGTTCGAGATGGGATTGAATTCTACCTGATCTCAAGATCGACAACTCGCCGTTAGGGTTGCTGGGCTCGAGTTCGACCACGAGTGAGCCGTCTGCGTTCTATTCTGACTGAACTATTCGATCCGTCCCGCTGGCGAAGCGCGTCCTCAAGTGTGAGTCCGTGCGACGCTGCGAGTGTCTCCGCGAGAAGTTCGGCTTGACACGCACGATCGGGGCGGCTATCCTGGTGCGTGACATGGAAGTCGACAAGCGCTTCAACGACGAGTAAGTCCACCTATGGGGAGCGGTGGGGCATTACCGCGGTTTGGCCGCGGCTTCCTTAATAAAAAGTCGGCTAGAGAGTATAGGCGGCAGGCCCTTCCTTAGACTCCGATTCGTCACCTTCCATGCTTAGTTCGAAGTCACGTGGGATAATTGCGTGGAGTAGGTCGTGCGGGATGTATCCAAGATCTTCGACACCATCGGACTTATCGTACAATTCCACACCCTGTTCTTTGATGTTGTAGCTGTCGCATTCGATTGATTCGCCGCTTTTGAGTATCGCTCTCATGCAACCAGGTATTGGAGCACTGACCAGTTAAGAATTGAGAAAGCGTGGTGAAAGTGAACGATTACTCCTCGATCACTTTCAGTCGCCCGTCGGCCTCCTCGAGCCGACCCTTCTCAAGCGCCTCGTGAATCGCCGCCTTCGCATCGGCTGAGGGCACCCCTGCGTTTCGGGCGACCTGTGTAACGTGTTCGACGCCGGCCGTCTCAGGCTGGTAGTCGTTGCCGCTCTGGTAATCCACGATTCGCACGAGTTTGTCGACCGGTACGTCGCTCATACCGACTCGTTGGGCCAGCGCTCGGGTATAGTTTCTGCCCCCCCACCGCTTCGCCTGTAACTCCGACGTACAGACGCCGAGAATACGGTAGTCGGCGGTATACTTATCCGTATTATTCAAGAAACATATAGATGTAGATCGGTGGTTTCGGGCATCCGAGACCACCAAAATCAGTGAGACAGTATGAGCACAAACGCAGCAACTGGAACGGTTGAACAGACACCCACCGTCGGACCGCTGGCCCTCCTTCGCGAGGGTGAAGTCATACGGTGTGATAGCAACGTACTCGGCGAGTGGACGTGGTATTTCGCCGTTGAGGACGGACAGTCCGTCCGCTATCACGAAATTGAAGACTACGAGCGCGAGGACGTGCTCGCCCGCCATGTCGCGGCGATTGTCGCTGATCCCGACGTGGAGGACACGGTCGTCTCGCAGCGGGAACTCGAAAACGTGCGAGGTGAGTCCGATGAGTGAGGCTGAACACGAGACGAGCCCACTTGAGGATCTTTACGTCGACGAAGATGAGCGGCCAGACGACATCGAACTCGAGTCAGTGACGATCGACACAGAGCAGTTCCACGACCAAATGGCAGCTATCGCGACGGCCGCAGCATCGATCGAAACACTCGCGACGGATCTCCGGGAACTTCGCCGAAGCGGGCTCACAGATGAGGACGTAGTCGCACTGCTGTACGGTCGGAACGCAGGGCTGAACAAATCGACAATCGAAACCGTACTCGAAACGATCGACACGACGGTTGATGATATCGAGTCCGGACAGCGCAAGCGCCGGGAGCTGTTCGTCCGTCTGCTTGCCGACGTGTCGAATCACTCGATCGGCGATACCGAACACGTCGTCGACGAACTCGAGGATGTCGTCGAACGGTACGGATACGACGACCTCCAGAACAGCGGGGTGAGAGCGGATGAGTGAGTCGTCTACGAACCAGACCGGGGAAAGAGGTGCCCAACACCCACACGCTCCGCACTGGTTCGAGTTCAACCAGATCAATGACCTGCCGAACGACTGGTCGTTCGAAGTCCTTGAGTGGAACAACGATCCGGAGGCCGATGGTGTCGACGATCGTGGCGAGGCCGAGGTTGTTCGTGATGACCACCGTTTCGTCGTGACGACCTGGCTCCAGCCACGCGACCGCACGCATGACCGATACTGGAGTGTCGCCTACGAAACCGTCAACCAGGACGGTGAGCCCGAGCCGCTGTCATTCCACATCAGCAAATCGCAGTCAATCGCGCGGAACAATCTTGGACATGCACGGGACGTGATCGACAGCAACGAGACGGAACCACACGTCCTCGTTCGGGAACACAACGACGGCCCGCGTGAGACCTTCGAGTATCCCACGGAGCACATGGCCGAGAAAGCAGCCGACCTCCAAATCGAGTTGAAGATCGATAACGACGATCGGGACTATCTCGTGACCGTTCACTCGAAAGCCGAGTGGGAACATCAACTCGAACTCGAGCGGTCACTACAGACAGATACCGACCGGTTGAGAGGTGAGTTCGATGGCGAAGAGTGAGCAGTCTACAGACGTTACTGACCGATTCGCGGATTGGGCTGAACACCAGCACGAGGTCGGTGATGTGCTTACGAAGGTCGACACGTCAGAGTGGAAGGTCACGAACCGGATGGTCGACATCGACACTGGGGAGACGCTGTATCGACTCCACGAGATGGACGTCCCCTCCAACTTCAGGGAAAATGAGATTCTTACCGAGTCTCAAATTTCCCGAAGTTTCGATATAGAAGCCGAGAGACAGACCACGGACACTACCCAATCGGGAGGTGCGTTCGATGGGTGAGACGATCCGATTCACTCCGCTGCACCCACCGGACTACGAGTTCATCGCCACCCAGAGAAACAGCTATAGCACAGGCGTTAAGATCACCGACCCTGACGGGCTCAAAGACGCCCTGTCGGACACGTTAGCCGGACAGATGGACACGCGCGAGTACACCCAGCGCGATGAGTATCCTGGCCGCGAGTGGACGCTGTTGCTCGGGTTTACGACCTACGGACGTGACGATGACGACCCCTTCGGCGGGGCAGACTACCACAACGTTTCGAACACTGGACCGGAGAACATGTCCGACGTGTTCCGGACGGTGTCGGAGTACACCGAACCGTTCGTCGTTTGGATGTGCACGGTTGAAGGCTGGCCCCACGCTGCTGAACTCGATGGCCGCAAGCAGGACCTATTCCGCGTCGAAGCCGATGCGGGAACGGTCACAGTCGAACGACTAACGGTCGGTATCGTCGATCGGGAACCAGCCGGGTTTGGTGATGCCGATGAGTGACGACGATCGCCCGCTCTCTCGTGAGGAGCGCATCGAGGAGTTCGACGAGCAGCAAGTCGACCATACGGAGTGGTGGGCTGGTGAACTCGACCGCGTCGACGAGGTCCAGGGTGAGATTCTCGAGTCGATCCGCGAGCGCCCGGACTGTCGCGTCGCCAAGCGCGGGACATCAACCAGTCGTGACGGCGTTCACGAGCTGACGTTCACCGTCAGCGTGGTCGGCGAACCGTGGGTTCCCAAAGGAGAGTACGACGATGAGTGAAACAGACGCCGAACCGTGTCTCCACTGTGGCACGGAAACGATCCAACGTGCCGACGGGGAGCCCTACTGTTCGATGGACTGTATCAGGTCAGAGCGGCGCAAGCAAGAGCAAGAGACGATCGACTGTCCGTACCCAGATTGCGACTGGTATACAACGTATCGGTCAAACAACGGGCTCTCCCAAGCAATCGCGTTTCGTAAATCCGAGAACCATCGCGAAGAGCACCGCGCTGAACTCGAGGACGCCCGAGGTGAGACGGCGTGAGCGAGAGCGTTCGGAAGATCGTCAACGGCGAGGTCGTCGGGCCGAGTTCTGACGACCTAGTCGATCGGGCTGTCGACAGCACGGGAGAACTCGTGCTTGACTTTCCGGCCCGTGTCGGTGCGCGGCCGTTCGCTCGCTTTACGCCCTACGAGAACCACCGTGGGGTACGAGTTCACCATTGGACCGTCCTCTCGATGTACCTCGAACCGATGCCCGGTCGGACGCTCCTCTCTGAACCACACATCGTGCGGCCCCACGAGCACGAGGACTACCCGCTGCGGCATTTCTCGACGCCGTGGATTCGACAGATGGTCCGTCGGTCTCGCGTTGTCGAGTTGGTGCCGGTTGAAGACACGCCGTTCTCGACAGGTGCGTGGCAGTTCATGGATACCGAAGACACAAGCGGTGATGCCAATGCGTAGCTTTGCACGCTCACAGACCGTCGAGTGCTCGCACTGTGCCGGCGCTGGTGAACGATACGAACTCGAGCATCCCGAGGGTGGCACCGACTGGGACGCCGGCGTGTCGCTGTTCGATCGCGTCGACGGCGAATGGTCGATAACCGGTCGCGTGCGGGAGTGTCCGAAGTGCCACGGCTTCGGCCGGCGAAACAAAGCCGAGGTAAGTCGATGAGTCTCGGACTCTCGAGTACCACCGACGCCGTCTGTCGGGCCGAGTGCGCCGACTGTGACTGGACCCACGATCGGGCGCTCGATGCCGGCGACGACCTGGACGCCGAGGACAACTGCGAAATCGTCGAGCGGGTTGCTCGCCATCACGCACACAAGAAGTGCGAAGGGGTCGACGATGTAGCGGATGTGACGGTCGCCGTCGACGCGCGCGGTGAGCAGGCGTGACCGACGAGAATACGGTCCCGACGCCAGGCGAAAGCGAACTCACAGCCGGACTCAAGACGATCGCTGACACTGGAACAGCATACTGTCGCCTCTGTGATGAGCCAGTGATTGCCGACGGCGACGGGTGGAACGCTGTTCTTGAGGCACTGTACGAGCACGGCGTCGACGAGCACGATCTCCCTGAAGATGAACCGTGGACGAACGATATGCTGGCCTCGGAGCGTGATTCTGAATGACCAGAGATCAGCAGACGTCGATCGATCCGTTTCACGAGTTGAATCGATACGACGAACGAGGCGAAGACTGGCCATCAGCAGAGGTCTTCAAAGAACCTCGGCGAACACTCGGGAATCGTTGGGCGAAGTTCCACGCTGCCCGAGACTGTGGTTCCCGGAACGTTGCTTTCGTCGAGAACACGACTCACCGCCCAACGAGCGAGAAGTACGAGTTCAGCCTTCGATGCTGGCAGTGTGGCCACGAAATCGATGAAGATGAAGTGCTGTTCATCGGTGGTGACTGGTTCAGTGAACACGGTTGGATGGAATATGGGCGGCCGCTCGAAGATCTCTGGATACCACCGGAACGCGTCCTTGAACTCGGCTCCGATCCCGACCGAGACGAGCTGGTCCATGTGCTGAACCTCTGTCGAATCGAGCGCAACGCGAGTTTCCATGGTGTTTCATTCAAGAACGAACAATACGACGAGTGTGAGGACTGCGGGAAAGAGACGATGCTTCGCTTCGACCGACGGTGTCGGATGTGCTACGACGGCGAGTGGACCGATCAGATGCAGTCTACGGTCGAATCGCTTGGTATCTCAGTTCGTGAGCGGAATCACTCGTTTGTGCACCGACTGGAAAGCGAGATCGACCCGCTGTCGATCAACGGCCGGGCGTTCGAGGATAAGATTCTCTGGCGGCGTCACGATGCTGAGAACGTGCCGAAACTGGTAGAGGTCACGCAGTGTCTGAAAGACGATTCCGACGGCCACTGGGAGTACGTCCTCACCGACATGACGCACACGAGCGAGTGGCGATATCACGAGGACGATCTTGCGGACTGTTTCTGGGACACCGGACTCTACAACAACGAATACGCGAAACCGGTGCAAGACGATCGGATTCGGGAGGTCTACCAGCACGTGTGTGACCACTCCTTTTCGATGGTCTACGACCCTGATACGCACGAAACCGATGGTGAGCAGTGTCTGAACTGTCGGAAGCGTCGGGAGTAACAGCAGAGAAGTACACTCCGTATTCTATATCCGTATCCAGAATACAGATACGGAATACAGATACAATATCTAAATCTATAATTCGGATTCAGAACTCGTCAGTCTGCGATTCGAGGAACAGACGCTTTCCGTCCTTTCCCGCTTGAATTACGTCCTCGTCAACGGTTTCGAGCCCGATCCGGACTAGGAGGCGAAGGGTGGCAGCACGGGTGTCGACGTGTTCGGTGTCTCGATCGAGTTCACCTGCGGCGGCGGCCCCGATCTCCGCAAGTCGATCAGCGTCCTCGAGTCCGTGGAACAGTGCCGCAAGATTCTCGTCGCGAAGCGTGAGGTTTGACGACAGATCACCGTCGTCAATCTGCTCATAGGCGTCGGCGATCGCGTCCTCGAGTTCGGGCAACTCATCGTCAGTCTGGTCGTCTGTCGGCTCTGTCTCGTGACGGCTCTGTTCGGTCTGTCCTTGCAACAGGGCTTCGGCTTTCTTTTGGTCGTCAGTCATCGTTAGCGTGCGTCAAGTCGGTTGAGAAGGTCAGTCGTCAGTTCACGGTAGGCGTTACGTGCTCGCTTCCCGGTCGTATAGAGTTCGTCATCTGGCAACGCGAACAGCGTTTGGCCGGCAGCCTGTTCGTTCCCGATGTTCGCTGATTCCGAGACCGACGTGCCAGCAATCTCAGGATATTCGGACTCGAGTGAGTCTGTGAACTCATCGGCGAGGTTGGTTGTCTGGTCAACCATCGTCGCAAACACAAGTCGGAGTTGCGGTTGGGCGTCGTGGTCCTCGTCGTCACGAATCAGCGCCAGCTCCCGTTCTAGATTCTCGAGTTGCTTGCGCTCGAACTCGCCGGGCCGAAGTGGTGCAATCACGTTCTCGGCAGCGAACAGCCCGTTAATCGTGATATTGTCCTCCTTGCCGGGCAAGTCAAGCAACACGAGATCATATTGCGGGGCGACCTCATCTTCGATGAACGACTCAAGTCGATCGTAGCGATTCTCCCGCGGGACGTTCGCGAGGTTATTGTCTTCCGCGCCGAGACCGTCGTCAGCAGGGATCAGGTCTGGCCCCTCATCGGTCGCGAAGACCATGCGGTCAAAGACATCGTCGATGTTCTCACGAATGAACGACCAGTTTTCACCGAAGATCGCCGAGATCGGCGCGTCGGGGTCAGTCACCTCGTCAGCAATTCCGAACTGCGTTGCGAGGTCGTTCTGCGTACCCGCAAGGTCAATCACCAGGACGTCGAGACCGTGGTCTTGGGTCGCAGACACAGCAATGTGGGCTGTACTCGTCGTTTTGCCGACGCCGCCTTTCGGGACGTAGGCGCACGATCGCATTATGCTGTTTCCCATATACATATACTGGATACAGATACCAGATACATATAGGTTATCCAGACTACGAATACAGAAACAGTATTCAAATCAGGAATCTGTAAGGAGTAATTACTCACGAGTAAAATAGTACTTAGTTGAGTAATACGGTATTAGTTACCGCTTCGGATAGCCGCCCCGAATACAGAGTGAAAGCAGCCGTCGCCGTGACGGTCCGACGGGATGGCAACACGCTGTCGGTCCCGATCGGCCGGCAGACACGACGGCCACGCTCCGCTTTCGGACGGCACTATTTGGTAGTTTGGATGCCAAGAGCACACCGGATTTCGAGTGAAAAGAGAGCTACAAATCGACTGCCTTAAGATGGTAATTCCCTGAGCGCCGTTCGTCAAACACAGAAATCTCAAACCCAGTTTCATCGAGGATCTCGATCACATCGTCAACAGATCGTCTATAGTCAGACAACAGCCCTTCGTGTACCTCGATATAGGCGAGACGAACATCCGCAAGCGTTTCGCGTAGCCCGTCGAGTGCATCGGCCTCTGCCCCCTCAACGTCCATCGCGAGCACAGATGGTGCAGGTGTATCTGTCGCACGAATGAGATCGTCCCCGCGCTTGACAGGGACCTGTGCCGATCCACTCGAAGAACTCAATTTATGGTTCTCACCTGGTTTGGAGCCAGTCGGCACTGAAACTGTCCCCTCCGAAGACCCCAACGCAGCCGCGATGATCGTCGAATCATCCCCCAGATCGTTTCGTGAGAGGTTGCGACTCAGCGCCGAGACATTGCTTGGGACCGGCTCGATCGCGACAGACTGCGACGCAATTTCAGCAGCGAAACTCGCATAGAGACCCACGTTCGATCCCGCATCCCAAACGATATCGCTGGGACGGAGTTCAGCAACGTAATCCTCGAGAATCTGCCGCTCATGCATCTGGGTTCGAGCACGTCGATATTCGATAGCAGAGTCAGTCTTGAACTCGATGTGGTGGTCTCCGACTTCGACAGAGACACTATTGTTGAGAGCTGCACCGACACGCCATCTGGCACGGGCAGCTCTGATTACGGCGAAGTCTCGAATACCTCTGGATAACTCGGGTACTCCACCGGTTCGGTACAGTTCAACGGCTCGTGACGGTGAATTCATAGTTGAATCATCGGAGTTGGTTAGTTCGAAATGGACTATCTGAACGGTCAAGATTCCATATAGTCCGCAAGCGTCACGTCAGGCTGTAGCTCGGCGTTACTGTTCTCGACTGCCGTCTTTGCCTCGTGGCACTCCGCACAGAGCGTTTGCAAGTTCGACGAGTCGAACGGGTGGCCACCATCGGAGATCGGCGTGATATGGTCGACGTGGAAGTTCCCCGTCGGCGAACCAACGTCGTAGCGACGCTCGAGTTCACGCCGTCTATCCCGCCATGCATCGAACTCCGCTTCGGTCCCGCCCGACGGGTGTGGACATCGCTCTTTGATCCGCTCGTGGACCTGATGGTAGGCACGCCACTGCATCTCTTTCGAGAGCCCGCAGTCTTGGCAGGTGAACTCGTCGCGCTCGAGAATTTGGTCGCGTACTTCATCCCACACGAACATCTTCTGGACCGCTTGGGCGACCTCGCGACACCGATCCGAGCAGTAGTTCCACCGCCCGTCGACGACGGGTTCCTTGCAGACACGACACTGGTCCGAATGCTCTTGAGGAAACAGCGTGTCCATCGACTTTCGGAGCCGACTCTGGCGGTTCCAGTGGTTGGGGAATCCGTTACTCGCCATCGTTGCCCTCCACGAGTTCATATCCGTCGCGATTCCAGTGCTCGCGATACTGAAGCGCGTTGGCCTCGTGCTCAAGTGTGTTCCCGTCGGGGTCAGTCCCGAGGTAGATCGGATAGCGGTCCGCACCCGATCGGAACGCCCCGACCTGCTCATAGTCCTCGCCGTACCACGGCATCGTCGAGACGCGGACCATATCCAGGTGGTTCGCGAGGATGTATCGGTAGGCGGCGTCGGCAGCGAACGACCGCGTTTCATACAGCAGTGTCCACCCGACGTGCTCCAAGTCTTCATCGAGGATTTCGGCCCGCCAGAGCGCGTCGTTGACCATCGGCTCGCGCGTCTGCCGGCGAGCGAAGACAGTGAACTCGTCGTCAGTGTAACGCCCGAGGACGGCCGCGTGTCCGATCGCCTCATGGCGCGTGTCGAAGGTCTGCTCAGCGAAGCGTTCGGGTCGATGAGCGACGTACTCGTAGCCATCGGGGTCGCTACTCATCAGACTCCCTCACGAGCGTCGTCTGTTCCGGGTCACCGTCCGATTCGATAATCTCCGACGGTGGGTAGTGCGCTGCCGATCCCATGATGTTCGTCAGGAACTCGCGCGTGTACTCGTGTAGCGTCTGGTCGTACTCGTCGGGGTCACGCTTGACTAGTGGGTCGTTTTGCCGCCAACGGGCCAGTACGCGCCACCACGACCGGCAGACCTCGAAGCTATTCTGCCGGCGCTCGCGAAGTTCAGCGTCACTCTCGTCGACGACGCCGTCGGCTTCGAGATCGACGAACCGCTCGAAGGGCATGTTGATCTGCTGCTGACCCTGCTCGATTGCCAGACACGGGATACACTTCGATACAGGCCCGCGTCCCGAATGCAGCTCGTACACGAGTTCGGTGCCGTCGCAGTAGGTACAGGATTCGGTCATTGGTCGACCTCCGATCGGTCAGTGCCCGTGCTTAGTGTGTACGAATCGGGATTGAACGGACCCGCGACCATGTAGACGCATGGGTCCGTCATCCCGTCCTCCCGAGCCTGCTTTATCGCTTTCTTTCGGGCTTCTTCTTCCGTTCCAGCGGGAGGGTGGTGGTGTTCCCAGTTGTCGGGATGTCCTGCGGGATGGACGCCGATTTCCCACGTCTGGAACTGTTCAGTATCGTCTGTAGACTGTTCGCTACTCATCGATCGCCCGGCACCTCCTGGAACTCGTCGCACTCGTCAAGCGGGTACTTGTCGATCGGTTGTGGGTACACATCGTGGCCGTCAATCACCGCCCGGACCTGGCGGGCGGCATTCTCGTCACGATTGCCGCGGTACAGCTCGCCCGTACGTTTGGTCCCGTAGATGAACGCCGCCCCATCATATCGGGCGTACCAGGTGTGCTCGCTATCGGACATGCCGCGATACGAGGGTTCGTGCGCGTAGAGGTACAGATCCTCGCCAGCCGTCTCAAGCACGTCAAGCCACTCGTCAGACGAGAAGTCCGGTGTGTTGGTCGACCAGATATCCGACTCGTGCAGAGCGTCAGCGAGCGTCGCGACCAGGGGATCGTCGTAGGCATCGAGTGTGTCGCGGAACTGTTCGAGCTGTGCTTCGGCCTTGCGCATGGCATCTGTAGTCATGACCGAACCAACTCCGAAACGTCTGTCTCGTCGGCGGCAACGATGTCGGCCTCACGTTCCGACACCCGCGGTTCGAACGCCCACGTATCGGCGGTGTCGTTACAGTCGGGACACGCGGGCACCGAACAGCCCTTCCAAAACTGCCCGAGAACCATCGGCGACCCACAGCCAGGACAGTCGACGATGAACTTCGACGGGTCCTCAGCGTGGTGGCGAGCGTTCAGGTCACGATACTCGGCTTCGCGGTCGTCATAGAACTGTTCAACATCGGATTCGGCGCTCATCGAATCACCCGAATCGTACCGTCGATCTTGCCAAGTTCGAGTTCACGACCACTGAGACGGCCCGAGTCGCCGTCACTGAACTCGAGGTCGTAGACCACTTCGTCGGTCTGCTCGACATGCTCCACGGTTGCGCGATCGCCACAGTCGACGATCGTTGCGCCCTCACGAAGGGCGTGATCGGTCGGGTCCGGAAGAGCAAGCGTGTTCATGGCAAATCACACTCGAGCACGCCCCCGAGGTCGTCGAACCGCGGCCACCCAACGTCGTACTCGTCGCGCAGCAGTGAGATGATCTTCGCGTAGGCGGTCTCAGCTTCGTCGGCCTGTCGGGTCTCCGTGTAGGGACCATGCGAGCGCTCGTGCGCATCGTCGGCACGCTGTGAGAGCCACGCCATGAACTCGCGCACAGCGACCGTTCCATCGGCGTTGTGGAAGCGTCCAGTGCTTCCGTACTTGGTTTCGGCGTGCAACTTACGCATGGCTTCGGCGACCGCGATCCGGCCACCCATCGCCTCGAGCGACCAGTAACGTGCCTCGGTGTGTTCCTCGAACGTCTCAAGGCTGTCGCGCCACCAGCGATCCTTTTCAGCGTAGTCAGCAGCGTACTCGGCGGCGATCATCGCGAGGTCTGCGAGCAGCTCGTCGGCGTCAATCTGCACGTCGTAGTCCGGGCCATCAGTTGGTGTAGATTTAGTGCTCATTACGAATCGTCCTCCGGTAGTCTCGGCGCGAGGACGAACCACGCGCTAGCCGTCTCCCTACATGCAGCACCAATCGAGACGCGGAGCAGATTGTCCGCACCGAAGCTAATCGTCACATCTCCCTCGGGTGGGAGTGCCGAAGCAATATCGGTCAGATACGACTGTGAGTACGCCTGGACGGAGTCCTCACCGTCAATCTCCGCATCAATCGTCCAGTCGTCCGTCGAACTCTCCGGTGAGAGCGTTAGCGATCCATTGCGGGCCTGAAGTTGAAGCCCCGCGTCCACCGGGCTGGACACCGCACCGACCGCGGCCTTGAACGCTTGGGCCTCAAGCGTGGCCGTCGTCTGGTACAACACCTCCGGTGGGGCCGAATACTCTCGAATCGAATCGGGGTCGACCAGCGCCGCCTCGTCGAGCCCGTTCCCGGCCATGATCTGAATCCGCTCCTCGCCGTCGTTTAGCCGAAGCGTCGCCGTCTCAGGGGTGCCGATAAATCGCGTCGCCCAATCGAAGTCCTCGTGTTCGACACCGATCGTGACTGATTCGTGGTCGGTCTGGTAGTCGATCGGTACCGAGACGCCGCACGCAAGTGTGTTCGACGGATCGGTAAGTCGGGCGTCGATCGAGGTCTCGGTGAACTCGAGACGATAGGCGTCGGCGAACATTCCGAGCGTGTGGATTGCCCGGTGGAACGCCGTCGTCTCCACGTCGCCCTTGAGGTAGACCTGGTACATGTCGAGTTCAGCGTTGTGAGTAGTGGTCGCCATTACACTGCCACCTCCTCACCGCGGAGGAACGCGCCTTCCATTCGATCGGCTTCGCGAGCGTCCTCGTACATCGCCATGTCCGAGTACTCTTGCTCGAGTTCATGGCACGCCGTCGAGAGTTCATTCAGCCACCGTACTTCCATGTTCTCACCCCAGAGAACGAGTTTCTCTTTCCGGAGCGTTCGGAAGAACGCGTAGTTGACCGGCGGCCCGACACGGTACTGAATCGCTTCGAGCGCAACGCTACGGCCGCCGGCCGGCACGTCGATTACCGCGTGTGGAATCTCGTCGCCAGACATCTACGCTGGCACCTCCTTGTCCGCGGCCGTTTGGATCTCAACCGTCTCGACGTGATGGACGTCGTCGTAGAACGCGCCAGGTTTCTCTGTTTGCTTCCACTCGATCGTCGGGTCTGAGTCATCGCGTTCCCATCGGAGCGTTCGCGACGAACTGTCGATCATCGCTGTGACGAGTTGGTTGTCATCGACGGATTCGACCGGCCCCATGAGGGTCGCCGGCCCGTCACCGCTGATTACGATGCCGTCCCCAGGCTCAAGCGTTTCGAGCAGGTCGATGTACTTGATGAGTTGTCCGTTCTCGGGTTTCCAGCCGGCACCGTGGCCGTCGAGACAGCGAGTTTCCGGCGGGTAGCCTGCGGAGCAATAGACCATCCCGCACTCCTTACATTTCCAGTCGATGTGCGGGAACTCGTAGTCATCGGGCGTCGCAAGGATCATTGGTCGCCCTCCGCTAGCCCGAGCCCTTCGACGGGAAATGGTGTTTCTACCTGCATGGTTACCTCTGTCCAATCATTGCTGCGTCGTCTTCGGCACCAACGCCATCGAGGATGCAATCGGCTGCGGCTCGAGCGTTGGTCTCGTCAGAGAACTCCACGATCGCCTTGCCACCAGGCCCGTGGAACGCGACTGCACCGTCCTCGTAGCCCATGACATTCATCGCTTCGCCAACCTCAACTGTGTCCTCTCCCTCGTCGAAATACTCGCGAAGGATCTGTTTCTCGGTGTCCCATTTGGCCGCGAGTTTCGCGCCTTTGACGCACTCCTCGTCGTACTCATCGAACTCGTCTTTGAACTCGTCACGGGACTCTCGAACGTCGATACCGCGAAGCCCATCGCCTTCGATCTGTTCGATGCGCTCGTGCGTATACTCGACGCGCGTCTCGTGATACGCCGCTTCGATTTCGTTGTCCGCGTTCTCGTACTCGTCTTCAGAGAACGCCGCCTGTTCGTGCAGCAGATGTGCTTTCTCGACGCTCACCGTTCGAACCGGATCTGGAATATCGTCGGACATTACGCACTCACCCCTGCGACCAGTTCGGATTCCCACTCTCGTCGCGCTGCGATTGCGCGCTCGCCACCAGCCGTCAGTTGGTAGTAGTTCGTCCGTCGGTCGAGCTGGCCTTTCTCGACGAGGCCCATGTCGACCAGCGTGTCGAGATTCGGGTACAGTCGCCCGTGGTTGATCTCGCTGCTGTAGTAGGTATCGATGACATCCTTGACGTCTTGGCCGGACGGTCGGTCTTCCCCTGCAATGGCGAACAGCAGGTCCCGCTGGAAGCCGGACAAATCGTCCATCGTCTGTGGCGTTCTATCAGTATGCGCCATATTTCAAAACTCGTGAATATTGTACTTGAACATTCTCCCGACTACCGAGATATAGGTCTTAGAAAGCCGATGAATTAGAAGACACCTCAGTAAAGAGAGATACCCTCAACTACTGGATCGGCGGTCAGGAACATCGTGCTCGGAACTAATCGGTGGTATCGTCAAGAATCAGATTCGAGTCAGTCGAGCAGAACACCTATTTGATTCGAAGCCACATTCGAAGATGGGTTGATACGGGTCATTTCGTAGCGCGAAAGCGCCGAAATGACATTTGGAGAAATTCAGCAGTGCCAACGGTGAGCTCTGCATACTGATTTTCGCTACCGCTACACCACGGACAGAATCAGCCACGAGTTCAGCACGACCGCAATTGACCACGGCAGCGCCAGGCATGCCGGCACGATGAATTGATACGAGCGCGGACAGAGTGGCCGACAGGCCAACCCGACACCGATCGCGAAGGCTTTCAACGTGAGTATTCCGACCAGCCCGTAGCCCTCGATCGCCGCGCGACCGACCGGATTCGATTCGACGAGCCCGAGCTGCAAGCCGACGGCTGTAGTGGCGAGGTCGCCGACCACCGTGAGCGTGACAAGGAACCAGAATGCACGGTCAAGCGTCCGAGGAGAAACCGGCAATGACGGCGTCTCAAAGCTGAACTCTCGTGTTGCCATGCTCGAAACAGCAACAGACCAAAACTAGAGTGTATCCCCGACTACCGTTATCGCGCGTCTGTGAGAGTGACGAACGCCTCGCCAATCGCTGCGATCCACGTCTCCTCCGAATACGGAGCCTCGCCGTAGACCACGAGTTCATTGTCCATTTCACCCGCGGTCTCAACACGCGCGTGGTTGATCCGGTCTTCCCACTCGGGAGTGGGAACATTATTCACCGACTCGATAGAATCGGCGTCGACCCACTCAAACGCCGAAACTGCCTTACTCACGTCTTCATCGGTAGCTTCGTTCACGCTGATCCCTCCTTGGCGGCCGCAACCAAACTCTCGTAGTGCGTTTCACCGTTGCGTGTTTCGCGTTCGATATCGTAATCTATCATCCGGGAACGGACCGTTTCGGGACACACATCACCGCCGAACGCATCTTCGGCAAGTTGGGAGATTGTGTAATCACAATCGTGGTAGAGGTGCGCCAGCGCCCTCGGGTCATCGTGCGGTTCGAGGACACCTGCATGTCGGAGTTTTCGAGCGACGCGGGAGAGGTTCCATCCACCAAGGTCGGCGATTTCGGTGAGCGGGCGATCGTCGGCATAGCATTCCTGCATGGCGTTGGCCGGCGGTTTGCAGTAGATCGACAGCGAGGTTGGCATTGTTTCGTCGGTGGACGTGGTTCTGGTATCGGATTCCTCGACTGGCTCAGGGAACGTATCGTGGATTGAGGTGAACGCATTCAGGACTGCGTTTTCGCTGGTCGGTACCTCTCGAGTCGTGAGCGGCTGTGGATCGTGGTTCATGTCCAGCGTCGGCCACTGGTCCGTCCACGCCATCGCTGATTGTGGGTCGGTACTGTCGGCCGTCTGCGTCGGGTTGCGTGTTGCCATCGTCTCTTTCGAGGGATTTCGGGTGCTCATCGGTCGGTTCCTCCATCTGCTCGCACTGGCTGCGAGGTGTCCGTTGAAACAGTCGCGTAGCCGGTCTTCGGACGCTCGTCAGGGCCGACACAGATGCTGTCGGTCACAAGACCGAGGTCTTGCAAGTCGTTCAGACACCGATAGGCCGTCGTTATCGAACATCCGAGTTCGTCGGTCAGTTCGCGAGCCGAGATCAGGCCGTCGGCTCGGTCAACGGCGACGTAGCATCGGGCACGATTCGGTTTGACGAACGCCAGTGCGTCGGGCAGTTCGCCCGTACCGGTGAACTCGTCGGCGTCAATCATCCGAAATCACCTCCGAGTACGCCGGCACCTCGGCGTTTGGATCGGCGTTGATTCCGCCACCGAAGTTCGACAGGCTCGGCGTCTCATCGACGAGCAGATGTCGGCACAGCGCTCGTGCAAGGTTCACGGGAACGGCGTTGCCGATCTGTGCGGTGACAGCCTTCTTGGTGCCGCCGGCCAGCTCGTACTCAGCCGGGAATCCCTGTGCCTGTTTCAGTTCGTCCGGCTCGAGCATCCGGTAGCGCACGTCGAGCCCGTAGGGGAACACCTCGGGCACGCACAACGCGAAGCGGTCCTTTTTCGTGACCGTCGGGAGCGGATCATCGATCGGCTGTGCGGTCCCGTTGCCGTAGTACTCGACCAGGTAGGGTGTTGCGAGACAGGCCGGCGCTGCTTTCCTGGCCGTTACGGTCATGAGCGGGCGGTCTACCTCGCGTGTTCGTGGGCGTTGGCCCGATCGTCCGTTGTAGAGCGGACAGAGGTATGGCGTCACGAGGTGGCCGTCGTGGTTACGCGCTGTCACCGTATGCAGCGGCCGTGAGTCAGCCTCGTATAGCGGGTTCGAGTGGAGTCCCCGACGCGGGCCGTTGCGCGGCTTGACCAGCGTCGTCTCCGCGGTCGCGACACTAATCGCACCTTTCTTCGCGACGGTCGGCAGTGGCGTGTTCGTCGATGGCGGAACACCGCCGGACTGCTGTCGAAGGCAAAACGTGTCCGGCGTCGCGAGCGTCGTTTGCCCGCCTGGAACTCGCACCAAGAACGGTTCGTTGATCGCGTCGGCGACCGTCGCCGCGTGCTCAACCGGAATGACGGTCTCCCGAAGCGCCTCGAGTTCGTCCTTGCCGATCGTGGCCAGCGCGTCGGCCAGCGGTTCAATCCGATCATCGCAGTGGCGGCGAATCCCCTCCGCAATTCGTGCCATCGTACTTTGCGCGAGCGGCTGCACCCGCGAGTTCACGAGGTCGCGCGTCCACAGACTGTCGCCAAGGTCCGACCAATCGATGATATCGGCCGCTGTCCGGCGGTCGGGCTTATCCGGATCGGCATCGACATGGGTCGGTTCCGGCGGCGTCGGCCGGATCGACTGTGAGGCCATGATGAACAGGCGCTTGCGGGACTGTGCTTCCCCGAAGTCCGCTGCATTCAGCACGGTGCCGTACGCGTCGTCTTCGGCGTCGAACAGCACTGAGTAGCCAAGCGCCTCAAGCATCCCGACCCAGCGCTGGAAGATCGATCCATCGCGGGTCGGCTGGCCGTCGACGATCGGCCCCCACTGACGGAACTCGGGAACGTTCTCGAGGAGCAGGTGGTCGGGTTGTAGGAGTTCAACCCAGTGGAGGACGTGCCACCCGCTCGCGCGCTTTTGCTCGCTGACTGGCTTGCCACCGCGCGCCTTCGAGTAGTGCGTGCACGAAGGGCCGCCCACGAGCAGGTCGACATCTCCCGGTGAGACGACGTCCGGCGGGTGGAGTTCCTCGATTTTCGCGTGGTAGTGTTCGGCCCATGGGTGGTTCTGTTCGTGGGTCGCGATCGCCGGTTCCCAGTGGTTGACGGCGTGGAGTTCGACATTTGCGGCCAGCCAGTCGTGGACTGCTGGGTCGGTGGTCGTGATCGCGTCGGTCGTGAGGCCGGTCTCGCGAGCGATGGTCTCGGCGTGCGTATCGAGGATTGCTTTTGCGAGACCCGTCGACAGGCCACCAGCGCCGGCGAACAGGTCGACGACAACGAGTTTGTCGCTCACTGTCGTTCACCTCGCGTGTAATCGGGATCTGCACCCGCACCGCGTTGCAGGTCGCGATAGGGCGTACACTCGCGGCAGGCCCACGTCGTGTCGGAGTTGTCCCCGAAGACACGAGCGAACTGCTGAGTGACCTTCGAATCGCAGTTCTGGCAGCGGTTCTCGTCGGCGCTAGTCGTCGGCGTCCAGGCGGGCCGAGCAACGATACCGCCGTCGCACCGAACCTCGGGGTCGGTCTCGACGGTCAGTACGACCGGGTCCTCGCCTTGGAGTTTGATCGACACATTGTCCGGCGCTAACTCAGGATTGCCAGCGTCGCGGAACTCCTCGGTCGGCCCGAAGGCCGACTCGTCGATCATCCCGTAGTAGGGCTCAAGTTCGCCGCCGCCAGACTGGAAGTGCTGGATCGTGCCCCGCGGCGTACGGAACACAACTTGACCGGTGAACTCGCGCAGTTGGGGTGGAATCCACAGTCCCGACTCGCCGATGTGGGTCTCAGTGGGGAGCTGGGTACCGCCGTCGGTCTGGAGTAGAGTGGCCTGTTCTGTCGTGTCTTCGCTACTGCGGCCGCGATCGCGGATTTCGTGCCGGCGGACGTACCGAATCCAGTCGTTACACTCGTGGCAGGTGGTTCCACCGAGTTTGTCAGTCAGCGCTTCTCTGAACTGTCCTCCACAACCCGGGCATTCGATGGGGACGGGCGTCACTTCGTCAACGGAGTCCACGACCACCTCGTGGTCGTATTCAAATTGCTCAGTCCCGTCTGTAGGCTTACCACCGTCGGTGACGAGCTGGTCGCGCTTGGCTTCGAGTTCAGCGACGACATCCTCGGGAGCGACTTCACGAGCGGCTTCGACCGCGTCCTGAATCAGTTCAAGACGGCGTTCGGCGTCAGCCTCGCTGTTGAACTCGCGCTCCATTATGCCGCACCTCTATTTCGTGCGGCCCCGCGTGGCGCGTCGACGTGGATCTCGGTCGTGTCGCAGCGCTCGCTATCGTAGCCGAGGCGCTGCTGGATTTCATCGGTCGACAGGCCGATCGGCGCGTCCGTACGTTCGGAATCTTGGTCATCGAACGTGCGGAGCAAGTACGGCTCATCGTTCTCGGTCGTTGCTGGCCAGATAAACTCAGTCGAATTGCTGCGATCGACGACCAGGACTTGGCCGGACTCGAGCCAGCGGACGTCGGGATGGATTTCGGCGGGTTCATCGACGAGTGGTTGTCCCCCGTCGGTCGCCGTGGCCGGCGTCGACGTTTCGGTGTCGATCGGGGCGTTCGGCTTGTCGCCGGTCAGTTCGGCTTCGCGAGCGTCGAGTGCATCGCAGACTTCCGAGCGCCCGGGGCCGTCGCCGTCGGTGATCTGTTGCTCGACGGTACGGTAAGCAGTGAGGAGGTCGACATCACGGATGCCAGCGATTCGTGCGAGTGCAAGCGAGCGGTTTGCTTGGAGGAATCGGGCCGGGTCCTCGCCGTGAGTGTCCTTGAGCTCGGGGAACTCGTGACGGTCGTCCGTGATCGCGGCGTAGCGACCGTTCATCGGTGGACCGCCTCCTCGATAAGAGAATCGTAGTCACGGTCGTATCCTGGCGTGGCCGGGAGATCGACGTTGACCTCGCCGTCTAGCGTGCCGACGACACGCGGCTCGCTGGTGGTGTGGTCAGTGTTCTCTACTCCCGCATCAGTCCGACTAGATTTAAGTCGGTTAGGCTTGAACGTCTGCATGCTATCCTTGTCTCCAA
>NZ_AOIP01000023.1 GCF_000337535.1 Natrialba aegyptia DSM 13077
GTTTGTCCAACCCGTCCAACCCTTCCAGCCCATTCTGGAGGGGGGGGGGTCGATTTTGGACCCCCTCCCCCCTTCCTCGCGCCCGCGCGCGTAGAGTGGGAGAGGGTTGGACAAGCCGATAACTTCTCGGCGTCACTCACGCCCGCGAGATTCCAGCCGCGGCCACGCACTCCGAGCTCGGCGGAGCGGCCATGCAGTTCGTCACGAGTTCACCTGGCCACGGTGCCCTTGTTAACCGTGGGTTCCAAGGGAAACGTTTATGCCATCTGCGATAGTAGAATGGGATAACACAACCCCACGCCAGCGTGGGGTATAGCGGGCGACCGCCGGCCTCGAGGTCAGCGCGGAGGGCTCCGGCCCGATGATGCCGCCGCCTCAGGGTCGATATGACCGCCCGGAAAGTCGGGGACGGATAGCTATAGATGACATCAGTTTACAGCACCACCAAGATCGACCCCCCCTGGCGGAACGAGGGATTACTCCGCCGGCTGTATATCGACGAGCAACTCTCTACGAAGGAGATTTCGAACCGTCTCGACTGTGGTGTCTCGACGGTCAGCAAATGGCTCAAGCGGCACGGGATACCAACGAGGGGTCCGGGCGGGACAGATGCTGTCTGTGACACATTGAAAGACGGTGAGAAGTTAAGAGAAGAATATCTCACCAAGGAGAAGTCAACACACGAACTCGCTGATGAACTCGACGTCTGTGCTTGGACCGTCCACCAATATTTAATCAAACACGACATCCCACGGCGTGGTTTCGGGAACGTGGGTGAAGATAACGGCAACTACAAAGGTGGCCACACGGACGACTACGGCCCATCGTACCAGAGGCAGCGCAAGAAGGCGTTGGAGCGCGACGATTATGAGTGTCAAGTTTGTGGGATGACCCAGACGCAGCACAAACAAGAAAGAGGTGAACAACTACACATTCACCACATCCGACCGTTTCGGAAGTACGGTGTCGAAAATCACGAAGAGGCGAATCGGTTGGGGAATCTCATCAGTTTGTGTCAACAGTGCCACTCAAGATGGGAAGGTGTCCCCGTCGTTCCTCGGAGGGATTGAAAATGGACGGTCCTTATGCCCAACATCTGCTCGACGCGAGCGACGTCTGCAGCAATTGCCTCAGAAAGAACCGAGTCGAACGCATCGATCCGGTCCGCGGCGGACTCGTCACTGAACTCGACTCGCACCTCTCGCGGGACGAGACTCGGACGTCGGTTGGCTACGGGCCGGCCGACTGCGTCTCGGAGCAGAAGGGCGTCTTCTGCGAGTGCGGCGTCGAGGGGGCGTTCGAGCGCCTCTGGGATCCGACGGCCGTGGCCGAGGACGAGTTCAAGACGCTGGTCAAGGCGGCGCTGGCGACGCTCGCCGAGAAGGACGTCACGGTCCGCCGGAAGGAGACGGTGATGTACGCACTCAGTCACTATCGTGACCACGGCAACGTCGACCGGGCACTGGCGTCGGCACTCGACGCTGGAATCGTGGCGGCTGCCGCAGCTGGCAATGACGATCGCGACCAGGTGCGAGCATGACTGACCTGGTATGTCACGTCTGCCAGACCCCGATTGTCGATCAGGATCCGGTTCGGACGGTCGCTGGTGAGCCAGCGCACTCGGACTGCCTTCAGGAGTCTGAACTCGTGGAGGATATCACAGCGGGCGATGTGGAGGGCGTTCGTCAGACACTCTTTCAGGACCCCCGCCTGGAGGAGGCGAGCGCTGAGTATGCGGCGGGATGGGTGGATGCACTGATTGCGATGGATATGGCGCTGACGAATCCTGACGATTTCCGAGACTGACAGATGGCAGAGACACCAGAGTTGACGGCGCGGCAGAAAGAGTTCATCGCCCATCTCCCGTCCTCGACGCCGGCCCTCGCGGACCGCCTTGGGATCGAGACGACGTCGGTCGAATCGATCCGCAACGCGATCCGTGACAAGGACATCGGCCTCGAGTACGACCGTGAGGCGAATCAGTGGTTCCTCGCAGACGAGCGTGCACCGAAGCTTCGCCGGGTTTCGACGAAGCACAAGGGCACGAAGACCCGCGAGGCGAACGAGTTGATCGAGGCGGAGGAATCGGTACTGCTCCGCCGACTGCGTCGGACCGACCCGCTGCAGACGCCGGCGCACGAGGACCCGGGAGTCGAGTCGTTCGTCGCCGTGCTCTCGGATCTGCACTTCGGCGACCTTGTCGAGGACGATCGTGGCAACGTGGTCTACGATGTCGAGACGGCCCGCGCGTGTGTCGAGACGTTCACGGAGAAGTGCCTTCAGATCCGCGGCCTCGAGGAGCAGTACACGCGCTTCGACGACGCCCACCTGTTCCTGTTGGGTGACATGGTCACTGGCGAGGGGATCTACGAGGGGCAGGTCCATGACCTCGAGGCGTTCTTGGCCGACCAGGTGACCGAGTCGGTCGAGGCGCTGTACGAGCTGGCCGTCACGCTCGCCGACGCGTTCGAGACGCTGCACATCCACTGCGTCCTGGGCAACCACGGCCAGGTGCGCGCGTCGGGTGTCTCGCGGCAAGCGAACTGCGACCTGATCGCCTATCGCTGGCTGGATGACGCCCTTCGACGCGATGCCGTCGATAACGTTTCGATGGAGGTTGCGGAGGCGACCCACCACCTGAACACCGAGGTCCGCGGGTGGCGCGTGCACTGCCGCCACGGACAGGACGGGCAGACACACGTCGACAAGACGGCGGCCTCGAGTCGCGACTGGCGCGGCTGGCGCGAGGCCCACCGTTTCGACATCGCGATGCGCGGCCACTATCACACGCCGTCGCTCGATTGGGTGCTCAACCGCTACCCGGTCGTCTCGGCACCGTCTCCGAAACCCGGATCGGAGTTCATCGAGCGGTTGGGGTCGCCGGATGTCTCCGAGCGCAAGCCCCTCGGCTGGGCGTTCGGCGTCGGCGACAGCCGGCCGATGACGTTTAAACGTCTGATAGATGATAGATGAAGCCCCACGAACCGAACGCTGAACTCGAGCAGTGCCGCGCGTGTGGACGTCTCTACCAACCCGCTGATGAGCGGCCTTGCGATTGCGACCTCGACGAGTAACTATGACTGACGACCCAACAGTACTGAGCCGGCTGGTCCGACTGATTCGGCAAGCCGGCGCACCATCGGAGGATAGCTACGAGCGTGACGGCGCATTTAGCTGGCACGCGGAATCACATGCGGCCGGCATCGGGATCGGAGTCGCGATGGTTGCGGCGACGACCGGCGAGTTCAGATATGTCTCGGCGCTGCTGGCAATCGCGTTCGGAGTCAATCGTGAACTCGCGCCGTCGGACGACGGGATCGTGGAGGACCTTCGATCCGAGCCTCACTATCTCATCGGAGGGCTTGCACTGGGGCTGTGTCTGGGAGCGCTGATTTCGCGATGAGCCGGTCCAGGAACGGAGGGCACGATGCATCATGAGTACGCACACTCCCCGCCAGACCCCCCGCCCGAGGACGTGGTATCACGTGGACGCTCTCGTCGACGAGTACCGCGACGTCGCAAAAGACGGCGACGGTGATTTGAGGATGCTGAAGACTCTCAAGATCATCCGCAGCATCTTAGTCATCGTCGCCATGTCCGCTATCGCGCTGTACGCTCTTTACCTTGGTGCTGATCCGACGCTGGTCGCGGCTATCTGTGTCCCGGCGCTGGCCGCGATCGGGTCGGAGGCCATCGACTACGCGGCGCTCGTGCAGGGCTATCTCGAGGCGCGGGACAACCGAGGGGACTGACCATGACTGACGACGAACTGTGTGGAGCGGACACGAACGACGACGGAACGTGCAAGAACCCCGGCACCAGGTCGGACGGCCGGTGCCACCACCACACTGAGATCGAGGAGGAGCGTCGCCGTCCACAGGAGGGGCGACCGTCCGAACTCGAGGACAACTGGGAAGCCTGCATCGAAGCCGCCGAGCGCGGGTTGACGTACGAGGGCATCGCTCGCGTCGCCGGTGTCGGTGTCTCGACGCTTCGCGAGTGGCGCAACGACAACGACGAGTTCCATGCTGAACTCGAGAAGGCCCGGTCGCGTGGCGAGCAGCAGCTCGTCGAGCGGGTCGCCGAGGACAGGCCCGAGTTCATCCTCGAGCGCAGCTACGATTACGTGAAAACGGAGCGCCACGAGGTCGAGGCCGATGTCGACCAGACGACTGAGCACTCGTTCCCAGACGTCGACACCGACGACGTCCGCGAGTTCCTTCGCTACCGACGCGAGTCCAGCGACGAGGACTGATCTATGAGCACGGCTGACGAGTTCGCCGACGCCGTCTCGAGTCCGGCGGCACGACGAGAGGCGCTGAACCCGTTCGATGGGTGTCCGTGGCAGGAGTTCGTCGACGAACTCACCTACGGATACATCAGTGACGAGTACGACGGGTGGAGCCCACTCGGGGACCATCACGGCGAGTGGCTGCGCCACCTCGCTGGCGAGGCCGACGCCGACGGTGACCTAATCCTCCTCTGTCACCGCGACGGGCTCAAGACGACGATCATCACCGCGTTCGCGATAGCCTGCCTCGAGTATCTGGATGGCTACCGCGTCATCTGGTCGATGAACACGCAGGAGCAGGCTTTTGAGAAGGCAGACGCCGAGTTGAACAAGTTCATCGATCGAAACCCGTGGCTGACGAACCTCAACAAACCGCGTGAGACGGACTCGAAGAAAACGAAGGAGTTCGCCAATGGCTCGAGTCTGAAAACTGGGTGGTTGAAAGGCTCGATTGAAGGGGCACGGGCGCATTTGCTCATCCTCGACGACATCATTTCCGAACAGGGGGACGGCTCGACGCAAACGGTCCTCAATTGGGTCGACGGCGTCGCCCAGCCGATGGTGAAAGACGACGGGCGGACGGTGATGGTTGGGACTCGGAAGCGCCCAAACGACATCTATAGCCACTACCGCGACTACGAGGGCTACGCTCTCCGCGAGTTCCCCGCCGTTCTCGACGTCTGGGATCAGGAATTTCGAAACGATGACGACTGGGGTTCTCGGCGGCCCGACCCGAGTTTTTATACTGAGGTCGAGAATCCGTGGGCCGCCGGCGAGACAATGCACGCGTTGTGGCCGGAGGCTCGAGGCGCGGAATGGCTCGCCGGAAAGCGGTCGAAGATGGCTGACTACCTGTTCTGGCGAGAGTACTGCCTGGTTATCCGCGGAGCGTCGGGCAACCTCGTCGACGAATCCGACGTCAACGAACTCGCCAAGGACGGCGGCTGTTCGATCCGTGGACAGTCACCGCCGCGGCAACTCTCGCCCGGCGCTGGCGAGGCGACGATCGTGGCCCACGACCCGGCTACCTCACCGACTGGAGACAACGCAGCGTTCACTGCGTGGCGTGTCGGCCGCGACGGCCGGCGGACGCTCCTCGACGCGATCGCCGAGAAGGGGATGCAGCCGTCGGACGTCAAGGCGACGATGCTCGACCTGGACGACCGGTACGACCCTGCGGTGATAGTTATCGAGGACAACGGTGTCCAGCAGTACATCCGCGAACACGCAATCTCGTTCTCCTCATCGATGATGTCGAAGATTGTCGGGATTCCGACGACCGGCAAGAAGCACAGCTGGGAAAACGGCATCCCGCGCCTACGGACGCTCGTCGAGAACGGCGGGCTCCAACTCTACCGTGGCCACGACGGCACTGAGGATTTCGTCCAGGCGATGTTGTCACTCGAACTCTCCGACGGCAAGCTCAAGGGCCACACGCCGGACCTGATCGCGTCGTGGTACATGGCTGAGCAGGGGATACGGCGGCTTGAGGACAGCGGAGCACTGGATGATGATCAGGATTCTGATGATTCAGGAGTGAGCTATCTATGAGCGAGAACACCGCGGACGACACGAAGGTATCGGTCAACGTCGAAGGCGTCGGCGGCAAGCAATCACTCTCGAAGGCCGAGAACTCGACGCAACTCCCGGACCGACGAGTTCAGTCGCTCAACCTGGGGATCAAGCCGCCGTACAACCCCGACTATCTGGCTTCGTTCATCGAGTTGAACGAGACCCTCGCGGTCGGCATCCGCAAGAAGTCTCGGTACGAGGTCGGCTTCGGCTTCTCGATCGTCCCCCACGCGGACATCGACCAGGACGAAGCCAGCGACGAAGAGCGTAAGACCATCCGCGAGTTCTGGCGCGGGATCGACTCGACGTGGCAGACCAAGGCCCGGCAGACAGCCGAGCCCGCCACTCCCGAAGAGGTCCTCGAACTCGCACGCCAGGACTACCACCTGATCGGCTGGTGCTGCCTCGAGATCTTGACGAACCTCGAGGGCGAGCCGGTCGGCCTCGCGCATGTGCCGGCGAACACGGTCCGCGTTCGAAAGCCCCAGAGCCGATTCGACCAGCCGCGGCATCCCGAAGAGGGACGCTTCATCGACTCCGACGACGCTGAACTCGCGAGCCGGGGCTACGTCCAGAAACGCGACGGTCGGCGGCGCTACTTCGGCGAGGCGGGCGACCGATACCGCGACACGCCCGTGTTCGTCGACCGCGAGACGGGTGACGTCGCCGAGGACAGCGCCGAGAACCTCGATCACGCGCCGGCGAACGAACTCATCTTCGTTACGAACCCGAACCCGCTCTCGGACGACTACGGCGTCCCCGACTGGGTCAGCGCTATCCGCACGATATCGGCGGACGAGGCAGCGAAGGACTACAACGCCGATTTCTTCGACAACGACACGATCCCGCGGTTCGCCATCAAGGTCAAAGGCGGCGAGCTAACTGAGGAGTCCAAGCGCGACCTCCGGCAGATGCTCAACGGGCTTCGCGAGGAGTCCCACCGGACGGTCATCCTCGAGGTCGACAAGTTCCAGACGCAGATAGACGAGGACGTCGAGATCGAACTCGAACCACTGGGGCAGGGCATCAGCGAGGAGATGTCGTTCGAGGCCTTCCGAGAGAAGAACGAAGCGGAGATCGCGAAGGTGCTGGAGGTCCCGCCAATCAAGATCGGGAACACCGAATCGGCGAACTACTCGAACTCCGACCAACAGGACCGGGACTTCGCATTCGAGGTCATCCAACCAGAGCAGCACAAGTTCGCACAGCGCCTCTACAAGACTCTACACCAGCAAGCGTTCGATGTTCGTGATTGGACCCTCGAGTTCGAGCTCCGTGGGGCCGACCAGCCCAAGGAGGACGCCGAAGTCGCCCGCCGGAAGATCAACGCAGTCAACGGGGCAATCCCGGTCAACCGGGCCCTCGAAATGATCGGCGAGGAACCGCTCGACGATGACCACCCGATCGACGGTGACACGCTCGTCGCCGACATCGGCGGTGGTGCCCCGACCGGTCAGCCCGATGATCAACCGGGCGAGCCACCCGACGACGTCGACGCCCAACTGCCGCCGGAGTCCAACAAGATCGGCGAGCGCGACTGGGCCGACGTCGAACCTGAACTCGCGACCAAGCAGATCGATCAGACACAGTTCTCGAGTTCAAATCTGGACGAGGGACTCTACGATCACGATGACCAGGAGCTATCCCTGTCGTTCCTACGGGACGAAGGCCAGAGCAGCCTGTACGCATACGTCGACGTCCCCGAATCAGAGTGGTCCAGTCTGACCAGCGCTTCGAGCGCTGGCTCATACCATTATGATAATATTCGCCTCAGTTATGGGTATGTAGAAATCACGANCCAGGCTTCCGGAAGGGCCAGCACCCGAGCCTGGTGAGGAGCCGGACGACATTCCTTCGATCTGACTATGTACGAACCAGATACCTGCCCGGTATGCGATTCGGAGTATGCCGAGGCCAAGTCTGTCGGAGCGCACACCTCGCTCCATAGCGCCCATCTCGATTCGAGGTTTGCGTGATGGCATCCGAGACTGACATCCTCGTGTACGTCCACGAGGGCGACGTCTCCGAAGTTTAGCGACACTGCCGATGACCCAGGGAGCGCCCCGACTCCCCTGGACGAAAGGCTCGACCGGGCATTGTGACTATGAGTAAAAACAGCAACAAAGAGCGCGGCGAGAAGCGTGGCGTCCTCTCCACCGGTCGAGCCCGGCAACTCAAGGACGCCGACGCGGACGCCGACGACGACGAAGATGACGAGGGCTGAGACATGCCCCCAGTAACGAAAGCAGGCGGCGAGCAGTTCCGCAAGGACGTCCCGTTCACCTCGAAAGACGCGGACGAGCAGATCGCCGCCGGCATCGTGATGGTGCCAGACAAAGTCGATCTCCAGAACGACTTTGCTCGCGAGGAGACCATCCGCGAGTTCGCAGATCAGTTCCAGGCGTTCTACGACGCCGACGAAGCGGGCGGCGGGATCATGCACTCGGTTTTCCCAGATGGCTGGATGGAACTCGAGCGCAGCGAAGTTCTCGACGAGGCTGAGGAGATCGGCGGCCAGACCGTCGAGGCCGGCGCGTGGGTCCAAGAGTGGCGCTTCAACGACGACGGCCTCTGGTCGGTCGTTGATGACGGCCTCCTCGCGGGCTACTCAATCGGCGCGATTCAGGTCGACTGGAACGGCCCGCACGAACAGGGCGACGTCGACGACATCGAAGTTCCGGACGGGATCCCCGACGAAGCGCTCGTCTGGGAACTCGTCTCAGGACTTATCAGAGAAGTTTCAGCGGTAGACGTGCCTGCCGTCCCCGACGCCCAGATCCTCGAGACCAAAACAGCCACGGAGAAGCGTCTGGGCGACTACCTCGGCGACCGCGACGGGTTCGTCGAGGAGGCGCTGGCGCGGAACCCGGACTGGTCCGAGGACGACGCCGAACGCCTCTGGGACGTGATGAGCGAGGCGGTCGAAGCCGAGGGCTCGAGTGAGCCGGGAAAGATGTCGTTCCTCGAGCGGATCGGCAAGGCTGCAGTGGACGCGTTCACTGGCGACGGCAGTGCGAACATCTCGGAGACACCCGACACCGATCCCCGAGGCACCGCCAAGGAGGGGCGCACCCTCTCGAGTTCGAACCGTGAGTCGGCGATGGCGGCGGTCGACGCGAATCTCGACATCCTGCAGGACGCCGGCGTCGAGCACGGCATGACCCGATTCACTGACCAGGACGGCGTCGACTTCGACCTCTCTGAGCACGATGCCCGCGAGTTCGACGACCCCGACGAGGACGACGAGGAGACAGACGTATCGCCGATCAACAACGCCGCCGGCGGCGACACGCCGGACGACAAAGACTCAGACATGACTGACAACCCCGACGGCGAGGACGACGACAAGTCCCTCGCTGAGCAGAACGCAGAACAGATCAACGACCTGACGCAGGCGGTTGAGAACCTCACCGAGTCCCTCACGGGGCCGGAGGCAAAGACCGCAGAGATCGAAATCGACGGCGAGACGTACGAGGTCCGCGAGGACGCCGCGAAGGCAGTCCTCGGAGCCGACGACGACGTCAGCGTCGCGGAAGCGATCGAGAACCTCAACGAGAAGGCTGCCCGTGTGGACGAGGTTGAGCAGCGCCTCGACACGATCACCCAGCAGTCCGGCGTCTCGACGCAACTCGAGGCCGCGGCTGGCGAGGGCGAAGACGGTGGAGACGACGAAGGCGGTCTGAAGGCCCTCGGTGGGGCCCTCTCCTAACGAGGGAATCTATCATGAGTTCCAACACTATCGACGTAGTCCGACAGCAGAATCAACTCGCCGGCGCGGCGCAGAAGGATGTCGGCCTGGCTGAACTCGACGGCTTCCAGCTGCCGAGTGACGTCACCGAAGAGTTCCTCGAGCGAGTGCAGAAGTCGAACGATCTCCTCGGGCGGTCCGACACCATGACGCTCGAGCGACTCGAACAGGAAGTTCCGCAGTTCGGTGTCCCGATGCTCTCGGGCAGCACGCGCGACGAGGAGGGCAGCCGGACGTCCTCGTCCGATGCGGAGTCGGGGCACGTCAAGTTCAACGCGACAGACAAGTCCTACTACATCCTCGTCGAGCCGCTTCGCGACGCCCTGAAGAACACCCACTACGGGCCCGAACAGTTCGGCGACTACATCGTCGACCAGTTCGTCGAGCGGTGGGCCAACGACGCCGCCCTGATCGGGATGCGCGCCGGGGCCTCGAGCGGCAACCTGCAGTCGATCGGCGGCGCTGCAGCGCTCGACTCGACGTGGGACGGTTGGATCGCCCGCGCCGAAGGCGACTCGCAGAGCGTCGACGACGCTGGCGACAGCACCCGCCTCGGCCTCGAGGACACGGCCACCGCCGACGCGGGGTCCATGCCGGAGGTCGACAACACCGACGGCAGTGGCAACGCACAGGCGATCGACACGAGCGTCTTCAACAGGTCCATTCAGACGCTGGACTCGCGGTACCGCGACACCGACTCGACGGTGTTCCTGCTGAACCCCGACCATGTCCAGCAGTACGCGATGGACCTCACCGAGCGCGAGGACCCGCTCGGCAGCGCAGTCATCTTCGGCGACTCCGACCTGACGCCGTTCTCGTACGACATCGTCGGCGTCAACGGCTGGCCGACTGAGTACGGCATGTTCATCGACCCCGACAACCTCGCATACGGGCTGTTCGAGGGCATGGAACTCGACCAGACGACCGACACGGACAAGGTTCACGAGGACCGGCTCCACTCGCGTAACTGGCTCGAAGGACAGATGGACTTCCAGATCAAGGAAATGCAGGCCGGGACGCTCATCACCGGCCTTGCTGACCCGCTCTCGGCCTAATGTGGTGATCGAAGATGACAACAACCAACGCTAAAATCCGAGAATTGTACGAGAACGGCGAACTCGAGGGGGTTGGAGAGCACGGCAACGACGCTCACACTGAGGATTACGTCACCTCTTCAGACACATTCTCTGGGAATTACAGTGATCTTGCAAGCGTCCCGAGTACGTTCACTCCGGAGGAGCACGGCAACGACGCTCACACTGA
>NZ_AOIP01000024.1 GCF_000337535.1 Natrialba aegyptia DSM 13077
CCTCCTCAGACACATTCTCTGGGAATTACAGTGATCTTGCAAGCGTCCCGAGTACGTTCACTCCGGAGGAGCACGGAAGTGAGGCACACAGCGAGGACCTATACCCGAAGACAGACACAGACCCATCCGAGTCGAATCTCTCTGGCGGTGAGGCATGGTTCCGCACAGATACCGGCGAGTGGCGTGGCTACAACGGCACGAATTTCGTCACGTTCGACGTCACGGCTGACTCGTCATCCTAAACCATGCCAAAAGTTGAGAAAATCAGCGGCGGTCAGGTTTTCATCAAATCGATCGGCCAACACTTCTCTCTCGGGGACCGGGCCGACGTCGGCGAGGAACTGGCCGCGTATCTCTGCGACGAGCGGGGCGACTTCGCGATTGTCGAGGAACTCCCTGAACCGGCCGACCTCACCGTCGACGAAGACAGTGACGACCTCGAAGACAAGACCGTCGACGACCTGCAGGACCTCGCGGCCGAGGCCGAGATCGGGGGGCGATCGAAGATGAACAAGGACGACCTCATCGAAGCGCTGCGCGACGAACGCGAGGAGTAACCCATGATGCTCATCGGACTCATCGGAGCACTGACTATCCTGATCGCCATCCCGCTCGCGCTCGCAGTCGTGTACCGATCCCGGCCGAGGCCGAGTCGGCCAACGGTCGACGGCGAAACGGAACCGATCCTCGACACCTGGACGGAGGACTAACCCCATATGCCACCGCTCGGATACTGCACTCTTGAGGACGTCCGCCGAGCGCTCCGCAAGTCGGGCCTTCCGGGAGACGTCAGCCAGGACCAGCAGATCGCCGTCGACGCGATCACAGCCGAAACGGACCCGCTTGAGAAGAGCCTCAAACGGCACTGGTACGAACCCGGTGGGATCGACGAGGCAACGGAGATAGAGATCCCGACGGAGCCGAAGACTCGCGACGACGAACACGATATCTCGAGTCACGGCGGGATGGTCCATGGGGCGAGCGAACGGGATCGGAACCGCTACCGAAAAAACAGCGACGCGCTGCTCGAGTCCTCGCCACGAAACGATCGCCGTCGACGCGAACTCCGGCGGGAACCCAAGCGAGAGATCCGCATCGCGATCGGTGAGTACCAGGACGGCTATCGGAACGACCGGCCGGCGTACACGCGGATCCAGTTAGACCGTCGCGACGCCGACGCCGTCAACCAATTGCTCGTCATCAACAGCGATGGCGGCTACGACGACTGGGCGGCCGCCGACAGCGGCTACGAGGGGGGTGTCGGCCTCGAGAACCGCGGGAAGGACTACTGGGTCCGGCTCAACAACGGCGGCGTCTCCGAGCTGTATATCGACGCCCACGCACTCGACGACGATATCGCGTCGCTATCGAATGCCGTCTATATCGACTGGGACTACGGCCACGAGGGCATCCCACGGGCCATCCGCCGGGCTGTGGCGCTGCGCGCCGGCGCTGAACTGACTGAGGAGGCAGCACTCCACGTCCCTGACAATGCTCGCCTCTATAACGTCGAAGCGAAAGCCGACGAAATGCGCGAGAAGGCCGACGATCTCCTCGAGGAATACCGATGAGCACGGGTGATACCACGGCCAGCGCGTCCTTCACGATCGGCGGTCCAGAGCCGCTGGTCGACGACGCCGAGCGGCGGCTCGTCGGCGAAGCGAACCCACTCGTCTACCAGGCAGTGCGAGTCAGCCACGGCACGCTGCGGAGCTACGCCAGTCGGACAGACTACGACGTCGAGTCGATCGAGGACTCGTTCGCCGGCGTGGAGG
>NZ_AOIP01000025.1 GCF_000337535.1 Natrialba aegyptia DSM 13077
CCCGCCGGCGAGTGCACGCGAGCGCTGGCCGGACGAGGGCGACGGCGTGCGCGTGTTCACCGACGAGGTTTCGGTCTCCGGCCTCCCGCAGTCGCGGTTTGTCCAGGCCGGTCTCGAGTGGCTGCGACAGGAGGGGAGCTAATCGATGGTTCAAGACGAAGTACGATGGCTTCTCGAGACAATCAAGACCAACTGGCCGGGCACATGGCCGGTCGACGAGAACGGCGATCCGGTCCAGGCACGGATCCATCGCGACGATCCGGAGGTTCTCGAAACGGGCGAGCGGACGAAGGAACGCGAACTGACGAAGTGGAACGCGATCGGCGCGTCACTGGAAAGCCGCAGTCCGGAACCGGTCGGCGACGAGTACAACTTCCGAGTCGAGACGACCGTGTCGATACGGTTCGAGGGGACAACCTCCCAGGACGGCGAGTGGGGCCATATCGACTCGGCAGATCACTTCGAGCAGCTGGTCCGGTACGCCCAACACGCGATCGCGGTTGAGCGCTCCTACCCGACGGTCGAGGACGTCGACGACGACCCGATCGGCTCGGTCGCCTACCACACGATCTCCCCACCAGAGAACGAGACGGACCTGAGCGCCGACGACAGAGACTACTTTCGGCGGGACTGGGAGCACCGCTTTATCGGCTACGCAAACCAACCATGATTCGATACAACACTACTGACGGAGGTATAGTATAGTGAGTGGAGGAGCAGCAACCGTTGCGTTCGGAAAAGAGCAGACGTTCACAGGCGACCTCGTCGACTCGGACTCCGACGGCACTCCGGAGTACTGGAAGTTTGGCCGGGACGCCTCGATCAACAACCTTGAGCTCGAGCGGGCGCTGAGCAACCTGACCGAGGGCGATCAGGCCGAGTACGTCGAGTCGGTTGCCGGTAATCTTGAGGGAGCCTTCGAAGTCGAGGCCGTCATCTCGAGCGATGTCCACGGCGACGTCGAGGAACTCGTCTTCAACGACGCAGGGTCAGGGTTCACGCCCGGGAGAGCGGCTTCCGGCCGGGTCTACGTCGGCCTTGACTACCTCGATGGGACGGCCGAGCGCGAACTGGTCGGCTGTGTCCCGATGGGTTACTCGGTCAGCTACGAACAGGGCGAGCCAGTCAGTTACACGCTGACGATGGCGTACGCCGACGAGAATCTCGGGACAACGATCACACCCTCGTCAATCAACACCGTCAGTGACGGGACGTCGGCGATGTTCCACGGCGTCACGCTCGATATCGACGGGACCAGCGTCGCGAAGCTNCCCTCGTCAATCAACACCGTCAGTGACGGGACGTCGGCGATGTTCCACGGCGTCACGCTCGATATCGACGGGACCAGCGTCGCGAAGCTCCAGTCCGCGGAGTTGTCGATCTCGAACATCAGTCGGTTCCAGTGGGGCGCGGATCACGTCGCGGTCGATGCGGTCCTCGCTCGCCCCGAGACGGAACTGAACGTCGATGCGATCATCACCGGTCCGTCGCGTACGGAACTCGCCTACGGCAGTGCTGGTGCGACGACGACCGCCGCACGAATGAACAGCGTCGCGGGGTCACTCGACGTCGCTGTCGGCGGGACGAGCGTCTCGACGTACTCGCTGTCGAAACTCAAGCCGAACACGAACTCCTGGAACGATGTCATCACTGATGGCGACACGGACGTGACCGACTCGACGACCTTCAACGTCACTGGCCAGACGGCGGTAGCCTAAACCATGCCACTACGCACTGAAACCTACGACCTGGACGATGAGGAGGAGCGCATCGAAGATGAACTCGGCGAACTCGCGGAGGTTCTCGAGTCGATCGAGAACGACAATCCCGCGGCCCTCGGGTTGCTTGAACGCCAGGAGCGTCTACAGACCCAACTGCAGGGCATCCGCTGGGCCCGTGACGAGGCGTTTGAGGCCGACTACGCGCCGGCCTGGGATGAAGACGTCGCCGAGATCACACTCGCCGGGCTGACTGGCGGCGAGTTCGGCGCTATGCAGGACGACCTCGAATCCGATGGCGCTGGCAGTGGCGCGGCACGCGTCTACCAAGTCGAACGTGGGACTGAGGACGCGCCGTACATCGACGATTCGATGGGAGAGGATCAGCGCATCTCCACTGTCGCCAACCTCCCGGTTCACTATCTCATATGGGCTGAGGCCCGCATCGGCGAACTCACGGGTATGGGGGGAAACGCAGAGATCAACTACGGCGACTTGCTCGAGGAGAGTCAGGCGGAGACGTCGACGTAGCGGCCAAGGTCGACTACTTAATCGGCGTCGCCGGCGCATGCGGGATCGCGCCGACCGTCGCGCGGCAGTGTTCCGTCCGCGACCTCGAGGCGATCGCGATCGTTGCGACCGAGGTGTTCGCGACGCCCCGTCCGAGGGAGGGACTTTAACTATATCCGACAAGAATCATTACGGACATGAACCGCCGACACTACCTCGCGCTGATGGTGCCGCTGCTCGCTGGGTGTAACTCCACGGCAACAACGGATCCGGACCCAGACCCGGACTCGGACCCGGGTGCGGGTTCGGGTGGCGATGTCCCTGGCGTGACACTGGACTCCGAAGACCTTGAGGCCGAAGACGCTGACGTCTCGCTCGAGATCGCGTACAACGCCCGCGTCTCGACAGAGTTGGGCCCTGGAGAGCATTCGACCATCGCTGAAGACGGAAACAAGTGGGTGATCGTCCGGATGGACGTCACCAACACCGGCGACGCCGAACGCGAGCTCCTGGCGCACCAGTACATCCTCGAAAGCGGGGGCGAAACGTACGAGATTGTCGCCTTCGATGAGCACTACCTCCGGGGCAAAACCGCCGGCAGCGGCGAAACCGTAACTGGCTGGGTGGCGTTCCACGTCCCGGTTGAGACCGAGACGGCGACACTGACGGCCAACCAAGACGCCATCGCGGAGCAGATCGACGTGGAGTTCACACGAAACACGTCGCTCTCGGCGGCGTTCCCTTGACGCGCAGATAGCAACCAACGTTTCCTATGACCGATTTTAGCACAGAAGCAGACCTGTCTTTCAGCAAATCGTCACTCCAGAGCGCCAGCCGGCAGCTCGAGCGCGAACTGAGTGGTGTGAGTGTCGACTTGCGGACGGGTGGCTCAAGGAGTGGTGGAACAGGCGCTCAGTCAAGTGGTGTCGCAGCGACCGCGACGACAGCCGTCGGGACCCATCTCTCGGGCGTCTCCGGGAGTCTCGACGAGACGGTCGAACTCGACCAAGAGCGGAACACACTGCTGTCGGATCTCCTCGAGGCGACCGAACGGGGTGGTGCAAGCGGTGGCGGGGGTGGTGGCGGGCTTACCAGCCTCATCAGTCTGGGAGGTCTCGCAGGGGCGGTGACTGGCGGGGTTAGCCTCTCCTCACTCGTTACCTCAGTGTCACTCTCGTCGCTCGTGACGAAGGTCGGTGCAGCCACTCTCGTGAAAGGATCGGTTGCTGCTGCGACACTCGTCACAGGGACCGTCATCGCGAAGAACCTCATCGAGGGCGATGTCACCGCCTCGGACATCATCAACCCGATCAACAGCCTCGGAGACCTCGTCACTGGGCCGCTCTCACTCCCGGATTATGTCGAGACTGGCGTCGGTATCGGGACGTTCATCGCCGGCGGCGTGTCGATCACGTCGTTCCTGACCGGGTCGTCGATCACGGCGCTGTTGAGTGGCGTCAGTCTGAGTTCGGTCGTCAGTGGGGTGTCGGTGGCATCGCTCTTGAACCCAGTCACTGCGGCCGCAGTCATCGGAACAGTCGCAGCAGGGGCCATCATCACCGGCAAGATTGATATCTCGAACTACATCGGCTCCGAGTCGGGCCCTGCTGGTCCTAACGCTGATATGGAGTCGTCGGCGTCGACTCCCGCTGCAGACCGTGGATCCATACTCGATTGGGAGGACTACGACAATATCGACCCGCCGAGCGGGGATCCTGAGCCGACCACACTCGACGACCTTCCTGATGTCGGTCCGAGGGCGAACCCGGGCGGCGAGTCGAACAGTGCTCGAACCACGCGGACTGAAATCCGCCACTCACCGACGTACAACATCGACACGAGCGATTTGAAGCGGCAGATGGACCGGGATCGCCGTGACCTTGAACGGGAAATAGAAGAACTCAAGCGCGAGGTTAAGGGCCGATGACGTGGACGAAGCCGCAGGTCACGATCCACAACGCAGAGATCGGCGGGCAGACCGTCGATGGGACGTTCGTCTTCCCGAGCGATATTGGCCTTGAGTATGAGATGCGGACGCAGGAGTTCTTCCAGTCAGAGGGGACACTTTCGGTCGCTGCCAGCTCGATCCTTGACGTGATTGCCGACCAGACCGACACCGACATCGGCGACGGGATCCGACAGGAACTCTCGTTCGACATCGGTGGGGGGATCCACGCGATCACACTCGACTTCCGCGGATATACCGGGTCACAGCACCAGTGGGGAGCGACTGGCAACGGTGGGTCGGAAACCGATGCGACTGGCGAGGATCTCCACGCCCAGATGGCCGTGTTCGACAGATTCCTTAACACAGCACGGATCGACTCGACCAACNCGGAAACCGATGCGACTGGCGAGGATCTCCACGCCCAGATGGCCGTGTTCGACAGATTCCTTAACACAGCACGGATCGACTCGACCAACCCGGCAACGCTGCAGGCGGGAGAGTACAGCAACGAAGGCCGCTATGGGCCGCTACAGGTTGTTCCTGAGAACCCCAATGTGCGGTTCAACTCGACCGAGGAGAGCAGCGTCTACGAGGGCAGCGTGACCTGGGTCGAGACGGTCAGCCTCGAGCAAGTGATCGACGGCAGTAAGCAAACGGACGGATAGCATGGCTGATTTACAACTCTACCCCCTTGTCATCCCACGAGACCCGCAGACGGGGCTGTCGGCGCAACTGCAGCAGCAACTCGCGTCAAGTGGCATCCTCGGGGCGGATAGCAGCGTCGTCGAACAACTCACGAGTGAACCAGGCGACCAGACAATCACGGGCCATTACCGCGACCGGTACGCTGGCAAGATGGCCGATGAACTCGAAGAACTCGCCCAGTCGTCGGGGTTCGAGGCGCTCCCACTGACTGGCCTCCCCGAGACGACATCGATGGACGGCTACTACGCGCTCGAGAGCGCGACTGTCGATCCGGTCCAGCCCCATACGACGCGCGTCCAGCGATACGACCTCTCGCTAACACGGAAGGGAACGAAAAACGACTACTGGCGGGCCATCGAGCCCAACCGCCGACAGGCCGACCACGAGTTCGGCAACGGCACGACGGCGCTGGTCGGCGTCCCGGCGTTGGCGACGAAGTCGCAGTGGCTCCATCCAGAGACCAAGGCCCGAACGACCGCGTCGCCGATCGAGACCCGCAGCGCCGAGCTCGGAGACGTCGACATTTTCGACCTGGACGCCGGCCAGAACGCGGTCGGAACCGAGAACGCGACGCTGCTCTACGAAATCGACTACGGAGACGAGGAGGACGTCGACACGCGGGTCTACGACACTCGAGGCCACGCTTCGAAACACGACGCTGACGGCAACCTGCAGTGGCAGAAACTGTTCTCGACACAGCACGACTTCGACGACGAGATCGTGCTGGATAGCGGCCTCTTGCGCTTGCGCCTCGACGAGTCCAGCGGAACGATCGCCGCCGAAGAGTGGGACTCGGCGTCCTCGTCCTGGACCGACGTCGGCCTGACTCAGCCGAGCGGTGTCTCCCTCTTCGACGTCGACCTTCTCGAGGTCGCGATGGTCCGCGACAAAGCCCAGCTGACGTTCGACGTCGACGGCTCGCTCTTTGCGTTGGACGCGATCCTCTCGCGGGGTGCCGACGCCGTGCTGTTCGACATTCCGCAGGGGGAGGACGGACCGATCCCGACCGAGGTGGAAAACTGGATCGGTGCGATAGCGTCGACGACGGTTGTGGATCCGAACGCCAGCAAGGGACTTGTGGGCCGTAGCGAGGGGTCCCGATGACTACAATAGAGACATTCAATTACACTGGCAGTGAGCAGACCTGGACAGTCCCAGATAACGTTACCGAGGTCACAGCACGCCTCTACGGCCCCGGTGGTGGCCAGGCGTGGCACGACTCGTCTGGCCAGTCGGGCACACCGGGGACAGGGGGG
>NZ_AOIP01000026.1:0-8725 GCF_000337535.1 Natrialba aegyptia DSM 13077
GGTAGGGGTGGCGATTCGGGGGATGGCGTAAGTGGAAGCCCAGGTTGGAATGGCGGGGGTTCCGGAGCAGAAACAACTTATGTGTCCAGTGGTGGCGGGGGTGGGGCAACCGACCTTCGGCAAGCCGGGAACTCTCTCTCTGACCGTGTGCTTGTCAGCGCAGGCGGTGCTGGGGCCAGTCGGTCAAGGTTCAATGGATCGGAGCCAGGTGGAGATGGTGGCCCCAATACTGGCGAACCCACCGAGGCCAACGCAAGGGACATTGACGGGACTGGGGGGACTCAGACAGATGGCGGGCGTGCAGGATCAGCATCTACAGAGGGGGATAGCGGGTCGCTTGGTCAGGGTGGCGATGGGGACTCTGGATACGGTGAACTCGCAACAGGAGGGGCTGGTTCCGGGTTGTACGGTGGTGGATCTGCAGCGATGCACGGGGACAACGACATCGTTGGTATGTCTGGTGCAGGATCAAACTTCATTGATGGCTCTGCAACCGTCATCGCCAACGAGCGAGGAACAGGCAATAGCGGCGACGGTCTGATCGAAATCGAGTACGAATTAGAGCCCGACGCTCCCCAGAACCTCTCCCTTCAGTACGACAGTAGCCTGCGGGAGATCGCGACCAATTGGGACGGTGTCACAGATGCCGACGGCTATCGACTGTACCTCTCGGACGAGCAGAACGCCGCCGAGACAGGCAGTGTGGTCGTTGACACAACGACGACATCGCACACTGAGACGGACGTTCCAGATGGCGATCAGCGCTATTACCAGGTCGTTGCGTACATCGATGTCGAATCTGACCCGAGTAACGAAGTCGATGTGCTAACTGATCTCCCTCCAGCCGAGAACCTCACAGTAGAGTCGGTCAGTGGTCGCTACGCGACGCTTTCGTGGGTTGATCCGTCGAACAACGCCTCGGGATACCGCCTGTTGCTCAGTGAGGACGACGATGGCAGTTACCAACAGGACGGGAGCGATATCTCACCAGCCAACCAGGGGGAGACCGTCACGTACGAGACTACCGAGTTGCTCGACGGCCAACTCTACGGCGCGACCGTCGAGACGTTCACCGACTATACATCGGCCAGAGAGGACCAGTAACGATGCCAGTCACGTTTACCACCGACCTTCCAGATGCACAGGGTCTTGATCTCGATGCATCAGTCCAGAGTGAGATGGCCGCGTCGTGGGCCGAGGATCTCAACAACGGCGAGTACCGCATCGAGCTTCGCGACGACGATCCCGGCGGGAATCCCCCAGACTATCAGCACGAGGCGACGGTCGGTTACCAGACGCTCAGCCACACAATTACGAACCTCTACGACGGTGAGCAGTATTCGGTTCGGATCCGGACGCAGACCCAGTACATTACCGGCAACTGGCTTGCTGCTGAAGAGATTACGAAACTGGCCCCGGCCGATCAACTGACTGGCACTCCTTCAGAGACGGCTATTGCGCTCTCATGGGTGGATGTGTCGGACTTCCGCGGAAGCTATCAGATCTACCGCGCTCGAACGGACTACAGCTACGACGATCCGAAGGGGCGGCTGATCGCGACCGTCTCGAACACGGCAGAGTCCTACGACGACGGGGATGTCGCCCCTGAACGGCAGTATGACTACGTCGTTCGCGCTCGCACGCAGTGGGTCTATGCCGACGCGACAGTCACATCCACGACTGACAGTATCGGCTTGGACGACAACGCTGTCCCGCCGCGGGGCTGGTACGGCGAGGTGGACCATCCGAACGCTGCGGCCCCGCTCACCCCGCAGATCCTCGACGGAGCGACTCGACGGCCAACGATTAACGGATACCCTCGCGTTGAACTCCCGGTTCCACACGACGAGACGTGGNCCCCGCAGATCCTCGACGGAGCGACTCGACGGCCAACGATTAACGGATACCCTCGCGTTGAACTCCCGGTTCCACACGACGAGACGTGGCACGCAGACGCGTTCGACGATGCGTCGATGCGTGCCTGGCACAACGCCGATCGTCAGCCGATCGACACCCTCCAGCATCGGAGTGTCGAACCCGGCCAGACTGTCCTCGAGGGCCGTGGCGGGACGCAACTCGAGCGCCGCGTCATCGAGGACCTCGACGCCCAACCGACTCACGAGTTCGTCGAGTATCTGATTAGCAATTACACGGACTACGTCGCGAACGTGGACGTCCCCGAATCGAACGTCGACGAGGGCGTCGTTCTGCAGGATCTACAGACGTCGACGGACTTCTCGGCAGCGATGGACGAGATTCCGGACGATCTGCCGCTCACGATTGTCGACGATCGCCTCGAGACACAGCAGGTCTGTTGGCACTTTGAGCCAGAAACGTTTGTCAGCGGGGATGTTGCCTCGGGGAGCCAGTACTCGCGCGAGGAGGCAAGCGCACTGTCGGGATCGCTCCAACAGGGGAGCACGACGTTCGAGCTCGATCACCGGATCCCGGCCGAGAACGTCTGGATCCAGACGCGTTACCACGCCGAGACTCAGGGTACTAACCCCGGGGTTGAGATTCGGATCGATGGTGAGGTGATTGACTACATCCCGACAGATTCCGGCGTCTCTGAATCCATCCAGTGGGGGAATTTCAGCACCTCAACCCTCAGTTCAGATCTCCAGCCAGGGACACACGAGCTCGAGATACAAGTCGTCTCCTCGTCCGATAACGGGACTGACCCGATATATCTCGATTTAGTGGCGATCGCAGACGATCGCTACAACTACAACTTTGATAACAGTCCCGACCTCGGGGCGCTTGATGGCCCCGAACTCTACCCCGACGCTATCGAGATCGTGTTCGACACGATCGCCTCCCCAATATCGATCGTCGAAGCCCAGGCCGAGGTCGAGACCAACCGCGGCGNCCCCGACGCTATCGAGATCGTGTTCGACACGATCGCCTCCCCAATATCGATCGTCGAAGCCCAGGCCGAGGTCGAGACCAACCGCGGCGATGGCCAGACTGCCGGCGAGGGTGCGATCGAACTCGGCGTACTCGTCGACGGCGTCAATACCTACGACAACGCTCAGGATGTCTACCAACATACCGCCGCCATGGACGGCCTCCAGACCGAGAGCGGCGTAAGAGCCGTGATCGGACGGAGGGATGAGGCTCGCAACGGGCCAACGCCACGTTTGGGCTACAAGCCCCAGACGCTTGAGTCCGTGACGCTACGCGGTGACCTTGACGATACACCCGTGCTCACCAACCGGTCGTTCGACGCCCAACTGATCGATGTCCTCCAGGAGGTCGCCAAGATCGGTAACTTCGTCTTCGAGGTCCGAGCGGACGGCGACACGATGTCCGTCGAGTGGACGCAACTTCGGCAGCGCTCGGCGGCCGCTGACCCGGACCTCGCGGACTACTCGATCGACCGACAGACCGAGGACATCATCGAGCGGGCGATCGTCTACGGCGGCGCGCAGCGCGTTACGAGGCAGACTGTCGACGTGCAACTCGATACGTGGGTTGATCTGCCGTTCCCAGACTCCCGGCTCGTCGAGGGCAAGGAGACGGTCTACGACGGCGACACGGAGTTCGAGGCTGGTGCGGATTACGAGATTCGCTACACAACTGCGGATGGCGTGCCGCGGATCCAGGCACTCTCGAGCGGCTCACTTTCGGACGGCCAGACCGTCAGCATCGACGCTGAGATGAAGCCCCGTGGCGAGTTCGTTCAGGGCGATGTCGTCGACGAGCAGGACGCGCGGACGGTCATCGAGGACATCCCAGGCCTTGCGTCGAAGCAGATGTGCGACCAGGTCGCGCTCTATCTGGTCGAGGAGACTGGCCAGGCGATCGTCGAGGCCTCGGTGACGGTGCCTCACGACGCAGTCGAGTGGTCGGTGATCGACGCGATCGACCCGGCGCAACTCCCCGGCGACGGGCCCTACCAGGTCCGGGAGATCAACAGCGATGCGAGCCGGACCGAGTTGCAGCTGGGGCAGGGCCAGACGGTCGGCGAGGCTGTGCAGGAGATTCGCGACCGCACGTCACGTGCCGAAGAACGGGTCTAAGCCATCCCTCTCCCTTTCTCTTGTTCCCGTTCCCGCTCTCCGTGTGCATATAGAAGCGCGAGGAACGGCAGCATGATAGCCCCCCATGTGACAACTATCCATAATAACATCATATCCAGATAGTAAGTCTATTTTATGATAAACGTTCCGCCATGCTCACGGTGATTCTGCGGGGCATGGTTAAAGAAATCGAAGTGCGACAAGAGCCGGACGAAGTCCGGTAGTTAGCTACTGCTTAGTTCTGCTTGCGCAGAGCCAGCATGGCAGCGCCGAGGAGTGCGGCGAGTGCGACAGCGACACCGAAGCCGGGCGTTCCGTCATCGTCGCCATCGGAGTCGTCACCGCCACTATCGTCGGAGCCGGAGTCACCGTCGTCCGACCCGGAGTCACTACCGGAGTCGTCGGAGCCGGAGTCGCTACCGGAGTCAGATCCGTCGTCAGACGGTTCGTCGACGAAGGTGGTGGTGCCAGTTTCTTCGTTGTCACCGGCAACAACGCTCCACTCAACGTCACCAGTCTCTTCGGCGGTGTAGTCGAAGCTGTTGCTCCATTCTTCACCAGCGTCGAGCGTGATGTTCTCGTTGAGTTCGTTTTCGCCGCCGATCACGACGCCGACCTCGATCTCGTCAGAGGCCGAGCCGCCAGTGTTGCTGACGGTCACGTCGAGCGTTGCGTCTTCGCCGACAGCAACCTCACTCGGTGCGTCGGTCTCGAGCTGAACGTTCGCTTCCTCAGCGTCGAAGAGAACAGAGTCAATCACGTGCTCGGCGCTACCGACAGGGTCGGTTGCGCGGAGCGTGAACTCCGTTTCTGGCTCGTACTCGCTGAAGTCGTAGCTCGCCGTGAAGGTCCCGTCATCTTCGATGAGGGCTTCTGGCGACTGGGTAAAGTTACCCGACGAGCGAGCACGGGGGTTGAGTTCCGTACCAGGTGCGATGTTGGATTCACCAGACAGTTCAGCACCGTCGACTGCAGGTGCCTCTTCTGCGGTGTCGTCCCACTCAATGTTGCGCTCGCTAACAGTGAAGGAACTCTCGTGCGAGAGCTCTTCGTCCTCTTCGAGGTAGAACGCGCTGTCGTCGGCGTCGGCGGAGACGTCGAAGCCAGCGTCGAGGTCATCTTCGTCGTACGCGTCCGAGACGCCGTCGACGACGAGGTAGAGCGTACCGTCGTACTCGACATCGTCACCGGAGCCGAGGTAGCTGGTTTCTAACTCCCCTTCGCCGATGTTCCATTCGTTGATGTTCCGGTTCGGAGCCTCTTCTTCGGAGAGAATGAGGTTGGTGTTCTCTTCGAGGGTGCCGCCCGCGATGGCACCGGAGAGACCGTAGTCTTCGACAGCGACGATAACCTGGTCCAGGTTCGCGATTTCGTCGGTCTCAGTGAGCGTCGTCTCGTTGAGGTCGTCGAGGTCGCCGAGGTCAGCGTCTGCAGGTGCAGTGTAGGTCGTGACATCGGACGGACCGTCGTACTCGTTGAGCGTCAGGAAACCAGTGTCAGTTTCGTCAGTGACACCGTCGACTTCATTTCCAGAGACACCGACCGAGATCTCGTAGTCAGTTGCCGCGAGTGGCTGGGTCAGGTTGCCGCCAGTGGTGTTCAGGGACTTGATCTCGAGATCATCGTAATCGTGGTTCCACGCGTCACTTTCGTCGACGCCCTCCTGGCCACCCACGAACGTGTTGTAGGTGACGTTGATCTCGTCGTAGCCGTCATCAGAGTTGTCCGTGATCTGGGCGAGCGACTCGAAGCCACTTTCGCCCTCGTCACCGATCTGGATGTAGGCCGTGTCAGTGTTTTCGAGGTCGATCGTGAGTTCGGCGAGGTCACCCTGGCCGACGACGATATCAGAGGTGACGAGGTCAACATTCATGTCGTCGTCGGAGACGTTGACCGTCGCGTTGTCTGCGGCAGTCGTGTCTGCCGCTTCAACGTCGAACTGGTACTCGCCAGCGTCAATACTCGAGAAGCTGGCATCGAACGTGCCGCGAGCGTCAAGCGTGATCTCGTCGTCTTCAGAATTGACGTCAAGCACGCCGTTTTCGCCCTCTTCGCCGAAGATGTTCTCGAGGTCCTCGGCTTCAAGGCCGCTGGCGCTCACAACTGCCTGGAAGTCTGCGCGTGCAGAGTCGATCTCGAGCGAGGTCTCGGAGGAGTCGCCCTCGATAGTCGTGACGGTGCTGTCATCGAACTCAGAGGTGAGTTCCTGAACGCGGATATCGAACTCGAACGTTTCACCGTTGGACTCGAGTTCAGCGAGTTGGTAGGAACTCTCGTCGAGGTTGTCCGTCTCAATGACAACAACCTCAGCCCCTGCGCCGATCTCGGTCTCAAGAGCAGCCACTTCGAGGTCGTCGTATGCGTCGGCAGCCTCACTGAGGCTGTACACCGTCAGTTCGCGCTCCCAAGACGTCTCGTCCTCACTTGAGTCAACGACTTCCTCGAGGTCGATGGTATCTGCATTAGCGTCGGTGACGTCGACGACACCGAGCTCGCCCTGGAAGAGTCGGTCACTGTGGGTGAGTTCGGACACGCCGAGTGGGAACTCGCCCTCTTCGGTGAACTCGACTGTCTCTTCGGTGTTGCTACTTACATTGACGGTGTTGCTGACGGGGTTGTATCCGTCTGCTTCAGCGTCAATGGTGTACTCACCGGCTTCGAGGCCAGTGAACGTCGCGGAGTCCGTGACGCCAGTCTCCTCAGTTCCGTCAACGGTGACGCTCGCACTGTCACCATCGGCCAGGCCTGCGACGTTAACGGTCAGGTCGTAGGTCTGAGTGTTGGCGGTGAGTGCAACGCTCGTCTCGGTGTCACCGCTTGGCGTGACGGTATCCGTCCCTTCCTGATACCCGTCTGCGTTGACGGTGAGGTCGTACTGGGTATCATTGTTGACTGCGAACGTGACCTGTCCACTATCGTTCGTGGTGTTGGTCGCGTNCCCGTCTGCGTTGACGGTGAGGTCGTACTGGGTATCATTGTTGACTGCGAACGTGACCTGTCCACTATCGTTCGTGGTGTTGGTCGCGTTCACAGCTGCGTCATTACTGCGTTCAATTGCTACGTCTGCTCCACTGAGGACGTTTCCGTCCCCGTCGGTGACTGTCACGGTGAGTGTGGAGTCACCAGGATCTTCCACTGCCGCCGCCGCACCCGCGAAGGATGCAGTCATGGCGACAACGGAGAGAACCATCAGTACAGCAAGGAACGCCGCACGTCCCTTTTCGTACATCGAGTTTTCTTCTGTTATCATCTGATTATTATATTTCTGTATTCTGGTTGCGTGCCGATTCGACTGGGCGGTCTGTCCCAGCGGCCACCACTCGATCGACACGACCGAGCGGCCGGAGGCCTGGAACATGACCTCCCGGGGGGGGGTAGGCAGGAGTTTTGGACCATCCGTAATAAGTCTTCTAGATTGATACCGAGTTCACGAAACTAATAACCTCATGCAGACAGAGTAAAACAAAGATGCTGACAGTCCCTATCCACAACATATTTGTGAGATGGCTCCAAGGATGTGGTGTGGGCAGCGGGCCCGCAGGGAACAACGACGTCCCCAATCGCGAACGTCATTTTATTGTGGCGAGCGGGGGATGTTGGGCACTCCCGGGTAGGGACTGTGAGTGTTTTTCCATCCCCCGCTCGTTTTCNCCGCCTTGAGCAGCGACTCGCGATCTCGAACTGGCCGGGAGTGATCTAGGAGATAGTCTAAAAGCGCCCGTCGCCGCCACCACAACCATTCGCCTTGACCACGAGTTCGCCATCTGTTTCGAAGTCAATCGCGAGAGGGCCAGCATGACCTCCCTCGTCTGGCTCGTCGTCCTTGAGGTCGCCGAACTCGTCGACGCGATCTCGTGCCTCGTCTTCAGGGACCAGTTCGACGCCGTAACTCGCGACATCGTGCGAGTCGCCGAACCAGGATTCGTCGTCCTCTTCACGGATGATCGTCGCACCGTCCGGCATGCCCATCAGGTAACGCGTAACCAGCGTGACGTGCTCTGTGTCCATACAATTTCGATGGTTCCCAACCAGTTAGCTGTTCTGCATATTGTGACACGAGGACTGACCCACGTATTGAGATAGAATCCTTTATCCTGACTGTTGTGGCTGCTTTTGGGGCTATATTTCAGGAGTTCCGTGTGCGGACAGCCGTTTTGTCCGTTCAACCCCTACACTTCGAGTGCCGAAAGGCAGTGGCAACACCGTGAATCGCATGTCACGATACAGAACGCGTCGGTCGGACAGAAAGAGGTTGGTTAAACTCTGATTTAATCAAGTCCTCCCCCGTCGGTGAGGTCGAGTTCGTCCGCGAGTTCATCGAGGTCCCGCTCCTGGACGTCGCCTAACTCGTCGAGTGCGTTGCGGAGCAGTTGTTCGTAAAAGTCCGGGTGCTTCTCAAGCGGATCGTTCCCCTCCTGCCGCCACCGCAGGTTGAGTGCGTCGAACGCCAGCTCGGCCTCGTCGACGAGAGCCTCCGGGAGGTAGAGCGTCTTCCGTTGCTGCTCGCGGACCGGCGTACCGTTTGCGTCGTCCGTATCCAATGCATCTGCCGTGTGTTCCGTATCAGGTGTAGCGTTCATATCGTCCGTATCGTCTGCATCAGTCGTATCGTGCGTGTCACGCGCGTCGTCCGCATCATCCGTGTCATCTTTGGTGAGCGAAGTGAACCGATCTCCGAACTCCTCTTTCTGCCGGGCATCCTC
>NZ_AOIP01000026.1:8733-25160 GCF_000337535.1 Natrialba aegyptia DSM 13077
CCGCTGCCATGTCGATGTCTTCGTCGTGGGCGAACACCGACCGGCCGGCGTCCATCGCCCGCTGCAGTGCGACCCGTTTCCGCACCTCGTATACCGGGATCGTGCCGCCGAAGACGGCGTCGAACCACTCAAGCATCTCGTCTGAGACGCCATCGGGCCGGGCCTCGTTTGCAACCACGGCGATCGGACGGATGTCCGCGCCGAAGTACTGTTCGAGCGTGTCGATCTGGTCGTTCAGCAGTTCGAGAGCGCGTCGACTCGTCCCCTTTGCTTCCGCTGGAATGACCACGTTCCGCGATGCCAGCAGCGCGTTATCCGTGAGCGCTCCGAGCCCGGGCGGGCAATCGATCACGATGACGTCGTGCCCCCCGTCGAGATCGTCCAAGGCAGCTTCGAGCCGGCGCTCACCAGCCGTCGCCTGTTTCAGCTGAGCCTCGATGTTCCGTCCCGCCATGCGAGCGGCCGACGGGATCACGTCGAACTCCGGCCCCTCCTGGACGATATCGCCGAGCGTCGCGCTCTCCTCGAGCAGTACTTCGAACAGTGTCGCCCCATCCGTCGAGTAGCTGGCTTTGAGTCCTGTGCCGACGGTCGCGTATCCCTGTGGGGCTAAGTCAATCAGGACGACGTCGTGGCCACGTTCGGCAAGCCCTCCGGCGAGGTTTATCGAGACAGTCGTCTTGCCCGTGCCACCCTTCTGGTTCGTAATGCAGACGCGATACGCCATACGCGCATCGTCTGTGGGGTGCGGGTTAAGTGTACGTCAGACGAACACGCATCGTCCGTGTCACACGCATCACGCAGAGAAAAAGCGCAAGGTACCGCCCGCGGATTCATCGCGACCGACTGGCTGGGAAGACATCACGCAGCCCCTCTCTCAGTGCGGCCAGTATGGATGTTCTTTTTACACGTGCTGTGGGATCGGACCCTCCCCCCAGTGTGGATGAGATGGCTGTAGTACGCCGTTCCGTCCACTACCTTCGTCGCTACGATCCCCTCCCATCCACAGACTGGACACTGCTCAGTATCTTCGGAAGACTCACCGCTCATGAGGATGCACCCCCGGGCCCGTGGCCACCGAACCACTGTGTTTCAACCGTCTCGAAGTAATGCGCGCCACAGTTCGGACACTTCTTCCGGTGGGCGTTNCCCCCGGGCCCGTGGCCACCGAACCACTGTGTTTCAACCGTCTCGAAGTAATGCGCGCCACAGTTCGGACACTTCTTCCGGTGGGCGTTGATGTTGTCCTCGCCGCTGTTAGCCCATCCACAGTCCGAACAGCGTTGAACCTCAACCGGCATAGCTCAGGCCACCTCCTCGACTCCCTCGGTCCATTCTTCGGGGACCTCCTCTCGGTCTACTGCTTCTTTCGAGTGTGACTGAATCCGACCCTCCCCGAGATCGGTCCACGCGGTGACTCTATACCACGTATCCGTGAGTCGGGAGTAAGCGAACCTCTCGCCGTGTTCTATCTCTTTCTCGTGTCTTTCGCTATTCATGATTGTTCAGTCTCCGTGTGTAGTGTACGGTCGTTTCCGCTCCGTTTCACCGTGATAGAATGGTTCGTCCGGCGATCCACGGTCACGATAACGTCGCGAAGACACGGGCCGCGTTGGAGGAGAACTGTCTCCTCGCGCTCGAAAGCGTCTATCGACGACATGCCCCACGAGTTCCATCCGAACGTGATGACGCGCCCTTTCGGACGGACAAGTTTCGCGAACTCTCCGAACGCCTCGAGAACGCCGTCGGCCCGCAGGCCGTCGTATTTGTCGTCCGCTTGGTGGTCGTCAAACGGCGGATCGAAGACGACCGTATCGAACTCTCCGGGAACGAAGTGGTCCGCTATCTCGCACACGTCAACGTGGAGATCGGCCTCGCGGTCCGGGTTGAGATCGTTCCGAACAATCTCGTCGTCGTGCTCGAGGAGCGTCCTCCCCGCGCAGGCGTTGAGAACGCGACCCTCGAGACGGTCTTCGACGAACTCCCGCGCCGGTGTGTACTCGAAGGTCCACCGACCGAGGGTTCGGTGCGATCCGTCGCGATCGCGACCGCCATTCGGAACGATCTCGTCGACCGCCTCGAATCGTTCCATTCCGCCCGAGGAGTTGCCGCTTCGTTCTGTCCCATTTCCGACTTTACCGCCGTCTGCCCGGACTCCGTCGTCGTCGGCTCGGAACCGTCGGCCGCACGAGCGGCACTTGTAGACGGATCGATCGACCTCAGAGTTGTACGTCCGATGCTCAACCTCCGACGAATCGCAGTGTGGGCAGTTCATTTTCTCCCCCTCGCATACTGATCGACGACGATGTGCAGTTCGCCCTCGCCGTCGGGCTCGATTGCCATGTCCACGAGCCCACCNGTTCATTTTCTCCCCCTCGCATACTGATCGACGACGATGTGCAGTTCGCCCTCGCCGTCGGGCTCGATTGCCATGTCCACGAGCCCACCACCGACCGCCTGTCCGTCGGCGATTAGAACGGCAGGCTTGTCGTCAGAGTCACGAAGCGACGACAGCGTGAATCGGTTCGGGGTCGCGTAATCGTCCTCAGCAGTCGGGACTTTGATTGTCCACAGCGCCCCCTCTTTCTCGACACTGAACGGGCCATCAACGCGGAGGAATCCGAAGTCGCCCGCAAGGACGAACTCGTTGATGCTCTCGTACTGTTCAATCATCAGTCTCCCCCTCGGATTTCCTCTCGGACGGATGCTTTCGGCGAGTACCCGCAGGAATCGCACGAAAGGTGTCCAAACGTGTCTTCAGTAGAGAACGTTGTAACGTCCCCACAGCCAGGGCCCTCTGCGCTATACGTCCCGGAGCTGCAGTTGCCGCTTCGTTCTGTCCCATCGGCGAGTCGTGCATCGTCCGTCATTGTTCACTCTCCGAGTCTATTGACCGCCACTCGGTATGCGGAATCATGCAGTGACGGCATTCAGTGCATCCCCACAACTTGTTCTCCACACCGAAGGACTCGCGCCGAATCGTTTGTAGAACCTCTGTGACGGAATATTCCTCACACTTCGGACACCAGTAGGCGTCGTCCGGCGTCGAGTTCTTGGTCATCTTTTTCAGACCGTCGATTAGTTTCTGGCCGTCGCTCTTCTGCTCAGTATCGTCCCCAGATTGTTCGGAGTTCATGCTGGCACCTCCCCGTAGTTCTCCACTTCGAGAACTTCGTAGCTGTCTCGAGTGCCGACGATACCGTGCACGAAGTTGTTCTTCGCCTCGTCTGCTGCTTTCTCCTTGGCCTCGTCCTCGTCGATCGCGTCGACGACGTACTCGTGGTGTCGAGCCTCGCCCGGCTCGTCGTCTGGCCCCCACGCACGGATCAGGACGCCAAACTCCTGCTTGACCTTGTCTCCGGACATTACGCGTCACCTCGCTCAGTGTCCCTGTCTTGGCCGCGGCCGATCCGCTTTTTCTGAAGTGCGATAAACTTCCCCTCACCCCGAGGAACCCACTTGGTGACACGGTAGGAATAGCCCGAGAGGTCGCTGTGCATGACCCGGTCNTGAAGTGCGATAAACTTCCCCTCACCCCGAGGAACCCACTTGGTGACACGGTAGGAATAGCCCGAGAGGTCGCTGTGCATGACCCGGTCACCCGTCTCTATCTCGTGCGGGCAGAATCCTTCCTCGTGATCTTCCCATGGTGCTTTGCAGTCGGGACATTGCTCGGTCTTGTCCTCGAGTTGGTCAGTCATCGAGAACCCCTGCCATCTGATGCCGCCATCGAATGTCAGCAGACAGTTCTCTCCGGCCGCGAGAGGTCGCCTCGTAGTAGTTCGTCCGTCGGTCGACCTCACCCTTGTGGATCAGTCCCATCTCTTCGAGATCGTTGAGGGCCGGGTAGAGACGACCGTGAGTAACGTCCTGACTGTAGAACGTCTCAAGTTTCTCTTTGATCTGCTGTCCTGACGGCTCGTCCATCCCATCCAGAACAGTCAGCACGTCTCGTCGGAAGTCGTTCAGGGCCTCTAACGGCGAATCGTTCGCATTTGGTGTAGTTGCCATTTTGTGACTGTCTCCTACACATACCAGTACTATTTCCGACTACTAAAAGGTTGTGCAGGGTGCACATACTAATTGGATGTGCAGACCCGAAGGTCTTAGTGAGTATCAGTGGTTACTTTGCACATGGCGCGCGCACAACCGACAAGCGAATCCATGGACGAAGAGGACCTCCGACCTGCTGACGAAGCGATTTTAGATGTGTTGACGGAAGGACGGGGATCTGGCAAGCCCTGGGGACGGGCTACGAAAGGGATGCTCGTCGACGAAACTGGATATTCGAGAAATACAGTCTATAATCGGCTTGAAGTGCTGCAAGCAGCTGGACACATCGACGTGAAACACGAATCTACACGGATGTTCGAGTTCGTTACTGATCCACGGAAAGATGCCTGAAGAAGTCGCATTGACCTGTACATACTGTGGCGAACAGTATACGAGGCACCCATCAAGCGCGATGCAATCAAGATTCTGTTCAACATCTTGCCAACACAAACACAGACATGCGCATCCTGCGGAGCATTTTGGGGAGAAGAAAACAGAGTACTACGACCCCCGTGAGCAGGTTTTTGAGCGCGACGGACAACAATGCATCCACTGTGAGAAAGGGAGGGGAGAGAACGTGCTTGACCTTGAACTACACCACGTTATTCCATCTAAGTACTTTCTCGACTATTCTGAGAGTTATTTCGAGGAGAATTTGGTCACGCTTTGTTCAGTCTGTCATACTGCATGGGACAGAACCATACGGAATCTGGCCGAGGAGGAGGGCTCAGAACATGCTGAGTTTGAGACTGCAGTCAAGGAGTGGGGCTCTGAGAATCGCCCGTTCCTGAAAGCGCCAGCAGATGCACTCGAGAGTTCCGATGTTGTCGAACGGCTTCGCGACGAGCTGGACCAAGAGCGCGAGGACTAATCAGCGACCAATAGCACAACCCTCTGTACCACAAGAGCTAGAGACGATTTTCCTATTTGGTCACTGCCGCCAGTGGTTCAGCAGTGCCGCAACGCGGTTCTGGACTTCATGATCCGCCTGGTCAGCGACAAGTGGCGTTATCTGGAACCGCTGGGAGTACTGTTCGTCCCCGCGCTCGCGAAGGCCGATCCCCCATTCGCCCTTCTCGAGCTGCGTCTCTGTGATTGCCTCAACCACGAACCGGTTCGAGAGACGGGCCATTTCGCGATACGTCGCGCTCCAGACGCACTTCTCGCCATCACTTCCTTTTTCGACTCCTGGCCGTCGGATGTAGATTTCAACGTCTTCGTAGTCTTCTGTTGGATTCATGGTTTGGTAATTGGTTATTTAATCGAGTCTATCGGCGGTCATAGGTCTGTTTTACCATAGTGTTCCGTCTCGACCTTTGATCCACATCGGGGGCATGTTGCCCTCCACAGGGAGCCGCTGTACGTCCAACTGTAATCGCAGTTTCCACATTGCAGCTCGTGGTCAGGGAACTTCTCGGTAGCGTCTTCACTCATCGCTTCGCCTCCCCCTCGTGATATAGCGTGTCGGCATTGGCGGTTTCTTCGTTGTCTTCGGGGACACAAGCGAAGCCCTCGCCAAGTATCTTGCCGCCGTCGGGGTACTCGTCCGAGAGTTTGAAACACACCTTGATGCCGGTGCCGTGGTTGATCTGTTCGGCTATCTCCTCTGCCTCCTCAGCGTCCATCCTGACGGTAACCTCGACGTCCCGCGCGTACTCACTCATCGCCATCNGTGGTTGATCTGTTCGGCTATCTCCTCTGCCTCCTCAGCGTCCATCCTGACGGTAACCTCGACGTCCCGCGCGTACTCACTCATCGCCATCACCACGCTTTGCCTTCGCTCGCGGGATGATATCCTCTGGGATATCGGTCGTCTCGTCGATCATGATGTCGTACACACCGTCACAGTGGGCCGCGCGTTCTGCCCGGACGCCGCCCTCAAGGAAGTCGATGTTCCACGCGTGGCCGTGGTAGTGTGTGCCGCCGCAGGAGACGCACCCCTCGATGATCGCCTGGACGCCGTCGACGCGATCGACTACGTTCAGTGGGTTCTTGTCACTCATCGATATCACGCTCCTGTGCGGCCCCGTGGTAAATAATACCCGTCTCCTGCGCTACACTCTCGTCCGGGCGGATCTCGACCGTCCCCGTCGCATCACACGACACACACTCCATGCGCGCGAGTGTTGCNCCCGTCTCCTGCGCTACACTCTCGTCCGGGCGGATCTCGACCGTCCCCGTCGCATCACACGACACACACTCCATGCGCGCGAGTGTTGCGATCTGACTGACATCGCTACGGACCTTCTGCATTGGCATTCCGCACTCGGAACACCCCACTTCGGGCCCCTCCTGGAAGAACCCGCCATCCGACGATGTCTCGTCTCGCGGGTCATCAACGAGCTCCCACAGACCACGGTGGGGCTGACGCACGTGCCCGTGTTCTTTCATTCGTTTCAGCCGCTGGCTGACGTACGGCCGACTGTGCCCCGTCTCTTTGGCGACGTAGCTCGGGTTCACCCGGTCGTCCTCCTCGGCCATGAAGTCGAGGATGTCGTTATCAGCGTCATTCAACTGTCTCGGCTCGAGTGTCATTGAGTCTTGTTTCGCACTCACGATAGTAAATGCTCCCTACAACTACTAATAGCTAACGCCCGTTCTAACTATCCGTTAGTTATATATGTGAGGCACCCGTTGTTGTAACTGAGCACGGGACAGGGCGCAAAAGCCCGGCGCGTTCCAGCGCGCCAGACCGTGCCAAAATCTATGGCAGTTACGCAAACGCACGCGACCGACGAAAACGCATCGATCGAATCGCTCTCCGACCGAGAAACTCGCGCGCTCACCGAAGTCATGTCCACGCTCGACGACCAAGGCGCAGTTGCCGACAACCCGAGCCTGTACGAAGTCGTCAGCAGCAGTGGCAAGTCATACGCGGTCGATCTCGGTGGCGACGAACCGCGATGTACCTGCGCGGACCNCCCGAGCCTGTACGAAGTCGTCAGCAGCAGTGGCAAGTCATACGCGGTCGATCTCGGTGGCGACGAACCGCGATGTACCTGCGCGGACCACCTCCACCGGGGGAAGGTCTGTAAACACATCCACAGAGTGATGTTCGCCACCGGTATTCGGCACATCCCGGCCGACTTCGACCAAGACGAACTCGATGACCAGCTCGGCGAGCACGTCACCGAAGGCCAGCCTCGAATCGCCATGACCGACGGCGGCGTCGCCGCACACCAGCCTTCCAGTGAACGCAAAGACCCACGCGACGATTACATTCTCATCGGTACCGATGCCGATGGGGGCGACCACATCTACCGGACCAAGGACGAGCACGTCTTGGTCGTCGAAGATGGCGAGGTCACGCAGAACTACGATCTCGAGGACCACGACGCGACAGTCAACGAATGGATTGACTACGTCGAGACCAAGATCTACGGCGGGTTCGAGAGCCAGTACCTGTTCAAGACGATGGGCGACTGGGTCTCGGAGGCGATCTAAATGCAGGGCTTCATCAAGGACGCCGACGATAGCGAAACCGAAGAGGTCCAGGCGCTTCGCGAGCTGGTGGTTGCCCGCTCAGTCGAAGGCGACGAACCATCGGCGACCGTCGGATGGCGCTCCCCACTTGGCGGCCCGCGACTCGGCGGAGGGGACGGCCAATGAGCGACGACCTGTCGTTCGCCGAACGTCGACTCAAGATGACCCGCGAAGCCCTCCGTGGGGCCATCGCCGTTGATGCGCCCGCAGGCGTGATAGAAGAACTCGAAAACAAGCGCGACGAGTGGTGCGAGAAGGTCATGAACGAACAGCGACCGGAGCCACGCGACGACCGCCGAGTGCGTCGCAAAGAACGGCAGGCTGAACACGAGCGCAACCGACAATTCCAGAAACAGGTGATGTAATGCGCGACAGCATCACGCTGCGCTGGACTCCCCCGAGCGGGCGGCCACAGCGAGTGCGGCTCGAACCCCGCGACGCCTGCGGTTGGCTGCGCGTGACCGAGGAGTGCAGAGACGGCGAGTGGTGCGAGACGTGCGAGGAAATCGTCGCCGACGTCGGACTCGAGGCACCCGCGGCGGTCATCGGTGGCGGAACGAATAGCAACACCGGACCGTAGGCACGGCATACGAACGAGTATTCGGCGGTTACGCGGTCTGTTCTTCAGAGATCGTCCGGGTGCAGAGAGCCATCCATCAGTTGCTCGCCGCGATTGCTTAGTCGGTACTTGCCGCGCTCGAGCTGCTCAACAAGGCCATGATCCGCCAAGTGCCGACAGCGCTCCCCGACGTACTTGCGAGCGTGACCAGTGTTATCCGAGATCGTCGACGGCCGCTGGATCGATGGATTGCCGCGGACATCGCGCGCGGCGTTGAGGAACTCGAGAATGGTCACATCGGCAGCCGTCATCCAATCGACTTGCCGATGCATTTCACTCGAACCGTTGCACGAGCAGCCCATAACTCCATTGAACCTCTCTAGAACNCATCGGCAGCCGTCATCCAATCGACTTGCCGATGCATTTCACTCGAACCGTTGCACGAGCAGCCCATAACTCCATTGAACCTCTCTAGAACATTACAATTGGGACGCTAAACTTCCCGAATGGGAAGGTAGAAGTCCCGTTCGAGGAAACAAGCTTATGCCACATCAGCAGACAGATATCAGCGATGCTGACTGATCGAAAGGACAGGACAACCAGATATCGAGGCAGTCAGGTGGAAGTGATTGGCCAAGGTAATTGGCGGTCTAAACAAACAGACGGCTGCACGATATCGCGTATAAGTAGCAGTACCGACCACTTTCACTTTCACTGTCCTGTTAGCGGAGATTTATGTGGTAGACTGCCGAATGTTCACAAAGAGACAGCTATGGCTAACAGACAAACTCGAGATCCAGGAAAAAGGGGGGATCAGTCTGCGAGGACAGCAACGTCCTCACCGCCATCGGTGGCCGGGCGGTCGTCGGAGTCGGAGTTTTCATCGAGCAGCCGCTCGATGACGTCGTTAAAGCTATCTCCGGGTCGCTTCTCCTTGTTGAGTCGGGTCCAGGTCTCTTCCGTCACGCGGATATGCTGGTCAGCATCTCGTGCCATATCCGAGTTGTTCCTCGGGACACCATATAAAATATGGGGCAATATGAACGTGGTTAACCACGGTTACCATGTGACTACTGGTGGCATCGGTAACTTTAACACCCATGGCGCACTAGAGGGTAAGTGATGTCGTCGGAGACGCAAATCAGAGTTTCTGATGAAAACTGGAAACGTATCAACCGAGCCCGTGAGCCCGGTGAGACGTTTGATGACGCGCTTCAGAGACTCCTCGACGGCAACGCATCGACCGCAGAATAGCCACTGCCTGCGTGCACGGACATCTGATTGGAACCCAGGTCCCGGGCACGCAGGTGGCTGGCCCCGAACGCAGGCTGACACACCATGTCGAACGAGACCAATACGGGCAATCATTGCCCGCACGTTAGTAATGGTATTGATATATTAAATACTGTTCGCAATAGCGAAAGCAATCACCGAGCGGACGGATTCCCAGCGAGTAGGACTCTCCCGTCTGGCGCAATCGAGTTCTACGGCCAACGGCCGAGCGAGTTCATCTGGGCCGACCCCGCCAACGTCGTCAGCGCGGAGGTGTGGCGATGATGGCAGCCGAAACCGTTTTTGTGATTCCAAATCGGGTGGCAAGCGGCCGACGNCCCCGCCAACGTCGTCAGCGCGGAGGTGTGGCGATGATGGCAGCCGAAACCGTTTTTGTGATTCCAAATCGGGTGGCAAGCGGCCGACGACCGCGGTTCCACACCGACGAGGATTGCCCTCGCTTGGAGAGGGCAGAGACAGTCCGCCCCAAAGAGCGGTCCCTGATCGAGAGTCACCGCAAGCACTGCAAGGTCTGCTCTGGCGAGTTTGAGCGTCACTCCCACGACGGTGATACCAAAGAGCTTCGCGACCTATTGCTCGAGACCGATCCCGACGCAATCGGGGATGGAGAGGCAAGCGCGTGGCGATCGCCGGCGGGCGGGCCACGGTCCGACCAGTGCCCCACTACCACCCCCAACAAACGCGACGGAGGTGAGGCATGAGCGCACACGGCTGGCCCGCTACCGCGGCCGTCACCGGCTACGTGGCGTGCTACGTCGTCGTCAGCATCGCTGGGATGCACTACGGCTACCCGCAAGTCCTGTGGGTGTGGGCAGTCCTTCTGTTCGTCGACTTCGAGATCGGCGAGTGCGACTGCTGTGAGCGGGGGGACTACTGATGCCGGAGTTCGTCTGCCCGGTCTGCAACTGCAACGTGCCCCTCGGGCCGTCCGGCCTCGAATACGGCCACTCGCGCGGCCACCATAACGGGAAAGAAAAGTGCCCGTGCCGTCCCGCGGGCGTCGATNCCCTCGGGCCGTCCGGCCTCGAATACGGCCACTCGCGCGGCCACCATAACGGGAAAGAAAAGTGCCCGTGCCGTCCCGCGGGCGTCGATCCCAAGCGTGCGAACGGGGTGAGGGCGTGATGAGGAGTTTGTGGAAACTCCGGTGCCCCGAAGGCCACTCCTCGATTGAGTGCTATGGCTCGAGCTACCGCTGCAAGAGTTGTGAGCGGGTCTACGACGACGGGCCCTTCGACGTGACAGAGACCGAGTTTCCGGTGGACGGCGTCGAACCCCGTGAGAAGGCATCTCGGCAAGAAGTGCTCCGGGCTGTCGTCTCGCTCTGCAACAAACCCATGCGGTCGTGTGCCCGTGCCAGTGAGTTAGACATCCCCGGATCGAACCGGCAGATTGGCCGCCCCCTCTCCGCGCTGTGTGCCGACGGCCTGGTCCGCAAGATGAGTAACGAGAGCCGGGGGCACCACTGGCGACCGACAGACGCCGGGCGGCAGCGCGTCGTCGAACTCGAGCGTGAGCGGGTGTTCGAGAACGGCCCCGACCGTGGCCGTGCGCAGGTCTCGACGCCGAGCCTGATCGGCCTCGCCACCGTGTTCGTCGGCCTCGTGCTCATCGCTGGCTTTGCGATCGGCACTTGCGGGGTGGGACTATGAGCACCGACTCGGCCCCCAACACGAAGTTCGCGCCGGTTCCGATGCCAGTGCCGCGAGACCCCAGCGAGTTCCGTGCAACGGCCCACTTCTCCCAGCGGCTCCGTGAGCGCGTCCCATCGGCTCTGCGCGACCGTGTCGTCCGTGAGTGCATCGAGAGCGGCTTTTGCCGTGGTGCATCGCCGCCAGACAGTATCGACTCTGACGACCAGATGGTGCAAGCATTCGCCTTCGACCAGGAGGTCGAAGGCGTCGAATGGACGGTCGTCGTCGGTATCATGCGCGACGCCTACCTGCGCGATGGTGCCAAGCACAAAGCGATCACGGTCTACCCGGGGGATGACGATGAGTAAGGAGGATTCCGTAGTTTTACCTATCAGCAGTGAGAACGGTGGAGTAGCGACTAACGAAAATCAAGAACCCCGGCCCAGAAAAGTGGCCGCGTCCTCAGCGCGGACCGAGGCCGGTGTTCTGCGCCTAAGCAAGATGACGTTCGAGACCCAGCCTAATAGCAGTTACGACAGGAGTAGCGATTCTAAACAGCCTCGCGGCCGGGAGGGGGATGGCGATGACTGACCCCGCCGACGTCGTCGAGGGGTTCACCCACGAGATCGCCGGCGGTGTGGTCGCGGTGACCGTCGAACCGATCCCCGGCGGCAAGGTCAAGCTCACCGCCGAACACAACGACGAGGTGCTCGAAAGTGGTGAGTACAAACGCAACGTCTTCTCGAAGCCGACGCCTCGGGGAAGCTTCTTGAACAGTGTCGAGGAGTCGCTTGAATCCAAGTCCGGTGTCGACGCCAGCGACATCCGCCGCGAACTGAAGGAGTGGTTCGCGGAGATGAACGAGCTGGCCAAGGAAGAGCAGGAGGACCTCCTCCCACCCGAGATTCAGGAGATCCTCAATGGCACGCAGTACCCGATTGAGATTTATGACGGTGAGCCGACCACCTGGAAGGTCACGCTCGAATACGCTGGTCGCCTGCGTGAACTCGAGTTCACATCTTCGGAGATGATTAGCGACAGTGGCGGTGCGCTCCGGGAGAAGATCGCCAACCAGTTTTTCGAGCTGGTTGAGATCCAAGAAGAGGACTGGAAGGCCATCCGCGACCGGTGGCAGGAGCGGACCGAGGTCATGCACATCGCCGACGAGACTGCCAACGATGCAATCGCCGAGCGCGTCCTTGAGTACATCTCGAATAACGTGATGCCGGTCGACGACCAGGACAAGTTGGGCAACGACGTCGCCTCGGCTTGGTACGACAGCGGCAACAGCGCCGGATGCGACGACGCTCCCCCCGATGCCGACATCCTCTGGGTCCAGGATAGTTTCTTCGTCGACCAACTCGAAAACGCGGGCAAGCAGATCGAATATAAAGGACAACTCGTCAAAGACCTCATCTCCCGCGGCGAACTCCACGGGAAGAAAAGCCGCCGCCGGTGGATCGGCTCCTCACGCGCGAAGTACTGGCCATTCGACCCCGATAGCCTCGGGGTTGATCCCGAGGATATCGCCATCGACGACCCCGCCCACAGCGAGGTGGAGGTATGACGCGCGTTGTCCTCATCGATGGCGCGCCAGGAGCCGGTAAGACACGCACACTCAGCGAGCGTCTGGAGGATGAAGCGCAGCAGGGACTCCAGTTGAGCGACTTCTACTGGCTCAACTTCACGAACTCGGGGCGCGAAGACGTCGAGCCCGAGATCGAAGACGTATACCCCGACACCGACAGTGATATTGAACCCACGGACCGGGCGAAGACTGTCCATGGACTCGCGCTCTCGCTTGCCATCATGGAAGGCGAGATCGACCCGAACAACGTCAGCGACCAGATCATCGTCCAAGGGAATTTCCATGGGGATGAGGTCGACCCCTACGCTGACTTTTGCCGACGCCAGGGGATGACATACGACCCGGACTACTCGGACCCGCGGAAGCTCCTCTCTGGCGTCTCCGAATCGACGAACACCGGCAACTTGCTGTTCGCGATCAACGACTACCTCACCCAGACGTGCAAGCCCCCAGAGAAGTGGCGGAGTACGTCGGTCGACATCCCGATCAACGGCGACAACGTCGTGGCGCTCCTCGAAGCGTGGGACGAGTACAAGCGCGACCCACCTCACGTCGATATGCGACTGTTCGAGCACGGAGACTACGTCGCCCTGGCCGCCGACAGCGGTCTGGTCCCGCCCGTCGACGTGCTGTTCATCGACGAGTTCCAGGACCTGGCACCGCTCGAATACCGCCTGTATAAGCTCTGGCGAGACAGTGGCGAACTCGACCGCCTCTACATCGCTGGCGATCCGAACCAGTCAATCTACTCGTTCCGTGGCGGCACGCCATACTACTTCGATCGCACCGACTCCGATGAGCAGATCGAACTCAAGGACTCCTACCGCTGCCCCGACGAGATCGCGTCAGTCGGCCGGGCTGTGCTGGCCGCACACACCGACACTGACCCACGCGGATTCGGCGGGGTCGACACCGGGGGGACCGTCCAGTGGCAGTCACTTCGCAACAAGTACGACCTTCGCGACGGCGTGATCGAGGCGACCGAGGCGGCCGATGACACCCCGTCCGTACTGTTACTGACGCGGACGAACTACCAGTTGCGACAGTTGACGAACGACCTCCGCGATGTCGGTGTTCCGTTCGAGATGNCCCCGTCCGTACTGTTACTGACGCGGACGAACTACCAGTTGCGACAGTTGACGAACGACCTCCGCGATGTCGGTGTTCCGTTCGAGATGCTCGGCAGCTATGGCGGTATCTGGCGGGGCGACCTCGAACGGATGCTCGGAGTGTTGAACGGGATGGTTTCCGGTGCAGAGGTGTTCGCCTACGAAAACGTCCGGACGGTCTGGAACAATCTCCCCGAAGACATCGACGCGCAAGCCAACCCACTCGCCGACACGCTCGACCACGATGCCGTCGATCGGATCTTTGGGCGCTACGATAGCGCCGAGGAGATCATCACACGGCTCGAACTGCCGGCCTGGAAGCGCGACGTCCTGAAGAACGCGCTCCGAGCGCCGGCGGCGATGCAATCCGAAGAGGTTCGCGTCGGGACGATCCACACAGCCAAGGGACTCGAAGCGCCGACCGTCTACCTGTTTACGACATCGTCGGACTCGATGGTCACGCGTTACTCTCGCAGCACCAAACAGGCCGCCGAAGAGCACCGAGTCTACTACGTCGGTGCCACGCGCGCCAGCGAAGAGTTGAACCTCGTCGATAGCTACTTCGATGGCCCAACCGCCCCGCCGATCGAGAAGATTCGCCGCAACCAGGAGGTGATCGCATGAGCCTCTCCGACCACGAACTCGTCGAGAAACACCTCGAACAGAACCCCGGGGCGTCGGTCGCCGAAGTATCCGGTGCGACTGGCGTTGCACCCCCACAAGTAGCCGATCTCATCGACGAGGTCGATGTCCAGGAGGCGGACGAGTCAGCCGAGACTGTAGAGCCAGTGAGCGTCTCAGATCACTACGACCGCGTCGGCGATGTCTACACTGAACTCGGGTCAGTCGACGGCGGGCTGTTCTGTCTCGGGAATCACGACTTCGTCGGCTGGTATCGCTCCCGTAGCGGCGGAGGTGACTGGGATGGCCAGGGCCGCCCCTACGCGCTTGCCAAGGAGTGGCAAGCACTCCGTCACGATACTGACCGCGTAGTTTACTCCACGGTCAACTACGTCCCGGCGCGATGGTTCATGGACGCCTGGGACGAGTACCGCTGGGGAGACGATGGGCGAGTCTGGAAGGCCGATGACGCGCCGATGCCCGACTACGCCGATATCCGAGCCTACACGCCGATCGTCGACGTCGACCTCGAGGACGATGCGAAACTCGACCGGCCCGAGGGTGATGCTCCCCGGGAAGCAATCGAGGGCGCAATCGGAGGCTACATCGACGCGTTCGCCGACCTGGCCGGGGATCGAAAACACGTCTTCGCCCTCGATAGTGTCGGTGGGGCGTACGTCATGGTCTCGCCGATGTCCACCGCACCAATCGCCGAAGCCTTCGACGCCAGCGAGCGCGATCTCCTCTTCGACGAGCTNGGGGCGTACGTCATGGTCTCGCCGATGTCCACCGCACCAATCGCCGAAGCCTTCGACGCCAGCGAGCGCGATCTCCTCTTCGACGAGCTCACCGACCGACTCAACGACTGGGTCGAGGATGTCGCCGACCGTGTCACAGCAGAGGCGGGGCTCGAAGGTGTCTTCGAAGCCGACCGGGTCAACCACAAAAACCGACTCTACAAGGCCCCCCTATCGGTTCACAAGTCACTTGATGGTGTCGTCACGCCGATCAATACCGCCACCCCACAGTACGAGTTCCCCCCACTTGCCGACGTCGACGATGACCTCGTTGAGCGGACCCACCACTGGGCGCGTGCATTCACCGACGACAGGCATCGCGACGCCGTGGGTGCCATCGTCGAGACGATCTGGCCCGACTACCACGCCGACGCCGAGGACTGGGAAGCCGCCCTCACCGACCGCCTCGAGGATCTGACCGACGAGGTGGAGCGCAACCGAGACCGCCAGCAGTCCCAACTCCCAGCCGGCGACATCCCCGACGATCTCGAGACCACCGACAGCATCGACGTCATCGCCGCCGCAGTTGAGGGGATCGACGTCGCCGGGCTTGCANCCCAGCCGGCGACATCCCCGACGATCTCGAGACCACCGACAGCATCGACGTCATCGCCGCCGCAGTTGAGGGGATCGACGTCGCCGGGCTTGCACGAAAGATCGCCGACGGTGTCGTCGAACGCGACACGCTACGGTTTGACCCCAGCTGGCGCGTCTCGAGCACTGGCGAATCCTGTATCGCCGACCGGGACAAGTTCTACGACCTCAAAGAGGGTGGGGGTGGAGGTGCGCTGAAACTCATCGCCCTCGATCGCCGGCACATCAACGTGAGAAGCGCCAACCAGGACGTCTCCGGCGAGGACTACTGGAAGGCCGTCAACGAACTCCGCCGAGAAGGGTACCAGATCCCCTACTTCGAAGGCCGCAACGGCACCCACCCGGACGTCCTGCGGCTGTTCGAGGATGCCGACGACGAAGAAGAGAAACAGCGCCAGACGATGCGCGCTATCTTCTCGCAGTAGCGGTCTCTTTCCTTTCGGCTTCGTGATGTGTCTTGTCCAACCCAGGGTTGGACAGATCCGCTTTTCGCGCTATTTTCGGCATTTCTGCCTTGGACGGGTTGGACAATATATCGCGCGCAAGGCTGATTTTGTCCAACCCTTCCGATCAAACCCCCCTCTGTCCAGCCCTGTCACTGTAAGGGTTGGACAGAGATAATCGCAAGACAGCGGAGGGGTAGATTCGGTTTGTCCAACCCGTCCAACCCTTCCAGCCCATTCTGGAGGGGGGGGG
>NZ_AOIP01000027.1 GCF_000337535.1 Natrialba aegyptia DSM 13077
GACGTAGATCACGAGAGGGTATTGTAGGACACCAACTCTAACAGGCCTCCACGTGCCTTTCGGCACGCTTCACCTTGTCCATGTCTAGATCGTCCGGTTTCGGGTCGTGCCCGTTTGACTCCCCGCGCTTGAACACGGCGGCCCTCGCAATGCTGCGGCCATGTCGGTTTCCCTACGCCTTCCCCGATGATCGGGTTAGACTCGTCAAACAGGCACACTCCCTGGTTCGTTTTTCAAAACGCACGACGCAACTCCGGCTTCCTGTACGGCTTACTACGGGTTCGCACCCGGTTCATTGTGTACAGGACCTTTTGAGCCACGTCGTTCGATCGCCAACTGATTTCACGCCCTA
>NZ_AOIP01000028.1 GCF_000337535.1 Natrialba aegyptia DSM 13077
CTTTTCTCGACCGTAGGGAGGTCGAGGAACAAGTGCTGGGCAAGACCGGTGCCAGCCGCCGCGGTAATACCGGCAGCACAAGTGATGACCGCTGTTATTGGGCCTAAAGCGTCCGTAGCTGGCCAGACAAGTTTATCGGGAAATCTGTGCGCCTAACGCACAGGCGTCCGGTGGAAACTGCCTGGCTTGGGACCGGAAGACCTGAGGGGTACGTCTGGGGTAGGAGTGAAATCCCGTAATCCTGGACGGACCACCGGTGGCGAAAGCGCCTCAGGAAGACGGATCCGACGGTGAGGGACGAAAGCTCGGGTCACGAACCGGATTAGATACCCGGGTAGTCCGAGCTGTAAACGATGTCTGCTAGG
>NZ_AOIP01000029.1 GCF_000337535.1 Natrialba aegyptia DSM 13077
CCCTCGGAATATGTTATAAAGGATGGATGGTTAGCAGCATTTCGGTTGCGTTTAGCGTGACCGCACCTTTCGGACGTTTCACTTCGATTTACGTTCTGTTTTACGAGTCCCTCAGAGTATCCGAGACATTTTAAAACAGGATCTAAGGGATTATATTCTATCTAATCCGTTTCGGACGACTTCCTTGGTTGGTGAAACGTTCTCTACGAATCTATGTGTGGCTGAACGACTAAATCGATTACGATCGCTCGTGAACCCAGAACTCGTCCTCGAGCGTCACCTCCTTTTTGAACAGGGGGACTTCGTCTTTCAGCCGGTTAATCCCGTCCTCAACGGTCCGGAACGCTTCTTCGCGGTGGCCCGCGAGCACGACGACGAAGACGATGTCCTCGCCGTCCTCGACGACGCCGGTTCGGTGGTAGAGTTCGACGGCGAAGACGCCGTCGCGCGCCTCGAGCTCGCGTTCGAGCGCGGCCATTCGTTCGTCCGCGACGCCCTCGTACTTCTCGAACTCGAGGTACTGCGTGGGGGTGTCGTCCTCGGCGTCTTTCTGCCGGACGCGCCCGGTGAAGGTCGCGATTGCGCCGGCGCGCGGTGCGTGGGGGGAGCGCTTGACGCGCTCGACGAGCGAGCCGAGGGTTCGGTGGGGATCGGTCGCTTCGAGGCGCTCGCGGAGGTCGATATCGCCGAGTTCGGTGGCGCTGGCGATCGTGGCGAGGGTGTCGGCGGGAGTGTGCTCGTGCTCGTGCTCGCGCGCGGTCGGGCCGTCGCCGACGACGACGGCGGGGTATCGGAGCGAGGAGACGCCGACGACGACGGCGTAGTCGCAGTCGGGCGCGAGCCGGTCGAGAGCCTGCTGAACGGAGAGGCCGGTTCCGCTCGCAGTCCAATCGCCGTCGGCCCCGAGATCGACGGTCACGTCGCCACCCGTCGTGAGCGCACCGTGTGTCCCGTCCGCGATCGTCGCGTCGTAGCGGATGACGCCGACGCGACCCGCCTGCGCGAGTTGATCGATAGCGCCGTCGACGACCCGATCGACCGTCTCGTCGCCGCCCCCGCCGTCGAGGATTCCGAGTACGTACATCGTCGTTGCGTACGCTTCGGCCGGTCGGACTTTGTAGCTGTCGCCGCCCGTTCCCGGTCGACTGGTGGTCTCTCACAGTCGGTCTGCAGTTGGCAACTCTTAAGATAGCAACCCGGTTACACCGGGTTAGCATGAAAGTGGTCGTCTCTATCGGCGGCAGCGTACTCGTCCCCAAACCCGGGGCTGATCGGGTGGCCGAACACGCCGCCGTCGTCGAAGACCTCGTCGCGGACGGTTGTCGCGTCGGTGCCGTCGTCGGGGGCGGCGGCGTCGCACGCGAGTACATCGGGGCCGCACGCGATCTCGGGGCAAACGAAATCGAACTCGATCAGCTGGGCATCGACGTAACCCGGCTCAACGCGCGCCTGCTCATCGCCGCGCTCGGCGAGGACGCCGTCACCGCGCCCGCGGAGAACTACGACGAGGCCGGCGAGGCGCTCCGGCGCGGCGACGTTTCGGTGATGGGCGGGGTCGCACCCGCACAGACCACCGACGCCGTCGGTGCCGCCCTCGCCGAGTACATCGACGCCGACCTGCTGGTTTACGCCACGAGCGTCCCCGGCGTCTACAGCGCCGATCCCAACGAGGACGACGACGCGACCAAGTACGACGACCTCAGCGCGGACGAACTCGTCGACGTTATCGCGGGCCTCGAGATGAACGCCGGCGCGTCCGCGCCCGTCGACCTGCTTGCGGCGAAGATCATCGAGCGCTCTGGCATGCGCACGATCGTCCTCGACGGCACCGATCCGGACCGGATCGCGAAGGCGGTCCGCTACGGCGAACACGACGGCACCGACGTGATCCCGGACGGTGCCGGCGAAGAACCGACCTACTGGGCGCAGGACGAAGATGAGTGACGACGACGCCGGACGGAGTCCGTACACGCTCCAGCAGGAGGGCGACGAGACTCGCCACGCTTTCTGGGCCGATACGGTCGCAGACCGCGTCGAGGAACGTGTAGCCGACCGAGACGCCGACGAGGAGGACGCGGAGATCGTCATCAAAGGCGGCATCTCCCCCTCCGGCGTTCCACACCTCGGGAACGTCAACGAGATCATGCGCGGCTACTTCGTCGCCGAGGTCCTGCGCGACCGCGGCTACGAGGTCCGACAGGTCTTCACCGCGGACGACCGCGACCCGCTTCGGAAACTCCCGCGCACGCTCTGTACTCTCGACGGCGAACTCGTCGATCTCGGCGAGGTCGACGCCGGCGCGCTCGGACGCAATCTCGGCCACCCCTACACCGACATCCCCGACCCGTTCGGCTGCTGTGACTCCTACGGCGATCACTTCTCGCAGATCATTCAGGACAGCGCGGACGCCGTCGACGTGCCGATCGACATGGTCTCGACGACCGATCTGTACGAGGACGGCGCGTTCGACGACGTAACTCGCCACGTGCTCGAAAATCGGGATCGTGCCCGTGAAGTTCTCGCCGAGTACCAGGACAAGGTCGACGAGGACTACGTCCCCTTCAACCCCATCTGCGAGAACTGTGGCAAGATCACGGAAACGGTGACTGGCGTCGATGTGGACGGTGACGAGACGCCGACGGTCGACTACCGGTGTACCGACCTTGACGCCGGCGACAGCACTATCGACGGCTGCGGCCACGAGGGGACCGCCACGCTTCGGGAGGGCAAGATGCCCTGGCGCTTCGAGTGGCCCGCCCAGTGGCAGGTGTTGGGCGTCGACTTCGAACCCTTCGGCAAGGACCACGCCGAGGGATCCTGGCCGAGCGGCGACGACGTGGCGCGCAACGTCCTCGAGATCGAACCGCCCGTCCCGATGGTCTACGAGTGGTTCACCCTCGACGGCGAGCCGTTCTCCTCCTCCGAGGGGAACGTGATTCTGGTCTCGGACGTGCTCGAACTGCTCGAACCCGAGGTTCTCCGGTACTTCTTTGCAAAGGACCCCTCGCGGGCGCGAGACTTCAGCATCGAACGCCTCGACCAACTCGTCGACGAGTTCGATCGCTTCGAAGCGATCTACTTCGACGAGGTAGCGGAGGCCAGCGAGGACGAGCGGGCGTTCGCAGAGCGAGTCTACCCGTTCGTGGTCGAGGACCCGCGTGAGGAGCGTATCCGGCTTCCCTACACCTTCGCCGCGGTGCTCGGCATGACCGACGACCCGGACCTGCGCGAGGAAATCGCCCGCCGCGAGGGCCACATCCCCGACGACGCCCCCGAGTGGGCCGTCGAGGACGCGCTGGCTCGCGTCGAACGGGCGCGCAACTGGGCGCGCCGCACCGAAAACGAGTTCGACTACGAACTCAAGCGCACTGCCATTCCCGATCACGAGTTCGACGCGGCGACCGAGGAGGCGCTCGCCGAACTCGCGGAGTTCATCGAGGAGGGCCACGGTGCCGAGGAGATTCAGGGGGAGATCTACGAGACGGCAAAGCGCCACGACGTGGCTGTCGGCGAGTTCTTCGGCGCGGGCTACCGGCTCTTTTTCGACGAGGAGCAGGGCCCACAGCTCGGGCCGTTTCTGGCGAAGGTGGATCGGGAGTTCGTCGTTGCGCGGCTTCGCCGGGAGCGGTAGTCGCGGTTCGTGCGTTGCGTTCTGCCGCTCGTTCTCATTGCTCCGTTCTCACTCGCGATCCCGTTCTGCTCTCGCTTCTCGTCCCGTCTCACGCTTCGTCTTCTGGAGATGGCAGCGGTTCGAATTCGCGACGCGATGCCAGACAAAAGCCCTTTGAGAGCACCGCGCTGAATTACTGTCGATGGATCTCGGTACGCCAGCGGTTGTCTCGGTTCCCGAACTCTTCGGGTCGGAGGTTCTCACGTGGGTCGTCGTGGGACTCTTGCTCTACTGGGTCGGGATCATTGCGCTCCAGAGGTCGGGGTACCTCCCCGAGTTCGTCGGCACGCAGGGGCCGATCCTCACCCTCCACACCAAACGCGGCCGCGCCGTCCTAGATTGGCTCGCGGGCCCGAAGCGATTCTGGCGGGCCTGGGCGAACCTCGGTATCGGCATCGCCATCGTCGTTATGGTGGCCATGTTCGGATTCCTGCTGTTCGCGGGGATCGCGGCGGTGAGTTCGCCCCAGCCGACGGGGAGCGTCCAGCAGCCCCGCAACGTGCTCGTTATTCCCGGCGTCAACGACTTTCTCCCGCTGTCTGCGACGCCGGGAATCGTCGTCGGCCTGCTCGTCGGCCTCGTCGTCCACGAGGGCGGACACGGCCTGCTCTGTCGCGTCGAAGACATCGACATCGAGTCGATGGGCGTCGCGATGCTCGCCGTTCTCCCGGTCGGCGCGTTCGTCGAACCCGACCAGGAGAGCAGCAAGGACGCCTCCCGCGGCGGGCAGACGCGGATGTTCGCCGCCGGCGTGACGAACAACTTCGCGATCACGATCCTCGCGTTCGCCCTCCTGTTCGGCCCGATCGTCGGCTCGATCGCCGTCGCCCCGGGCGCTGCCGTCGGCGGCGTCGCGCCGAACTCGCCGGCCGAAGACGCCGGGATCGAACCGAACGATCGAATTACCGCGATCAACGGTGAGCCGGTCGCGGACAACGCCGACCTCTCGACGCAACTCGAGGGAAGCGACGGAGAGGTCTCTGTCGAACTCAACGGCGAGCAAACGGTTACGGCCGATCATTCGCTGCTCGTCACCGCGGCGGTCGACAACGGCCCCGTACCCGTCTCGACCGGCGATTCCGTCGTCGCTGTCAACGGCGAGGGGGTCGCAACCGAAGACGAGTTCCGCGACGCCGTCGGCGACGACGAAACGGCGACGCTCACCGTCGAGTCGGCGAATACCGACGAGACGACGGACTACGAGACTCCGATCGGCCCGCTCGTTACCGTCCTCGAAGATGAGCCTCTTGCGGGCGCAACCGGGATGGCAGACGAATCCGTCGTTATCACTGCCGTCGACGGCGAACGCGTCTACGATTACAGCGATCTCACCGCCCAGCTCTCCGATCGCGACCCCGGCGATGAACTCTCGCTCGTCACGTACGCGGGCGATGACCGCCAGGAGACGACCGTCACGCTCGGTGAACACCCACAGCAGACCGATCACCCGTATCTCGGTATCATCGGCACGGCCGGCATCAGCGGGTTCGAACTGAACGATACGCTCGGGGCCCAACTGTACCCGGCCGACGAGTACCTCGCCGTCCTCGGGAGCGGCGGCGAGAGCAGTTACGGCGCTGTGACCGACACGTTCATCGGGAAGGTCGGTCTTGCGCTCCTGTTACCGCTGATCGGCGTCATCGGCATCTTGCCGTTCAACTTCGCCGGTTTCACCGGCGGCATCGAAAACTTCTACGAGGTGCAGGGCGCACTCGGCGCTCTCGGCGATGGCACCGTCTTTATGCTCGCCAATCTGCTGTTCTGGACCGGCTGGATCAACGTCCAACTCGGCTTCTTCAACTGCATCCCGGCGTTCCCGCTCGACGGGGGTCATATCCTCCGAACCAGCACGGAAGCGATTATCTCCCGACTCCCGATCGATGCAACCCGCGGGATGGTCCGAGTCGTCACGACCTCCGTCGGCCTCACGATGTTTGTGAGTTTCCTGGCGATGATATTCGCCCAGGGGATGCTCGCCGGTTAATCGGATACGAGTGACACTCTTCACTCCTCACCCGTCAATCGGTTATTCTGATTGCTCCGGAACTCAGGCTACTCGAGTCACTTGTCGTCCACGTCGATTCCGTGGCGCTCGTAGAACTCGTCAGGCGTCGAATCGAGGCGCTCGAATTCGGTATCGAAGTAGTGTTCGTGGTGGCGAACGACCTGTTCGACGACCCACCGACTGAACGTCTCGTTGAACTGCCACTCCCCCTCTTTCTCGGGGATCTCGAAGCGCTCATCCGTCGAGAACGCGGCGTAGACATGGAAAAAACCGAGAATAACGTCCGCGAAGTCTCGCGCCTTCTCCGTGCTGCTCTCGCGGCGCTCTTCGAGTTCACTCGCGCCGGCGTCGGTGAGTTCGAAGTACTTGCGGTCGGGTTCGTCCTCGCGTTCGAGGCGTTCGGCCCAGCCTTTCTCTTCGAACTTATAAAGGATCGGATACACGGAACCGTAGGACGGTTCCCAGTGGCCGCCACTGATCTCGCGGATTTCCTTCAGAATTTCGTAGCCGTACCGGGGTTTCTCCTCGAGCAGTTCGAGGACGAGATAGGCGATAAGTCCCTTCGGCGGTCCACTTTTCCGCATACGGGACGTGATTTAAACGGACGTACGTAAAGGGTTTCGGTCACGCGCGTGCTCGCCCGAAACCCGGTCCTTCTTGGCCTCGCCGTCCCAACCCGCGCGTATGGACCGACGGCAACCGCCACAGACCGACGAAGGCTGGTACGTCTTACACGACTTCCGTTCGATCGACTGGGACGGCTGGCGCGACGCCCCCGAGCACCGCCGCGAGCGCGCGCTCGCGGAGGGAGTCGACTACCTCTCGGCCGCAACTGAACTCGCGGACGCCGAAGAGGGCGGTTCTGCGGTGTTCTCCGTGCTCGGCCACAAGGCCGACCTCCTGATCTTGCACCTGCGGCCGACGCTCGCTGCTCTGGATTCCCTCGAGCGACGGTTCGAGCAAACCGCACTCGCCGAGTTCACCGAGCGCGCGGATTCGTACCTCTCGGTAACCGAGGTTTCGGGGTACATGTCCCAGGAGTACTTCGAGGAGGACGGCGAAATCGAGGATACGGGGACGAAACGGTACATCGAGTCCCGGCTCAAGCCGGAGATTCCGGACAGCGAGTTCGTCAGTTTCTATCCGATGGACAAGCGCCGCGGGCCGGAAGATAACTGGTACGACCTGCCGTTCGACGAGCGTGCCGAGCACCTCTCGGCTCACGGCGACATCGGCCGGGACTACGCCGGTCGCGTGACCCAGATCATCTCGGGCAGTGTCGGCCTGGACGACTTCGAGTGGGGCGTGACGCTGTTCGCGGACGACCCGACCGACGTGAAGGAACTGCTCACCGAGATGCGTTTCGACCCGTCGAGTTCACGCTTTGCGGAGTTCGGTCGGTTCCTCTCGGCGCGGCGGTTCCCGCCGGCGAATCTGGGGGCGTTCCTCGCGGGGGAGCCGGTCCCGCAGGAGTCGACGGACCCACACGGCGGGCATTCACACGGGTCTCACGAGCACGGTCATAGCCACGACCACCACGAGCACGGTGGCGATTCGGGCGGCCACCACCACGGCCACGATGCCGACAGCCCACACGACGATGAGAGCGGCGACAGCGACGACGAGAGCGTTCGCAGCGAACTGGATGAACTCGGCGTCTACGCGGGCCAGCCCCACGGCGAAGACGTCCACGCCGTCGTGCTCTACTCCGCGGCCGACTCCGACGAGCTGTTCGAGGAAGTCGAGGGGCTGCGGAAAAACTTCGATCACTACGATACGCACGTGAAGACGGCGGTCTACGAGTCTCAGGGGAGCGACTCCGACGCCGAAACCGCGGTCGTCAGCCTCTGGGAGACCGACCGCGCCGCAAACACCGCCGCCGGCTTCCTCGCCGACCTCCCCGATATCGTTCGCCAGGCCGGCGACGACGAGGACGACTCCTGGGGGACCATGGGGATGTTCTACACCGTCGAACCCGAGCACCGCTCGGACTTCGTCGGCACGTTCGACGACGCCGCCTCGATCCTGGCCGACATGGACGGCCACCGCAAGACCGACCTGCTCGAAAACCGCGAGGACGAAAACGATATGTTCATCGCCAGCCGCTGGGACTCCCGCGAGGACGCGATGACCTTCTTCCGCAGCGACGCCTTCGCGGACGCCGTCGAGTTCGGTCGTGACGTTCTCGCTGACCGTCCGCGACACGTCTTTTTGGCCTGATTACCCGTTTCAGGCTTCACACCCGGCACGATTCCGGTCGTCGCCCTCACGCCGCCCATCACAGGCGACGGTCAGTCTCTCCGGAACCGACATCGGTTGATCGATGCCGTTCTAACACCGGTCAATGAGCGAGACGAACTCGTCGCTTGGACGACGTCTCTGGCGGTCGTATCGGTCGATACCGATTATCTATCGAATCGCGGTCGCGTTCGTTCTGGGGTCGCTCGTCGGGGTCGGCTTCGGCGAGCGAGCGACGCTTCTCGAACCGCTCGGTGAACTCTTCTTGCAGTTGCTCGAGATGCTGATCATCCCGATCATCGTCTTTACGCTGCTGGGCGGGATGCGCAAGCTGACGCCGTCGAAACTCGGGAAAGTCGGCGGGTTGACCGTCGGGATGTACATCGTGACGACGACGATTGCGGCCGTCATCGGACTCGCAGTCGCGAACCTGTTCGATCCCGGTCACGCGGTCGAGTTCACCGGCGGGGAGGCGGACTCGGCCGACCCGCCGACGGTGACGGAGGTGGTACTCGGCATCGTCCCCGACAACCCGCTGTCGGCGATGGCCAACGGCGAGATCCTGGCGACGATCTTCTTCGTCGTCGTCTTCGGACTCGCGCTGACGATGGTGCGGGCGGAAACGACCGACGAGACGGTAAGCGGTGCGGTAGACGGCTTCTTCGCGTTCGTCGAAGCCGGCACGCAGGCGCTGTTCAAGATCGTCTGGGGCGTGATGGAGTACGGCGTGATCGGCGTCTTCGCGCTGATGGCCTCGGCGATCGGCTCGGGCGGGTCCGACGCGCTCCTCCAGTTGGCGTCGCTCGTCGCGGTCATCGCGGTCGGCGTCGCGGTGCACATGACCGTCACCTATCTCGGTTTGCTGACCGTGGGCGTTCTGGGTCAGTCCCCGCTCGCGTTTCTCGCCGGCGCGAAGGACGCGATGGTGACGGCGTTTACGATCCGCTCCTCGAGCGGAACGTTGCCGGTGACGATCACGGACGCCGAGGAGAACCTGCGGATCGACGAATCGGTCTACGGGTTCGGGCTCCCGCTCGGCGCGACGATTAACATGGACGGCGCGGCGATTCGACAGGCCGTCACGGCGGTCTTCGCGGCGAACCTGGTCGGCGTCTCGCTGGGCCTCGGTGAGCAGGTCATGATCCTCTTTACGGTGATCGTCATTAGCATCGGGACTGCCGGCATTCCGGGCGCGGGGCTGATCATGCTCACCGTCATCCTGAACGCAGTCGGACTTCCCCTGGAGATCGTCGGTTTCGTCGCCGGCGTCGACCCGATCCTGGGACGGATCGCAACTATGAACAACGTCACCGGAGATCTCGCCGTCTCCTCCGTCGTCGGCAAGTGGACGAACTCGATCGAGTTCAGCGAGGGCGTCTGGGCTGATGGCGATCCCGGTGACGATGGCGGTGAAACGCGCGGTGTGACGACGGATTGAGATGCATGGACTACCCACGGCCCACGTACAGCGGGAGTCGTAGCGAGTTCAGTTCGAGTTCGCTGTCGGCGACCGGTCGTAGAAGAAGTAGCCTGCGACCCCGGCGATGCCGAGGCCGAGCGTGATGTAGGGCCAGTTGCCCGCCGGGCGATCCGTCAGGAACGCGTGGGCCGTTACGAATACTGCAAACCCGACGTGTGCGGTCAGTGTCGCGAGTCCGAACGCAGCGAGATCCATTAGTGGCGTATTCGACGTGTGGCCAATAGCCGTTTCGGAACGTCGGTTCTTCTGGGTACTGGGTTCTATATTCTGGGCGTTGAGTTCTGCGTTTCAGGTTCTGGAAGCGTTCCGTATTCTCTCCGCTAGAGAGTCGTCTCAATCCCGAGTCGCTTGCTGAACGTCTCGAACCGACGACTACCGACTTGTCCAGGCCGCGAACAAACCGCGTGAGAACGCTTAGAAATCGTGGTCCGGATCGTCTTCGACCGACCGCTTCAGCGAATCGCGGCGGGCCTTTGCGTCCCGGCCGGTTGCCTCGAGCAGGAAGTCGTTTTTCGCATCGACGGCCTCGCCGGCGGCTTCGAGTTCGTCCGGTTCGAGTTCGGTCGGATCGCGTTCGTGAAACTCGACGCCGAGCTTGTCTTTCTTCCCGGAGTATTCGACGGTGCCGGCGACGATTTTCTCGAAGACGGGGTTGTCGGGTTCGCCGATGACGTAGAGGTCGCTGCCCTTGAACTCCTGGGTCTCCGTGATCGGGCCGAAGTAGTCCTCGACTGTCGACTCCATGTCAGGAATTCGCTCTTCGAGATATTCACCGCGACGCATCTTGTACTCCTTCATGGATTGGAGATACACGGGGGAGTGTTTACCTCTTTTCATACTCGATGTTGTCGGTGTTCAACAGGTTCTTCGAGGGCGATTGCGGTCGGAAAAAGGAAGGGAAGTGGAACCGATTTGGCTGCACCCGTCAGCGCTGAGCGATCGAACAGTCACTCGCCAGACAGTCCGTCACTCGCTATGCTGTGCCCGCTCGCCGAGGTATCCTTTTCGACACTCCGGACAGATGTCGCCGGTGCGAAGCGAGCCGCGATCGCCCGTGGTGACGAAGTCACAGCGCGGGCAGTAGAACTCGGTGGGAACGTCCTCCGTCGGGGGACTCGAGTCGCCGGGTGCGGGGGCGTCGCTGACGCGTTCGATACCGGTGCCGGTGCCGGTGTCAGTACCGGGGTCGGCGCTTGAACTCGGACCGCTCGTGGGGGCCTCACCGGACCGACCGGTACTGGCCTCGCCGGTGACGGTATTCGCACCGACGCCCGAGTCCGTCTCGCCGGCGTTGAACTGTGCGTCACTGCCGGAGGGATCTGCCGTCACCGTTCTGGCGTCAACTGCCGACTGGTCTTCGTAGGCGGTCGAATCGTGTTCGAGGACGACGGCATCGTCCTCGGTCGGGTCCGTCTCGTAGTCGTCTGCGTCGGGCCACTCCCCGTTAGGGTCGTCATCGACCGGCGGGCCAACGTCCTCAGAGTCTGGCCACTCGCCGTGTTCTCTGTCCCGGTTGCGTTCGGGTTCGGGGTCGTCGTCTTCGAGAATCTCGCCATCGTCGGTAATCGGCTCGCCGTTCTCGTCGGTTGGAATGTCTCGAGTACTGTCGGTCACCTCACCGTCGGGACGGTCGACGCTGTCACCGTCTGTATTCGCGTCGATCGCTGGCTCGGACTCCGTCTCGCTGCCCGTAGTCGCATCGGGATCCGGATCGGCGTCGATGTCGGTATCGGCGTCGATAATCGTCGCGTCATCGGTAATCGAGTCGGACGCCGGATCGGAACCCTGGTCGTGGACGAATCCGTCCCGCTCAGCGCGTTCCTGCTGGGGAGCCGTCGATGCGGGTGTCTCGGTCTTCGTGGCTGTGCCAGTGTCGGTATCACTCTCGGGAGGCAGTTCTCGGTCCGTCGCCGCAGTCTCGTTCGGCTCGCTCCGAGCGTCGGGCTCGGCCGCCCGCGCTGCCGAGAGACTCGTCACTTCGGTGTTCTCACTGATGACGTGTCTGTCACCGCAGCGAACACACTCCTCGTACTCCTGGACGGTGACGACGACCTCACTGCCCCGTTCTTCGCGCTCGCGGTCGACTCCGGACTCGCCGTAGTCGTGCCCGAGCAGCGAACATCGCAGGACCATTGTCCCATCGTACCGAGCCTGGCCATAAAAAACGTACCGCCTGAACCGTCCCGTTTCGTGTCATGTGACGGCGCTGATGGCTCTTGAGACTGCTCTCGAATAGACACGCTCAGAAACCCGTACTCGTCGTCGCCGTCGGCGGTAACAACAAACGTCAAATCCCAGGTCGTCGAAGCTAGCAACGGACACCGATGAGAGCAAAGCCGGAGTACCGAGACCGGGAGCGGACGGAGGTTGCGGTCCTCGATGCGCTCGTCGACCGCACCGACGACGGGATGTCCGTCCTCGAACTCCGGGCCGCCGTCGAAGTCGAAATCGACGACCTGGAGGACGCCCTCGCGACGTTGAAAGACGACGACCTGATCGTCGTCGAAACGACCGGGAGCGAGACGCTGATCAAACCGGACGAGCGCGTCGTTCCCGACGAGCCGACGACGGAGGACGACGACCGATCCATCGGCGACTGGCTCCGGGACCGCTTTCCGTTCTGACCCGAACTGCCCCGTTCGGACATTCGAATCGAAACGCCTGTGGGGATCTGGCCCCTGTCCGAACGTATGAGCCTTATTTCGTCCGTTCACGAGGATCACGGAGCGACGTTCGGCGAGCGGGGCGGCCGGACGATCGTCGAGGACTTCGGACGCCCGGCACGAACCCACCGCGCGGTTCGCAACGGCGTCGGACTGCTCGAACTCGCCTCCGACGTCATCGTCGTCACCGGCGACGACCGCCGCGAGTACGTCGACAACGTCGTCTCGAACCGCGTTCCCGAAACCGACGGCCGGGGCTGTTACGCGCTCGTCCTCGACCCGCAGGGCGGTATCGAGATCGAACTCTACGTTTACAACGCCGGCGAACGCCTCCTGCTCTTTACGCCGCCCGGAACTGCCCCGGACCTCGCCGCCGACTGGTCCGAGAAGGTCTTCATTCAGGACGTCGAGATCGACGTCGCGACCGACGAGTTCGCAATCTTCGGTATCCACGGCCCGAAGGCGACCGAGAAAGTCGCGAGCGTCTTAAACGGTGCCGCCTCGCCCGACGAGCGGTTTTCCTTCGTCCGCGGCACGATGGGCGACGAGGGCGTCACCGTCATCCGAACGGACGCGCTGACGGGTGAGGAGAGTTACGAGGTCGTCTGCGCCGCCGCCGACGCCGAGGCGGTCTACGACACGCTGTTGAACCAGGGCATGAACGCCGCCCCGTTCGGCTATCGAACCTGGGACAGCCTCTGTCTCGAGGCCGGCACCCCGCTGTTCGAAACCGAACTCGAGGGGACGATTCCGAACGTGCTCGGCCTGCGCACCGCCCTCGACTTCGAGAAGGGCTGTTACGTCGGCCAGGAAGTCGTCTCGCGCGTCGAAAACCAGGGCCAGCCCAGCCGGCGGCTGGTCGGGCTAACGCTCGAACACGGCAGCGAGGCGGCAACTGAACTCGTCCCCGAAGCCGGCGCGGCCGTCTTCGACGGCGATGCCTCCGTCGGCGAGATTACGCGGGCGGGCGTCAGCCCGATTCTCGAGTCACCGATCGCGCTCGCGCTCGTCGAGTTCGGTCTCGAAGCCGATGCGGTCACCGTCCGCGTCGATGGCGAGGAGGTGCCGGCAGTGCGGACCGAACTGCCGTTCGTCGACGGATCGGACGACTCCGCCCGATTGCCGGTGTATCCGTAATCGCGATTCGGTGGCGTCGATGGCGGGTCGGACCCGGAACAGGAGTGAAAACCGGACCCAGACTCGGACTCGGAACCCAAACGAGAACCGGAACCGGAACCCGCACCGGAACTGGCCGGGCCCACGCTCAAGGGCGGCGAGAGTGCACGGTCGACTATGACCGACTCCGACTTCGACGACACCGATTTCGCGGAACTCGCGGACCGCGTTCGCACGCAGTCGGCCGACGCACCAGGCTCCGACACCGAGCGCGTGACCATCCGCTCGCTCGAATCGCTCGATGCCGACGCGCTGTCCGCACTGCTCGAGATGGCCGAAACCGACCACGACCGGCCGGCCGAACTCGTCTTCGTCCTTCCAACCGACGCTACCGAGGCTGACTCGTCCGTCGCTGAACTCGAGGACGCGCTCGGCCATCCGGTTCGCGTCGAGGAGTCGTTACCCAACGACACCGTCCTGTTGCTGCCGACCGATGCCGTCGACGGCGTGGAACTGGTTGATCCGGGTTCAATCACCTGCGGTGTCGTCGGCACGGCATAAACTGGCGAACTGTCGGATCGATATCGACTAAAACGGCCGTCATGGGGCGAGACAGTCGGGTGTGCGTGGGAATAGCGACTCAGTTATCTTCGCCGGGAACGTACGCCGTCACATGGCAACTGCTACCGATACTCCTGGTGAGAGATCGCTTGCTCGCCTCCCGAGCGATGCCGTTCGCTCGTTCAAAGCAGGATTTTCGGGCGAGATCGTGCTTCCGTCGGATCCGCCGTACGACGACGCCCGACGGCTCTGGAACGGCATGATCGACAAGTATCCCGCGATCATCGCCCGCTGTTCGGGCGTCGCCGACGTCGTTGCGGCGGTGAACTTCGCCCGCGAGCACGAGTTCAGCGTCGGTGTTCGCGGCGGCGGCCACAACGTTTCCGGCACGGCCGTCGTCGACGGCGGGCTCGTCGTCGATCTCTCGGCGATGAACGGCGTTCGCGTCGACCGTGAGGCGGGGACGGTCCGCGTCGAAGGCGGCGCGACGCTCGGCGATGTCGACCGCGAAACCCAACTGTTCGGTCTCGCGACGCCGCTCGGTGCCGTTTCGAAGACCGGCGTGGCGGGATTGACGCTCAACGGCGGCTACGGTCATCTCAGCCGCCAGTACGGACTGGCGCTCGATAACCTGGTCAGCGTCGATATCGTCACCGCGGACGGACGAGTTCGCACGGCGAGTGCGGCCCGGAACGAAGAGCTGTTCTGGGGCGTTCGCGGCGGTGGCGGCGCGTTCGGCGTCGTCACGTCGTTCGAGTTTAGCCTCCACGAGGTCGGTCCCGAGGTGTACGCGTTCTTCGCCTGGTTCCGCGGCGACGAGGCACACCGGGCGGTCGATCGGTTCCGGGAGTGGACCGAGACCGCCCCGCGGACCGCAGGTGCTCTCGCGGTCGCTGCACACGTTCCCGAACTCGAGGAGTTTCCCGAGTCGGCGTGGGGCGAGACCGCGGTCGCGTTCCTCGGGTCGTTCCGCGGCGACCTCATGGACGCCGAGTCCGTTTTTGAGCCGCTCCGAACGGGGCTCACCCCGATCGTCGACTTCAGTGGCCCGATGGCGTTTACCGACCTGCAGTCGATGCTCGACGAGGACTACCCCGACGGGCTTCGGTACTACTGGAAGTCGATCTACGTGACGGAGGTTACCGACGAACTCGTCGACGTCATGGTCCGGTACAACGAATCCGCGCCGTCCGAACTCTCGACGGTCGACCTCTGGCACTTAGACGGTGCGGTCGGCGAGATTCCCCAGGACGCGACCGCGTTCTGGCACCGGGATAAGCCGTACATGTTCGCCGTCGAGGCGAACTGGGAGGACGCCGCGGACGACGACGCGAACGTGACGTGGGCGCGCGAGGCCATCGCCGACGTGCAGGCGCTGTCGGTCGGCGCGGGCCGGTACGGAAACTTCCCGGGGATGAACGAGGATCCCGGAACGCTGCTCTACGGGGAGAACGCCGCGCGCCTCGGCGAGCTGAAGGCGACCTACGATCCGGAGACCCTGTTCGTCGGAAACGAGGCGCTCTCGGAGCGGAACGACGACTGACGACGGTCCGATGGCCTGCCGTGACGAGACGTGAGGCGACGTGTGCAGTGACCGCCGGGCGGACCGAGTTCAGTCTTCGGTCTCTTTCTTGGCTTCGGCCTCCGCCCCAGTCCCGACCTCGACCTCGGTTTCGGATCCGGTCGCCGACGGTCGGTAGCGGCGGCTCACGGCTTTCCACCGGCCGCGCCTGACCAGCCAGTAGTTGATCCCGCCCGGCACGTACGTCTCGAGCAGGAGCGCGAGGTACAGCGCCGCGATGCCGAGCGGCGTGACCGGGCCCAGCAACGCGGCCGGTATCGCGAACAGGTATCGCCCCGCCAGCGAGGCGAGAAACGGCAGGCGCGTATCGCCGGCCCCGAGGAGGACGCCCGCTGCCGCGCCGTCGAGCCCGAACCCGATCGAACTCACCGCGCCGACGGCGACGAACGCCGCTGCCGCCGGCACCTCGCTCGACTCGGAGACGAAGGGGACCGCGATCGGCTCCGAGAGCACGATCACCAGCGCCGCGATCCCGGCGTAGAGGACGATCGAGAGTCGAATAATCGCCGTTCCGTAGGCGGCCGCTTCCCCCTCGTCGCTCGATCCCAGATGCTGGCCGACGAGTGAACTCGCCGCGAGCGAGAGTCCCCAGTTGACGCTGTTGATCAGGCCGCGGACGCGTCGACCGACTTCGAGGGCCGTGACGATGACCGGCCCGAAGGTAGCGGCGATCCACAGCAGCGGGAAGACGACGGCGCCGGCCGCGAGTCGGCGGCCGATTTCGGGCAGCGAAATCTCGATCAGTTCGCGGATGAGTTCGCGATCGATCCACGGTCCGTCTGCGGTGATGGGGACGGGACTCGGCGCCATGCCGAGCCAGCCGTACGAGCGGCCGGTCATCCCCCACGCGAGGACGACCGTGACGAACCCGGTCGAGAGCGTCGTCCCGATCGCCGCGCCGGCGACGCCCAGTCCGAAGCCGAAGATCAGCAGGCCGCTCAGGAGGACGTTGAGCACCGCGCCGCCGGCGCGGGCGACCATTTCGGTGAACGTGTCGCCGACGCCGGTGTAGGTCCGACTGGCGATGAGATTGCAGAGTTCGAACAGCGCCGCCGGTGCAACGAACACGAGATATGTACTTCCGTGATCGATCGGTGCCGCTTTCGAGCCGAGGAGTTCGATCAACGCGTTCGGGAACGCGAGAAAGACGGCTACGACCGGAAGGGCAAAGACGACGGCGAGCAGGACGCTCTGGGTGACGACGAGCGACGCGCGCTCGGTCGCCTCGCCGCCGTAGTTCTGCGAGACGAGCGAGACGGTGCCGCCCGCGAGGCCGAGCCCGAGCATCGTCACGAGTTCCCAGTAGGCGAGCGTACGCCAGCCCCGCGGTTCCGGCGGTGCCGACGGCGGTACCGACCATGGCTAGGTCGGCCGTCTGCTTCGACATGATCGCGAAGCCGGTGATAATCCGCGGCCACGCTAGTTCCATCGTCGGGCGGAATCGCTCGGCGTCGATGATACCGAGGCGCTCGAAGAGATTCGCGACGAACGCCACGACGCCGGTCACTCGCCCCGTCATCGCGTGTCCGTTTCGAGAGCGATTCCTTCGGTCTGTCGTTTGGCGTCCCGCGAGAGCCGTCGTTCAGCGGTGAATACATGACAGAACGGGAAGGCTTATTACCGGAACATCGCAGTATTTCGGTATGCGTTCGCCCTCTGTCTCCTCTCGCGCGGCCGCCGGTTTCACACTCGCAGCGATATCGCTGCTGCTGGTTTCGGCAGTACCGGTCCTCGCTCAGCCCGATCCGAACGGCACTCGCGTCGGCACGGATGCCGTGATCGGGTCGTTGTCCACCAGCGCCATCGGGAGTGCGCTGACCACGCTCGTCATCGGTGGACTGTTGATCGCATTCGCTCCCGATCGAACCCGGAGGTTGACCGATACCGCCCTTGACCGACCGGGAGCCGCGTTCGGCTACGGTCTCCTTACCCTGATCGGCTTTCTCGGTGCGGTTCTCCTGTTGGCGATTACGGTGATCGGGATTCTCCTCGCCGTTCCGCTGGCGCTGGTCTTTGCCATCGTGGCGCTCGTCGGCGGTGAACTCGGCTATCTCGCCGTCGGTCGACTCGTCTCCGAGCGGTGGTCATCGGCGTTAGCCGTCGCGATTGTCGTCGCCGCGATCACCGGATTCGTTCCTCTTCTCGGCGAAATCGTCGCGTTCGTGATCTCGAGTATCGGTATCGGAACGCTCGCGATGGCGGTGATCGATGACGGTTCGACGCAGCGTGGCGGCCGTCGCAGTCGTCGCAAGCGCCGCGGACGAGACGGCGCGACGTACGGCACCGATGCCGATTACGATGATTACGGTTACGATGATTACGACGATTACGGCAATGACGACGATACGACCCGGTACTGATCGTACTCAGCGCCAGGAAAGCAACGCCTTCAGGTGCTCGACCGAGGCCAGCGAGGTCGGCCGATCCATGTGGACGCCGATTTCGCCCGAGAGCGCCCCGAGGCCGACGTGCTGGACGGGTTCTGGAAACGAGTACGCCCGACGAATCCAGTGACCCAATCGCTGTTCGCGTTCTAAGTCCTCGCGCCAGGCGCGCTCGTAGGCCGGAAGCGTCGTCGGCCGATCGGGATCGATCTCGCGGGCGGCGTGGTCGGCGCTCGTCATGCCGTAGAGGATCCCGCCGCCCGTGAACGGTTTCGTCTGCGCGGCCGCATCGCCGATGAGAAAGCCTCGCCGACTCGTCACTCGATCCGCCGGCCCGATCGGGATCGCACCCGAACAGCGGTGTGACACGTCGATCTCGTAGCCGTCGATCAGTTCCTCGAAGTGCTTCGTCACCTGTACGCCCGGCGGCGCTGCCAGCCCGTACTCGACGCCGGCCTCACCTCGCGGAATCCGCCAGGCGAAAAACGTCGGCGGCGTGAGGTGCACGTCGACGAAATCCTGCTTGTCCGCCTCGTCGGAAAAGGCGAGCACGCCGTGGAGGAACTCGTCGGGTTCCGGAAGCCCGAGTTCACCTCGCACACGCGAGCGGGGGCCGTCGCAGCCGGCGACCATCTTGGCTTCGTGGGTGACGGTGCCGTCGGGGCCGCTGGCGACCACCTCGACGCGGTCGCGGTGCTCGCGAACGTCAGTGACGGTGTGTTCCTCGCGGATGTCCGCGCCGGCCTCGCGCGCGAGTTCGGCGAGGTGGCGGTCGAGGCCGACGCGGTCGATGACGTTCGAGGCGACGTCTCGCATGTAGAAGGGGTAGGAGTCGCTGTGTGGACCGCCGACGTGGAATCGCGCGCCGTAGATTTCGTTCTGGAAGAGTTCTTCGCGTGCACCGGGACCGGTGAAGTCCCAGATGTCGGTACTGACGTGTCCGGAACAGGCGAGTGGCACCCCGATGGTTCCCTGTTCGAGCGCGAGTACGTCAAAGCCCTTCTCGGCGGCCCGCCGGGCGAACCGCGCGCCGGCGGGGCCGACGCCCACCACGACGAAATCGTACATGTCCGTCACGTTCACGGCTGTCGGTAAATAGCCTGTCGAACGGCTGCACTAGCTGGTGAGAACCCCCTCCACAGGAGGGGTCGCCGCCCTTCCGTCTCTCGAACTTCCCTGTGAATTAGTCACATGTTGTTATGTGTCCCGGCATGATCTCCCAACCTATGTACGATGCGATACCGAGCACTGACGGCACGCTGATCGATCTGAGCATCGGGCTCGAGGACGGCGTTCCGAGCGAGCCGACTCCACCGCAAATCGACGCGTTCGACCACGAGGAGGGCGCGGGACGGCTCGCCGCGACGCCGCGGGTCCAGGGCTACGACATCGAAGCGAGCGACTTTCCCGACGGCCAGGGGCTGGCCTGGGTGGATCTCGCTGTGATCCCCACGCCGGAACGCACCTCGACGCACCCGCCCACTACGGTCCCGAAACCGACGGCGAACCGGCGAAGACGATCGATGAAATCCCGCTGGAATGGTGTCGCGGCACCGCAGTCATCCTCGACTTCCGGCGGAAAGCGCCGGGCAGCGGAATCTCCGTCGACGAGATCGACGCCGCACTCGCTGAACTGGATCACGACCTCTCGCCGGGCGAACTCGTCCTGCTCCAGACCGGCGCAGATGAACGCTGGGGCAGCCCCGAGTACCTCACCCAGTTCCCCGGCATGAACGCCGCGGGGATCGAATACCTCGTCGAGCGTGGAATCCGCGTGATCGGCACGGACGCCTACGGGCTCGATAAACCCTTCTCGGCGATGGCCGAGCGCTACGAGCACTCGGGCGGTGGCTCGAAGACGGCGATACCGTTGCACTCGAAATCGAGGGGATCGGCGTGCTCGAGCACACGGTCGTCGCATAGTTGATCCCCGTTTGCGGTTACTGTGGTTCGCTCTTGCCCTCGACGGCCGCGGCGCTTGCGGTGTGCAAAAAGCCGACGACGCCGATGTAGCCGACGAACAATTGAATGCCTGTCTCTTATACACATCTCTGAGCGNAGATGTGTATAAGAGACAGAACTCGCGCATCAGTACTCGGCGATACCGCACGGCGAAGTAGCCCCACCCGGTGTATAGTGCGACGACGGCGGCGATCAGGAATAGGTTCGAATCGAACACGACGTATAACGACCCGCCGATTGCCAGCCCGATCCCGAGCGCGACACTGATCGCCTTTCTCATAGTGGGGAACACGTCCGTCAGGTAATACGTTTTCTGGATCGTTGCGAACTGCGATCGCGAATCGCAATTTGAAGCCCAAAGGAGAGTTCGTGTGGTCGATTCTACGATTCTACGATTCTACGATCGAATTTCGAGTAACTCCCAGAGCCGCTCGACGTCGCCGTCGAAGCGCTCGAGGAGGTCGCGCATCTCCGCGCGATGCTCGGCGGTCACCGTCACGTGGACCATCCCCTCGTCGGGCTGGCCGTAGACGACGCTTGCACCCTCGGGCGCGGCGGCAATTGCGGGGACGGCAACTAGATCCTCCTCGCCGTCGACCAGCACCGTCGTGGGCTCGTCGGAAGCGAGCCCCTCCCGTAGCGCGCGAATCACGTCGCCAGAGAGTTCAGCCGGCGGGTTGATGACTTCGTGGGTCGGCTCGGTTGCGACGGTCTCACGGATCTCTGCGTCGACGGCGTCGCGTTTCGTTCGTTCGTCGACGAACGCAACGTCGGGAACGCGGCCGGCCGCGAGAAGGTGGTAGGTGACGACGTCCCCGACGGTGATGAGTGGGCCGTCGACGGTTTCGAGAAGGCGGTCGGCATCGGTTTCGATCGGGCCCATCGGCTCTTTGAGTTCGTGGCGAAGCTCCGTGGGCAGTACCAGTAGCTCCTCGTAGTCGCGTTCGCTGGCGTCGGTCGAACTGCTATCGTCGGGTGTCACGGCGGATGCGGCGATTACCGAACCTTGAGCGCGTACGCGCCGGGCTCGGTGACCTGCATTTCGCTTGCAATCTCGCTGTCTTCGGGGTGGGCGATGACGACGTAGCCGGCCCAGTCTTCCGTCAGTGACGAGGAGTTACAGGCGTCACAGGTCTCGCTGTCCGGATCGTTGACCCGGTGACACTCGCGACAGACGAGACGGTCGGATGCCATTGTTACTCACCTGCGGTCGCTTCGCGCTTTTCGTGGTCTTCCTCGAGCCAGCCGTGCTTGCCGAGGCCGGGCTGTTTTGCCGTGAGCCCGATCTTCGAGTCGCGGGGGTTTCGCTCGTCGATGCTTTTGGTGACGATGCGGGCGCGAATCGCGTCGTCGACACCGAGCGTGCGGTTCGATTCGTTCGAGGCGAGCTGTTGGTTCTCGGCGTCGAAGGCCAGATACTCGTCGCTGATCTGTGAGACGTGAAGCAGGCCGTCGACGGGACCGATTCCGACGAACGCACCGAACTCGACGACTTCGACGACGGTTCCGTCGACGACTTCCTGCATCTGTGGATCGAACGTGACGGCGTCGAAATCGGCCTCGTAGTAGACGCCTGGGCGGTTCGGAAGCACGGTCCCTTCACCGATATCGCGTACCTCAGTGACGGAGACGATGCTGCCGACTTCCTCGTCCATGCGTCCCTCGAGTTTGTCCTGTAGCAGTCGCTTGACGAGCGTCGGCGACACGTCGCCGAGCTCCTCCGGCGGTACCTCCACCGTATCCTTCAATCTAACCCGTTTGTACATCTATGGTTGAGTGATCGCTAACTTGTTTCTCCCGCGTAATGCAATTACCGGTCTCTTCGCTTCGAGTACCCGATCGCGTAGTGGTCGATCGTTCGTGACGACGTAGTCGACCGTGCCCTCGCGGGCGAGTTCGACCAGCGCGTCGTCGGCGTAGGATGCCTCGGTGTCGACGACGAGACAGCGTTCGGTCGCCAGATCGTGACCGACGTTCGCGGCGGTGCCTTCGCGGCCGCCCTTCTCGGAGAGTCGGCGGAGTTCTTCGATGACCGCCTGCGGCGTCGTCGGTTCGAACGAATCGAGGAGCCGTTCGAGTTCGTCGAACAGTCTGACGTCGAGTTCGACTGGCATCATCAGCGCGCTCGTATCGAGGGCGACTCGGGTGCTCATCGTGTATCGGTCTGTCTCGGCCCTATTCCTGTAACGTTCCGAGGCCGATCAGCCGCCAGCGAGCGCCGATCCGGCGGTTGATCGCGATTTTCGCGCCGGGGTCGGCGGTGACGGGGCGTTTGAGGTTGACCTCGCACTCGCCCTCGCGGGCGCTCGTTACCGCGCCGACGGTCGTTGCCGTCCCGACGGTCATCATCAACGGTTCGCCGGTGCTGATTTCCTCCACTTCGCCGCCGTCGGTGCCGACGACGCGCTCTAAGAGGTCGACATCCATCGTGAACTGCTGCCAGGTCGGCGGTAGTGAGCCCGGTAGGCCGGCCATGCGACCGGCCAGGGCGTCGCCTTTCGTCAGTGCGGGGTCGAGTCCCGTACCGACTCCGAGCAGGCCGCCGGGTGTGGCGCTGTCGACGGTTTCGCCGCCGGCTTGCAGCGAGCGAATCGTCGTTTCGATCGGGACGTACTCGGTCTGGCCGCCTTCTTCGACCTCGCGACCGGGGCGGATTTCGATCTCCTGGCCGGACTCGAGTTCACCTTCGACGAGGCTGCCGCCGAGGACGCCGCCGGCGAGGTCGCTTGCGGTCGTCCCGGGTTTGTTGATGTCGAAGCTGCGGGCGACGTGCATTCGGGCGTCGGCGTCGGGGTCGCGTTCCGGCGTCGGAATTTCCTCCTCGACCGCCTGGATCAGCAGGTCCATGTTGACCTCCTGGCCGGCCGAGACGGGGACGACGGGGGCGTCCTCGGCGACGGTGCCCTCGACGAACTCCTGGATCTGTTCGTAGTTCCGTCGGGCCTGATCGGAGTCGACGAGGTCGATCTTGTTCTGGGCGATGACGATGTTTTCGATGCCGATGATGTCGAGCGCCATCAGGTGCTCTTCGGTCTGTGGCTGTGGCACGGGTTCGTTGGCGCTGACGACCAGCACGGCCCCGTCCATCAGCGATGCGCCGGAGAGCATCGTCGCCATCAGGGTCTCGTGACCCGGGGCGTCGACGAACGAGACGGTTCGAAGCGGCTCGCTCTCGGTGCCGTCCGGACACTCCTCCTCGACGGTGTAGCGTTCGGGTTCGTCGCGGTCGGGGCACTCGCGGAACGTCGCGTCGGCGTAGCCGAGGCGGATGGAGATTCCGCGCTTCATCTCCTCTGAGTGCTGGTCCGTCCACGAGCCGCTCAGGGCCTGTACCAGCGTCGTCTTGCCGTGGTCGACGTGGCCGACGAGCCCGATGTTCACCTCCGGTTGTTGAGTTCCTGCCATAAGACGATGAGTAATCTTAGATAGGGCTTCCCCCGTGCGATTGATAAACCTACTGTTCTGAGGGCGTCTTTACCGCGTCGACGGTGACATTCTTGAGTGTCATTGTCTCGGACTCGTTTCGACCGCCGTCCGCCTCCGCACACTCCTCCCACCAGATATTGGAATAGTTACAAAAACAGTGTTGAGCGAACTACTTTGGCTACTGCCCGCATACGAGGGGCTATGAGCAAGCCGGATACGGCGGGCGACCGCGAGAGCGTTCTCGAGTGTACGGACTGTCTCGACCCTGCAGACGCGTTCGCCCTGATCGCAAACGATGCTCGGCTGTCGATCCTCGAAGCACTGTGGGCGGCCGATGAGTCGCCCGTTTCGTTCTCGACCCTGCGGCGCGAAGTCGGTATGCGCGACTCCGCACAGTTCAATTACCATCTCCAGAAACTCACGGGCCACTTCGTCACCCAGCAAGCGGACGGTTATGCGTTCAAACACGCTGGCGAGAAGGTCGTCCGCTCGGTGATCGCGGGCTCGTTCAACGAACACCCATCGATCGACCCGTTCCCCGTGGCGGGCCGGTGTGTCGACTGCGGGAGTTCGCTGACCGCGAGCTACGAGGACGAACGACTCGCGATCACGTGCGTCGACTGCGGCCACGGACACGGCGAGTACGCGTTTCCGCCCGGCGGGCTGACCGACCGAACGCGAGCGGAGATCGCCGACGCGTTCGACCAGCGCGTTCGGCACCTCCACTGTCTGGCCGCCGACGGCGTCTGTCCGGAGTGCAGCGGGCGCATGGAGACGCACATCGTCGAGGACGACGACTGCTGTCTCGGCGTCAGCCTCCGCGTCGACCACGAGTGTCGCCAGTGTGCGCACACGCTGTGCTCGGCCGCCGGCCTCCGGCTGCTCGACCACTCCGAGGTCGTCTCGTTCCACCGCGAGCGCGGCGTCTCCCTCGACGAGCGGCCCTACTGGACGCTCCCGTGGTGCGTTTCCGACGAGTTCACTCGGCTCGTCTCGCGCGACCCGCTCGAACTCGAGGTTCGGATGCCGCTCGCGGGCGACGAGTTGCGGGTGACGATGAACGGCGATCTCGACGTTCTCGAGACACACACCGTCGACGACTGATACGGTCTGCTGTAACGATTTCCCGGCGCAACCGCGGATCGTCCTGCGGTTGCGCCGGAAATGACTTACAGCAGTCCGTATGAAACGAATTTCAGTTAGCGACCGTACTGAAATGTTTTTCAGACTACACTTATCGGCGAGCGACGCCTCGGTCGAGACGAGAGATGATGCACGCACCGATCGCCCCTCGTCCGATCGATCCGCTTCCCGGGTACGGTCTGCTCACGGCCGCCGGTATCGCCGTCGGCCTGTCGGTCCTGCTCGTCGCATCGGCGCTCATCGCGTTCACGATCGTCACCGTCATCGGCGACCACCCAGTTCTGGTCCTCTTCGCCGTGTTCCTCGGCGGTGTTGGCCCGTTCGTCGCAAGCCTCCTCGTCCTCAGGCGGGTGCGACACCGATTCGTTACGCGATCGGCGTACGGTCGCGACACGCTACTCGACCCGGCGAACGACCGATAACAACCGCGAATCCGACTCCTTTTCTCGCTCGCCACCCACAGTACGAGTGATCCCTCGTGACCGAGTTCGCGTTTGAACTCGCGCTCTGTGCACACCTAGAGCAGTCCCGCGAGCAGCCGATCGCGGGTACCGATGCGCTCGTGGCCCGGCAACTCGGGGGGAGCGTCGCCGACCCCGGCGGTCGGATTCTCGACGTGGTCTGCGTCGAACCCGGGCCGGAGTTCGACGACCGCGCGGCGATCACGAGCGAGGAGATTCCCGACGCCGCTATCGAGTCCGCCGTCGGCCCCGGTCGCACCCGCTACTGGAAACGCGCCTTCGATTGCCACCCGGATCGCGCGCGTCGAGCGGTCGACCGGGCCTGCGAGATCGGCTTTTTCGAGCGCGAACGCCGCAACGGCCGCGAGTTCGTCCGACAGGTCGCGCGCTATCCCGACTGGTACGACCGCATCGTCGGCATCGAGAACAAGCCCGATCTCGGCCGACCCGGCGATCTCGAGGCGCAGTTGCGCACCGACGTGAGCCTCGCGCTGGTCGATACGGTCGTGCTGGCGACGGAGAGTTACGTCACGCGGGCGCACCTGCATCGGATTCCCGACGAGGTCGGCGTCTGGCGCGTTCATCGACCGGATTCGGGTTCGACTACGGCCGAGATCGAACTCGAGGTCGTTCGCGAACCGACGCCGCTCCCGACCGACGAGCCGGGTATCGAACCGCTCGCGTTCGAGCCCGGCCACGCGGCGATCGAACCCGTGACAGCGACCGCGAAGGCCCGGGCGCGCCGCCGACTCGCCGAACGAGCCTACGGCAAGGGCTGGCGGACGTACGACTTTCCAGCCTGCGAGGCCTGCACGCCGACCGACGCGAACGGCGCGACGCTACCGTACTGCGAGTGGCGCGACCGACTCGTCGACGCGAACTCGGAGTGCGGACCGTCCTGCCCCGGCTACGATTCCGGACCGGCTTCCGACGTTGAACTCGAGGCCGAACGCGATCGGCGGACGGCCTGGCGGCGGAATCCCGCCGGAAAGCGCCGCCGCCAGTCCGGACTCGACCGATTCGGCTGAGGACAGTGGCTGCTCCGACGCCGAAACATGGCGTCAGGATTCCTCTTCGACGCGGCCATAGCGGTCCTCGACAGCGGCGAGATACCCTTCGAGAAACGTCTCCGTCTCCTCCTCGCCGGCGCGGAGTTCGACGAGAAGTTCCTCGAGTTCATCGCGCGGGTGGTGACAGAGGTCGGTGTGGCAGTCGGGACAGAGGTGTTCGAACGCTTTGTCCGTGCGGTCCCACCGGTCACCGTATTTGTCGTACTCGCGGGCGGTCGACCGTGAGACGCTATCGCCGCAGGCGAGACACGTGACCGTCGCGGTACGGGAGCGAGAGGACCATGGCCACATAGGTGTACGAAGGCCATGTGGTTACTTAGCAATTGTCACACGTTCGCTCGGGCGGGAGTGTTCGGTCAGTCAATCGGTCTCGCTCGGGACTATTCGGCGTCCTGGAAGACGTTTGACGCGCCCGTTCGTCGCTGGTAGTACCGGACCCACACCCACTGTAGCGGGATGATCAAAAGCGGCGTGAAAAACGCCAGCGAGAGGCTTTGCGTCGCGACGACGATCGAGAACAGGAACACGGCCGGCGAAATGAGCCCACGGATCGTGATCAGCCGCGCATCCTGTTCGTTGATCCGGCTGTCCGTAAATCCGGCGCGGGCGGCGTAGGCCCAGACGCTCGTCATGAGCACGCCGACCAGGACGAAATTGATGGCGTACACCGTCCAGGCGAACTGCGTCCCGTAGCTTCCGATGATCTCGGTCGGGTACGGGAGAAACGAAATCGAGAGCAAGAACAGGAGATTCAGCCACAGCAGCACGCGGTCGTGACCGGTAATCGACTGAAAGAGGTTGTGGTGGATAATCCAGTAGAGACCGACGACGGCGAAACTCAGGAGATAACTGACCAGCAACGTCTCTTGGTCGCCGACTGCCGCCGGAAGCCTCGACGCAGGAACGTCTGGAACCTCGAACTGCAACACCAGGAGCGTGAGAACGATCGCGAAGACGCCGTCGCTCATCCCCTCCATTCGGTCCGTTCCTTCGCCGCCGAGTACCCTGACCATACCAGTACCCCTCGACGCGAGGTGCTGAATAGCCATCCCCGCCGCCGTGACCGGCCGCACCCACCCACCGATCGGAGCGGGACGAGACTCCCGCTCGATGAACCGGGTTAGTCGCGTTCCTCGCCCGTCCGATCGGTGGCGTCTGCACGGTCGCCGTCGCTTCCGTCGACGGTCGCGAATGGCTTTCCGGAACCGGGGTCAGCGTCAGCGCCAGTGTCGGAATCGCGTTCGAACGCGCCATCGGGTGTCTCGAGCGTCCCGTTCGGGTCGATCACCGTTCGCGCCGGAATCGGTTCCGCCGCCGGCGGACGGCGCGCGACCAGTCGCTGAAAGCGGGTGAGATCCAGCGACTGGTCCGTCTCGATCTTCTCGTACTCGACGACGATCCGGTCCCCCTCGGGAAAGATCCGGAAGTAGTTCAAACGAAAGGAGGGGTAGTAGATGCCCGGCAGCCGCGAAAACCAGGTCTCGACGTGCTGGAGCTTTTTCAGCCAGGTTCCGGTGTTGATGACCAGTCGGTCACCCCACCGAGTGAGCGACGCCCGATGCGTGTGCCCGTAGACGAAGACGGCGACATCAGAATTGGCCTCGAGAACGTCCCTTGCCGCACGCAAAAACGGTTCGTCCCCCTGCCCTACGCGGACGCCCGATAGCATAACCCCGAAGCGATCCAGCGTCTTTCTGAGATCCCGTCTGAATAGCCACAGCGGAATCGCGAGCAACAGGAGAATCGCGATAATGACGATGTTGATTGCGATGATGAACTCGAGAACGACCTCGCCGATACCGAGTGCATGGATGACGGGATTATCGGTGAAAAACGCCGACGGAAGGATACCCATTACCTCGAGGACGGTCCCGAACAGGTAGAGGAGCGTGATGTTGAAAAACAGCAACAGTGGGATGACGACGGCTCGAAGATACGGGCTCATCTCCCGATAGAAGTAGTTCGAGAGGAGCCAGCGCGGAATCTCCTCCATCGGCGCGACCGACTGGATGTCGCGAAGCCAGTCGCCCTTGGCTCGCCCGGAGTAACGACCGGCGGCGGCGACGATCCGCTGGACCACGAAGTACCCGACCGGGAGCGCGTTGGGATTTCCCCAGTCCGGCATCCGGTTGTTCGCGTCGTGTTGCTGGCCGTGTTCGATCCAAATTCGCGGCGTTTCGTCCTCGTCACCCCCGTCGACATCGACCTCGCGCGTGATCGAAACCACCGGTTCGAGCACGATGTTATACGCCGCGAGGCGGTCGATGTACGAGGTGTAACAGGCGAGGTCGTAGTCGTGATTGCCCGGGATGAGGGTAATGTCGATCACCTCGCCGGTCGCACGGAACTGCTCGAAGACGCGCGGGTGGTCCTCGATCACACGGTCGAGTTTCGCCGTCCCCGTCACTTCGGCGTACTCCCAGAGTCCGAAGGCGTCGCCGTTGATGATCAGTTCGACGTCGCCGCCACGCTCCTCGAGTTCGGCGAGAAAGTCGAGCAGTTCCGCCTCGAAATCGAGCGCCGTGAGCTGTTCGTCGCCGCCCATGTGGAGGTCGCTGATGAAGACGTATTCGCTGGCCATCGAACGCAGTCCGACGTACTACCAGCCACGGGTGGATAGTGGTTTCCCCGATCTCTCCGGGCACGTCGGTGCAGTTGGCTCAGTCCCCGTTCGCCATGACGATCGAGAGAGTGAGAGACGGCGAGGGAAAGAGAGAGAGAGAGGGGGAGACGGACCGGACGATAGCTATCCCGAGTCCCTCGGGGAGTTCAACGATGACTGCGAGAAGATGGCCGACGATATGTGCGCCATCGATATCTCGGACGGAGACGGCGAATCACCGCGCTAAACCTATTCCGTTAAATGGGTATAGCAGGTAGGGCGAGTATGCAAGTTAAATCCCGTCACCACCTTCGCAGCGACGACGTTTCCGAACTCGAAACGGATCTGTCCGACAAACTGGGCGTCTCCCTCGACGGCGACGCCTACGAGCGCGTCGAGTTCGAGGATGCGGATCGCGAGGTCATCCTGATCGACGGCGAGCCCCGAGTTGCCTTCTTCGACGAGGAGGCGTTCCTGACGGTTCGCGGCGCGAACGCCTACGAACCCGAGCGACGACTCGTCACGGTCGATACCGGCGCAATCTCGTTCGTCAGCGACGGTGCCGACGTGATGCGTCCGGGGATCACGGAAGCCACCGAGGACATCTCACCGGACGATCTGGTCGTCATCGCAGAGGAGACTCACGGCAAGGTGCTGGCCGTCGGCCGGGCGCGCGTCGAGGGCGCGGAGATGGCCGGTAACGAGGGGAAAGTCGTCGACTCGCTACACCACGTCGGCGACGAGTTGTACGAGTTCACGGCGTAGACGACCGGTTTCATCACCAATCACACGAGAATCAGTGCAGCCGCCGTTCTCAAACGGTACACCGGCGTTCTCCTCACTTGCGCCCACAACGCTCTTGGTTCTATTCGTGGGGCGGCTAGCTATGCCGACACCGAACGACGCGCGTGATTCCGCGTCCGAAACTGACACTACAGACACAACCGCGGACACGAACACCGCCTCGGACGAGGCCACAGACGCATCTTCAAAGGCCACTCATCCCGCGTTCGAACTCGACCTCGCCGACGACGAACTCGACGCCCTCCACGATCTCCAACTCGGCATCGAGAATCTCCATCGCTCCTACGGCGCACTCCTCGAGTTCCACCATCAACTCGGGCACGCGATGGACCGCATGAGAGACGCCGAAGCCGAACTTCGAAACGCCGGCCACGACGAGTGGGCCAACCAACTTCGCGACGAGCACCTCCCCGCCGGCGCGATCAACGACCAGTGGTCGTACGAACTCGTCGAAGAGTTCTCCGGGGAGTTTCTTACCGACGTCGAGACGTTCGAAACGGCCGTTCGCGACGAACTGGCCGACGGCCTCGATCACGTCAGCGAACGCCGCCAACAGCACCACCTCCGCGAGCGAGCACGAGACTCCCGGTAACTGGTGAGACGGTGAGGAAGTGTTTTCGACACCCTCGTCGTATCACCGCGCATGACAGACCGGTACGACGTTATCGTGCTCGGCGTCGGTGGCATGGGAAGCGCGACGGTCGCCCACCTCGCCGCACGCGGCGTCGACGTTCTCGGCCTCGAACGCTACGACGTTCCCCACGGCTACGGGTCCTCACACGGTATCACTCGTATCTTCCGTCTCGCCTACTACGAACACCCGGCCTACGTCCCGCTGCTCCGTCGCGCCGACGAACTGTGGACCGAACTCGAGAGCGACCACGACCGCCAGCTGTTGTACCGCACCGGCACCATCGACGCCGGTCCGCGCGGCGATCCGCTCGTCGAGGGCTCGAAGCGCTCCTGCGAGGAACACGACCTCGATCACGAGGTCCTCTCGAGTGCGACACTCTCCGACCGCCATCCGGGCTACCAGCTCCCGGAGACGTACGAGGCCGTCTCCCAGCCCGACGGCGGCTTTCTCGTTCCCGAGGAGTGCATCGTCGCACACGTCGACCGCGCCCACCACACGGCGCGACCGTCCGCGCCCGCGAACGCGTCGTCGACTGGCGGCCGACCGGCGACGACGGCGTCCGCGTCGAAACCGACCACCGCGCCTACGAGGCCGACGAACTCGTCGTCACCGCGGGCGCGTGGGCCGCCGAGTTCATCGACGAACTCGACGGGCTCGCCGTTCCCGAGCGCCAGGTTCTCGCCTGGCTCCAACCCGAGGAACCCGCCGCCTTCGACCCCGAGGCGTTCCCCGTCTGGAACCTGCAGGTTCCCGAGGGGCGGTTCTACGGCTTTCCGATTCACGGGGTTCCCGGGTTCAAGTTCGGCCGGTACAACCACCGCGAGGAGACCGTCGATCCCGACGCCTTCGAGCGCGAACCGACGCAAGCCGACGAGCGACTGTTGCGCGAGTTCGCCGAGCAGTACTTCCCGGATGGCGCGGGGCCGACGATGCGGTTGGAGACCTGTCTGTTCACGAACACGCCGGACGACCACTTCGTGATCGATACCCTCCCTGCGCATCCGCAGGTGTCGGTCGCGGCCGGCTTCTCGGGTCACGGATTCAAGTTCGCCAGCGTCGTCGGCGAGATCATGGCCGATCTGGCGCTCGAGGGCGAGACGGACCACGGGATCGGTATGTTCGGGCTGGATCGGTTCTGATACCGTCGGCGCACTGGGTCAGTCTCGCTTGCGGAGCGCTTGCGAAGCGCTTGCGACCGCTACTCACCGGGTTGACCGACCCGGTCCTCGGTCTTCGGCATCGCTGCTTACCCACAGTTTGACCTCGGAAACGAGCGCGTCGCTCTGTTGCAGGCCGTCGATATCGTAGTCCACCGAGATGTAGGTGATCTCCCGCTGTCTGACAACGTACGTCGCCGCTTCGGACTCCTCCCGGTAGCTGACCGACTCCGTCTCGAGGTCCCCGTCCGCGCGGGCCTCGACGAACGAGACGCGATCGCCCACGTCCGGGATCACGATCGACTCGGCGTCGTAAATCGCATCCACGAGTTCGTCGGTCTCGAACTCGTAGACGTAGAGCGAAATTTGATCGGAGCCGGTTCCCGTTTCCGTCGTTGACTTCCGTCCGTCTTCATGCATAGCAGTGAGCATATCGATTGTCGTTGCTGCTGAACGCACGGGTGGGCCGATCGAGGATCGAGACGCCTGCGTGATCGGTGATGGGGGTGCCACACTGTTGGCTCACTCCGTGCGTTAGCGCTACGAGAACGCCGAACGGCTGTGGGATCATTGTAATACGATCGTTGACCGTGGTATCGACGAGTCGAAATGCGAGACTTCCGTCATCGGTACCCAGTATTGCTGGCGTTGACTTCCGTTCTCTGAGACTAATCCGCGATTTCAGCCACCTGACTCGCGCGTGACGGACGACTCCGAAACCGACCGGTTACGCCGACGATTCCCGCGGCTGCTGCAGTCTCAGTATCGAGATGACACGACTCGATCGGGTGCTCCCACTCCGAACCGTCGCGTGGTGAGGAACTGATCCCGTCGCGACCGGTTGTTCTCGTTCGGTACGACCTCGAAACCAGCGAGAACACAACGGTCGCTTCGATGGACGGGGACGACCACTCCGTTCCGATATTCGACGACACGATGCAAGCACAACGTTCCTGATCCATCGCAGTCGCCTCCGACCTTCATGGAAAAATTGCAGACTCTCTTCCCGATAGATAGTTTTATCTATGGAAATGTAGACTCTCTAACTGATGCGGGGGTCGGAGTAGCACTCGTGATGGAGAGACAGGTCTCACAATCGGAGTCAGCGCACGGTGAACTTACCGAAGACGAACTCTTCGAATTACTGGCAAACCGCCGTCGACGGCACATCCTTCAGACGCTCATCTACCGGGACGAACGGATCGATATCGGGACGCTCTCACAGTCGATTGCTGCCAGCGAAGACGACCTCGCGTTCGATGAGGTCTCGAGTAGCGACCGCAAACGCGTCTACACGGCACTCCAGCAGTCCCACCTGCCGAAGATGGACAACGCCGGCGTCCTCGAGTTCGACCGCGACCGAGGAACCGTCGAACCGACACCGGTGCTCGACGACGTCAAAATTTATATGGACACCGTCCGCGGACGCAATCTCTCCTGGAGTGATTACTACCTCGGGCTGACAGCACTCGTCACCGTGGTTCTCGGCGGAACGCTACTCGATATCGTCCCGTTTTCGCTACTCCCGGCCGCCGCCTGGTCCGCGTTCGTCGTCATCACCCTCGGTGGCTTCGCGCTCGCTCATCGCCACTACGCCCACCAGAACCACCTCCGGATCGGCACCTCGTCGCCCGACGTTGAACTCGAATACGACGAATCGAGCGAGCAGTGATGGAGACCTGCCGGCAAATAGAGCAGGCGTCTCGCTCAGTCCGCGTCGATAATCGCCGCTGCAAACCGCTCTATTCCCCGCTCCGGATCGTCGTTCTCGATGGAGACGATAACGTGGTCGACGCCGAGTTCAGCGAGCCGTCCGAAGTAGTCCTGAAACCACTCGGTGCCCGCCCGGTAGCCCAGGTGTAACTGCTCCGGTTCGGCCGTCGGATCGTCCGCGAGTTCAGCGCGGACGGCCATCGCGAACGGCTTTTCACCGGCGGCCTCCCGCCACGCATCGAGGTAGTCCGTCAGCGTGCGCTCGGGGAGGTGATAGAACAGCCAGCCGTCGCCGTGTTCGGCGATCCACTCGCGCGATTGGCGGGCGTTCCCGGTCGGGAGCAGCGGAATCGTCTCCGCCGTCGGTTTCGGTACGACATCGAGTGCACCGTCGAGGCTGCCCCACCGTCCCTCGCGCTCGGGGAACTCGTCGCGCCACAGCGTGCGAAGGGTTTCGACGTGGTCGCGAAACAGCGCGCCGCGCTCGTCGCGGTCGACGCCGAAGGCGGGGTACTCCGGATCGCGGTCGCCGGAGGCGACCCCGAGGACGAGCCGCCCGTCCGAGAGTCGGTCGACCGTCGCGGCGGACTTCGCGACGTGAATCGGGTGTCGAAGCGGGAGGACGATACTCGAGGTGCCGAGCGCGATCTCGTCGGTGTGGGCGGCGACGTGCGAGAGCCACGGCCAGGGGTCGAACGTCTGACCGGCATCGCCGAATTCCGGCCAGTACGTCGGCACGTCGCGCGCCCAGAGGCCGTCGAAGCCGACCGCCTCGGCGCGTTTCGCGAGCCGAATCTCCGCCTCGGGGTCGGGCGTCGACCGGTTCGCGCCGGTAAGCGGGAATCCAGCGCCGAACGTGAGTCCGTCCGTCTCGAACAACCGTCGGTACCCCTCGTTTTCGTGTCCGGTCGGCATTCGCTCGAGCTATCGGTCACGGGCGGATGACGGCTTCGGTCCGCGAGGCCGTCGTAGTGCCCACCGGTTCGACCGCCGATCCGGGTGCAGATCAGATATCGACCGCGAACGGCGTGAACTCGTCGGCCCGGCTCGCAAACGCACCCAGCAACGTCGCAATTTCCTCGAGGTCGTCGGTGTCGATCACTTCGACGGGCGTGTGCATGTAGCGGTTCGGCACGCTGACCACCTGCGACGGAATCGCCCCCGCCGCGGTGAAGAAGCCGTCGGCGTCCGTCCCGGTCCCGACCCCGAGCGCCTCGATCTGTACCTCGAGTTCGCGCTCGTCGGCGACCGAGCGCAGCGCGTCGAACACGGCGGGGTGGTTCGTGCTGCCGCGACCGAGTGCCGGCCCGCCGCCCAGTTCCATCTGGCTCGTCTTCTCGCTCGGCGCGGAGGGGTAATCGACGGCGTGACCGACATCGACGACGACGACGGCGTCGGGTTCGAGGTCGAACCCGACCATCCGTGCGCCGTTGAACCCGACTTCCTCCTGGACGGTGGAGACGGCGTAGACGGTCGCGTCGGTTCCGGCCTCGACGGCCTGTCGGAACCCCTCGGCCGCGGCCCACGTTCCGACGCGGTTGTCGAGGCCGCGGCCGGAGAGACGCGTCTCGGAAAGCCACGAGACCGTCGAAGAGAAGGTGATCGGGTCTCCGATTTCGAGGCGTTCGTGCGCCTCGTCCTCGCTTTCGGCCCCGATGTCGATCCAGAGGTCCTCGATGTCGGTCTCCGACTCGTCCTCGCGGAGGTGAATCGCGTGCTGCCCGATCACGCCCTCGACGGGACCGTCGGCGGCGTGGATCGTGACGTGTTGGCCCTTCGAAACGGAGGGGTCGGAGCCGCCGATCCGCCCCAGTCTGACGAAGCCGCTATCGTCGATCGATTTGACGATGAAGCCGATTTCGTCGGCGTGGCCGGTGAGTACGATTTCGGGTGCGCCGGATGCATCGGGCGCTCCCTCGTGCACTGCGATGGCATTTCCGTAAGCGTCCGTCCGAACGTCGTCAGCAAACTGGTCGACGTAGTCGACCCAGACCTGCTGGCCGCGGGTTTCATAGCCCGATGGGGAGGGCGTCTCGAGCAATTCGGTGAGGAAATCACGCGAAGGATCGTCCATAGTACCTAGTTAGCGACTCGCCTCTTTACGTCTTAGATTCACTCGTACACGAAACGGGTAAACCGAGGTCCGAACAGACTACCTGGGCGCACTCGCCCTTCGAGACGGATACTTCGGCGGGTCACGAACACCGCGCGCAAAAAAATCCGCAAATCGACTGATCAGATCAGTCGTCAGCCGGAGCCGCGCCGCTTGCGCCCTCGGCCTGTTCTTTCGTCCAGGCGAGCTTGCCGCCGGCCGCGAGAATGTCGCGTTCGCGCTCGGAGGCGTCGAGGACCGCCGTGTACTCGTCCTCGCCGTTGATGCGGACGGTGAACTCTTCCTGACCGCTCGTGACGGCGTCGTAGACGTCGTCGACGATTTCGACGTCGTCGCCCTGGTCGATGTTCTCGTAGGTGTCCTCGTCGATCTGGAGCGGGACGATCCCGAAGTTAAAGAGGTTCGCGCGGTGGATCCGTGCGAAACTCTGTGCGAGGACGCCCTCGATGCCGAGGTACATCGGACAGAGGGCGGCGTGCTCGCGCGAGGAGCCCTGGCCGTAGTTCTCTCCGGCGACGAGGAAGCCGCCGTCGGCGTCGAGCGCACGCTCTGCGAACGTATCGTCGACGCGCGAGAGCGTGAACTCGGAGAGCTTGGGGACGTTCGACCGGTACATCAGGATGTCCTGCGTTGCAGGGATGATGTGGTCGGTCGTGATGTTGTCCTCCATCTTGAGCAGCGCTTCACCCTCGACATCGGCGCTGAGCTGGTCCTTCAGCGGCACGTCGCCGATGTTCGGACCCTTGACGAGTTCGTCGTCGACGGCCTCGTCGGGCGTGATGAGGTCCGTCTTGGAGCCGTCGTATTCGTCGGGGAGTTCGACGCCGGGGGCCTCGAGGCCCTCCTCTTCCTCGGCGAGGTCGCGCGGGTCGACGATTTCGCCCTTGATCGCCGCGGCGGCGGCGACCTCCGGCGAACAGAGGAAGACGTTGTCGTCTTCGATACCCGAGCGGCCCTCGAAGTTGCGGTTGAAGGTCCGCAGCGAGATGGAATCGGAGGCGGGCACGTGGCCGATCCCGATACAGGCACCGCAGGTCGCCTCGGAGAAGTTGACGCCGGCGGCCATCATCTCCGCGACCCAGCCCTGGCGCTGGCTCTTATACACATCTCTGAGCGGGCTGGCAANNATCTTGGCGACGGGGAGGATGTCCTCGTAGCCGCCGTTCGTACAGGAACCGACGATGACCTGGGAGACGTCCTGGCCGGCGACTTCGCGGACCGGGACGACCTTGTCCGGCATCGACGGCTGGGCGATCAGCGGCTCGAGGTCAGAGAGGTCGACGACGATCTCGTCGTCGTACTCGGCGTCCTCGTCGGGCTGGATCTCGGTGAACTCGTCGCCGCGACCGACGCGTTCGAGGTAGTCCTCGGTCTGGTGGTCGGTCGGGAAAATCGACGTGGTCGCGCCGAGTTCAGTGCCCATGTTGGTGATCGTCATCCGCTCGGGTGCGGTGAGCGTCTCGACGCCGGGGCCGGTGTACTCGAGGATCTTGCCGACGCCGCCTTTCACGGAGAGGCGACGGAGCATCTCGAGGATGACGTCCTTTGCCGTGGCCCACTCGGGGAGTTCGCCCTCGAGACGGACGTTGACGATCTCGGGCATTTCGATGTAGTACGGTGCGCCACCCATTGCGACGGTCACGTCGATACCGCCGGCACCGATGGCGAGTTCACCGAGGCCGCCGGGGGTCGGCGTGTGGCTGTCGGAGCCGAGTAGCGTCTTGCCGGGTGCGGCGAAGTTTTCGCGGTGAACGTTGTGACAGATACCGTTGCCGGGGCGAGAGAAATAAGCGCCATATTTACCGGCTGCAGAACGCAGGAAACGGTGGTCGTCAGTGTTCTTGAAGTCGAACTGGTAGGTCTGGTGGTCGCAGTACTGGGCTGCGATTTCGGTCTGGACCTCGTCCAGTCCCATCGCTTCGAACTGGAGCCAGACCATCGTTCCGGTCGTGTCCTGAGTAAGTACCTGATCGATCTCGATACCGATTTCCTCGCCGGTCTCGAGATCGCCCTCGACGAGATGGTCGTCGAGAATCTTTTCGGTGAGAGTCTGTCCCATAGCATCCGAATCTCGGCCGTCCGTCCTGATAAATCCAGCGTGTTTCCTTGAGGATCGACCGTGTTAGATACGCCCATGCGCGCAGTTTTCGAGCAATTATTGCGCTACAACTACAGACGTAGACAGTGCTGCGCGGAGGAGGTTGGACCGGAATTAATTGTTCTCCGCGCACGGAACTCGTTCAGTTCCTGATCTCGTGTGAAACACAGTCTCGAACTGCATCACCGGTACTCTCGAACCGCGTCATCTGCCGGTCGACTCGAAAGGACACGTTTTTCCCGATACCGCTATCTCTCGGCTATACGATCATGTTTCGCTCCGGTACCTTCGTTGCGGATCACGTCTCGCCGACGACCCCCGAACAGGTCCAGCCCAACGGCGTCGATCTCACCCTCGACATAGTCTTCGACCAGCTCGAACCCGGCCGGATCGGCCGGGACGGCAAGCAAATCGGCGACCGAGCCGCCCGCCCGCTCGAAGAACTCGAGCAGAAAGCGCCCGACACGTACTATCTGCCCGAGGGCGCGTACGTCGCGCGCTACAACGAGCAAATCGCGATTCCGGACGGGCACATCGGGTTCGTCTATCCCCGCTCGTCGCTGATGCGAAACTCCTGCATGCTCAATACGGCGGTCTGGGACGCCGGCTACGAGGGTCGCGGCGAGGGGCTCTTGCAGGTCCACCACGACGTCGAGATCGAACGCGACGCGCGGATCGCCCAGCTCGTGTTCGCCGAGGCGAACCACGAGGAAACCTACGACGGCAGTTACCAAGGCGAGAACGTCGACTGAAACAGTTGCTGACCACTGGACGGTCCACTTTTGGTGCCGTCCGTCGAACCGTCGGTATGGCCGGTGATCACACTCGATGATGGCGACGACGCACGCGTTCGCCGGTCTCACTGTTGTCTCCCCTCTCGCATATCTCATGCCCGAGTTCTCTGTGCCGCTCGCACTCGGTGCGCTCGCCGGCGGTCTCGCACCCGACTTCGATCTGCCGCTCGCTCACCGCCGGACGTTTCACTTCCCGATCGTCGGACTCGTCGGGGTCGTTCTGGCGGTCGGGCTCGCGTTCTACGCACCGACAGCGGCGACGTTGACCATCGCTGCGTTCGTCGCCGCGGCTTGGCTCCACGCCGCCAGCGACGTTTTCGGCGGCGGACCGGAGATGGACCCCTGGCGAAACCGTACCGAACGCGCCGTCTACGACCACGTCCGCGGTCGATGGTTCCGTCCGAAGCGATGGATCCGATACGACGGGGCACCGGAGGATGCCGTTCTCGCGTTCGTCCTCGCACTGCCGGCCCTCGTGGTCTTCGACGGCTGGATCAGGACCGTCGTGTTCGGCGGTCTCGGCGTCTCGGTAGCCTATGCGCTTCTCCGACGGCGATTGATCCGGTGGACCGCTGACTGGGAGTGGCTCGAGTAAGCTAGTGACAGTAGCAAGCAGCCGGCCCGCCGCAAGTCGGAACCCTGATACCTCCAGTCTCCGAGAGAGTACTATGGTCGAGACGTTCGTTACGCAGACCCTCCATCTCGTCTTTGGGGCACTCTGGGCCGGCAGCGTCTTCTACGTCGCGTTCGTCGTGTTGCCGCTCGCTCGCGACGGCGAGTTCAATACGACGAAGCCGCTCGAGGCGATCGCCGGCAAGTTGACGACGATTTCGCGCGTCAGCGCGCTCGTCCTATTGCTGACGGGCGGCCATCTCGCACAGGCGCGGTACACGTCCGAGAGTCTGTTCGGCTCGACCAGGGGACACCTGGTGCTGCTGATGGTCGCGCTCTGGCTGTTGCTTGCCACCCTCGTCGAAATCGGCTCGAAACGACTCGAGAGCGGTCTCAACGGAAAGAAGCTTCGCGAACCCGCGGCCGATGCATTGGGACTGTATCGGGCGGCTGCGCTCGTCGGAATCGCGTTGCTCGTCGTCGGCGGGGCGATCACGACGAACCTGGCGGCAACCCTCTCTTTGTAGGTTTGCGAACTCGTCGGCTCGGGAACCGATCGTGGAACTACCATTCTTGCGAAAGATACTTAGTCGGTTACTGTAAGATACTCCCATGCTCAGGGGGACTGGGAACAGAACTGGAAACGGGGGCACAAAGGCGAACACAACCGTCGCGAGGAGTGGTGCCAAAGGAATCGCACTCTCGCTGCTCGCCGTCGGCACGGCAGCCCTCGCCGGCTACGTGCTCAGTTCGAACCGCTCGAAGAACTCGACGGCTCGCTCGAAGGCCAATCTCGGCGCTCGAATCATCGACCCGGACGAGGTTCCTGCTAATGCCACCATCGTCGACGCCTCGTCGCGCCAACTCGACGAAATCCCCGGCGCACGGCGGGCGATCAACCGTGCGATCCGACGCCGTGCACGCGAGGAGTGGGAACACGTCACACTGGAACGCGACGGTGCCTGGTCCGTCGTCGATACGATTCGCAGTTCGCTGCCGTACCACGAGGGAACGGAACACGAATACAACGGCGTCTACGTCCACTACGACGATCGATTCATCGTCTTGGACGCCATTGGCTGGGCGCATCTTCAGGAGCCACTGCAGTAGCAGTACGGTCTGGGAGGGAACCGACCAGTACGGCCTGAGTGGCCCTGACGCAATCGCGGGCGCGTAATTCTCGGCACGGTGTGAACTCCGGTTGTGAGTCTGCTGCCACGAGCGGACTCACTCACAGCACTCACGATCCTCCGAAGCCACGAAAACCACAACCCCTACTTCACTCCGTCGCGGACGGTCCGCTATGCAACTGGGCGTCATCGGACTCGGACGTATGGGACAGATCGTCGTCGAACGTGCCCTCGCGGCGGGCCACGACATCGTCGCCTTCGACCTCGATCCCGAAGCCGTCGCAACGGCCGCCGACGCCGGGGCCGAACCCGCCGATTCTATCTCGGATCTCACGGACCGCCTCGACACCGACAAACGCATCTGGCTCATGGTCCCCGCCGGCGAACCGGTCGACGCAACGCTCGACGAACTCGACCCGCACCTCGACGAGACGGACATCGTCGTCGACGGCGGTAACTCCTACTTCGAAGACTCCGTCCGACGAGCCGACGCCTGCCCCGCCGCCTACCTCGACTGTGGCACCTCCGGCGGCCCCGCCGGCGCTGAACTCGGCTTCTCGCTCATGATCGGCGGCCCGACCTGGGCCTACGACGAACTCGAACCCGTCTTCGACGCCGTCGCAACCGGTCCCGACGGCCACGGGCGCATGGGCCCCGCAGGCTCCGGCCACTACGTCAAGATGATCCACAACGGCGTCGAGTACGCGCTCATGCAAGCCTACGGCGAAGGCTTCGAACTCCTCCACGAGGGCCGGTACGACCTCGATCTCGAATCCGTCGCCTCCGTCTGGAACAACGGTGCGGTGATCCGCTCGTGGCTCCTCGAACTTTGCGAGGAAGCGTTCCGCGAGGAAGGCACCGACCTCGGAACCGTCGCAGACCGCATCGAAGGCGGCTCCACCGGCACCTGGACCGTTCAGGAAGCCCTCGAACAGGAGGTCCCACTACCGCTCATCTATACCGCACTCTCCGAACGGTTCGGCTCACGCGCGGACGACGGCCGCTTCTCGCGACGACTCGCCAACCGCCTCCGGTACGGCTTCGGCCGACACGAAGTCCCCCGGCGCGACTGACTCCAGTAGCCGCTGCAAGTCACTGCACACCCGGCCGCACGACGGCTCTGCGATCGGCGTGTCACTCGTTGCAGTCGGTGCTACAGTCCGCACCGAGTTCAGCCACTGACTGGCGTGCCCCATCACTACTCGCTATTCAGAACCACCGTTCAAAATCACTCCGTAATAGCCGCTCCTGAGGTAATACGTGTCTTCTATCTTATCTGTACAGCATCAGTTCCTGTCGTGCGTGTTCGATTATCGGCGGTTTTAGCCGCTTATCTGGCGATATTCGGTCGGGTATTCTGAACAATCGTTCTCTCCTGACTCCGCCACCTGAAATATTGGGTCACCTTCTTTATCACCGGCACCCACAGCATCAGTTATGAACTCGCAGTGTGCACGTTCGATGGAAGTCACGGTGACGGATCAACGACCAAGCATGGCTATCGTCGACCTCATCGCTCGCGAATCCGGGACAGATCCGATTGAACTCGAGCCGCTTTATAACGTTATCGACCCAGATATGCTCGATTCGCTCTGTGAATCGAGTAGTGGATTTACGAGCCTCGAGTTCACCTATCACGGTCGGAACGTCACTGTACGAGCCGATTCTCAGCCCGAAGAGACGGTCGAGATTTCGCTGGCGGAGCCCGGGACGGTCGCCGAGGGGACGAGCGACGTTTTCAATACGGAATCCACGATTTAATTCTGCAGCCGGTGTGACGGTCAGCCACGACCGGTGACAGCGATGGAAGAATCGAAAAGGGAATCGTTTTGGCGGCGGTTGCAGTAGGGCGGAGTGAGGGCGCGTAGCTCAGTGGACAGAGTTCTTGGTTCCGGACCAAGATGTCGGGGGTTCAAATCCCTCCGCGCCCGTCGTTTTGCTGCGAACTCTCCTCGTGAGCGGTAGCGACGGCGGAGAGACGTGAACCGTGGTCGACCCGGCTTGCAGTCGCTCCAGTGAATCGGTAGATGCGGGCGCGTGTCCGCTCGTCATTTGATGGTGCGGGCGAGGAACTGTTCGATCGCTGCCGGGCCAGCCGGTAACGCGGTATCGAGAAGCGGCTCCGGCGTCTCGCCCTCGTCAACGTGAGTTGCGCTGTACACCGATTGGCTGGGTGTCGGCTCGGTCGTGAGGAGGTCCATCGCCACCCGTTCGGATTCGATGTCCTTGATGCGCTCTGCCCAGACGTGGTTGCGGTCGTGTAACTCGTAGAAGACGGCGTTCACACCTGCTTCGTCCAACGCATCGAAGAATCGCCGGCTGTGTTCGACGGCTACGACCTCGTCAGCTCGCCCGTGCATCAGGAGCGTCGGTGGACTGTCCGCGGAGACGTGGGTGATGGGGCTCGCCTGCTCGAACCGCTTCGGGCGGTCGGACGCGGGGCCGCCCAGTAGCAGCGAGGGAATGCCGGGTGCGTTGTCCGCCGCGAACGTGAAGTCGGTGAGACCGTACCAGCTGACGACTGCCTGTACAGCCCCCGAGGTGTCGGGTGCGACGGACTTCTTCAGTTCACCGTCGAACGCCGCTCCGAGATCCATCACGTCCTCGACGACGCCCGCGAGCAGGGCCAGGTGGCCGCCCGCCGAGGACCCCCACGCCGCGATGCGCTCCGCGTCGTAGCCGTATTCCGCGGCATTGGCTCGAAGCCACCGAATCGCGGCCTTTACGTCGACGAAGTGTGCGGGGAACGCTCCCCGGGGAGTCGGGTTGGTCGGGTCGTACATCCCCTGCATCTCCGGCCCGGCGTCGTCCGGCACCTCGGCCAGACGGTAACTCACGCTGGCGATTGCACAGCCCCACTCGGCCGCGTAGCGCGCCGGATCGGGGACGTTGTCGCGGGTTTCGGCGATCCACCCGCCCCCGTGGATGTAGACGACCAGCGGCGGACGCTCTTCGCCGGGGAGGTACAGGTCGAGTTCCATTTCGCCGGCCTCGCGGTCGGCGTAGGTGATGCCCTCGTGGACCGAGACGTTCGCGTCGGCCGCTTCGCCCGTCGGTTCGCTCATACGTAACGGACGTGGGGCGCGTGGCATAACGGTACGTCTCCCGGAAACTCGTGTGTCCTGGCATCTCGTGTATCGCAGCCAGCCCTCCGACGAGCGCCCGTATGAGACGGTTCTAGTGGTAGGACCGAGTAAAGGAGATCCGGAAGCGACGAGTTCACTCCCGCTCAGCCGAATCGGTAGCCGTTCGAATAGCTTCGACGCCGAATCGAACGACGTTCGCCGGGAGTTCACTCGTCCGAAGTTCCGGTATCCGATACCATCGCCATGCATCCGCTCCGACTTCACCGGGTCCGGGACAGAGGTCGCGATCCGGGACCGTAGCGTAGTAGACGTGGTCGATATGCTGATGGCCAACGGTCCCGTCGTGGACGTTTATATCGTATAGCATCTGGTGGCGGGGCTGCGGGAGCACCCGACCGCCGGGGGTATCGACTGATCGCGTGTCGTCGAGGAGCGTCGGATCGAGTCCGGTTTCCTCCCGAACTTCTCGAAGGCCGGCTTCGTGGGGGAGTTCGTCCCGGTCGACGTGGCCCGTCGGCGGGATCGTTTTTCCGACGTGCTCGTGTTCGTGCAGTGCTGTCGCCCCGTCGTTCACCACGTACACGGTGGCCGTGAAATGACGAGTTATCTCCATGCTCTGAACAAGAAACTATTGTTACATGTGTTCTCCGTGTTTAGTACGGCTTCGCAACAGCTATGGATAGCATCAATTGTCGCTTCGGTGCCCGCTCGATCGTACGGACCGATCCGAGCGCACGAGCGCTCAAACGGGCTCGCGAAGCGCCCAGATATCTGCGGTCGGGTCGAGTCGGTGCGGTTCCGTCCCGTTCGCCGTGAGAATGCCGACGTGGTAGAGCATCGTCTTCAACTGGAACACCGTCGGCGAGTGGTAGATGTCGCCATCCTCGAGTTCAGCGCGCTGGAGGTCGCCCTCGGCGGTCAGCACCCGCCGGCGAACCGCCTCGTCGCCGCGAACGAACAACTCGACGGCGAACGTCGGGTGGAGTTCGTGGAGGTGGATCACGAGGTCGACCAGCGACGGCTCGGGAATCCAGTCGTCGTGCATCGTCTGGAGTTCGTTGACGAGCAGTTCCGTTGCGGGGTATTCGAAGAGAACGCGGCGGGCCAACTGTCCCCAGGCCGGCGCGAGGTCGACGAACCGCTTTCGCGAGCGATACCAGTCGGAGAACGTCTCGAGCGCCGCCTCGACGGAGCCACAGTGGGCTTTCCCGAAGCGGATCACCTCCTCGCCGAGGGCGGTCAGCGCGACCCGTTCGCGGTCCTCGATCAGCCCGAGGAACGCGGCCCCGCGCCTGGCGTCTCGGACCGCTCCGACGACGTTGAACTCGGAGAGGAGGCTCGCGGTGTCGCCGTCGGCGTAGTGGGCGAGCGGGTAGCCGAGGTAGTTCTTCGGGTGGTTCAGCCCGAAGGAGTTCTCTGCGACGCCCTGGGCGCTGGCCTGAAATCGTAGCGCCGAGGCCTCGGTCGCAGTCCGGTTCCCGACGAGGCGCGGGGATTCGAGCACGTCGACCGCTCCCGTGGTGTCGACGCCGAGGACGCCGACGTTCAGCTCTCGCGCGAGCGTTCGATCGGTGTCCGTGATCGCCTCTACCGGGGCGGCGAGGTACGCCGCGTTGGCCTCGTGGAGTCGGTCGTAGGCCTGGACGATGCCACGTTGGGTGTCGACGCCGCCGCTCGCGTACCCCTTGGCTTCGATGGCGAGCAGCGGCGGGTCGTCACCGAGGCGGTCGACGGCCAGCAGTTCCGGATCGAGTTCGCCGAGTTCGTGCACGCCGACGAGGTCAGGGAAGCCGCCGCCGATTTCGACGTGGTTGAACGGGGCGAGTCGGTCGCGGACGGCGGGATCGATGGGCTGGCCGGGGAGCCACTCCTCGCGTGCGAACTGGGTGTCGGCCACGACGTAGGACCGGTCGCTCGCCGCGGGGAAGAGCCGTTGCTTGGCGTGGGCGAGGACCTGCGGTTCCGAGAGCGGGCGAGCCGCGCTGCTCATGGGGCTGCATCGGAGGGGGCCACAAAGAGTGTTCTGGCGGTCCGCGTCGCGAGTCCCGCCGAGCGCTGTCGACCGCTACGATGGGGTGGTGCACTGTCACCGTCACACCGCGCTCGCCGACAGTTCGGACTCACGCGAACGGCGAGACGGTGAGTTCGCGCCGGATTCCGGCGAGGATGGCGACGGTGCCACAGAGCGCAAGCGCCGCGCCGGCGATCCAGGGCGGGGAGCCGACCGCGACGAGTTCGGCGAGCCAGAGGCCGGCGAGGAGACAGAGCCCGCCGGCGACGATGAGGGTGACGAACCGTTCCATCGCTCTCTCGGGCCGGTATTCGCGGGTAAGGGGAATGGATGTTGGGGTCGACGCGAAGTGAACTCGACGGTTCGGTGCGTCGCCGGCGTGCCGGAGACGGCCGGCTTCGGACCGACGCCGCAGTAAACGTTAGTGGATACGGGACGTGTGTCCGGGTATGGAGCGACCAACGCTCGTCTACGACGACGACTGCGGGTTCTGTACCTGGTGGGCGGACCACCTCTCGGAACGGTCATCGATCCGGCTCGTCGGGTTCAGCGACCTGACGCCGGAACTGCGGGCCGAACTCCCCGAGAGCTACGAGGACTGCTCGCACCTGCTTACCGAAGAGGGCGTCTACTCATGTGGTGCCTCGATCGAGCAGGCTTTCCTTCGCTCCGATATCGACGGTCCGGCGCGCGAGTTCGTCCAGTTTCTCCGGCACTTCGAGGAGTACGATCGGCTGCGCGAACGCGGCTACCAGGTGGTGGCGAACAACCGCGACCTCTTCGGCAAAATCGTCTCGAAGACCCCGCCAGCGAGACGGGACTCCTGACGCCGAGGGGAGCGACGCGTGATACGGTCTGCTGTAACGATTTACCGGCGCAACCGCGCCCGCCCTGCGATTTCGCCGGAAATGACTTACAGCAGTCCGTATGAGTCCGGTTCGGGACGCCGTTAGTCCGCCGACCAGCCGGGCGCTCGCCGTCGCACGTCGGTCAGCGAGACGGGGTGGACGTAGGAACTGACGCGCTCGCGGTGCCACCACCGGCCGGTTTCGGCGCGTTCCTCGGGCGTCGTGTACCGGTAGCGATACCGGACTGCACGGACGTGGGCCGGCCGTTCGGAGCCGGCAAACGGGTCCTCGGCGAGTAGCGACAGCGTCTCCGCGTCGCCCTCGAGGAGTTTGCCCAGGAATCGCAGGAACCAGGGGTGGCGACGCGGCGTCGGGGCCATCGCGGCGAACCAGAGCTGCCAGTCCAGGCGCAGGTGGTACGGGGCGATCTGGGGCGGGCGGCGCTCGGGATCTGTCGGCTTCCCCTTGAACCGGTACTCGCGCCACACCGTGTCGTCGGTGATCTCCTCGTCGGTCGTCCCCTCGATGACGATTTCGTAGCGCGTCTGCGTGATGGAGCCGAACGCCCCGTAGGTGTTGACCAGGTGTAGCGGATCGAAGGCGGTGTTCATCGTCTGACTTTCCGAGAGCATGTTCTCGACGGGACGGATGCTCATCGCGACCACGACGAGCGCGACGACGACGGCGAGCGCCTGGAGGTACAGCGGCGTCGCGGCAGCCGCCGGCGCGGAAAGCGGGAGGACGGCCGCGAGCACGCCGTCGCTGAACGTCGGAATCGCCAGGACGATCGTGATCGCGTTCAGCCAGGCGAAATTCCCGGTGGCCATCAGCCACCCCTGAAAGCCGATCGTGGCGAGCCCGGCCAGCGCCGAGGCGGGCTGCGGTGCGAAGTAGAGAAACGGCACCGCGAGTTCGACGACGTGGTTACCGAACGTCTCCACGCGGTGAACTCGTTTCGAGAGGTGGTGGGCGAACCAGCTGACGGGGTTTGGAATCGGTTGGGTCTCGTAGTGGGAGTCCATACAGGAGAGGTCCCGCCAGCAGTCGTCGCCGCGGAGTTTGATCAGCCCCGCGCCGAACATGTTTCGGAAGAGTACCCACTGGAGCAACAGGATGATGAGAAACGGCGGCGCGACGGAGCCGGCACCGAGGAAGATGGCGAGAAAGCCGGTTTCGAGCAGCATCGACTCCCAGCCGTAGCCGTAGAACGTCTGGCCGGCGTTGACGAAGGAGAGGTAGAGCAGCCACATTGCGGTCCACAGGGCCATCGACGCGGGCGTGGCGTAGCTATCGGGCACCCAGTAGGGCACGGCGAGCAGCGCCAGCGCAGCGAGGCCGACGCCGCTCCAGGCTGCGAAGCCGATCGCCCGATCGGTCGGGACGAAATAGAAGAGGCTCGGCCGTTCGCGGAACGACGCGCCCTCGGCGTACCACTCTATCGGCAGGAGGCCGTCCTCGCCGGCCAGCGGGCGGAACTGGAAAGCGGCCACGAGAAAGGCGAGCAGATACAACAGCGCGAGCCCCCGCTGGAACAGTAGCCGGACGAGCCAGAACTCCTCGCCGTGGAACATGTGGGGATCTGAATCCGCCGACGAGCAAAGAGGTGGCGGGGCGTCTCCGGGACCCGACGAAAATCGGAGTCGGACCCGACGCCGCTACCGACTCGCCGGACCGCCCCCGAGTTCATGGCGAGCGCTCGTGAACAGCCCGGTATGGAGCACGTCTCGATCGACGATATCGATCCGCGCTCGACCGACTATCACTCGGATCGACGCGAACTCGCGGTCCCGCTCGGGACCGAGCACCTCGCGATTACGCGCTACGTTCTCGACCCCGGCGAACGATTCAGCGGGTCGGTGCACACGCATATGGATCAGGAGGAGGTCTTCGTCGTGCTCGCCGGCGAAGCGACGTTCGAGATCGAACGCGACCGCGCCGCCGACGCGGCAGTCGAGAGCGCGGCCGGCGACGAACACGAACTCGTCGTCGGTGAGTTCGAGGCCGTCCGGTTCGCCCCCGGCGAGTTCCAGTCCGGCCGGAACGACTCGGACGACCGCGTCGTCGCGCTCGCGCTCGGCGCGCCCCGGGACAGCGAGGACGTGCGGGTCACGCGCATTCCCGTACTCGAGGATCGGAACGTCACCTGTCCCGACTGCGACCGCGACCACCTGCGAATCGGCGACGACGACGAGGCCGAACTCGTCTGTCCCGCCTGCGGCGCGCCAGTTGAACTCGAGTAATTGGCCAGTGCTGGCCGTTCGTCCGCATCTCGTGTCCGAGTCCACCGAGTTCGGAAGCCGTCCTACGCCGGAAGCAGCGACCGCGACGAGTTCAGCACGATCAGGCCGGCGGAAACGCCGACGGCAACGGCGGTAAACAGCGGATTCAGGAGGCCGGCCAGGGCGAGCGGAACGACGATGGCGTTGTAGCTGAGTGCGAGCGCCAGGTTCCGGACGACGCGGCGGCGGGCGGCGCGCGCGAGTGCGAACGCGCGCTCGACGCCGGTGAGGTCGTCGTCGACGATGGCGAGGTCGGCCGCGTCGGAGGCCAGCGCCGTGCCGCCGCCGAGCGAGAGCCCCAGATCCGCCGCGGCGAGCGCCGGGGCGTCGTTCGTTCCGTCGCCGACCATCGCGACGCGGTCGTCGGTCCGGAGCCGGCGAATGGCTTCGGTTTTGCCGTCCGGCGGGACGCCGGTGAAGACGTGGTCGACGCCCGGATGGCGGGCGAACGCGTCAGCGGAGCGGCCCTCGTCGCCGGTGAGCACGACGACCGAGACGCCGCTCTCGGAGAGGGCCGTGACGGTTTCTTCCCAGTCGTCCCGGGCTTCGTCACCCACGACGACGAGGCCCTCGGTGCGACCGTTCCGGCCGATCACGACCGGGAGATTCCCCGCCTCGCGTGCGTCGCTCGCTCGCTCCGCGAGTTCAGGATCGAGGTCCCAGTCGCGGTCACCGAACAGGTCGGGGTGGCCGACGAGGAGGCGGTCGCCGTCGACGACGCCCGAGACGCCGTTGCCGTGATCGGTGAACTCGCGGACGAACTCGTCGCCGGCGGAGTCGGTGGGATCGGGACGGTCGGTGGGGTCGGTGGACTCTCTCTCGTCTCGTGAACGCGTCGAATCGTCGACCGTGCCGCCGTCGGATGCCGAGTCGTCGACCGCGTTCGGGGCGTCCGGGGAACCCGAGGAACCGGGGCCTCCATTCGACGCAAACGCCGCCGTAATCGCCGCGGCGGCCGGGTGGGATGCGTGTCGTTCGAGTCGGCCGGCCGCTCGAAGCAGAGCCGGCGAGCCATCGGCCTCGAGTACCGTCATCTCGCCCGTCGTCAGCGTCCCGGTTTTATCGAAGACGACGGTATCGATCTCTCGCAATCGCTCGAAGACGGTTTCGTCGAAGACGACGATACCGTGGTCCATGGCCTCGCGGATACTCGACGCGATCGAGTAGGGCGTTGCGAGGCCGAGCGCCCACGGACTCGCCACCATGATCGTCAGGAGCACGGCCAGTACCGTCGTTGTTGACGCGAGTCCGTTCCCGTGAAAGACGTTCCAGGCGCCCACGAGTGCCCCAGCGCCGAGCACGATCGGGAGGAAGATCGCCGCGAGTTCGTCGGCGCGCCGCTGGATGCCGTGGGCTGCGCTCTGGAGGTTCCAGACGGTTCGAGTGAGCCTGTCGATGCTGCTGTCGGTTCGGTCGCCGACGGCGACGATCGCGGCGTCGCCGGTGACGACGGAGCCGCCGACGACCGCGTCGCCGGGGGTTTTCGAGATCGGGAGCGACTCGCCGGTGACGACCGCTTCGTCGACCGTACACGAACTCGCGACGAGTTCGCCGTCGACGGGGATGCGTTCGCCGGCTCGGACGAGGACTCGGTCGCCGGCGGAGAGGTCGGTGACGGGGACGGTCCGGGTGTGCTGCGTCGATGTATCGGGGTCGGCGGCCGTCGTCGCAGCGGCGGTGGGGTCGGCGGGGTCGGAGCCGGTCTCCGAACCGGCGCTGTCGAACACGCGGGCCGTGTCGACCTGCGAGATCGTGAGTTCGGTGAGCCGGTCCATGGCCTGGCGCTTGACCGTCGCTTCGTAGAAGAGCGCGGCCATGACGATGGCGGCGACGATGATCGTCAGGTCGTAGTAGAGGTCGTTGCGACCGGAGACGAAGGCGATGGTGCCGTAGCAGAAGGCGCTCACGACGGTGAGCGACGCGAGCAGTTGGGTGCTCGGCTGGCGGTGTTTGAGGCTGACGTAGGCACCCCGTAAGAGCGGCATGCCGGTGAGATAGAGGACGGCACCGGTGACGGTGAAAAACAGCGGCAAAAAGAGTAGGCCGCCGAATCCGGTAAACGCCTCGTCGTAGAGGGCGAGGACTCGCCAGTCGAAGACCGAGGCGAGGTACGTCGGATACAGGAGCGCGGCGTAGGGGATGAGCAGGAACGATCCGAAGACGATGCCGATGACGTACCGAACTTCGAGCATATCGTCCGTCCGTCGCTTTCGCAGCCCGGACATCTCGCGCGAGCGTCGCGTGCCGCCGGTCTCGTCGTCGCTCGAGGCCTCTTCGCGGCGGTAGGCTGTGTAGCCGGTCGTCGTCAGTGCCGCCTCGAGTTCGGCGGCGGAGCTGCGGGCGGGGTCGTGATCGATGCGGATGGTTTCGGTGACGTAGCTCGCGGCGGCGTCGGTGACGCCGTCCTGGGATTTCGCGACCGATTCGAGGTAGCGTTCGCAGGTGGCGGCGTACATGCCGTCGACGCGGAGGAAGGTTCGGTCGGGTGCTGGGGCGTCGGCGGACGTGGCCGCGGAGTCGTCTGCGGTCTCGATGCTGGGCGTCGAGCCGGCGGCGGGCTGACCGGCTTCGTCGCCAGGGGTTGGCTCATCGAGCGTCTCGTCGATCTGCCGACAGCCGGTCGAACAGAAGGTGTTCGTGGCTGTGGCATTGCTGTGGGTCGGTTGCTCGTCACTGTCGCTCTCGGCGGGCGTCAGTGCCGTCCCGCAGAGTCGACAGCGGCTCGGTCCGGGGGTAGGGCTGGCCGTCGACCGTTCGGCATCGTCGTCCACAACGGATCTCGCGCGGCGAGCCAAATAACGGTGTCTCTCCGCTCTCGATCGACGCTCGCTCTCGGCGTCTGATCGACCCGGAACCGGCCGCGCGATCGCTACCGCGGATCGAACTCGGTCGCCGCGTTCGCGAGATCCCGAACGAACGGCCGCGGGTCGTCACGACTGAGATAATCACACCGGCGCTCGGTTGCCATCGACCGGCAGATGTCCCACAACGCCGTCCGGAACGGCGGTTTCTCGACCAGCGGCACGTCGGCCGTCAGGATCGAGTAGAGGTGTAACAATTCGCCGCGGACGAGGTGGCCGCCGATCCCGACCTCGTAGTCGTGGTCGATCCGCTCGCGCTCGTCGCCCGCGAGCAGCCAGTAGTAGTAGGGAAAGTCGGCCCCCGTCTGGACCGAAAACGGCAGCGACGACCAGAACCGCGGGTTCACCTCCATCAGCTTGAACTCGCCCGTCTCCTCGTCGCGAAGGAACTCGACCATCGCGAGGCCGTGCCACTCGAGGTGATCGAGCAGGGCACGTCCCGCGCGTTCGAGTTCGGGAATCCAGACCGATTCGCGGTAGGAACTCGGGCCGCCGGCGTAGCTGTAGCCCCGGCGTTGGCGGTGCTGGAACGTGGCGACCGGCTCGCCGTGGTCGTAGAGGGCGAAGAAGCCGTACTCGTCCGTCGTCGGGACGTATTCCTGCCTGATCGGCGTGTGTCCCATCTCGGTTCGGAGCGTTTCGAGGGAGGGTGCGTCGGCGGTCCCGCTGTTCGCGTTCGTGTTCGTGTTCGTATTCGTATTCGTACTCGTACTGGTGGTCGTATTGGTATTGGCGCTCGCGCTCGTCTCGGTCGTACTGGAACTGGTACTGGCCGTGCTCTCGGTAGCCGTGGACGACGCCGTAACGGTACTGCTCGTCGTCGAAACGCGCTCGCCGGTCGAGTCGACGGCCGTATCCGCGTTCGACGAACCGTCCTCGACGCTTTCGTTCACGTCGATAGCCGTCCGGGTCGTCCCGGTCGTACTCGTTGTCGCCGTCGCGCCGGCAGTCGCAGCCGCGGCCGCCACCGTGCCGGGTGCCGTCCCGTCGTTCTCCGTTTCCAGATACCGCGTCGATGGCGGCGCGATACACGTCTCCGGGCCGTACCGGTCGAGATACTCGTCGCCCAGTACCGAGTACCGCGGCTTGACGATCCACTCGCCCGATTCCGGAAGCTCCGTACACAACACCGTCTCCGGCGCGCCGACATCCGCGTTCGCCGCCGCCTCGAAGAGTTCAACCCGGTCCTGCGCCCTGGCGAGCGTATCCATCTCGGGCCAGGGCGTTCCGATATGCTCGCTGAACTCGTCGCGGTACTTCGAGAGGACGTACACGTCGGGCTCTCTGACCGGAATTATCGTCCGCACGTCCGGCCGCATCGCAAGCGCCTGCAGCGCATCCCGATAGGCGAGCAGATCCTCGTAGGGAGACGGCACGACGACCGCCTCGTCGCAGTACCGCGATTTCGCGGCTGGCGTCCGCTCGTCGCTCGAGACGACGATCGTCCGAATCCCGCGCCGAGCGAGCGATCGAACACACGCAACTGAACTCGGCGCGGTAATCCCTGGTACGACGACCGACTGGCACTCACCCGGGGCGTTCGATCTCATAGTGGGCCGTCGACCTCGGGTGGAAATGTTATGTCGTCGCTACGGTACTCGCAGGGAGTCGCCGCTCCCGTACGGAGACGCGAGGCGATACAGCGAGACCCACCGCTGAACCGGTACAGCGCCGTCAGCCACCGGGAGAAAGCAACCCGTACTCGGGCGTATGCCGGGCCTTCCATGATCTCGAGACCCGTTCAGTGCTGGCGCTCCACGATCGCGCCGTCGCTACCGACGGCGACCGCTCGCGGCGGCCCGACCGCAACCGCCCGCAGCGAGTCGGCTATCCCAGTCGCAGAACTGAACTCGGTCGAGTTCAGTTGCCGTTCGAACACCGCTCCGTCGTCGGTGCAGGCGAGCAGTCGCTCGCCGCCGACTGCGAGGCCGGTCACTGCGGTATCCGTGACGCGCTCTGGGGTCCAGGTCGCGCCGTCGTATCGGTGGACGACGCCGTCGTCGGCGCTGACCAGTACCGGTACCGGCGACGGACTGGCAGGGGTAGCCGCGACGATGTCCGTGAACGTCCCCGCCGCATCGTCGAGGCCGATTCGGGAGAACGACGTGCCGCCGTCGGTCGTCTCGAAGACGCCGTTGTTGGTGTCACAGCAGTAGCCCATCGCGTCGTCGGCGAGGTCGACGCCGCTCAGACTGGAGCCGCTGCCGGGGGTGAGCGGCTCGTCCCACGCGAGTTCACCGGGCCCGCTCGTTGCGTTGTCCGTACCGGTCGGATCGCGTCGGTAGCGCCCGCAGAGCAGTTCCCCGGAGCCGTTGCTGAGCAGGATCGTCTCGGTTCCGGCGTCGCCGCCGACGGCGATGCCGAGCCAGTTGTCGGTGATTCCGGTCGGAGCCGTGTAGTCGGTGTGGCGGTCGGTGGCGGTATCGATCCGGGCGACGGTCCCGCTGTCGCCGGCGATCCAGACGGCATCGCCGTCGTCGGTTGCGGCGACGCCGGCAAGATCGTTGCCGGCGGCGGCGGGGCCGTCTTCGAGGACGGTGCGCCAGTCGCCGGCGTTCGAACTGGCAAGGACGACGCCACCGTCGCCGACGGCATAGCTGTGCCCGGCGTCAGTGATGGCTACGTCGGAGAGCGGTGCCTCGGTGGGTGCGTCGGCGGTGGTCCATTCGACGTCTCGATCCGGACGAGAACGGGGCACGTCCGCCGTCGATTGCTCTTCGTCCGGCGCTGTACCGGCGTCGACTGCCGGTTCGTGAGGTGTACTGTCGCTCGCAGTTTCATCGGTATCCGGAGCAGTCGCAGCATCACTCACATTCTCGTTCACCGACGCTGACACAGCGGCCGGCTCGTCCTCCTGGCTCTGGGGCTGCTGATCGTCCATCGATTGCGCCACGGAACGGCTTGCGGACTGATCAGCAGCACCCGGCCCCATTCCGAGTTCACCGCCCGTCCTGCGCCAGCGGGCGTAGAGGACGACGAGCGGGACGAGATAGGCGGCGAGTGCAAGCGCAGCGAACCAGCGGTTGACGACCGTCAGCGTTCCGAAGGCGGTCAACGCCGCAGCGGCGAGCGCGTGAACCCACGTCTTGGTGTAGGCACGAACGAAGTCGACGAATCCGTCGGCGTCGTGCTCCGACCCCGAGTGTGGCTCAGTAGCTGACATGTCGTTCGCCGTCTGCTGGTTCGATCGATCGGTGTTCGCGGCCGACTCGCGCTCGATTTGCGGGGCCACGCTACAGGTAGCCGAGATCCGCGAGTCGTTCCTTCGTTCCCTCTCGCATCGCCACCTCGCCTGTCGAAACCGACTCTCCGAGCGGCTCGAACTCGTCCTCGAGGCGCTGGCGGAGTCGCCGAACCGTCTCCGGTTCCGCGTCCGAAATGTCCGTCCGTTCGTGCGGATCGGTTTCGACGTGGTGGAGCCGCTCGAAGCCGTCGTCGCCGCGGACGTACTTGTACTCGCTCGTCCGAATCGCCCGGAGCCGCCGGTCGAACTCGCGGACGCGGTCCGGAACGTCGTCGAACCGCGCTTCGAGCCGATCGATCGAGGGCTGCGGAGCGACGTACTCGGCGAAGACGGCGTCCCGCGAGTTCGGTGCCGCCGCGGGTGCCGTCGCGTCCGGTTTCGGCGTCCCGGTCGCGGCGGTCGTCGTTGCCGATGTCGCTCCGGCCGAGGGCGCGTCCGGCCTCGAGCCGGGATACAGCGAGTAGCCCGTCGCTTGCTCGCGCAGTTCGGGGTCGTCGACGCCGGCGGCTTCGAGCACCGTCAGCGGCACGTCGAGCAGTTGCACGAGTTCACTGCGGCGGTCGCCACCGACGAAGGGGCCACCGTGACAGACGAGCGGGACGTTGAGCAGGGTGTCGTAGAGGTTATACTGGTGACCGAAGAATCCGTGATCCCCGACGTGTTCGCCGTGGTCGCCGCAGACGACGACGAGCGTGTCCTCCCACTCGTCGTTCGTCTCGAGCGCCTCCCGAAGCCGGCCGACCTGCGCGTCGGCGTACGCCAGCGACGCGCGATACAGGCCGCGGAGCAGCGTGAACTCGCGGTCGGTGATCTCGTAGTCCTCGCAGTCGTAGGCGCGCGGGTCCTGTCGGATCGCGGTCGCCTCTTCGTAGGTCGCATCCGCGGGGAGAAATCGCTCCGCGAACTCGCGCGGCGGGTCGTACTCGACGTGGGGTTCGATGAAGTTACAGAACAGGAAGAACGGCCGGTCGTCGTCGCGGGTGGCGAGCCAGTTTTCGACCCAGTCCGCCGAGCGGGACGCCCCGTCGTCGCCCGCCGGCTGGAAGAGTTCACTGTAGAGGATGTTCGCCGCATTGACGACCGGGTTGCCGTCGAAGAGGCGGTTACGGGTCGCCCGAAGCTTCTCGTGGAGGTCCTCGCCGCGGACGACGGTCCCCATGTCGGTTTCTGACTGGATGTACTGCCAGCCCTTGCGCAGGTCGTCAAAGCCGCGGTCGAAGCCGAACTCTTCGGTGATCCACGTATTGTTCGAGACGCCGATCGTTTCGAAGCCGGCGTCGTCGAACGCCTCGGGGAGCGTCCGCAGGTCGGAATCGAGATACGTGTGGTCGCCGTGGGTGCCGTGCTCGGAGGCGTAGAGCCCGGTAAACATCGAGGCGTGGGAGGGAAGCGTCCACGGTGCCGTCGCGAACGCGTTCTCGAACGTCGTTCCCGTTTCGGCGAGCCGGTGCAGTTCCGGGGTCGTCCGATCGTGGGTGGCTGCGGCCCCGTTATTCTCGTCCCATTCGTTCTCATCGGTCTGGCCCCAGTCTCCGGCGACTCGCCGCGCCCGTGCCGTATCGAGAACGACGAGAACGACGTTCCGAACCGTAGAATGTGACTCCGATTCACCCGAATTCGACTCACGCTGGGTTTGCTCCGCCATGGATAGCGTATCTCCGCTTCACATGGGGAAGGTCACCAGCCCGGAACTTGCAGGTGTTTCACGATATCGTGATGGCCCGATGTGCACCTTCCCGGCCCGACCGTCTTGGGAGATTTCCCGCGTCTCGGCTGGTGTTATACGGGTCGTCAGAAGGGGAGAGTTTCTGTGGATTCGAGCTTCAGCCGTCAGGGGAAGGGTGGAACGCCGCGATCTATAAACTATGATCTGTTTCCCTGACGCCATGGAACGATACACCGCGCGTATTCAGCACGAGACGGTCCATTCTGTATCGGCCGGTGTAACAGGTATCCCCACTCTGCGTTACTCATACTGCCGGACAAAAGTCAGTGAACACTCGATCGCGTCTCACGGATCGTCGCTTGTGGCGACGGCCGTTCGAGTGCGATCGACGTGTGAATAGTTTTGTCCGGCAGTATCAATAGTTTCCACGTCGAATTTCGACTGCCAGTAGTAGCGTCGGGCCCCACCCAGACGAAGGTGCGGCGGGCGAGTGCGTACGGGACGGCACGAACACGAAGACAACCGGGCAGGCCAGCGGGGCCGTCCGCCGGGCCTCGGGAGCAGGACTTGTCGGCGGTGAGTCGACCGTGTCGGTGGCTTCCCGTGCCGGTCCACTAAACTGCGATTTACGGCTCATTCTCGTTGATGTCTCCGCGCCTGCTGACCTTCGAATGGACGGCTCCGATCGTTCGGACGCCCCAGAAAATGGTGACGCCGATACCACCGAAGGCTAGCAGGGACACGAAGACCCGGAACAGGTACTCTACAAGGGTCACGCTATGGCCCGTATGCAGTACGACGAACGCTGGTGAACCGATAAGCGAAAACATGGATCGGTCAGATCAGCTACGCGGTGTGAACTCCTCGGTACGACAACACAACCCCGACAATGAACACGATCGTCGCGAGGTAGATCGGTCCGAGATGCGTCACCCAATCGTGGGAGAACGCATTTCCCGTCCAATGCATCGGTAACGCGAGCGCCAGGCCGACGACAGCTGTGACGATCGCAGTCGTCCACGCCCAGGTGAGTCGCTGGCGCACGCCGTACCACGAGAGGCCCGTGATGGCGATGCCCGTCGAGATTATGAACGCGGCAGTGGCGACGTGGAGGTGACTGATGTAGTACGCCACCGTCGGATCGAGTTCGGCGCTCGTCATCCCATCCAGCGTACTGACGCCGAGTTCGAAGCCATCCCCCACGAAATTCATCACGAGAAACACGACGCCGTAACCGACGAACGCGATTCCGGCGAGTGCCATCAACAGCGCTCCGTTCCGGAGTTGCGACTCAATTTGGACCTGTTCTTCCTGTTCGTCCGCGACCGGGTGATTCGTCGTCATGGTGATTATTTGGTCGCCCCGAGTGAGATGCTCTTGACGCCGTACTTCTGGCACGCGTTCGCCGCCCGCTCCGAGACGAATTCGTACTGCGTGTTTTCTCGGACGTCTGTCACCGAGAAGCCAGCCGCTTCGATGGACGTCGTATACCGGTCGATCTGCTCGGCCCCGCCGATGCAGGCCGCCCAGAGGTCTTCGTCGTTTTTGATGCTCTCCGGCAGTAGCTCCTCGCTGATGATATCGGAGATGGCAAGCCGACCGCCGGGGGCGAGCACCCGATGGGCTTCCTCGAACACCTGCGGCTTGTCCGGTGAGAGGTTGATGACCCCGTTCGAGATGACGACATCGAAGGTCCCATCGTCGAAGGGAACGTCCTCGATGTAGCCGTGCTCGAACGAGACGTGCTCCATTCCCGCATCGTCGCGCAACGTGCGAGCCTTCTCGAGTTGCTGGTCCGTCATGTCTAAGCCGGTCACGCTTCCGGCGTTCCCCGTGTGAAGCGCTGCGACGAACGCGTCCGTGCCCGATCCACTGCCGAGATCGAGGACGTCGTCTCCGTCCTCGATAGCAGCGAGATCGAAGTAGTACCCAACGCCGGCGAACGATTCCATCGCCGCCACGGGAATTTGATCGAGGTGCGCCGGCGGATACCCGAGACGTTCCGCCAGCTCTCGCCCCATCTCGAAGTGATACTCTTCGTCGGAGTCCTCCGCGACATCCTCGTAGACTGATTTCACCGCTTGTTCCAGTTTATCGACATCGAGTGAGTTTGCCATTTGTCCCCACCTCAGTCGTCGGCACCCACCTCAGCAGGCGTATTCACCGTGAGGTTGACGTCCTGTTCGAGCGAGACGAGCGTGTAGACTGGCGCCCGCCGAGCCCACTCGTCGACCTCATCCTTGTCGAGGTCGGGGCTCTCGATCTCGATCTCGGCGATCAAGTTTTCGAACACCGTGTCGGCGTTCCCGAGATCCTCCACACTGAAGAGGACGCCGGGGTCAAAGTCGGTGCGAACGCGCGTCTCGAGGTGATCGATGTCGACGCCGGTTGCGACGGCGTTGATGGTAATGCCGACGTTGATGCACGAGGCAAGCGCGGAGAGCGCAACCTCGATCGGCTCCATTCGATCCGTCGCCCCGGCCCAGCCGCCGGCCTCTAGCACTTCCTTCCACCCGCCGTACGGGATCGTGTACGCGCGGGTGTCGCGCTCGATCGTCTCGCCGCCGAGATCGTACGAGTCTATCGTCGCCAGACTGTGGGCACAGGTCCCCTCGTAGGTCGACCGGGCGCGTAGCCCGAGCCGGACTTCCTCGGGATTCTCGGCGGCGTGTTCCGCGAACGCAGCGAACTCCTCGGTGTCGACCCCGTGGGTGACCTCTCGTTCGGATGTCATGGATCAGACCACCTGGAGGTGCTCCTCTCGGAGTTCGTCGTCCGAGTAGTCCCGTCCGTGGTCCTCCTGCATGTGGTTCTTGGCCAGTTCGACCGCTTCGAGTTCGTTCTCCGACTGGATGATAAAGCGGCAATCGCCGGCTTCCGATTCACAGTCGAGTTTGTACGCGTCTACCATTGTGTCTCAGTTGCCTTGCGGCATTCGTGGTAACGTGCCACAAGGTTAGATAGCTACCTCATGCCGTGTGCGCAGCAGGCAACAGCCCGTGTGGAGTCTGCGAGTTCCGCAGTCGTTGCCGATCGATCAGGTGCTGAAAAACCGCGTCGTCATTGCAAGCGAGGTGACCGGAAACACGGCGGGACCCGTCACAGCTACCTCTTGGTTCCGCTACGAACGGCTACCTACTGTCCTCCGGGGGCCCGATGGTCTCGCCTCTCATCCGGCTGGTGGGTCCCGTGGAGCAAGGGAAAAGAACACCAACCGGTCCGATCACCGCCTCATACGGTCTGCTGTAACGATTTACCGGTGCAACCGCGCCCGTCCTGCGGTTGCGCCGGAAACGACTTACAGCAGTCCGTATCAAAGATCGTTTTCGAGAGGGAGTGTTGGCGTCTTTCGTCGGTGGGAAGCGAAGGTTGATTCCGCCCATTCGCGCGCGTCTGTCGCGTCGGTGTCGACAAGAACTCGAACCGTAACCCCCTCGGTGCCGTACCCAATTATTGCGATTCGGTCGTCGCATATACTGACCCCAAACGGCGGTAACCCATCGTGTAATCGGACATCGAGATTGCCGCTCTCTAATGCCTCCGAGAACAGATCCGGGCAGTCCGAGCGAATGTAATCGGCCACCCTCGGCGGGTTGATGAGCTCTGTTTCCATCCCATCGATAACTCTCCGGCAGAGTTCGTTCTTACACGAATCGAGCATGGCAACGTCGAGGCCGGTAAACCGCAATCGATCCGTCTCCTCGATTAGCGAACAGAAACGGGTGATCGGCCGGGATGGGTCCTCGGGGTCAGCGACCGTTACGGTTGCATCCGAGCACATGTCGATGGTGAAACCGCTTTCTTCACCCGGAAGCAAGCGCCAAACGTTACGTAGCTTCTGTTCGGTTTCGACTCGGTCGATCACATCCGCCATCGCTGACGCAACGAAGGCACCCAGTTGTGTCACCGCGTACTGATATCCATCCCTGTAAACCCAATCGCGATCTTCGAACTCGCTGAGCGTCCGTCTGATCGTGGACTCCGAAACGCCGGTCATCTCCCAGAGTTCGGACCGGCTTCGAGGACGAACCGTGAGCGCGATAAGCGTTGGCGCACGGTGTTCGGATCGTGCAAGGTACGCTATATCGTCGATCGGCGTCTTCGTGCCACTTAACCCCATGGTACTAATACACACGAGGGGTTGAAAAGCCCTATTTTTGGCATCCATGCGAAAACCGTTACCGCCGTGCTGCCCGCCTGGTTCCCCGCCCTGACCGCCCTCATCGGCGTCTGGTTCCTCCTCAATGCCCGCAACTCGGCCGCCCCGACCACACGCCGTCCGCGACTGCGGACGAAGACATGAGCACAACCGAGGGATGCTCGTGCTGAGCCACGCCCACCTCGTCGCCGAAGAACTGAAATCCGACCCCGAGCCGAAGACCGTCACCGAACTCGCCGACGCGTGCGATCTCACCGACTCTCGAGTTCGCGAGGCGCTCGATGCGATGACCGACGACGGGACGGTCTATCGGGTGGACCGCGATTCAGCAGACGTCGACCGATACGAACTCGACGAGTCCAAGATGGCCGGGATTGCGTTCGTCCGCTCGCATGGAAAACGCATCGTTCGGCGGTCGGAACGGCCGTTTCGGTGCTAACGAGACGCTATCGTGTCTCTTTGCTGTATTTTAACTACGAGCAACGCACTGATGGCGTATGGAGACGGATCCTGAGCCCGCAAAACGCGTGGTCACCTTCGATCTGATGCTCGCCCTCTCGAATCTCGTTGTCTGTCTGCTGCTAGGTGGCGTGGTCGCGTTCGAGTTCGACTGGTGGCCCGTCGGCGTCGCCGCCGCCCTCGTCACGGGCGTGCTTAGCGCCGCCGCGGACCGAGGGCGGGCGGGACAGTGGCTGCTGAGCGCCGTCGGCATCCTGGCCATCGCCGTCCTCGTCTGGCTGACGATCACCGACGCGCTCGTACTCGAAGCCATCCCGTGGCTGCTCCTCGGTCTTGCGGCCGGAATCGCCGTCAACCGGCTCTATTTCGGCGTCGTTCGACCGGTTCCAGCATTTCGACGCCGCGGATATACCGGTGACGCTGCCGTCGATGACCGGTCACAATAACACGGCAGCGCTGGCATACTCACGACCCGCCGATAGCATTGCATTGCACTCGTTCTGTTCCAATCCACGAACCGGTTCTCTACTCGGCCGTCGGTGCGGGATGGAGGTACTGCTCGAGCGAGTTCACGACGAGGTCGCGAAAGCGGTCGTAGTCGGCGTCGGTCGCGACCGACCCGTTCGGCGGCGCGTCGGTGAGACCCTGTCCGTCACAGACCAGCGCGCCGCGGGCGAGGTCGCTGTCGGTGGCGACCTCGAGGTGGTAGGCGTTCGTCTCGAGCACGGCGGGGTCGGCGATGGCGGCGATAACGAGCGCGTCGTGGATGGCGGCCGATTCGATGCCGTATTTCGCTAACCGGTCCGCGTCGTAGTAGGTGAGCCACTCCCGGATCGAGCGGCCGATCGGGTCGTCCCGCGGGAGCGAGTCGAGCAGGTTCGGCGGGAGCGTGGCGGTTCTGGTCACGTCGAGGCCGACGATCGTCGGCGAGAGGTCTTGCACGACGCGGGCCGCGGCGTGGGGGTCGGTGTGGAAGTTGGCCTCGGAGAGCGGAGTCACGTTCCCCTGGCTGAACGCAGCGCCGCCCATGACGACGAGTTCGTCGAGCAGGTCGGGGAGGTCGGGTTCGAGCGCGAGCGCGAGGGCGACGTTCGTCAGCGGCGCGATTGCGGCGAGGGTGAGGTCGCCCGCATGCTCGCGCGCTTGCTCGACGATGAACTGCGCGGCGTGCGTGTCGATGGGGGCGGTCGCGGCCGTCGGTTCGGGCAGATCGCCGCGGATGCCGCCGGGGCCGTGAATATCCGTCGAGGTCCGGAGGTCGACGGTCAACGGACGCGTTGCGCCCTTCGCGACGGGGATGTCGGTTCGGTCGACGAGTTCGAGGATCGCGCGGGCGTTGGCCGTCGTGTCGTCGACGGCGGCGTTCCCGTGGGCGGTCGAGAGGCCGACGACATCGAGGTCGTCGCGAGCGAGCGCCGCCAGAATCGCGACGGCGTCGTCGCAGCCGGGGTCGGTATCGAGCAACACTGGTCGGGACATACTGGAGAGGTCGGCACCGGGAAGGGATAAAACGCCGGTCGCCCGCCGTCCGGAGACGAGTTCAGGATGTTCACTCGGTCACGCTTCCGTCGGCGAGGAGGGCGACCGCCTCTGGAATCCGGTCGAGCATCCCTCTCGCGAGGAGATATCGGGCGTACCCGTTCGCGAGTTCCCAGCGCCGTTCCTCGTCGGTGGTCGACGAACGGCGTTCGAGCCCCCGATCCCCGGCGGCGAGCAGGTCTCGGCTCTCCGAGAGGAACAGCCGTGCGAGCGGCTTCGGGTCGGTTTCGAGCCGGTTTTCGAGTCGGTCCAGCGCCTCCCGTTTGGCCTCGTCGATCGGGGTGGGATCGAGTTCGTCCGTTCCGTCGGTTTCGATGCGCTCGCGTTCGTCGCGCGCGGCTGCGAGCCGGAGCCAGGACAGCGCGAGCGTGACGGTACCGTGGACTTCGTATCCGTTCTCGACGTGTCTGTCGGCGGTACTGGTGGGCGATCGTCCGGCGGACGAACGCGAGTACAGCGCCGAGTGAACGTCGCGTCGATCGTCGGCGAACTCGGCGGTGTCGAGGCGCGTCTCCCACTCCTGGTGGTCGTCCCGGAGGTCGCGAATCCGTTCGTTCAGTTCGGCACGGCTTTCGGCCAGCGAGTTACGAATGTCGGAGCCACCGGTATCTCGTTCGCGAAGCGCGTCGCGGTAGGCCTTCGCATCGCGAACGCGCAAGCGACTCCGCTGGACGTCGCCGTACACCCGCGCGACCCGTTCGGCACGGCTCGTTTTGCCGTGGGATTCGATATCCGTCTCTTGCCGGCGCGAGAGCCCCTGCTCAGCCTGCGATAGACTGTACTCGACGGACCGACCGTAGGCGAGGAACGTCTCGATATCGGCCGTCTCGTAGGTGAACTGCTCCGTGACCGCTGCCGTCTCTTCGAGCCCGTCCGCGACGCCCGCGGTCGGATCGGCGTCGAACTCGTCGAGGCGCGACCGCGCGTACGCCTCCGCGGTCGCCGCCTGGGAGAGGTGATACCCCGCCGACTCGACCGTACTGACGACCGGCGGCTCCGTCGGGAGCGCGTCGGCGAACTCGGCGGCGGTCTCGAGTTGCCGCCCGGTGATCGTAGTCCGTTCAGCGGGTGGTTCCATCCGGTCCCAGGCCGCGAGACCGGACGCGGCGTGATCGGCGATTTCGTCGGCGGTTTCCTCGAGAGACGCGGTCGTGGTTTCGACGGCCGGGGGAACGTCGGGGATCTCCCGCCGTCGAGTGCGACCGTACGCGGCTCGATCCGGAAGTACGCTGAAGACGGTCGAACAACCCGCCAGCGCGACCGTTCCGGCCGCCGCGGTTCCGGTGAGAAACGCTCTCCGAGAGGACGATGATGGGCGGCGCATACGCGTTCAAAATTCAGGTTGGTTGAAATGTATTCCGGTCGCCGATCGCCTCGTAGTCGACGACGCTAACCCGCTCGAGCGGTTCACTCGACCTACCAGCGATGCGCGCGTTTCGACTCGCCTACGACGGCACCGCCTATCACGGCTTCCAGCGCCAGCCCGACGTGGCCACCGTCGAGGACGATCTCTTCGACGCGCTACGCTCGCTCTCCGTCCTCGCCTCCAAGGCCGACAAACCGGCGGGCTACGCCGCCGCCGGACGAACCGACGCGGGCGTTTCCGCGCTCGCCCAGACGGTCGCGTTCGACGCGCCCGACTGGCTCACCCCGCGGGCGTTGAACAGCGATCTCCCCGCGGACATCCGCGCCTGGGCGGCCGCCGACGCCCCCGACGAGTTCCACGCGACCCACCACGCGCGCCGGCGCGAGTACACCTACCAGTTGCACGCACCGCCCGCGGACGACGCACCACGGCGGTCGGGCACCGCCGACAGCACCGGCGACCCCGACCGCGCCGTCGACGACGACCGATTCCAGCGCGCCTGCCACGCCCTCTCCGGCGATCACGACTTCCACAACCTCACGCCGGACGACCACAACACGGAGCGATCCCCGACGCTGACCGCAACGCGGGACGCCGAGTTCATCGTCATCACCGTCACCGCCGGCGGGTTCTCTCGCGAACTCGTTCGCCGACTCGTCTCGCTAGCATGGGCGGTCGGCACCGGCGACGCACCGCTCGAAAAGGTCGAGCGCGCGCTCGGCCCCGAGCCGTTGCCCGGGCACGAGGGCATCGCCCCGGCACCGCCGGAGCCACTCGTCCTGACTGACGTGCGCTATCCTGAACTCGAATTCGAGGTGGATTCGCAGGCGGCCGAGAGCGCGCGGGCGGTGTTCGAGACGAGACGGATCGAGCGACACACCGGCTCGCGGGTGGCGCGAACCGTCGCGGACGGCCTCCAGTAACCCGGAGGTATCACGCCGCGGTGGACGCGGGGCCGGCGAGGCCGCCGGGACCGCCGAGACGACGGACCCTTTTTATGCCGCGGTTCACACGTCGAATCATGGAACTCTCTCCGGAGGAGTACGGTGCGTACTGGCGCGCGTCGATTCGCGTTGCGGCCGGGATCGTGATCGTCGTCCTCGGGTCGCAGGCCGTCGTCGCGCCGCTGCTTTCCTATCCGAACCCGCCAGCAATTGCACTCGGGGTCCTCCTGTTCGTCGCGATCGTCTTCGTCGGCTGTTTTCTCGCGATGTTAGGCGTTGCGCGCGCCGTCCGGACCGCCGTCGACGTCGAACTCCGCGGGTAACGATTCGTCCGTCGTCGGCGGTGACCGGTGGCCGCTCACTCCCACCCAGTCGGCCAGATCGAGGCCGCGCGCATCCCCGGTTCGTACGCCTGCGCCTCGAGGCGCTCGCGGAGTTCAGTCTCGTCGACCCGCGCGATTTCCGTCGCCGTCAACTCGCGCACCAGCAACGCCGTCAGGATGGCGTGTTCGCGCAGCGTTCGCGGGTCGACCTTGTCGCGGGTGTCGGCCGCCGTGTGCCCCCAACCGCGGCCGCGCTCGCCGCCCGCGGGCGGTTCGCTGTGGAGTTGGAGCGCGGGCACGCCGTCTCGCAGGAACGGCCAATGGTCGCTGAACGGGTGCGGGTCCGGTTCGTGGACGATCGGCTGGCCGGCGTCGGTCGCGACCGCGTCCGCGAGGTCCTCGAGTTCACCCGAGCCGTGCGAAAACGCCTGCAGGTCTCGGAACCGACCGGCACCGTCGACGTTGACCACGGCGCGGATCGACGCCGGTGCCGGATGCAGGTCGTCCGCGAGCGCTTCCGCGCCGAGAAGCCCGATCTCCTCGCAGCCGACGCCGGCGATTCGGACTCGACAGTCGAGTTCGTCCGCGATGGCGGCGAGCATCGCCGTTGCGCCGACGACGGTGGCGATACCGCAGCCGTTATCGAGTGCCCCTTCGCCGACGTCGTGAGCGTCGTAGTGGGCGAGGACGAGCACCGCCTCGTCGGTGGCGGGACCGAGGGTCCCGCGGACGTTCTGACTCGTGCCGGCGGTCGTCTCGGCGTCGACGCGAAGGCGAGCGTCCCGATTCCGACCCGCGTACTCGCCGAGCCAGTCGCCGGTCTCGGCGCTGACGCCGACCGCGGGAATCTCCGCTTCGCCGTCGAATCGGAGAGCTCCAGTCGGCGGCAGTTGTCCGGGGACGTGATTCGCGAAGACGAACCCCGCCGCCCCCGCCTCGACCGCGTGCCCGTACTTCTCCATCCGGTGGACGAACCGCTGCGAACCGGGCGTCGTCGTACTCGCGACCGCGATCGCGCCCTCCAAGTCCGCCGCCTCGATTTCGGCCGGCGTGCCGTAGCCGACGTCGACCAGCGGTCCCGCGAGTTCACCCGCCGGCGAGTACGGGAGCGCGACCGTCTCGAACGCTCGTTCGCCCGACGGCCCCTCGGTGTCGACCGCGAGCGACGAGGACCCCCGCTTCCAGTATCGCATCCCGAACTCGTCGAGTCGCACGTCCTCGAGTCCGGCGTCGGCGAGCGCGTCGCGGACGAACTCGGCGGCGCGGCGTTCGCCGGGCGAGCCGCCCGTTCGGTTCGGGAGTTCGGTCAGGTTCGTCAGCAGGTTCCAAGGGCGGTCGTCGGTCCAGGCGCGGCCGATCGCCCGTTCGATCGCTGCCGATTCGAGCAGGGTGGTCGGTTTCCGACCGGCCGGTCTCTCGTCGGGCGATTGCGGGTCGCGGTCGTCCATACCGGGACATTCACTCGAACGCACAAAAGCGCACGTGCGGCCGCAGGAACCGCCGAATCGGTGTCGTCAGATACGGGGTTCGATACCCTTTACCACCTTCGTTCCGAAACCGCGGCTATGAGTTCCGTTCCAGAGCGGTCCGAGATCGACCAGGAGTACACCTGGGACCTAGAGAGCGTGTACGCGAGCGACGACGAGTGGGAGGAAGCCTACGAGACGGTCGCCGAGCGCGTCGAGGAGTTACAGCACTACGAAGGGCAGACGACCGACGACGCCGAAACGCTGCTGTCCGTCCTCGAACTGCGCGATTCGGTCATGCGCGAAGTGTCGACGGTCGCGGCCTACGCCCGCATGCGCCGCGACGAAGATACGACCGACCAGCAGTACCAGGCGCTTGCAGCCCGCGCGCAGTCGCTTGCGGCCGACGCCCAGTCTGCGGCCTCCTTTATCGATCCCGAACTCCAGGAGCTGACCCGCGAAGCGTTCGACGAGCTAGTCGAAGCGGAACCGAAGCTGGCGACCTACGACCACTACGTCGACGACGTGCTTCGGATGAAACCCCACACCCGCTCGGCGGAAGTTGAGGAACTGCTCGCGGATCTGAGCGAGGTCACCGGCGCGACCAGCGACGTGTACAACATGCTCTCGAACGCGGACATGACCTTCCCGTCGGCCGAAGACGCTGAAGGCCACCAAGTCGAGATCACCCAGAGCAACTTCACGAACCTGCTCAAGCGACCCGACCGCGAGTTCCGCCGGCGCGTGTACGAGAACTACTTCGACGAGTGGCAGTCGATGCGAAACACCGTGGCCACGACCTACAAAAACAGCGTCAAGGCGGACGTCAAGACCGCGCGAGCGCGCAACTACGACACGGCGCGCGAGGCCGCACTCGACGGCCCCAACGTTCCCGTCGAGGTCTACGATACGCTCGTCGAGAGCGTCAACGACAACCTCGACAAACTCCACCGCCACGCCGAACTCAAGCGCCGGGCCCTCGGCGTCGACGACCTCCAGATGTGGGACCTCTACATGCCGCTGACCGGCGACGAGGGGCCAACTGTCGAGTACGATCAGGCCGCCGAGTACGTCGTCGACGCGCTCGAACCGCTCGGCGACCCGTACCAGTCCCGCGTCGACGAGGGACTGAACTCGCGCTGGGTCGACGTCTACGAAAACGAGGGCAAACAGTCGGGTGCCTACTCCAGCGGCACCTACGACACCCAGCCCTTCATCCTGATGAACTACCAGGACGACATCACCTCGATGTACACGCTGGCCCACGAACTCGGCCACTCGATGCACTCCCAGCTCACGAAGGACGAACAGCCGTTCGTCTACTCGGGTTACGAAATCTTCGTCGCCGAGGTCGCAAGCACCGTCAACGAGGCCCTGCTCACGAACCACCTCCTCGAAACCGTCGAGGACCCCGAGTTCAGAACGCACGTCCTGAACGAGTTCTTAGAGCGCGTCCGCTCGACGCTCTACCGGCAGACCCTCTTCGCAGAGTTCGAACACGAGGCCCACCGGCTCGAGGAGGCGGGCGAACCGCTCACCCCGGATCGGCTGGACGAACTCTACGGCGGACTCAAAGGCGAGTACTACGAGCCCGCGGTCGTCGACGACCGCATCGCCCGCGAGTGGATGCGCATCCCGCACTTCTACCGCGCGTTCTACGTCTACCAGTACGCGACCGGCATCTCGGCCGCGCTGGCCATCGTCGACGGAATTCTTCCCGATGGAGCCGGCGGCGAACCGGACCGCGACGCCGCCGCGTCCTACCGCGAGTTCCTCCGGCAGGGCTCGCGCGAGTATCCGCTCGACCTCCTGCGGGTCGCCGGCGTCGACATGAGCAGTGCCGACCCGATCGATCGCGCGCTCTCGACCTACGGCGACCGACTCGACGAACTCGAAGCGCTGCTCGAGTAACGGTCCGTCGTCGGCCATCCGAACCACAGGTTATCACGCTCGTGTAGCTCGTTCGGGTATTACCAAACCGTGAGTAGGCGGCCGCGGCGTTCGAAAACCGTCCGCGACCCAAAGGCACATTTATCGTCGGGGACTTATCCGTGCACGTCAAGATGTCTCGAAGCCCGTCTCTCCCCGAACGACCTCACCGCGATATCGACCCCGATCTCCCCGACGACGAGCGGCTCGAGGCGCTTCGTGGCCACTACACGGAACTCGTTGATGTCAACGCACAACTCGAAGAGCAACTCGAAGACACCGACGAGCGCCGCGAGGACCTTCGCGAGCGCGTCGACCGCGTCGAACGCGAAAACGAGACGCTCAAGAGTTCGTCGCTGTACATCGCGAGCGTCGAGGACGTAGTCGGCGACGGCGAGGTCGTCGTCAAGCAACACGGCAACAATCAGGAGGTGCTCACCGAGGTTTCCCCGCGCATCGCAGAGCGTGTCGAAGCCGGCGACCGCGTCGCCGTCAACGATTCCTTTTCCATCCAGTCGATCCTCGATACCGAGACCGACGCGCGCGCACAGGCGATGGAGATCACCGACCGCCCCGCCGTCAGCTACGAGGACATCGGCGGCATCGACGACCAGATTCGGGAGGTCCGGGAAGCCGTCGAACAGCCCCTGACCCAACCCGAACGCTTCGAGGAAGTCGGTATCGACCCGCCGAGCGGCGTCCTGCTCCACGGCCCGCCGGGCACCGGGAAGACCATGCTCGCCAAGGCCGTCGCCAACCAGACCGACGCCACCTTCATCAAGATGGCCGGCTCCGAACTCGTGCGCAAGTTCATCGGTGAGGGCTCGCGGCTCGTCCGCGACCTCTTCGAACTCGCTCGCGAGCGCGAACCGGCAATCATCTTCATCGACGAAATCGACGCGGTCGCGACCACGCGAACCGAATCCAAGACCTCCGGTGACGCGGAAGTCCAGCGAACCATGATGCAACTCCTCTCCGAGATGGACGGCTTCGAGGCCCGCGGGGAAATCCGCATCATCGCCGCGACCAACCGCTTCGACATGCTCGACCGTGCGATCCTTCGTCCCGGTCGCTTCGACCGTCTGATCGAAGTGCCGGAACCGGACCGCGACGGCCGCGAGCAGATTCTCAAGATTCACACGCGCGGCATGAACGTCGCTGACGGGGTCGACTTCGCCGATCTGGCCGACGAGACCGGGGGCTACTCCGGTGCCGAAATCGAAAGCCTCGCCACCGAGGCCGGAATGTTTGCTATCCGACACGACCGCGACGAGGTCCACCACGAGGACTTCGTCGACGCCTTCGATAAGATCGAGACGGACGATTCGAGCGACGTTATCTCCTCTGCGGGCTACTTCTACCAGTAACACCGGTATCGACGCTGGATCGCAAGTCCTTACGCCGCTCGTCGCTGATTCCACGGTAGCATGAGTACGATTCGAATCGTTCAGGGCACCGGGGAAGCCCCGACAGCGATGGCCTCCTACGACGCCGCACTCGCGGCTGCCGGCGTCGAAAACTATAACCTCGTCTCCGTCTCCTCCGTGATTCCAGCCGACGTTGCCGTCGAAGACGTCGGAACCGCTCCGGAGCTCGGCCCCGCCGGAGAACGGCTCACAGTCGTCGAGGCCTGTGCGACGACCGCCGGACCCGGTCAGGTCAGCGCCGCACTCGCCTGGTCCCGTGCCGACGACTCCGGTCCCGGTCTGTTCTACGAAGTCGCCGGCGAAACCGACCCGGAGGACGTCGAGCACCGCGTTCTCGAGGGGTTAGCCGCCGGCCAGGACCTCCGTGAGTGGTCGTTCGGCGAGCCACGCGTCGCCGTCGAACACAGTCAGTCCGAGTCGGGCGTCTACACCACGTCGCTCGTCCTCGCCGTCTACGGCGAGAGTGAGCCGATCTGTTGAGAACCACTCCCGTCGCTGCGACTCCCGACACTGTCGCCGGCGTTACTACTATCACTACCACTACCACTACCGTTCTCATTACCACTACTACGCCAGTCTCGCCGCCGGTAACAGTCCGTCTCACTATCGCATCACCATTACCCCACCACACCCACCACATCAAAGAGTGTCCGAAGGCGAACCCTTTTGACCCGCCGGCCCCTGATAGCAGACAGGCTTCTCATGAACGGAAATACGCCGTATGCAGGGCTTCCGGGGGAAACAGCTGCTGGTCAGCGCGCTGCGGCGGACATCCCCGACCTCTCGAGTTCACAAAAGCGGGTCCTTCACCGCGACGTCTCGCGGATCGCCGCCCGAACTCGCGAGTTCCTCCCGAACGAGTACGTCGTCGACGCCGATGTCTCGACGGGTGCGACCGGCCCACAGGTAACGGTTGCCGTTCGGCCGCCTGTCGGTCACGCTGTCAGTGCTGGGTTTACGCCGGAGATGGAGGACATCTCCGAGGAGATTATCACGGCAGACGAGCGCGACGAGGTTGCCCGCGGGCTGGCTGCAAGCGCGGCACTGCAGGTGAAACGGGCGGTCAGCGATGCGGTGACGCCGACGGCGAAGTAACGGTCTCCGAACTGGAATCTCCATTTCTTCTCAGTACAATAACTGTTCGAGTTGATGCTGTCGGCGCTCGAGGTCGATCGCCGGCTCCACCGACGGATCGCGCTGTAATCGATCCAGCACCAGCAAGGGGTCCGTTCCGGCGCGTTCGACATCCTTGAGAAGCGTCTCGATCGCCGATCGGTTCGTCGCCAGTGAACTCGCGAGTCCGATCGCGAGCGCGAGCGGAATCGCCTGCGATCGACGCGTGGGGAACGCCTCACTGACGGCGGCGAACTCGGGTTCGGCCCCGGTGTCAGTAGCGGCGTCGCCCGTATCAGTACCGTCAGCGGGACACTCGAGTCGCAGACAGTGCGTGCAGAACTCGGCCACGAGTTCAGTAGTGTCGTCGGTGCCAGTATCAGCATTAGCGTCAGTAGCGCCACCACCCGTCGACTGAGCCGTCGCAGAAGAGTCGGCTGACGAGCAAGCAAATCGGTAGTCAGCCGGAACCGCAAACGCGACAGTCGGCGAGCCACACACCGGACAGGCCATGCCGAGTTAGTCGTCGTTCCCGGGAACGCCACCCGTCGCCGGCGGTTCCATATCCTCTTTCTCGACGCCCTCGGCTTCGGAGTCGTCGGATTCGTCCTCGTCCGCCGCTTCCTTTTCTTCCTGTTCTTTCTTCTCCTTGATCTTCTTCAGTCGGAAGGTTTCCTCGCGCTCTTGCTCTTCGAGTTTCTGTTCGATGTACTCCTGATTTTCGTAGAGGTCGGGGAGAACTTTGAACTCGAGTGCGTTGACGCGACGCTTGGTCGTCTCGATTTCCCGAAGCATCTTCTTCATCGCCGTCTCGACTTCCGCGGCGAGGATGATGCTCTCGAGTAAGTCTTCGTAGGCTTCGGCGGCCTCGTCGATGCGGGCCGACGTCCCCATGATCCCGTAGCCACGCTCGCTAAGGTCCTTCGAGACGCGCGAGGACTCGATCTGCGGGACGACGACGCCCATGATGTTCTTCGATTCGGTCGTGATCTCGGGGTGTTCCTGCAGTGCAGCAGCGGCACCGCGAACGGCAACGTCGCCGTCCATCGCCCGCGCCATGTTGATCTTTCGCTGGGCTTGCTCGTAGTCGTTGGCCAGATCCCCGCGGACGTCCTGGGCCTTGTCCAGGATGTCCATGAACTCCATGATCAGCCCGTCCCGTTTCTTCTCGAGTGTCCCGTGCCCGCGTTCGGAAAGCTCGATGCGATCCTCGATCGCCATCAAGTTCTTGCGGGTGGGCTTGACATCGTTGGCCATCTTGTGGCGAGATTGCGCCCCCAGTCGGATAACTGTTTACAGTTGGTTCGCTCGTCCGGACAGTAGCGCTCGCAAACGGTTCTGTTCTCCGGCCCGCCTATCCAACTTATCCAAGAAAGAGGTCGGCCAGGTCGCTCGTCTTTCCACCTTTGTAGAGTTCAGCGTAGCCGCAGTTCGTACAGGAAACCACGCGAAAGCGACGGTTCTGAATGTCGAAGAACTTCGAGAACCCGGTTCCCGTTGTCGAGATATCGTCGACTTCGGTTTCCGTGTGGCCGCACTTGGGACAGCCGCTGTCAGTCTCGCTTCCGTCGCCGTGTTCGGGTCCGTCACTGGAATCGATCATACGACAGCCTACGAAGAGCGTCAGCAAATGTTTTGTGTTCTACGTGAGAACAGAGAATGGAAGAGTGCCCATGGCTGTCACCATCATTATCGTCCTCTGTATCGGGTTCGCGTTCGTGGCCGGCATGTATCTCCTGGTCGAGAGCGAAACGTCGAATCCGACCGTCATGGACCGAGATCAGGCCGAACAGGTAGCAAAGAAACAGGGCGGACTCGATCGGGAACACGAGACTGACACCGACCGTACGACGTGGGAGACCACTCGGAAGAGTGCTGCTACCGGCGGCGAGACAAAACAGGATTCCAAAAGGGAGCCGTCGGCCGAATCACAAACCGGCTGGGAATTCGACCGCGAGTAACATCCGGCCGCCGACACACTTGGTTGCTATCCCTGCCCGACCATCCCCTCTTCGTCCTCCCACTCCCGTTCGCGCAGTTCGTACTTCTGTACCTTCCCCGTCGCCGTCGTCGGCAACTGCGTGACGAACTCGACCCGCTGGACCGCCTTGTACCCCGCGAGATTCTCGCGGGTGAACTCGATCAGTTCGTCCGCCGATACGCCGGGATCGTTCACGTCCCCGCTGGAAGGCACGACGAAGGCCTTCGGCGTCTCACCCCACTGCTCGCTCGGCGACGGGATCACCGCAACGTCGGCAACCTGGGGATGGTCGAACAGCGTGTCCTCGAGTTCGATACTCGAAATGTTCTCGCCGCCGGAGATGATGATGTCTTTCTTGCGGTCCTGTATCGCGATCATGCCGCGTTCGTCGACGGTTGCGAGATCGCCCGTGTGGAAGTACCCATCGAGGCGCTCGGAAAAGGCCTCCGCAGTCACCTCGGGCTTGTTCCAGTACTCCTCCATGACCTGATTCCCGCGGACGACGACCTCGCCGATAGTCGTTTTGTCGCGGGGGACGTCGTTGCCGTCTTCGTCGACGACGCGAACCTCGGTCCCGAGAAAGCCGAGTCCCTGGCGCTTTTTGATAGCAAACCGGTCGTCGCTATCGGCATCGAAGTGTCGCCGAGCATCCGAGGTCGTGATTAGCGGCCCGGTCTCGGTCGCACCGTAGACGTGTTTCAGTTGCCAGCCGAACTCGTCTTCGACGGTACGGATGGTCGCCTCCGGCGGCGCGCTCCCGGCCGTTGCAATTCGCACGTCGCTCGCCCCGCTCGTTTCCGGGGGCGAGGACGCGTCCTCGTAATGGTCGATCAGCATGTTCAGCACCGTCGGTGCGCCACACAGGTAGGAAACGTCCTCCTCGCGGATCGTCTCGAGAATCCACTCGGCATCGACCCCGCGCGTACAGACGTGTTTTGCGCCCATTCCCGTTACGGCATAGATGTGGCCCCAGCCGTTGACGTGGAACATCGGCAGCGTCCAGAGGTACGTATCCTCGTCCGTGATGTCCTGATGGATCGAGATCAGGTACGCGTGGAGCGTCTCGGTGCGGTGGGTTCGACAGACCCCCTTCGGGTCGCCGGTCGTCCCCGAGGTGTAATTGATCGTGATGATGTCGTCCTCGTCCATCGTGGGGCGATCGTACTCGGCGGTTGCGTCCGCGAGTAGATCGTCGAACGACTCCCACACCTCGTCGGTTACGTCTGATCCGTTCGATCCGTCCGGCTCGGAGGCTCCGGTATCGCCAGCCTCTGCCCCGATGGCGTCGACGTCGTTCGTAATGAATGTCTCCGTTGGCACCTCCTCACGAATGGCCTCAACCTTGTCGGCGAACTCGTAGTCGGCGTAGATCACGTCCACACCGGCGTCTTCGAGAATGTACGCGTAGTCCTCGGGCGTCAACCGATAGTTGAGTGGCGTATGGACCGCTCCGAGTTGCATCGTCCCATAGGCCGCCTCGAGCTGGTAGTGCGTGTTCGGATCGAGCACTGCAACGCGATCACCCTTCTCGACGCCGCGGTCCTGGAGCATCGACGCGAACCGATCCGCGCGCGACCCGAGTTCAGCGTAGGTGAACCGTTCCCCCGTTGTCGCGACAACGGCCTCCTCGTCCCCGTAGTGACGCCGTGCCCGGTCGAGAAAATCCGTCACGAGCAGTGGTTTGTGCATACACCTCAACCAGGATCAACAATGATTATGGTTGTTTTGGTTGGGGCAGTACTGGGCCCATGGATCGGTGCCCGATAGTAGCTACTGCAAGTTAGTGCGTACCTGACCGTACAGCTGTCGTGCGAGTGTGTAAACAGTTTCGGGTGGTACGTCGCTGCCACTGTGGCTCGCGGACCGGCCTGCCATCGAGCCAGATACCAATAGCAACCCGAACGAATGAACGCAAACAGCGGCTGAAGGCGCTTAGGCCTCGACTTCGGCGGCTTCCTGCTCGTCTTCGCGGTAGTGCTCTTCGATGAGTTCTTCGTCGATCCGGTTGAGTTCCGTTTTCGGCAGGTCGGAGAGCAGATCCCAGCCGAGTTCGAGCGTCTCTTCGATGGATCGGTTGGTATCGTACCCCTGCTGGACGAACTCCGTCTCGAAGCGGTCGGCGAAGTCGAGGAACTTGTTGTCCCGCTCGGACAGCGCTTCGCGACCGACGATGTTCACGAGGTCGCGCAGGTCTTCACCTTCCGCGTAGGCGGCGTACATCTGGTCGGAGACGTCGCCGTGATCCTCACGGGTCAGGCCCTCACCGATCCCGTCGTCCATCAGTCGGGACAGCGACGGCAGGACGTTGACCGGTGGCTCGATACCCTGACTGTTCAGGTTCCGGTCCATCACGATCTGACCCTCCGTAATGTAGCCGGTCAGGTCCGGAATCGGGTGCGTGTCGTCGTCGCCGGGCATCGTCAGGATCGGAATCTGCGTGACCGATCCGTCCTTGCCCTCGATCCGACCCGCACGCTCGTAGAGCTGTGCCAGGTCGGTGTACATGTATCCGGGATAACCACGACGACCCGGAACCTCCTCGCGTGCGGCACCGATCTCGCGCAGCGCCTCGCAGTAGTTGGTCATGTCCGTCAGGATGACCAGCACGTGATAGTCCTTCTCGAAGGCGAGATACTCCGCCGTCGTCAGTGCGAGTCGCGGCGTGACCTGCCGTTCGACGGCCGGGTCGTCCGCGAGGTTCATGAAGACGACCGACCGCTCGAGTGCGCCCGTTCGCTCGAAGTCCTCCATGAACTCGTTTGCCTCTTCGGCGGTGATACCCATCGCACCGAAGATGACGGCGAACTCGGAGCCGTCCTCGTCGCCCTCTTCGTCACCGTCACTCTCCTCCGGCACGGTTGCCTGTCGCGCAATCTGCAGCGCGAGTTCGTTGTGCGGCAGCCCGGAACCGGAGAAGATCGGCAGTTTCTGTCCGCGAACCAACGTGTTCATGCCGTCGATGGCGGACACGCCGGTCTGGATGAACTCTTCTGGGTACTCCCGGGAGAAGGGATTGATCGCCTCGCCGACGATATCCTGGCGCTGGTCGGGAATGATCTCCGGCCCCCCGTCGATGGGGTTCCCGGACCCGTCTAGGACTCGCCCGAGCAGATCCTCGGTGACGGGCATCTTCATCGTCTCGCCCAGGAAGCGAACCGAGGCGTTGCGGTCGATGCCGCCAGTCCCCTCGAACACCTGAATCGAGACGATTCCCTCACTCGATTCCAGTACCTGTCCGCGCAGGGTCTCTCCCTGTGGTGTCTCGATCTCGACGATCTCGTCGTATCCGACGGGCTCGTCGACCTCGGCGAACACCAGCGGACCGCTGATCTCCGTGATAGTCTGGTATTCTTTCATCGTTAGTACAGTGCTCGCAGTTGTTCCTCGAGGTCGCTCTCGATCTCGTCGATGAACTCGTTCCACTCCTCCGCGGTACCCATCCGATTGAGCCGCGGGGTGGCGTCGACGTCCTGAATCTCCTCGACCGGAACGCCCGCCTCGAGCGCCTCGAAGGCCTCGTCGTTGAACGTCTTGATCGCCTGGAGCATCCGGTAGGTCTTCTCTGGCTCACAGTAGGTGTCGACGTCGTGCAGTGCGTTCTGCTGAAGCCACGCTTCACGCAGGTAGCGAGCGACTTCGAGCGTGAGCTGTTGGTCTTCCGGCAGTGCGTCTTTCCCGACGAGTTGAACGATCTCCTGGAGTTCGTCCTCCTCGTCTAACACGTCGACGGCCCACTGGCGAACGTCCGACCAGTCGCCGGCGACGTTCGACTCCCACCAGGGGTCGAGTTGATCCTTGTACAGCGAGTAGGATTCGTTCCAGTTGATCGATGGGAAGTGTCGTCGTTCCGCAAGGTCTGCGTCGAGCGCCCAGAAGGTCTTGACGATACGCAGCGTGTTCTGGGTGACCGGTTCGGAGAAGTCTCCACCTGGTGGCGAGACGGCCCCGACGACCGAAATCGACCCTTCGCCGCCGTTGATGAGTTCGAACTTGCCGGCGCGCTCGTAGAACTCCGACAGCGACGCGGCCAGGTAGGCAGGATACCCTTCTTCGCCGGGCATCTCCTCGAGTCGGCTCGAGATTTCACGCATGGCCTCCGCCCACCGCGAGGTGGAGTCGGCCATCAGCGCCACGTCATAGCCCATGTCGCGGTAGTACTCCGCGATCGTGATTCCCGTGTAGATACAGGACTCACGCGCCGCGACGGGCATGTTCGACGTATTTGCGATGAGGCAAGTCCGGGCCATCAGCGGGTTCCCAGTCTGTGGGTCCGGCAGCTCCGGGAAGTCCTCGATGACCTCGGTCATCTCGTTGCCGCGCTCGCCACAGCCGATGTAGACGACGATGTCCGCGTCGGACCACTTGGCGAGTTGCTGCTGGGTGACGGTCTTCCCGGAGCCGAACGGACCGGGAATCGCCGCCGTTCCACCTTTCGCAAGCGGGAACAGACCGTCCTGAACGCGCTGTCCAGTCACGAGCGGCTCGGTCGGCGTTTCCTTGTCACCGGCGGGTCGGGCCTGTCGGACCGGCCACTCCTGGTGCATCTGGATCTCCTCGCCGCTATCGAGTTCAGCGACCGTCTCTTCGACGGTGAACTCGCCGCTCTTGATCGTCGTGATTTCGCCGCCCTCATAGTCCGGCGGCACCATCACCTTGTGCTCGATGGTGACGGTTTCCGGAACGGTTCCGACGACATCGCCGGGTTCGACCGCATCACCCTCTTCGACTTCCGGAGTGAACTCCCACTCCTTCTCCAAGTCGATACCGGGTGCGTCGACCCCGCGGTCCAAGAACGCGGTCCCCATCTTGTCTTCGAGGACGTCGAGCGGGCGCTGGACGCCGTCGTAGATGGAGTCCATCATGCCCGGTCCGAGGTCGACACTCAGGGGCTCGCCCGTGTTCTCGACGGGTTCGCCCGGGCCGACGCCGGAGGTTTCCTCGTAGACCTGAATCGTGGTCAGGTTCCCTTCGATCTCGATGACCTCGCCCATCAGCCCTTCGTCGCCGACGTAGACGACGTCGTTCATCCGGGCGTCGAGGTCCGTGGCGGTCACGACCGGACCGCTCACGCTTTCGATTACACCGTCTTCATCGACGGCTTCGGTGTCTGTTGCCTGGCTCATAGTTTACTCACTGTCTGCGTTCGCCTGCGCTGACTCCTCGGTTTCGCCCTCGCTCTCGTCCATCAGGTCGATCCCGATCGCTCGCTTGATCTGCTCACGTAGCCCGCCACCACCGGTTCCGCTGCCGATCGTGACGACGACCGGTTCGACGCTCGTCTCGACGTTCTGACGGACGTTGCGCGAGAGGAACTCGAGATCGTCATCGTGCATCACGACAATCCCGACCTCGTCGTCGTTGAGCACCGTCGTGGCGGCATCATCGAGTGCAGCGTCTTTCTCGTCGTCCGGGACGTTCTCGAATCGACGGACGCCTGCGAGTCGGAATCCGGTCGTAAACTCCGGACTGCCGACGACTGCGATTTCCTGACTCATAGAATCACCAGTTCCTCTTCGATCTCGCTCTCCGTCAGCCCGACCTCCCGACCCCGCGCGATCGCACGGATGTTCTCGACCTCGCGTTCCTTCGCGAGGATGTACGACAGCACGGCCGAAATCGAGACCGGGTAGATGCTCGAGAGCGTATCTGCGTACTCGAGCAACGCAGCGTCTAGTGCGTGCTCGAACTGGATAAGGCTGTCAGCATCGCGCAATCGACCCAGCGCGCCCGACAACCGGTCGCCGTACCGCTTGTTCTCCGCGATATGGTCGACGAGTTCATCGTAGTCCGCGACGAGCCGGTTCAAATCGGATTCATCGAACAGGACGCCGCCGTCGATGTAGTAGGCCGCCGGATCGAGATCCGCACCGCTGCGGGCGAGTCGCAACGCGTTCCGCGCGTTTCGGAAGTCGATTTCGGCCTGCAAGAACTCGACGTAGCGCCCCATCGGCCCCTCCTGGGGCAGCGTCTGGGGTTGGAGCTGTCCCGGCGATTGTCCAACGTCCTCGAGTAAGTGCTCGTAGAACTCGCGATCTAACGCGTTCTCGAGTGCGACGAGGGTGTCGGTCTCCTCGAACTCCGCGTACGCTCCCGAAAGCGGCTCGTAGAAGAGCGTTCCCGACAGAATCTCGATCGCGTCCTCGATCGTATCGACTTCGAGAAGGCGGTCGAGCGTTCGGTCGTCGAGTTCACCGGCACGGATGAGGTCCGTCTCGATCTCCTCGGAATCGGTGTCGGTGTAGATACCGCGGATGATCGTCTTGAGGTTCCAAACGTCGAATTTCCGGAGGTACCGGGAGATGAGGTCGTACAGTCGCCCGTCCGACCACTCCAGCAGATCGTCGAAGTGCTTGGCGAGATTCTGGTTGAGGGCGTACTCGATCAGATCGACCCCCGAAAAACGCGTACCGAGTGCGTTGATCTCGCGTTCGTACTCCGTTTCCTCCATGAACCGCGCGATTTCGCTCGGCCCCATCCGGATCAGCTTCCGATAGTCTTCGTCTGCGAACAGCGAGGCTCGGCGGGACCGAACGCGAGCGTTCACGTATTCCGGATTCGAGGCGCCTACACTCACGCGAACCACCACGTGTGGTGAGTGTTTGCAGGGAGTGGCTCACGAGCCATGCGAGTGGTAACGACCGTACTCATTGATCGAAGAGTTGGGTGCTGATCTCCCGGAGGTTGTCTTCCCAGACGTCCTCGAGCACCGAGTCGAACGTGTTGTTGACTCGAACGCGGGACTGCTCGCTCTCGACGACGACGCCGCCGAGACAGTCGTACTCGCCGGCGAACTCGTAGCCGTCGTAGTTCGCGAGGATCGACTCGATCAGTTCCCGGTCGTCGCTCCGACCGTAGACGCTGACATCGTCGTCCTCGTCGAACTCCGAACTCGCGGCGTCGAGGAGATCGCGGGTGAGTTCTTCGCGGGTGTCGCCCTCGAGGGACGCGAGTTCGGCTTCGACTTCCTCGCGGACGTTGCCGAGAACGTCACGGCGGGCCTCCAGGCGCTTTTGTTTCGCCTCCAGTTTCGCACTGGAGAGTCGCTGTTCGCGCAACTGCTCGATCTCTCGATCGGCTTCGGCCTCGGCCTCGGCAACGATCTCCTCGGCGTCGGCCTCGGCTGCCGATTCGATCTCCTCAGCGCGTGTCTCGCCAGTTTCACGGATATCCTCCGCACGCGCGTGAGCCTCTTCTCGAATGTCTTCGACAACTGTGTCCAAACTCATTGGTGAGAGAAGGGGTGTGGTTACGCGCCGACGATGAAGACGACGACCAGCGCAAGGATCACGAGCGTCTCCGGCAGGACTGTCATAATCAGTCCCGGCACGAACAGGTCATCGTCTTCCGCGAGTGCGCCAACTGCAGCTGCACCGATCCCGCGCTCTGCGTATCCCGATGCGAGCGCGGCGAGACCGACCGCAAGCGCTGCGGCCCCGGCGTCGGTCAGGAACGGGCTTTCTTCGACGGTACCATTCTGCAGGACGATATTTGCGAAGTCTGCTGCGTTTTCAATCATTATTAGTAGTGGTCCTCAGTGTCGTTTCGATCGTGTCCGAACGGTTCGTAGTTCGCTCCACCGCCTTCATAAAACTTGTTAAAGAACTCGACGTACTCGAGGCGTACAGCCTGTAAGCCGGCGCTTGTCACGCCAAGCGCTAGCACGACGAGGTGACCGACGACGAGAATGACGAGCCCGCCGACGAGCGCTGCGGTCCCCGAGTGCATGAGGCCGTTGAAGATGACCTCGGCACCGTCGCCGTAGTGTTCGGCGACGTAACTTGGCTCGTGGGTCCGCAGGAAGTGGAACGCGCCATCCGGGTCCCGGTACGCACCGAAGAACAGCAGGTTGACCACGAACGCCATACCGGCCTTCGCGAGCAACACTGCGCCCATCCGGGTGTACGAGAACACGTTGACGATGACGTCGAGCGCCTCGACCGCCTCGACGGTGTCGGTGACGAGGAGCATACCGAAGCCGATCAGGAAGACGAGCAACGGTGCCGTAAGCAGGAAGTCGGTGATTCCCAGCGGAATCGTCACGAGTCCCCACTCGGGGAACCCGGTGAACCCGATCGGGAACGGGCCATCACTGGCGAACGTGTTGAACAGGAAGTCCGGTTTCGATCCCCTGCCCTGTGCCGAGAAGATCCAGATCCAGATGCCGTTAAGCATCAGGAGCCACGAGCCGCTGTGCATGACGGCGTCTTTGACGCCGTGGCTCATGTTCTCGTAGAAGTCCAGGATGTACCCGATGTTCAGGTGGACGATGCCGGCGATCACGCTCACGACCATCCAGCCGAGCGCGAAGTCGGCGGCCGCCGGCTCGAGTCCCTTGTTCAGCGGGAGCAAGTCGACGTGCAGCGTGTCGTGCCAGAGCACCTCGCCGAGCACGTGTAACCCGAATATCTCGCCGTAGATGAACCCGAACAGGATCGTGAACAGCCCCGCCCAGATGGCGACGCCGCCGAGACTCGTAATTCCCTTGCTGTCGAACTGGGTGGCCATGTACACACCGATGGCCACGTACAGGAGCCCGTATCCCACGTCCCCGATCATGAACCCGAAGAACGCCGGGAACGTCAGGAACAGGAATATCGTCGGATCGAGTTCACTGTACTTCGGACGGTTGACCGCCTGAACCAGCACCTCGAACGGTTTGGCTGCAGAGGGATTGTCCTGGATCGTCGGAGGCTCATCGCCCATCGTAACCGCCGAGCCGCCGTCCGTGACGGCCGTCTGTTTCTCGCCGTCGGCGGCCTCGTCGTCGGCGGTGGCGTCTGCGTCAGCCTGCGCTGGCGCATCCGCGTCTCCCTCCGGGGTTCCTTTCTGGATCTCTTCCGTGTGCGAGTGTGCACCGTGACGGTCGTAGCTCGCACGCTCGAGTTCTTCGATCTCGAGGCTATCACCGACGGCGTTCCGCAGTGCCGTGGTGAGCCGATCGAACTCGTCGGATGGCACCCAGCCTTCCGCGATGAACGCCCGGTTGCTGGTCGCAAACTGCAGCGGCGCTTCCGCGCGCTGGACCTCGATCGTCAGTTCCTCCTCGAGTTGAAGCAGGAACTGGCCGTCCTCGCGTTCGATGCGCTCGAGTTCATCGTCGATCTCGGTGAGACGCGACTCGAGGTCGGTTTTTCGCTCTTCGAGTTCGGCGACGTAACCCGACGGGCTCTGGTCGGTGTCTGGAACGTCGTAACGAGTGAACTCGATACCGACGAGGGCATCGTCGATGACGTTGCCGTCGTCTTCGCTTCCGCTTTCGCTTTCGTCGACAGCCGCCTCGACGGCGTCGGTCGGTGCGGCGACGATCGCGATGACATCGCCGCTGGTGAACGTTTCGTAGGCGCGGATGTCCTCGGCGGCATCGAGTTCGGCTTCGATTTCGCCGGGTGAGCCCTCGCCAACGAGGATGTCAACCGTTTCGTATCCCGAGAGCAAGTCGAGATCGATTCCGAGTTCGGCGAAGGGAGATACGCGATCGATTCGGTCTTCGACCTGGCGTAGTTCTTCGCGGATCTCGGTGCGCTGGTCGTCGAGTTCGTTGACTCGGGTGCGTACTTCCTCGAGTTGTTGTTCCCAGTTGTCCGCGAGCGTGCCCCGGGGAGCGGGGGTCTCCTCATCCGCGAGATCCAGCGTACTCTCGAGTGCTCGGACGGTGACGAGTTTTTCGGAGGCGTCGTCGGCACCCTCGATTGGGTTGCCGTTGTCGAAGCCTTCCCAGGACCCGTCGTAATCCGAGAGATGGACCAGATTCAGTTCGTGAATCGTCTCGATGACCGTGGGCATGACGCCCTTTGCACCGGTCACCGAGACCTTGCTCATCCGCTCAGGTCTGAGCATGGACGTCCTCCTGGAACAGGGAGACGACGTGGTCTGTTACTTCGTCGACCCGGTCTTGGGCACGCTCGGCGAGCGCCTCGCGCTCCTGTTCGCCCTCTTCGAGGACGCGTTCACACTCCGCGTTGATCTCGTCGCGCGCCTCCTCCAGACGGCGTTCTTTGAGATCTTGCGCCTCTTGTTCCGCTTCCGTGCGAATCTCCTCGGCACGTTCCCGGGCCTCGGCAATTCGCTCGTCGCGGTCGTTTTCTGCCAATGCGACGATCTCGTCGGCCTCTTCCTCCGCCGACGTAATTCGTTCGAGAACCTGTGGCCTCGGCATACTCTAAGCAAGGGAACGTTTGCGACAGCGCGTATATGGTAGTTGCGAAAGCGTCTCGGATTCACTGGCCTCGAAATTCGATCGCTGTGTCGCGTGCGATCATCTCTACTACCAGCCGGTCCACCGGCCGGACGCCGCGGGCGGAACAGCAGACATATCCCGGTTGGACAAAAATCGAACTCTCAATGGGAATCCTCGAGAACAAAGCCAGGGCACGGCTGTTCTATAAGTACCTCTCGACGGTCTACGATCAGGTGAACCCGTTCATCTGGAACGAGGAGATGCGTGAGGACGCGCTTTCCTTGCTCGAGTTCGACTCGGAGATGACGGTACTCGACCTCGGCTGTGGAACCGGCTTCGCGACCGAAGGCCTCCTCGATCACGTCGAGGAAGTGTACGCGCTCGATCAAAGCAACCATCAGCTCGAGCAGGCTTACGCAAAGTTCGGGAAACGCGCACCGCCGATCCATTTCCACCGTGGCGACGCCGAACGCCTCCCGTTCGCGAGCGACACGTTCGATGTCGTCTGGTCCTCCGGATCGATCGAGTACTGGCCGAATCCGATCCTCGCGCTCAGGGAAATTCGCCGCGTGCTCAAACCCGGCGGCCAGGTGCTCGTTGTCGGGCCAAACTATCCTGATAACGTACTGGCACAGCGACTGGCCGATTCGATCATGCTGTTTTACGACGAGTACGAGGCCGACCGGATGTTCAAACGAGCCGGCTTTGAAAACGTGAAACACGCGTTCCTCGGACCGTCGTACAATCCGGACGTTGCGATTACAACGATTGGACGCGCGCCGAAGTAACGCGTCCCGAGAAGTTGCTTGATACTCGAAACCACCTGCCTGCAGTCAGTCCGCTCTTACGTTGCCGTCGTTTCTACTTCCGTTAGCAGTTGGCCATCAAATCCGAGCGTGACGGTCACTGTGTCGCCACTATTCAGTGATGGCGTATTGTTCCCAGCGAGTGTAATGGTGGTTCGCTCACCGGTTTGCCACGTTGAATCCGCTTGAGCGTTGAACGGTCCGTCTGGCGTTCCACGAAATCCCTCCGCTCCGACGAACGGGATTGGTGGCTGTTTTTCGAGTTCAGTGTCGTCAATACGGACCGTCAGTGAGAGTTGGTCGACGGTGACTGAATCGCCAGCGATGTGTTCGAGGGTGATCGTCGAATCGTCACCGTCGGCCTGGAGTTCGAATGCCGCAGTTGGCGCCGGCGTATCGATCGACCACGTCGCGATACCGGCGGTGACAACTGCAACAAGACAGATAGTAACAGCAAGGAGTAAGACGACCCCAATAACGGGGCTAATTGCACGGGTATCAGAACGGTCAGCGCGTGCATCATCCCTTACTGATGCTGCTGACACAGCGGGACCGATAGTCACGTGCCAGACTGGATTCGGTCTCTGATATAAAGTATCGGATCAACGCTCCGTTGTCACGAACCGAGTCTCACCACAACTACCACGGGATCCCCGTACTCACACGGCTCGATTCACCGTTGATGGCGAGATCATACGCTTCGGTGGGTGGCAGATATTCGAGTTGTCCGTTCTCATCGGTTTCACCGATCTCGACGCCGTCAATCATAATCGTTGCCTGTATTGGCTCACCCGTATCTACATCGGTGGCCGTTAATTCGACTGGACCATGCGCTGGCGTCTTGTTCAGCGTCACCTCGAAACTCGAGTTCCAGGACTTCGTCTTGGATTCTACTGTCGGCAAGGAGTCGGCTGAGACTACTTGTATCTCTTGGTAAATATCACCCGTCCCGCCATCAAGATACGTACTGAGTTCACCGTGTGGATGATCGAGAGAAAGCCAATAGAAATTCTCTACGCTATTGTCCTGCGTATGAGAGCCCCGATGGCTGAGCGTCCAGGGGTAGAGCTCCTTGAGGCGCTCTTGTGCCTCATCTTGAGACTGGTACTGATTCTGTTCAGTCGTATCGCGGTTGTCGAAGCGTGCCGTCTCGATGAGATACGAATCACCGCTCAGTGTCGAAAGCCTATAGCCGTTCTGTGACGTCTGAATCCGGTATTCATACGTATTACCGGACCTAATTGATTGCGATGCATCGGCGATATTCGTCCGTATCGTTGATGTATAGAAATCGAGGGTCTTCTGGTCAGTACGTGGCTGTTGAGCGGGAAGTGAGTAATCTGATACCTGGTCGGCCCGGACCTTTAGGTCTGTGAGCAAGTCAGAAAGCGCAACTGCCTCGTGATAGGTCTCTAAATAAACCTGGATTAATTCTGTATCGCTTAAATCGCCGTCTGCATGGGCTCTGACAGCGGTGCGTTCGCGTTCGTCAAGAGCGTTGATTCGTTCCTGAGTGCGGTTGTATGCTGCTTGGATCATCGCTACTTGCTCGTCATTCGTTGCTTGGGCGAACTCTTGGTCGACGAGCGCATACTGTTCGTAGTCGACCTGCATTTGAATGCTACTGCTCGCGAGTGAGGTACCGAGGTCCGCTCCCGTTTCCGCGTGTGATCCTTGTATACCGCCCGATAGCGGAAGTTGGTTCGTCGTATTCTCGATCGCTACCGGCGTTTCTTGGGCCCCCTCTTGCAGACGGTAGTGCTGGTTCGCGCTACCGCCAGTACTTGCTTCCTGTTCGGGTGATGCTGCGACGACAGTCATCGCAGGCAGCGAACAGACGAGAAGCAACGCGAGGAGGGCAGGAGCCGCGTTGTTCATTGTATGGGCTTATGAATTCATGATATAAAAACGAGTCGCACTTGCGAAATCACCGGTTCCCAACACAATACAAAAATACCACTGGTCGGATGATCGAAGACGTTTGGTTCTCGTTGCCGGCGTGAAGCGGTGGGTTCCGCATTGGCAGTGGTGTCGAACGTTTCACCATTCATGCTACTTTAGACGGCTGATAGTACAGAAGGAGACGTTTTACGTGAGAATTCCATAGTATGCAACCATCAGAATACAAACCGCTGTTGGATGAAGATACCGTTTGCAAGTCGTGATAACGCTTTAAGTGTCGATGGAAAGCGTTTTTTCCCCCGGGAAACCACCAGTTGATAGATATGCGGTTGTCCACCGCCGGAACACTTGCCCTCATCGCCCTCCTTGCCACCACGTCATTCGGTTCGGTGGCTGCGGCGCCGTCAGCACGCGCCGGCACCCCTTCTGCTGGAATCGAGCAGCCACAGGCAACAGTTGAGCAGTCATCTACCGCATCTACGGCCGAAGCTGCCACGCTAGCCGATAGCTATGGAAACACCGAGAAACGTTACGCATACGCGAGCTATGGCGACCAACTCGACCAAATCATACGCATCAACGTCACCGATGACGGCGACACACACTGGGCCATAGAACACCGCGTCATCCTGGAAGATGAGGATGAAGTCGACGCCTTCACCGATTATGCAGCGGCGGTCACCGATGGTCAACGAGATGCAGACACCGACTTCCCGATCCAAGAGTTCCGTCAACAGGCGAGCGAAGCCAGTGACTCGACTAACCAAGACATGTCGATCACCGATGCAGGCTGGAACGAGTACGACGTGAAACCGTACGAGGATGCCATCGAGACAGACGATACAGACAGTACCGACTACGAGAGCGCTAAAATAGGTGTCATTTCCTACACCTTCACTTGGACGAACTTTGCAACGATCGAGGGCGATCGCATCTACTTCGGCGAGGCGCTGCAGACGGATTCGAACGACTACGTAATCTCGACGCTCTCTAGCGGCCAGCGACTCGTCATCGAATCGCCGGACAACTACGGTCTCGATACACCAACGCAGCTCACTTGGAACGGCCCCCACGAGTTCAGTGAGAACGAACTCGAAATTGTCTTCCTCCGCGGTGCCCAGCCGAGTACCGGCATTTGGGGTCTGATTACCGATGGACCGGTGCTGGCGGTCATTGCATTGGTTGGTATTATCGCGATCATTGTCCTGGGTTGGGCGGTGGCGTCACGGAACGGAAAGACGTGGGACGAGGTTCGTTCGTCGCTCGAATCGATACTTTCGTTTGAACGGGATGGGGGTCCTGATGGCGAACAACCGGGTGTCACAGCCGATTCAAACGCTGTCCGGGGTGGCACTGAGAGCACCGAGCCCCCACGAGAACCGGCTGCAGATGCGCCGTCGGAAGGTCAGGGGGCGCAGTTCGAGTTCACCGAGCCGGTAAACGAGGATATTGATCCGGAGTTGCTGAGCGACGAAGAGCGGGTGCAACGGATGCTCACCAGGAACGGTGGGCGGATGAAGCAGGCTGCGATCGTTTCGGAGACGGGGTGGTCGAACGCCAAGGTTTCGCAGTTACTCTCACAGATGGATGAGGACGATCAGATCGAGAAGTTGCGGATCGGGCGCGAGAACCTGATTACGCTGCCGGAAGTGGACCCGACAGAGGTCGACTGATCTGGATGAAATCGCTCTTCAGTTACGGCGGATTACTGTTCGTTCGACGCTGAGTCAGTTGTCGTCTCGGTCTCACCCTCTGTCTCGGTTTCCGTCTCCGGGTTGAACTGAATGCTCGTGCTAACGGCGTCGTAGATGTCGTCCCAGTCCTTGTCCTCGTCCATCAAGAAGACTTCGAGAGACAGGTCCCTATCGGCGAACTCCTCGATTCCGGCCGGTCGTACGTCGATGTGGTACGTGCCGTTGTCCTCCATTTGGACCTGACCGGTTCGTTCGATGAGTTTTCGCTCACCCGGCCCCTCGTTGATCTTGACGAAGAAGTACGGCTCGCCGATCACGTCGCCGTGTTCCGGCGGGTCCACGTTCTCCATGCTGGTATTGGCGACGACTTCGAGGTTGAAGTTCGAGTAGCCCTCCCCGTCTGCTGCGGGTTCCGTGTCGACGAACTCGACGCTCTCGATACGATCCTCACTTTTGTCCTCCAGTGGACGGTTCGGCTCTTGAGGGGCCGACCAGTCCTCGGTGGCCGTTTCGTCTTCGCCGTCGTCGACTTCATTGCCGTCGTCGGCTGTATCACCACTATTGTTGCCCGTTTCGGACCCCGTATCCGCGGTCCCGTTCGAGTGAGTCGTGTCGGTGGTATTCTCGGTTCCGTTGTCACCTGTGCCCCCATCTGCATCTGCACCGTTCTCAGTGTCATCTGCCGTCGACTCGTTCGACGCGTCCGGCTGTGACCCACCGAAGGCGCTACACCCTGAGAGGACCACGAGTAGTGCGACCGCAACGACGGCGAGTTTCCTGAACTGCATCGTAACCGATCGGTCACGCCGACGGCCCATTATTACGACGTGGATAAGCGACACTGGCTCGATTGCCGATTGTCGGAGTCGTTCCGACTCGAACCGGCCGATTCCGAAGTGTTGGCCGCTGTGGAACGGTCGGTCCGTTGTCCGTTGGACCCGCTCTCAACCCCGGCCGACGGACTCACAGGGCTGCCGACGGACACCACTCTATGCCGGTCGCTACTGGTATTTCACACGCACAAAAGGGCAACAACAGTTTGCTGTCGTCTCGGTCGCTGTCAGGCCAGCGGCGTTCGTTCGACGACCTGTCCGTCGTAACTCGGATACTGCTCGACGATTTCACCGCCTTCCAGGTCTCCCTCCTCGATCATCTCCTCTAACAGCCACCAGGCGACCTCGACGTGCTCCGATTTGACGGTGTAGAACTCCTCCGGCACCCCGAGTTCAGCGAAGCGCTCCGGTTCGGCGTAGGTCTTGCCGTAGACCAGCGTCCCGTCGTCGGTCACGTCGTCGAACTCGCGGCGGACGTTTCGGGCCATGCGCTTGAGGCGGCGGCGGTGCTGGGCGGCGTCCTTGAACACCGAGGTACAGAAGTAGACGCGCTCGTGGTCGCCCATCACGTCGAGAATGTCCTCCCGGGAGCCGTCGACGGCACTCATGTGGCCCTCTTTGAGTTCGAAGCCCTGCTCTTGCATTCGGCGGTAGTTCCCCTGGGACATCTCGAACTCGTTGACGTTGCAAAAGTCGGCAGCACCCTCGTCGAGAAAGTCGAGGAACTCCGTTTCGGCGCGGATACCGGGAATTTCGAAGGCCGGGGTGAGGCCTTCGTCGCGAGCGATGTAGAGGATCTCTTCCCACTCGGTGCCGTGGAGGTCGCCCCACTGCTCGTACGGCGGGTGGAAGCGAATCTCGTCTAAGCCGGCCTCGGAGAGGCGGCGCATGTTCTCGCGGCCGCCGGGGATGCCCGTATAGAGGTGGGTGTGGTGTTCCTCGCCGAACTCGTCCGTGAGCAACTCGAGGTAGTGACAGGTGCGGTCGAGAGCCTCCTGGGGTTCTCCGCCCGTGATCGAGGTTCCGAGCGCGTCCATTCGGTGGGCTTGCTCGAGGACGTCTTCGTCCGACTCGACGAGTCGCTCGTTCGCGTAGACGTCGGTGACGTTCTTGCGGTTCTCGCCGAGCGGGCAGTAAAAGCAGTCGCGCTGGTCGCAGTAGCCGTAGACGAACAGCACCATCTTGCCACCCTTCGCGCACTGCTCACAGCCCTTCGATATCATTCAGTATGTCGGGTTGTCGGGCCGCGTTCAAAAACTGCACGGATCGGATCGAGCGGTCTGATCGGGACAGCGTGGCGGTTCCTGTACCGCTCGGTCAGCCCAGAAAAGGCATATACCGCGCCGACAAACATCCGATCGATGCTGCTGGTCCTGTGTGTCGACCTCGACGATGACCTCGGTCGCAAGACGGGTTTTTCGACGCCGGTTATCGGCCGCGAGCCCGTCGAAGAGGCAGCCGTCGCGCTCGCGACCGCAGATCCGGAGGACTCGGATGTCAACGTCATCTTCCAGGGGTTGCACATCTACGACGACTTAGACGAGCGCGACGAGAGCGTCGAGGTCGCCGTCGTCACCGGGAACGATGAGGGCGATGTCAAGGCCAACCGGGAGGTCGGCGACGAGGTCGATACTGTGCTTGCAAGCCTCTCAACGGCGGAAGACGTCACCACGCTCGTCGTCACCGACGGTGCACAGGACGAATCCGTGATCCCGATCATCCGCTCGCGAGTGCCGATCGATGGCGTCCGTCGGGTCGTGGTCAGGCAAGCCCAGAACCTGGAGTCGATGTACTACACCATCAAGCAGGTGCTCGACGATCCCGAAACGCGGGGAACGGTGTTGATCCCGCTCGGAATCCTCCTCCTCATCTACCCGCTCGCACTGCTCGGGAGCGCGCTCGAGATGCCCGGATTGGTGCTTGGAACGACTTCGGCTCTCCTCGGTCTCTATCTCATCTCGCGCGGGTTGGGTCTCGGCGAGCGACTCGACGCGGCGGTCGAACGCGCTCGCCGCTCGCTGTACGCCGGTCGGACGACACTGCTCGCCTACGTCGTCGCCGCCGCGCTGTTCACCCTCGGTGGGATGAACGGACTGAACACCTTGGAACGAGTGCAGCGTGAGACCACTGGCCGCGTGAGCGCGCCGGTCATGGTCGCCGCGCTCGTCTACGGGTCGATCCAGTGGCTCGCAGCGGCCGGGATTACGACGAGTCTCGGCCAAATCACCGACGAGTACATCGCGGGGACCTTCGAGTGGCGCTACCTCAACGCACCGTTTTACGTGCTCTCGATTGCGATCGTCCTCCACGCCGTGAGCGCCTTTTTCCTCGGCACCGTCACGATCACGTATCTCGCAACGGCGCTGACAGCCGGCACGCTCCTCGGCATCGGAAGCACCCTGCTCTTTGCAGTCGCGGAGTCGAAATTTGCCGACTCGAACGCGGGATCGGAGCGGGGAACCGAAACTGGTGCGGGCTCCCGGTCGGACTCGGATCTTGGGCCGGGTCCCGGGCCGGAGCCGAGTTCAAACGCAAACGCACACCTGAACGCAAGATCGGTGACGAATACGGAGTCGGAAGCTGAGGCGGAATCGGAGGAGCGACATGCGACGGACAACCCTCCCTAATCCTCGACGACCCTCGATCCCAATCGATAATCCACCGTCGTCACATCGGGTGCACGTTGCGGTTGCATCCTATCCTCTCCCACCACCATCCCCACTCGCGTTCATATCGACCGCTATCGCTCCCGTTCGACGACGAACTCTGCCAACTGTTGCAGATACGCGCTGGCATCCGGATCGGCGGCCTCGACTCGATCCAGGGCGGCTAACGCTCGGTCGGCTTCCGATTGCGCACGGGCATTTGCCTCCTCGGGAGAGAGGTCGGTTACCTGGATGACCGACGGACGCTCCATGGCGGCATCGTGGCCGGTCGGCTTTCCTAACTCCTCGGCATCGGCAACCGCGTCCAGCACGTCGTCTCTGATCTGGAAGGCGACGCCGACTCGTTCGGCGTACTCGCCGAGCGCCTCGACCGTCTCCGGCTCCGAATCGGCGGCGATCGCCCCGAGTTCAGCCGCGGCTCGGAAGAGCGCGCCGGTCTTTCGTCTCGCGAGCGTCATGTACTCCGCTTCGGAGGCGGGCTGGGCGGAGAGTTCGGTCGCTTCGCCGACGCCGAGTTCGACCATAGCATCGGTGACGGCGCGCATCGCGTCGGGATCGGCGGCGAAGAGGTCGAAGGCCTCGCCGAGGAGGCCGTCGCTGGTGATGATCGCGGGGCCGTGGCCGAAGGCGGCCCAGGCGCTTTCGGTGCCGCGGCGCAGTTCCGAGCGATCGATGATGTCGTCGACGACGAGGGAGGCGGTGTGGACGAGTTCGATGCCGACGCCGAACTCGACTGCGTCCTCGACGGTGCCGCCGACGGTCTCGCAGGCGAGAATGGTGACCATCGGCCGGACGCGTTTGCCTCCGGAGAGCGTGACGTGGCGCACTTCCTCGGAGAGCGCCTCGGGGTCGATACCCTCGACCACGTCGTGGAGACGTTCCTCGATTAGCGCCCGTCTGCGCTCCAGAAGTTCCATTGGCAGCGTTTGGGAAGGTGGGAAAAAGTACGTGACGGTTCGGTCGACGGTTCGTGAGTGCGTGCCTTAGTTCGCCCCGTTCACGCAACTCGAGCCGTCAGTTGCTCCCATCGTCGACTTCGTCGTAGGTGAACGGATCGACGGGTTCGTCGTCCGCAGCCGTCTCGTCGTCTGTATCCGTCTCGGCATCAGCATCGTCGCTGGATCCGGCTTCGACGTCGTCCGAGTCGGAATCGGGTTCGGACGCGGACTCCGTCTCGGAGTTAGCTTCTGAGTCGGATTCTGAGTCAGGCTTCGTCCCGCTCGCCGCCTCGGTATCGGCCGTGTCGTCGCTCGTCGATTCGTCCAGTATCGTGCCCGAGTCACCGGTCGTCGCGAGTTCAGCCGACGCGTCGTCGGTACCGGCGTCGGTTTCGAGATCGGTCTCGTCGAACTCGAGCGTTGGCTCGTAGTCGCCGTCGACGAGTTCGCCGGGCGAGACGCCCGCCGACTCGACCGCGGAATCGGTGTCGAAGCGGTCGAGCATCTCGTTCAGGTGCGAGGCCTGGTTTGCGAGCGAGCCGGCGCTTTTCGTGACCTCCGAGAGGGCGGAGGTCTGTTCCTCAGCAGCGGCGGCGACGCGCTGGGATTCGGTCGCCGTCGATTCGGAGATGTCCGTCGCCGTCGAGACCATGGCGACGACCTCCTGGGTCGAGGCGGCTTGCTGTTCGGTCGTCGCGGAAATCTCCTGGACGCCGTCGTTGGTCTCCTGTGCGTAGTCGGCGATCTCGTCGAGCGCCTCCGCGGCGTTCTCGACCGCGTCGACGTGCGAGGAGATCTTGTCCGCCGTCTTCTCGACCTCCGTCGCCGTCCGTTCGGTGCGGTCGTTGATCCGCTCGAGACGCGTCTCGATGTCCTCGGCCGTCTCCTTCGTGTCGGCGGCCAGTTCCTTGACCTCGGCGGCGACGACGGCGAACCCTTCGCCTTTCTTGTCCCCGCTGCCGCTCCGGGACGCTTCGATGTTCGCGTTCAGCGCGAGCATGTTCGTCTCGCGGGCGACCTCCGTGATGAACTCGATCAGTTCATCGATCTGTTCCATCTCGGCGGTGAGGTCCTCGATGGCCTCGACGGTCTCGGTCGATTCGGCTTCGATTTCGTGCATGCCTTCGATCGCCTCGCGGGCCGCTTCGCGACCGTATCGGCCTGTTTCGGCCGTCTGTTCGGCGATGTCGGCGACCTGGTTCGACGAGGCGGCGATCTGTTCGGTGGTCGCCGAGAGGCCGCTCATCTCGTCGGAGACCGCCTGCAGGTTCTTGTTCTGTCGGTCCGCGCCGTCGGAAATCTCCTGAATGGAGTGACTGACCTGCCCGGACGCGGAGCGAACCTCCTCGGCGCTCGCCGTGACTTCCTCGCTCGCCGCGGCCACCTCGTCCGCGAAGGACTTGACGTGTGCCGTCGTCTCCTCGAGTTCGTCGACCATTTCGTTGAACGCGACGGCGATGTCGGTCATCGCCTCGTTATCGCTTTCGGGATCGAGTCGCTGCGTGAGATCGCCCGCGGCGCACAGTTCCATCACGTCGCGGTACTCGTCGGCCTTCGATTCGAGGTGGTGGTTCATCGCCTCGGTCTCGGCGCGTGCTTTCTCGGCGTCCGCGCGGGCGGATTCGGCCTCCTGAATCTGGTCTCGCAGCGACGTGCGCATGCTGTCGAAGCCGTCGTAGAGACGCCCGATCTCGTCGATGCGGGACGTTTCGAGGTCGACCTCGAGATCGCCGCCTTCCATCGCCGCCGCCCGGTCGCGAAGTTCGGTGAGCGGGACGACGGTCTGTCGTCCGAGCACGACGCCGACGAGTCCGAGCGCAACCAGGCTCACGAGGACCATCACGATGACGTTCGTGCCGACGTCGCTCGCGACGCCGTAGGCCTGCTCCGTCGGAACGGTCGTGACCGCGACCCACTCGGTGTCCCCGACGGGGACGTACGCCTGAACGACGTCCTCGTCTTCGATCTGGCTCGACCGACCGCCGAGAGCGCCTTCAATCGCGTCCTCGTCGGTCTGATTCGTGAACTCGCTCGAACCGGTCTGGAGCACGGCGTCACCGCGCTGGTCGACGATCGCCGTCGATCCGGCTGCCCCGTCCTGCTGAAGCTGGTCGACGCGGTACTCGAGCGTTCCGATAACGACCATCACGTGGTCGTCCCGCTCGGGGACCGGGCTCGCGAAGGCCATCACCTGATCGTTCAGGGCCGCGGATTCGTAGGCCTGCTCCGAGTTCCAGACGTCCTCGTCGAGCGTGAGTTCGTCTTCGAAGTCGGTCTCGGACCACGGGTCCTCGACGGCGTCGAGTTCGGTACCGCGAAGTTGGGCGTCCGTACTCGTGAGGACTTCACCCTCGCCCGTATCGACGTAGTGGATCGCCCGCACGTCGACGCCCATCCGCGCCTGTTCTTCGACGATCGCGCCCTGGATCGCCTGCACGTCGCCGTCCTGGACGGCCGGCGTTGCGGACGCGGTCCGCGTCTGAACGTTCATGTTTGCGACCCAGTCGCCGATCGCTTCGGCCTGTAATTCTGCGGTCGACTGGAGATGGTCGCTCGAATCGTCCCGCACCGTCTGGTCGATCTGGGCGTAGCTGACCGCGCCGATGGCACCGATCACGAGCACGACCGCCAGGATCGAAATTACGAACTTGAACAGGTAGCGTCGTCTGATGAACGACGGCACCAGTTTCGAAAGCGTCGACATCAGGCGCTCACCCGCTCGAGTTCCGTAATACCGCCATCTGCCTGTTCGTCGAACTCCCAGTACGAGAAGTTCGCCCCCATCACGTCGCCGTTCTCGTCGAACGTAACCGAACTCGAGGCGCCCTCGTAAGCGACGTTCTCACCCTGCGCTGCGCGTTCGAGTCCCTCGGCGAGCGACGCCGGCGTGATCGTCTCCCCCGGCGTATACGTCACGGACCGCATCGCGTTTCTGATCGCCGTCCCGTCGTTTTGCCCGGCGTAGGCGTTCGCGAGCAACAGGACCGCCGACGCGTCGTAGGAGTGGGCCGTAAAGAGCCCCGGTTCCTCGTCGTAGGCGTCGACGTACTGCTCGCTGAACTCGTCGTAGCCCGGTCCGCTTGCGAGCGGGGCCGTCCCGCGGATTCCGTCGAGCGAGTGCTCGGTGCGTTCGTGGAGCGTGCTCTCTTGCATCCCTTCGGTGACGAGGACGTCGACATCGTCGCGCGCACCGCGGTCGGCCAGGTCGTCGAACAGCTGCGCCCCGGTATCGGGGTAGCCGATAACGACCAGGAGGTCGGGATCGTCCGCCAATGCGGTATCGAGCGCATCGTCATAGGAGTCTGCACCCTCCGTGACGGCCACTTTAGCAGTGACCGTGCCGTCCTGTTCGGATTCGAACGCCTGCGAGAACGACTGTGTGAGCTGCCAGCCGTAGTCGTTGTCGACGTACAGGGACGCCGCGCTTTCGGCACCGAAGTCCGCGACGGCCTGTTCGGCGAGCGCGACTGCCTGCAACGAGTCCGACAGCGCGGTGCGAAAGCTCAGTCCGGCGTCGTTCACCGAGGTGATCGTCGGCGAGGTCGCGCCGGCCGAGCAGTTGACGACCCGGTACGGAATCAGCACCTGTTGGGTCGCCTGCAGCGTCACGTCGGAGGCCAGCGGCCCGTTGACCATCGGGTAGCCCGCATTGACGAGGTCGTTCGCGCTCTGGACGCCCGCGCTGGGCGAGGTCTCCGTGTCACCGACCTGATAGTCAATCGATAGGTCTGTTTCGTCCTGGAATCGTTCGATCGGTAACAACGCAGCATCTCGAGTCGCTGCCCCGATCCCCTCGAGACCGCCGCTGAGCGGACTCAGTATCCCGAGTTTGAGCGTTCTGTCTGTACCACCGACACTGTCGTCGGCTTGTTCATCCGTGCCAAGCACGGGAACGTCAGAAAGGCATCCGGCAAGCCCGCCAAGTGATGCGGTACCGGCCCCCACCAAGAGTTCCCGGCGATTCGGTCGGAACGTCATATCCGTGCTATCAGATTACTGGTTTATAATTGTGCTGTACAGTCACCGAAAACTGTATAAATATATCTGACACTCTCTTCAAATGATTAATTATTGGTCGGTGTTAACTACACACGTGGCTGTTCGAGAGACGGAACCAGCGGTGCGGAACTGATATTCTATAGACTGTCTCCTGCAGAAATTCCCCTCTATAATCCTCGTTTATGACTACTAACCGCCACAAAGCCGCAGTGAGGAGAGTTCGTTACTGGAATTCCTCGGTCAGTGCCGGGACGACGTCGAAGAGGTCGTCGTGGATCGCGTAGTCGGCGATGTCCATGATCGGCGCGTTGGGGTCCGTGTTGATCGCGACGATCGTATCGGAACCTTTCATGCCAGCGACGTGCTGGACCGCACCGGAAATACCGATCGCGATGTAGACATCGGGCGTGACGACTTTCCCGGACTGACCGACCTGCCGGTTCTTCGGCAGCCAGCCGTTGTCGACGATCGGGCGCGACGAGGAGACCGTCGCGCCGAGTGCGTCCGCGAGATCGCGGATGATGTCGAGGTTCTCCTCTTCCTCGATCCCGCGGCCGACGGAGACGAGCACGTCCGCCTCGCTGATGTCGACGTCGCCGCCGCCGACTTCCTCGAAGCCGTTGACGGTGGAGCCGACCGCGTCCTCGTCGATATCGGCCTCGAACGCTTCGACGGACGCATCGCCGGTTCCTTCCGCAGCGGGCCACTCTGCCTCGCGGATCGTGACGACGGCCTCGCCGTCGAGTTCGTTCGTCGTCTCGACCTTGCCGCCGTACATCTCGCGGGTCGCAGTCAGCGTCTCGCCGCTGGTCTCGAGGTCGACCGTGTCGGTGACGACCGGTAGTCCGAGTCGGTTTGCGACGGCGGGCGCGTAGTCGAGGCCGTTGACGCTGTTGGGCGTGAGAACGTACTGCGGTGCGAGTTCGTCGTAGAGTTGCGTGATCGCCTGCGTGTAGACGTCGTGGTTGAACTCCTCGCCGTGGGAAACGGTGTGGATTGCGTCGACGCCCTCGCGGTTTACCTTCTCGGCGAACTCGTCGACGGTGCCGCTGATGACGGCCAGATGGAGGTCGCCGCCGGTCTCGTCGGCGAGTTCGCGCCCGGCGGTAATGAGTTCGTAGCTGGAGTCGCGCAGTTCGCCGCGGCGGTGGTCAGCGACTGCGAGGACGTCCGTCATGGGGCCACCCCCTTGTCGCGGAGCAGTTCACCTAACTCCGCGGCGGTCTCGTCGGCGCTGCCCTCCCAGACGGTGACGTCGCTCTCGCTCTCGGGTTCGTACATGTCGGTGAGCTCGAGGGCGGACTCGACGGCGCTCTCGTCGACGCCGAGATCGGCGAGCGTCTGCACGTCGAGTTCCTTGCGCTGAGCCTGGCGAATACCGCGCAGACTCGCGTAGCGTGGTTCGTTGATCCCCGTCTGAATCGTCAAGACGGCGGGCAGTTCGATTTCGGTAAGTTCCTCGACACCCCCCTCGAGTTCTCGTCGGACCGAGGCGACGTCGCCGTCGAACTCGTGTTCGAGGTGGTTGACGACAGCGCCCCACTCGTAGCCGATGTCCGCGGCGAGGGAGACGCCCGTCGCGCCGAAGCTGTCGTCGCCGGCCTGGACGCCGGTTAGCACGAGATCCGGGTCCTCCTCTTCGACGACGGCGCGCAGGATTTCGGTCTTGGCGTCGACATCGAGCAGGTCGATACCGTCGAGGGAATCGTCCCAGACGCGAACCGCGCGATCCGCGCCCTTGGCGAGCGCCTGGCGGATGGTCTGTTCGCAGTCTTCGGGGCCGATGGTTACCGTCACGACTTCGTCGGCGACGCCAGCTTCCTGGAGCTGGACGGCCTCTTCGACGGCGTAATCGTCCCACTCGTTGAGGTCGGCACCGAGGTACTGGTCTGCAATCTCCGTTCCCTCGATTTCGAACTCGTCTTCGACGGTCGCAACTTCCTTGACCGTAACGAGGATCTTCATCGTTTATCACTCGCACGTCACCCCCGTAAACGTTTTCGAAACGCACAGTATTGGAGTCGGCGTTCACTTGACACGTCGATCCTGGGCTGTCCCGTCCGCGTTCGTGGTCGAGGGGCGAATCCGCGCGACCGCCATCGGCCAGCGGACACACGAGCGACGAGGATCGGCGGCTCGACGGCCACCGCGCGCACACAAGACGGAAACGGTTTAACGCCGCCACCGGTAGTACACCGTATGGCAGACTGTCCACTGGCCGACGACTGTCCGAGTTTCTCCGAACGGATCTCGGGAATGGGCTGTCAACACTACGGCGACCGTGGCGGTAAAGAGTGGTGTAACCACTACAGCCAGCCGATCGAGGACCTGAAGACACAGCCGGTCAAAGCCGGCGAGGAAGTCGTCATCGACGTCGTCGACATGCACGAAAGCGGTGCCGGCGTCGGGCGAACCGAGGACGGGTTCATCGTCATGGTCGACGGCGTGCTCCCGGAAGCACGCGCTCGCGTGGAGATTACGCGGGTACACAGCAACCACGCCCGCGCAGAGGAGTTGGAACTGCTCCCGATGGACGGTGAACTCGACGAGTCGGATGGAGACGAGCCCGACACCGACGAACCGACTGCAGACGCGGATTCGGACGACACCGCGGACGAGAACGGTGACGGCGATACTGAGACTGACACTGACACCGATAGCGGCCAGACCCGTGAACGCCTCGGCAGTCGCGAGAACTTCTGGGGCTCCTGATCGGCCTATCGAGTCCGGGACCACGCGTCTCGAGTGGACAGTCGACCGTCGGACACCGGACACCAGACACCAGACACCGATTCCCCATCATCGTCGACGGCCATCCGGACCATCCGCGCACAACCCACAATTGGACAGTCATGCGGTCGGTGAACTCGATTCTGCGATCCGTTGGCGACCGGTTCGTTCCCGAGAGCGTCAGTCTGAGGGAGCGACCGGGAGAGCTTTGATCCCGCCTCCGTTTAGTTCGAATACGCCATATGAGCACGCGAGTTCAGGACGAGCGGAGCCGTCCCGCCGGTAGTGGTGTCTGTGCACGGAGGCGATCACGATATCCATGATCGACGAGGTCGACGAGTTGCTCGCGGAGATCGGTTTCGAGGCCGAGACGAGCGTGCTGACCGATCGGCAGGCCCAGGTGCTCGCGTTGCGCGAGCGGGGGACTTCCCAGGCCGATATTGCGGCCGCACTCGGGACCTCGCGGGCGAACGTCTCTTCGATCGAGGCGAGCGCCCGCGAGAACGTCGAAAAGGCCCGCGAGACGGTCGCATTTGCGGAGGCGCTTCGCGCGCCGGTACGCGTTCGCGTTCCGGCCGGTACCGACCTGTACGATGTCCCGAACCGAGTCTACGACGCCTGCGACGACGCCGGCGTCAAAGTCGATCACACCGCACCGGATCTGATGAAGGTCGTCAGTGACGCGGCGGGGCCGGCAGTCACCGGACGACAGATTTCGACGCCGCTGATCATCGGTGTGACCTCGGAGGGGATGGTTCGCGTTCGCCACCAGGACGGCGAGTAAGTGCCGCGACGAGCGGGGCCAAACGGCGGGGATGAGACCGAACGGCAGACATGAGGCCGAACGGCGAGAACGGAAACGCGAGATTCGACGCCGGCAGCCCCCGATCAATTTGGTTCTCCGCGTCGTCGCTTGGCTATGGACCTCGATTTGGCCGATGACACGGCACTGGTCACTGCCGCCAGCGATCTCGGCTTCGCGAGCGCCCGGTCACTGGTCGGGGAAGGCGCGAACGTCACCATCTGTGGCCCAGACGCGGATCGTCTTGCGGAAGCACGCGATGAACTCGACGCCACCGGGGACGGCGACATCCTCGCACTCGACGCCGACCTCACGGACCCCGACGCGATCTCGCGACTCGTGAGTCGGACCGCCGACGAGTTCGGTTCGCTGGACCACCTCGTCACCGATGCCGGCTGGCCGCCGCGGACGACGTTTCTCGAAACGGACGAACAGGACTGGTACCGAGCCTACGACCTGCTCGTGATGAGCGTCGTCTGGACGGTCGAGGCGGCGCATACGCACCTGCTCGATGGGGCGAACGGTTCGATCACCTGTCTCACCGCACACACCGTTCGCGAGGTCGGCGATGGACTGGTACTGTCGAACTCGGTCCGACGGGCCGTTATCGGCCTCGTGAAGACGCTCGCCCGCGAGTTCGCGCCGGAGATCCGTGCGAACGCGGTTCTGCCGGGGCGGTTCGAAACGTCTGGTGAGGGCGTCCCCGGTGGTGCCGTCAGCGGCGGGGGTGATGCCGAGGGTGAGGTCGAGGTCGACGCCGGCACTGATACCGATACCGACACCGACACCGACATTGAGGAAGACACCACTGCACTCGACCACGACGTACCGATGGAGCGACTCGGCGACCCGACTGAACTCGGCGACGTGGTCGCGTTCCTCGCGAGTTCGCGCGCGAGTTTCGTTACCGGGGCTGCCGTGCCGGTCGACGGGGGATTATTACGCAGCTAGTAGTTGTTCGGTTGAGCGTCACGGATCGTAACGTACTCGGTCGCCCTCCGGGGATTGTGGCGTGTGTCAGAGTCCGTACCCGCGCCCGCTTTCGCGTCTGTGTATCGGCCGGTCCAGTTCGCAGGCTACGTCGCGCTTTTGCTGACACCCGCCGCGTTGCTCGTCAGCGCCGTCGCCGGTCTTCCTGCTCTCTCCGCGGGAAGCCTCGGCGTGCAGGTGGGGATCGTGCTCACCCTCACCGGAACCGTTACGGCCGCCGCGGAACGCGACCGCGTCATCGACGAGTTCGCTCTCGATGCCGCCGGCTTCGACCGAACGGACGGCATCGACGTGGTCGCGGTCACCGTCGGTGCTCTCGTCACCTACGGTGCGAGCGTCGGCGCTGAACTCGGGCCGGTACTTGCGTCCGCGCTGGTCGGACTGGCTGCCGGCCTCGCCCTCCCGCGGGTCGCGGTCCCGCTCTACTGCGGTTCGTTCGTCGGCATGGCCTCGCCGGCGGTGTTTCCTGGCCCCGAGTTCGTCGCGGTCGCCGGCCTGCTCGCCGGCCTCGCGTTCGTGGCGACGGCGGAGTCTTTCGGGGGCTTCGGCGGCAAACTCGGGACGATCGCCCTCTTCGGTTGCACCACAACGGTCGCGTGTCTGGGACTCGAATACGGCGCGACGAGCGCGCCCGCGTGGGACCTCGTTCCGATCGTCGTCCCGGTCGCGGCTGTCGCCGCCGTCGCGACCGTCGTCCTGAGTCTCCACCTCGAGCTGGGAGCCGTCGTCGGCTCCGCGCTCGTGGGCACCGTCGCCGGAATCGCGTTCCCGTTCCTGTTCGCGCTCGCTGAACTCGGGACGACGCTTGCGACCGTCGCGTTCTGTGCCTCTTTCGTCGGCATGTCGAGTACGGAGCGGCTGGCGACGGCGGGTCACGTTGGGGTTGCCGGCGGGCTGTGCGGACTCGTCTATCTCGCGGTGATGCCGTCGGTCGCCGGTGCGGGCGGCAAACTCGGGACGACTGCGTTCGTCTCCTGTATCGCCCTCGTCGGTCTCGAAGAAGTGCGTGATGCTGTGGCCGTCTCGGGCGAGTAACCGGTAAGAAATTACAACGGCGTCTGCGAGCGTTCGGCGGGCGAGCGCTTAGTCGGCCGAGATCGTACAGGTTCCGTCGTAGGAGACGTCTTCGACGGATTCGATCTCGGGATCGTCGCCGCAGACGGGACAGGATGGATTCGATAGCACGTCGACGGTCTCGAAGGTCATGTCCATCGCATCGTAGAGGAGGAGACGGCCTTCGAGGAGGTCTCCCTTCCCGAGCAGGTACTTGACGGCTTCGGTCGCCTGGATGCAGCCGACGGTGCCGGGGAGTACCCCGAGGACGCCGGTGGTCGCACAGTCGGGAACGGTTCCGGGTTCGGGTGCCTCGGGGAAGATACACCGGTAACACGGCGGATCGTCGTCGCCGCTGCGTTCGTTCGTGAACGTCGTTACCTGTCCCTCGAACCGGTAGATCGCACCGTGACAGAGCGGCGTTTCGGTGAGGACGCAGTGGTCGTTAAGCAGATAGCGCGTCGCGAAGTTGTCGCTCGCGTCGAGGACGAGATCGTAGTCGGCGACGAGTTCGGTCACGTTTGTCGCGGTCAGACGCGTTTCGTGGGTTTCGACGTCGATGTCGGGGTTGAGCGCGGCGACGTAGTCGGCGGCGCTGTCGACTTTCGGGCGGCCGACATCGTCGTCGCGGTGGACGATCTGTCGCTGGAGGTTCGACCGTTCGACGACGTCGTCGTCGACGATGCCGAGGCGGCCGACGCCTGCGGCTGCGAGGTACTGGATCGCCGGGGCACCGAGGCCGCCTGCACCGACGACGAGGATACTGCCTTCGAGGAGGCGCTGTTGGCCCTCGGGACCGATTTCGTCCATGATCACGTGTCGCGAGTAGCGATCGAGTTGGGTGGCATCCAGACGCAGGTCGCTCATGGTCGAGTGTTCGGGCGAGAGGTGGAAAAGTTCGCGGGTCGGACAGAGTGAGAGCGCGGTGTCGCTGTCTCGGTCTCGTAGTGGTGTTCGTCGGTGCGTCTCCGGAAGTGGTTCGAGCAGAGGTGTGTATGTATGTGTGGGTTATAGTCCCAAGGTATCGGCAGCGTCTTCAGCGACCCCACAATTTAAGACTGTGCCTGTCTTTCACACACTCATGGCATCCGCACCCGATGATGCCGGTGACGTTTTTGACCAGTTCCTTACTGACCGCGGGCACGCTGTCGATGAAGTCGGCTGGGAACGCGAGTATAATAAGAAACAGTGCCCCGAGTGTAGCGGGCTGCACGACCTTTCTGCGAGTTCGTGTACAGTCTGTGGGTGGGAGCCATCGGTATAGGGCTGGCTGACGGCGGCCGACGCCGGTAATTTCCGCCAGCCGGTGACGATACAATTATAATGGATAGCTCACCAATAGGTCACCGAAGAGGACCTATGCCGGAATGCCAGAACTGTGGGTCGTTCGTGACGGATGCGTACGCCCGCGTTTTTACGCCTCGTAACGTCGATGAGCCCCGCGTCTGTCCGGAGTGTGAGGACAAGATTCGCGACGGAGCGGACGTTCGAACCGCCCGCTCATCACGAACCACGTGAGTTGTGGCTGTCGGCACCGGTGCTGACGCGCTATGGGCGTCTCCGGGAGGCTTTGAGTGGCGGTTGACACCGATACCGACGTGATACAGCCGCTGCCATCGCTACTGGCACAGCACCAAAGCACCATCTGCAATTGCAACTGTACTGTCAGTATCGACTGTGAGGCGGGCTGCTGTATCGATTTCCCGGCACAGCGGCAGGACAGGTCGCAGGTGTGCCGGAACTGACCGACACCGTTCCGTCTGCGTGCTGGCAATTGTCGTCCGGAGTCCGGCCGTGAGAAGCGTGTACAGGCCATCTAGCGCTCGGGGAAAACCCACGTCACTTATGGGTGTCGCGCCCCTGAACAGGGATAATGGCTACCACGGAGACGAAGGTGACCCGGTTGTTCGGTGGTCCGGGGAGCGGGAAGACGACGGCGCTTCTCGACCACGTCGAAGAGATTCTAGAGCAGGACGGTGTGACGTTTCGGGACATCCTCGTCGTTTCCTATACGCGAGCAGCAGCACAGGAGGTTCGCGAACGATTGGCCGACCGACTCGGCGAGAGTCCGCGTGCACTGCAGGGAAACGTCTGTACGATGCACGCCAAGGCCTACGATCTTCTCGATCTCTCTCGGAGCGACGTTATCGGCGAGTCGGACAAAGAGGAGTTCTGCGAGGACTACGGCCTCGAGTTCGAGGACGAGTACAGCGGTGCCGGTCGCCGAACCGCCCGGTCGACGACGATCGGAAACAAGGTTATCGCGACGAGCCAGTGGCTCCAGCGAACGCGACGGGACGTCTCCGACTGGTACGACGTGCCGTTCCAGTGGGACGACGAGGAGGTCCGACTGCCGCCGGAGATCGACCCGAACGCACAGGAGGGTAACAAGTACACGCCGACCTGGCCGAGCGACGACGATCGAATCGACGTTCCGGAAGCGATTCGCGCCTGGCGCTCGTACAAAGGTGAGCAGGGCAAGATCGGCTTTGCGGACATGCTGGAGCGGGTCCGACAGCGATCGCTGCTCCCGAGCGTCGACTACCTCGTTATCGACGAATTTCAGGACATCACCACGCTCCAGTACGACGTGTACGACGAGTGGAAATCCCACATGGAGCAGGTCCTGATTGCCGGCGACGACGACCAGGTCGTCTACTCCTGGCAGGGCGCAGACCCCGCACTCTTGCTCGAAGAATCGGTCGACGACGACGTGATTTTGCCGAACTCCTACCGGCTGCCGTCGAACGTGCTCAACGCGGTCAACCAGGAGATTCGCCACATCGATCACCGGCAAGACAAAGACCTCAAGCCGCGCAAGGAAGGCGGCGCAGTCGAGGCGCGACGGAACGCATCGATGCTCGACGTGGTCCGAATGGTCCGGCGCACCCTCGCCGCGGACGCCGGGACGATCATGATCCTCTTTCGGGCGCGCTACCAGATGTTCCAGTTCATCGACGAGTTCATCACCGAGGGAGTGCCGTTTACCTCGCTGACGGACCAGCGGATGTGGACCGATCGGCTCACCCAGTACGTTCGCGCCGTGGAGGCGATCGACGCGGGCGACGACGTAACGGGCCTGCAGGCGCGTCGCCTGGCGGATATGCTTCAGGAGTCGGCTTTCGGGACCAACGAGCGCGACGAGCTGTTCGATACGATCGACGAGCGCCAGGAAGAGGCAGGGATCGACGACTTGCAGGAACTCATGATCCCCGCTAAAGTCATCGAGGACCACGCGCCGTTCATGCCCGGCCCGTCCTCGGCCGGCGACATGGTGCGCAAGGTGACGAACTTCCAGAAGAAGAGCATCCGCTCGTACTTCGGTATCGGGGAGTACACCGGCATGGACACCGACCGCGTCCGCGTCGGCACGATCCACTCCGCGAAGGGCCGTGAGGCGGATCACGTCATCGTCGGCACCGACCTCACCGAGAAGGTCGTCGAACAGATGGTCGCAACCGTCGACGACCCCACCGACGTTCCCGGCTGCGAGGAGTTCACCAAGACGACCTCGCCCGTCCCCGTCCTGACGGACAACGAACGCCGCGTCTTCTACGTCGGCATGTCCCGCGCCCGCGAACGGCTCGTCATACTCGAAAACTTGGTCGACGGCGCGCCGACGCTGCCGATCGACGTGTTGCTCCACAACCGGCTCACCGAGACGCCGCTCGAGGAGCTGATCGAAACGGCCCAGCAACCGGCCGATGCAGACGCGACGAGCGAGGACGAACTCGAAGCCGAAGCGCCGTAAGTCCACACCGTGACCGTGGACGAATTCGATCCGAACGACGGGAGCGGGACACTCCTCAGCCGCGCCCTTGAGCGCCGCGAGGCCGCGGCGTTCGTCCACGTCGGACCGCTTCGCGAACCGGCGATTCGCTACTGTGTGGCGCACAGCGGAGTCGGCGTTGACGCCGGACCCGAGTTCGTCTCGGACTCGAAATCACAATCGAAACCGAGACTCCAGTCCTCGTCCGCCCCGGAACCGTCGACGCTCGTTGCAGTCGCCTTCGTTCGGCCGGCAGAGAGCGGGTCCGCTGCCGAGTCGGCCGACCGGTGGCTCGTCCGCACTCGGGCACCGACCGACGACTCGTCGCCCCACCCCGCTTCCGAACTCGCCACGACGCTGGCGGAGCGCCTCGGCTCTGCGACGGTGCTGACGCCGCCCTCGATTCCACACGATGCCGCGCTCTATCTCGAAAACGCCGGGTTCGCGCTCGCCTCGACGACGGCCCTCGAACGCGCTCGTGCGAAGAAGACACCGTCCGAACGGCGGGAAATTACGGCCGTACAGGCGGCCGCAAGCGCCGGCATCCGCCGAGCAGCAACCCTGCTCGCGGCGGCGACGGTACGCGACGGTGAACTCGTCAACGACGACAGTCCACTGACCCCCGAGCGACTTCGAACGGCGGTCGACGAGGCCATCGTCGCAGCGGGCGCGTTCCCCGCTGGCAATACAGTCATCGCTCTCGAGCGGGGACACACGTCCACAACTGCCACGGAGGGTGAAACCGCGTTTGCCCCCGACGACCTCATCGTCATCGAGGCCGCACCCCGCGGCCCGTCCGGGTACCACGGCGGGCTCGTCCGCACGTTCGTCGTCGACAGCGACGGGGGCCGCGAGCGCAGGGCACACGTCGGCGTCACGCAGTCGTTTCGCTCGGCGCGAGCCATGCTGACCGCGGCTACCGAACCGGTCGGTGCCGTCGAAGCCGATCTCGAGGCCGAGGTCCGCGCGTTCGGCTTCGAAGAGGCCGACGCGGTCACGACCCGCGTCTCCGGCGTCGGGCTCGAACCGACCGAGTTCCCGCGAGCCGTCGGCGACGATATCGAACCCGGCCACGTCGTCCGGCTCGAATCGGCGGTTCGCGTCGCGGACGGAGCCTGGCTTCGGGTCGCGGATCTACTCGCGGTCGGTGAGGTATCCGAGGTGGCTGGCGGTGCCGACGAACACGGCGAATACAGCGAACACGGCGAATACAGCGAACACAGCGAATCCACCCCCACCGACTGGCTCTCCGCACCGTCACGATCGCTCGATCCGAACGCCGTTCGAGAACCGAACTCGTAACCACTCGGCGGGTCGATCGATCCGGAATCGGAAACGAACCGTCCGACTAGCGCCCGTTCGCGGTATCAGTCGTCTCCGTCTCGCTCTCATCGTCTGTCGACTCCGGATCCGTAACAATCGATCCGACGACGCGGCTGGCAACGAGTTCGGGAATGTCCGACGGCATCGTTATCCATCGTTCGACGACGACGAGTCCGGCGGCCAACCCGAGCAAGATCACGCCCGTAGTCGGGTCGCCGCGGACGAGGGCGAACTCGAGTCCGGCGAGTGCGGCGGGAATCGCCAGGACGAGGACGCCCGCGAGCTTGATCGTATCGAGGATGCCGGCCATTGCGCCGTGCTACGGTGGGTGTCATCAAAAGGTCGACGACTGCGATCTATCACAGATGTGGGATGGATGACGGTATCGGAACGGATTTAGGAGTCGACTGGCACCTTCGAGTATGTTCACGGGAATCGTCGAAGAGACCGGGACGATCGTCGGACGGGAGCAAACTGCCGACGGCCTCCGGCTTCGGATCGCCGCCGACGAGGTCGCTACCGGCCTCGAACACGGACAGAGTATCAGCGTTAGCGGCGTCTGTCTCACGGTCGAACGCTACGAGGCGGGCGCGTGGTTCGAGGTCTTTCTCGCGACCGAGACCGTCGACCGATCCTATCTCAGTGAACTCGAGGAGGGTGACGCGGTTAATTTAGAGCGAGCGATGCTGGCAGACGGGCGATTCGACGGTCACGTCGTGCAGGGTCACGTCGATGCGGTCGCGACGATTTCGGGGATCGAATCCGTAGCGGAAAGCGAAGCACCACGTGCTTCGGACGAACCGACCGGTGACGACCCGGGCGGTGACTGGTTCTTCGAGTTCGAACTCCCCGACGGGTACGGTCAGTACGTCGTCGAGAAGGGGTCGATCACGCTCGACGGAATCAGCCTGACCGTCGCCGATTTGGAGCGCGACGAGGACGGCCGTGCGCGGGTGACGGTTGCGATCATTCCGACGACCTACGAGTTCACGACGCTGTCGGAGAAGGCGGTCGGCGACCCGATACACCTGGAGGTCGATGTGCTCGCGAAGTACGTCGAGCGGTTGCTCGAGTCGCGATTCGAGTAACGTTGCTGGCGTGTGGTGATGCGGTGGTGAGTGCGGTCGCATCGGGACCGGTCTGTTCTCTCAGACGGTTCGGAGGTCGTCAGTCGCCCGAGAGCGGATGGCGGCCGCCGCGACCTCGTCGGCCCGCCTGACGAGTTCGGCTTCGATCGTCGCCGGTTCGACCGCGGTTCGACTCGTGTGCGAGAGGACGATGTGGGCGAGTTCGATCGGCAAGTCCGCCCGAGCGACGACGTGGACGCCGTAGTAGGGGTGTCCGAGGAGGCCGTAGACGGCCGTCTCGTCCATGCCGTTGAACTCGGCGAGTTTGCTCACGTCGTGGACGAGTGCGCCTGCGATGACCGTATCCAGCGAGAGGGGAAGCGCTCGCCGCTCCAGGAGGGTCTCTGCGAACGCGACGGCGCAGGCGGTCACGTCTCGTACGTGGTCGACCAGGAACTCGTTCCGGAGACCCAGTTCGCGCTGTGTCGGTGGCAGCCAGGGGATTGTGGTGAGGTCGTCGATCTCGTTTTCCGCGATAGCTGTCGTCCAGGCATCGACGACCCGGGCCCGCAGGTCGTCGTCTTCGATAGTATCGAGTTCGGGGAATGCCGTCCGGACCGTGTCTTCGCTCATGCGCGAGTCATCGGGCCGCGGTGTAAAAGCACGGTTGTTGCGTCGAGGGGCGGCGGGACTATCGCTGTGGTGGCTCGAACTCGGTCAGTTCGGACCGCGGCGCAGGTGCCATGTCTTCCCTGACGTCCCGATAGTGCCGGCGGTAGCGGGAGAGTTTCCGGTAGAGGAAGTAGCCGGCACCGAGGTTGTACGCGATGACGTAGCCGAGAAACGCCAGGCCGAAGCCGACGGGGAGGACGGCGGCGATGAGGTCGGGAACGATGCCGACGGTGACGTTGTAAGTAGCGTGGATGAACGCCGCGATAAGGAGGCCCTTGACGACGAGTGGCCCGGCGTATTTGGGATTGAATTTCGCGAGGCCGAGGTAGTAGCCGGCGATGGCGGAGTAGATGACGTGTCCGGGACCGACGAGTGCGCGGAGGGCCGTGATGCTGGTCGCCGCGGCGGTCGGGCCGAGTCCGGTCTGGGATTGGGCCTGAATTTCGGCGACCGTGCTGGCGATGTAGGTCGCGTTTTCGATCGCCGCGAAGCCGAGGCCGGCGACCGCGCCGTAGACCGCGCCGACGATGACGGCGTCGAAGGTGTCCCGGCGATAGGCGAAGACGCGGACGGCGAGGAGTTTGACGGTTTCTTCGACCGGACCGACGATCAGGTAGAAAAAGAGGATCGTTCCGATTCCCGGAATCGCCCGGACCCAAAGCCCGACGGTCGAGTTCACGAGGGCGGCGAACGCGGTAAAGAGGACGGCGAGGACGAACGTGGCGACGAGGACGCCGAGCGGTTCGTTGGTCGTGATATCCGAGTACCAGATGAACGCCGCGAGGACGGCTGCGGGGATGATCGAGAGGCCGAAGAAGACGGCTATCGACGGGTCTTCGCTGACGAGAACGGCCGGTTGGACGAGGACGAACAGGGTGATCGCAGTGGCGACGATGAGGACGATCGCGCGGAGGCCGTAGTTAAGCCCGTTGTAGACCGAGTAGGCGAGCCGGTCGGTGACTGACCGCGGCTCCCACGTCGAGATATCGTACAGATCCTCCGACTCGTCGGCTGCTCGTTCGACTGGGTCACGCCTCCGTTGCATGAGCGGGGATACAACGGCCGGTCCGGTAAGCGTTCGCCGTCAGGGATCCTAGTATGATATTGAGTCTCATGTTCGTATAAGGGCGATGTTTATGCTGGTCCACCGGCCATGACCGATACCATGTACAATGCACGTCGCGGCATCCACTACACTGCCCCGCCGGATCCGGACGGGGAACGCGATGACGACGACACGACAGCCACCGTCGGTCGCGAGCGGACGGACCCCGCCACCGCCGGTCGGTCTCGGTCGGACACCGCCGACACACCGGAGTCGGCTCCTGCCGACGACTGACGATCGACAGCTACTGCCCGCCGACTGAGTCAAACCTTCAGTAGTCTGTTACACGAGACGGACTCGGAATCCACAAAGGCCTGCCGTCCGAACGGGCCGGTATGCACTTCGACCAGCGAACGCAGCAGGCACTGCGGGCAGTCGGTCTCGACACCGACGACCTCCGGGCGGCGTCCGACGCCGTCGTCGAGGCCGTCGAGGAGGACGCGAGGACACTGGAAGCGTTTTTCGACGAGCACGACACCGTCTACTCCGACATAGACATGGCTCACTCGGCCTCTGACTACCCCGAACACACGGTCGAGTTCATCGACATCACGACGCACGCAGCCGAGATGCGCGGCTGGCTCCGGTTCGATACGTGGGGCGTCTACGTCGAGGATGGGCGTGTACTCGACGCGGAGAGCGAGTACGTCGAGTTGACGCTCGGGCCGACGATCAACGGCCGCGTTCGGTTCGCGGCGGACCGCGAGACGCTGCGGTGATCGTCGTGGTCGCAGCTGCGATGTCCGTGACTGCGGTTGCCCGTATTGCGACCGACGCGACGGCGGGGGCTCGCTTTCGATGACCGAGACGGCGGTTCGCGTTCGCGGCATCTACACCACGGCAGTAACGCATCTGCTCGAGGACGCGGGTGGAAACGACTCCGAGAACGAGTGCAGGGTCGTCCAGGCGTCCGAGCCGATCCGCGAACGCTTCGCACAGTCGTTCGACGCCGCGCCGGCGGACGTGGCGATCGAGACGACTCGAGACAGACAGGGGCTGTCGGTGTCTGGCGACGGCGATGCCGTCGACCACGTTGCTGACACGCTCACGGTCGGGATCGATACCTTCCGGTGGACTGCGACCGTTCCCCGCGGAGCCGTCTTCGACGCCGAAGTGATCGACGCCGCTGGCGGCAGCGGTGCCGTCGTCGACCTCGGCGACGGTCGCCGCGGCTACCTGAATTACGACGACGTCGACGGCTACGTCGACACCGGAAACCGCTACCGGGTACAGGTCACGGAACCCGCTCCGCCGTGGGCCGACGACGAGCCGCGGGTCACCCCGACCCGCGCCGTTCGTAGCGGTCTCGGAACCCTCTCGCGGGATCGGACCGGCGTTTCGGCCGCACTCCGGGGCGAGCGCGCCGACGAACTCGTCGGCATGACCGACCTGCTCTCCGCGGACGTACCAGATGGCTGGGGACTCCGCTGGCATCACGCCGCCGCCGACGCGGATCTCGCAGCGATGGAAGCCGGCCTCGAACGCCTCGTCGAACGCGCCCGCGACCTCGAAACTGAACTCGCCGACGCACCAGCCGAACCCGGTGAGCCGGGACTGCTCGCCGCCCCTCGAACGACCGCGTGGCTCTGGTTCGGCCGGCAATCCCGGTTCGCCCTGGACGACGCCCGCCGCGCCGTCGAAACGACGATGCCGGGCCACCACCGGACCAAGGCCGCCGACAGGGCGGCGAGTTCAGCCGTGGACTTCGCGGAAGCGATCTGTGGCTCGGTCGCGGGTGACTTAGACGCGGACACGGACGGCGCGTTCCCCTTCGACGCCGTCGCTCGCCAGTTCGGTCCCGTCTCGGGCGACCGACTCGAAATCGGCCACGGCAAACCCGACGGGAGGCGCATCTCGCTCGGGTACGGCGACGTGACCGACTGGGACCCCGAGGGAAAACTCACGCTCGAGCGCACGATGAGCGGCGGCGGCACCTACGACGCCCTCGGCACGCCGAAGGAAGCGGGCGACACCGCCGTCACGAAGTTCCGCGAGGGCCGCTGGTGGTATCCGACGACCTACACGGCGGCCGACGGCTCGACGAAAGGGACCTACGTCAACGTCTGCACGCCGGTCGAACTCTTCCCCGAAACGGTCCGCTACGTCGACCTCTACGTCGACGTGATCCGTACCCCTGACGGCACCGTCGACATCGTCGACGAAGCCGAACTCGAGGCCGCAGTCGCCGACGGTCACGTCTCTCCCGAACTCGAAGAGAAGGCCAAAACCGTCGCGGCGGCCGTCAAGCGGGCGCTTTCGACGTAGTGTGTACTTGGCACAGGGCCATAGCAACGAGCGAGGCGCGTCAATCCGAGGCCGCTGCGAGTTCAGCGTTGCGTTCGCCGGCCCGGTCGGGCAGTGGGAGCAACTGCACGTAATCGTCGAGGTCGAGTGCGAACTCGCGGGCGGTCGACGGGTGAATCCAGTAGAGTTCGAACTCGGCACCGTGTTCGTCGCCGCCGTCGGTGACGGTGTGGGTCCATCGATCGCGCGGTTCGTAGACGGTTGCGTGGAAGAAGTGGCGGACGTACCACTTCGGCGGGGAGTGTCGTCGAGTCCAGACATCGGTCGAGAGGTGTCGGGTTGCGTTGAGCGTTCCGAGGCCGCTCTCCTCGATAACTTCCCTGAAGAGGGCTTCTCGTGGGGATTCACCCGGTTCGAGTGTCCCCTTCGGGATCTGAAGGCCGTCGTGTTCCGGTCCCTCGAACACCAATAACTCGCCGGATCCGCGAGTAATGTAGGCGCACGCCTTCTGTACGTACGTGGGGTCTGCCATGCTACCACGTCTCGCAACGACCAGCGTGAAAAGCATATCTCTAAGGGGATTAAGTGAGATTAAGGAAATTCGCGCATAGGGTTATGGAGAATTCCTAGTACTGGCCATATAATTGGGTGCATGTGCTATTTTTTGGATTCATTGCCACAGTATCAATCCGCTGTTGACGCTCCATCAGCTGTCGGAACTGACGTTCCATCAGTACGCGCGAACGCCGTTGCCAGCGCCGGACCGGTGACGTTGTGCCAGACGCTGAACAGCGCCGGAATGAGGGCGGTAACGGGATCGAAAAACGCCACGGCCAGCGCGACTGCCAGGCCGCTGTTTTGCAGCCCGACCTCGAACGCGCAGGTCCGCGCTCGCTCCTCGCTCATTCCGGTCAGATGTCCGACGCCGTAACCGGCCCCGAGGCCGAGTGCGTTGTGGACGATGACGGCGAGGAAGACGACGGCGCTCGCGCTGTAGATCTCGTCGACGTTGAGACCGACGATTGCCGCGACGATGAGGACGATCGTCAGCACGCTGATCGCCGGGAAGATAGAGAGCCCTGCCTTCGCTACCGTCGGCGCATACCTATCAAGAAGCACTCGGAGGGCCAGTCCGGCGACGACCGGAATCAGGACGATCAGCAGGATCTCTTCGGCCATCGCGCTGAAGGTGACCGTGATCTCTTCGCCCGCGAGCACCACGATCCAGGCCGGCATGACGAGCGGAGCGGCGAGCGTCGTCACCGACGTGATCGTCACCGAGAGGGCAACGTCGCCCCGACCGAGGTAGGTCATCACGTTCGAGGCCGTCCCACCCGGTGCGGCCCCGAGCAGGAGGAGTCCGATGCCGAGTTCCCACGGGAGATCGAGGAGCGTAACGAGCAGATACGCGAACACCGGCATGCAGACCCACTGGGTCAGTGCACCGATAAGAACGTCCCGTGGTCGATCGAGGATTCGCCGGAAGTCCGCCGGCGTCAGCGTGAGCCCCATCCCGAGCATGATGACGCCAAGGAACAGGGCGATGTGGTCACCGAGCGGCGTGACCGTCGCCGGCGAGTACAGCGCAACGGCCGACCCGAGCAGGATCCAGACGACGAAGTACGTGCTCGTGAACTCGCCGATACGCTCTCCCAGTCGTAGCACGTTCATCGGATTGGCTCCACCCCGATAGTCATACTCACCCATGGATGTACGCGTGATGATAAATGAATCGATACCAAGCCGGAATCCCAGCAAAATCCAAGCGCTGGCCGGTCAAACCAGTACGCAGCCACAACCGCTATCGCACGTCAGTCGGCCGCAAGTTTGTCCAGTCCGGCCGACTCGATGTCAGCACCGTCGACCGACGTACGGAGGGAGTCCATGCCGTCGTCGCGGTCGATTCCGAAGTCGTTCTCGTAGAGTTCAGCGACGCGGTCCAGTTCCTCGGCGGTGAGTTTCGGAACGTCACTCGCCGCCGCCCATTCGTCGATATCATCGGTCGTCCGGAACGTCGGCGTGACGGTCGCAACGGCGTCGTGTGAGAGCAGCCACGCGATCGATGCCTGGCCCATCGTCCGCTCGCGGTCGCTTTCGTCTCGTTGCTCTTCGCTCGCTTCGCTCGCGGAGTGGGGCTCCGCGCGTTCGAGGAAGCGCAGTTTCTCGAGTTTCTCCCAGCCGGTTTCGTACCACTCGTCGGGACGGAAGCCGCGGTGGTCGCCCTCGCCGAGTTCGGTTTCTGGTGTAACCTGCTCGTTGAGGATGCCGGAGGAGTGTGGGACTCGCGGGATGAGACTCGTCTGGGAGCCGGTACGCTCGATCGTCTCGAGGAAGTGAGTGCCGACCTCCTGTTCGAGCACGTTCCACACCAACTGGACGGAGTCGAACTCGTTTTCGATGGCGAAGTCACCCTCGGCGAGCCAGCCGATCGAGGGGCCAAGCGCCAGTCCCGTGGCGTCGATCTTCCCTTCCTCTTCGAGTTCATCGAGCAGTTCGAGCACGTCGGGCGTGATCTCGTCGACGTTGGCGTTGTGGAGTTGGAGGACGTCGATCGAGTTCAGTCCGAGGCGGTCGAGGCTCTGCTCGACGGCGTCTCGGAGGTACTCGGGAGTCATCTGCTTGGGAATCTCGCCGTGTCCGGCCTGGGGATTGTTGTAGAAGTCGTAGCCGACTTTGGTCGCGATCGTCACGTCGTCGCGGACGTCGGACAGCGCCTGCCCGACCAGCTCCTCGCTGCGGCCGTGGCCGTAGACGTCGCCCGTATCGAAGTAGGTGATGCCCTGATCGACGGCGTACCGGAGCATCTCGATCGCCTCCTCCTCGGAGCGGTCGCCCCACCAGTCGGTGCCGACGGTCCACGCGCCGAACCCGACTTCGCTCACCTCGACACCGGAGTCACCGAGTTCACTGTGCTGCATGTTCGGGCCTTCGTAGCGAGGAACCTTATGGGGTACGGAACGTGCGAGCGCGGACTCCGAACTCGTTCGGGATCCTTTACCGATTGAATCCCTGACATGTATTATAGTGAATCAGATCGGTAGTAGAAATCCAAATACTATTTAGTGTTATTCCAGTAATATTATATAAATGAGAATTGTGATGTGAGAATTAGCTACTCTACTGTGAAATTTTGGGATAATGTTTTGGAGGGAATTAATTGGGACGTGAACAATGATCGATTTTATTAATAAAAGATAGTTATATATTTCCTAATCGTTATCAAACATCTCTTTATAATTGATGCCGATAAATATATCCACCAGAAATAGATACAACATATCCGTTATTGTTGAGGAGATATCAACTTGGTCCGCTATTATTATAGATGGAAATAACCAACATTCTACTTGCAATGTCGATAGAATTGAATCGACGTTCGGTCTTGAAGAAAAGCGCAGTAACAACTGTCCTCGGTGCAGGAACTCTAGGAGCAACGGGAAGTGTCTCAGCAAATAATTATTATACCCTTACAGTCTCCAATACTGGAGAGTGGGTAGACAACGTCGAATTTTTCGTTGAGAGGGGCGATTGTGGTAGTGGTGCTTTCAAACGCGTTGATGGCGCGGTAATTAACTTTGAGCCCCAAGATGACGGAGTTTTGGTTGATGGGCAACTTCTTGGGGGAGAGGAGACTGTCTTTGAACTCGAATGCTATGAGTACCCTACTAATGAGAATAACGGAGATGACATCTCCATGACAATTGAGTCCTGAAGGAAATTAGATGGTTTGTTTTTATTTGTTTCATTAGTGGATATTCGGCATTTCACTGATTAATATTCATAACTTACATAATTACTATGCGTATTTTCACTGTGAAATGTAGTATATGGTCTTCTCCATTAGAAGTAAAAATAATTAGTAAATTGTATCTAAGACCTATCTAGATAAAAGTTTGTGGAATGAATAGGTGGTGGTGAGAAGTGTCCATACAATTCGCCAACTTGCTCAGAGAGAACTTAGCCGTGGATTGTGATAGGGTTTCGGTTGCGCCGTCGCGGGTCGCGGTCAACGAGAAACAGAACAAGGTCGACAGTGAGAAAAGTGCTTGTACGCCACAACCGACACAGATGCAAAGTTACTGCTCGAAATTGACGTGTACAGCCGCCGCAGGACTGGCCCGTGACGTTCACGAGAGTGTGGCTCTCGTGCAACTCATCAGAATGCATTTGCATTCTGAAGACGGCGTTATTGCGCTGTCTTACTGAAAAACACGATCTTGACGAAACAGAGCTTCTCATCGATGCTGGCAGTTATCTGACTGCCCTCGCTCGTCATGAGTTGAACGGTCACTTCAACCACAACGGCCAAAACCGGGTTGGAAAGTGATTTCAGACAGTCTCAGTGCGGATCAACCGCTTTCATTCCTTCTGGTTGGGCAGTCCAGCCAGTGCACGCCGCTGGCTCAGATGATTCAGATACTACTACAATTGTGATCGACTGAACCAGGCACTTAATGGTCCACGCGGCTGGGGAGGTGCTAAAATAGACAGTTCCTACATAATATTAAAATTCCAATCTGGTATAATATCGAATTACTTTTTATATTGTTCCCATATGACCTATATATGATCGGCATCTGCCGAACGACGACTGGGGGATGGCTGCTCGGCGTCGTCCTCGCCGTCGTCGTGTTCCTGCCGCTTGCGCTGACCCAGTTCGAGATCAGTCCGCATCGAGTCACGCTGGGAACGGTCGTCGTCACAGCGTTGCTGCTGATCGGGACTATTTCGCTCCCGGCGCTACTGTTTGCGGAGTGGCACGGTACCGACGAGTAGTCGCGTTTCGTGGAACCGACGATCCCGAGGTCGATATCCAATGGAAAGTACCAGTAGCGAAGCAGTCTCGGCAGATTCGGCGGCACAACCGAACCCCTATCAACTCCGCGGACAATATCCCGGTGTATGACAAAGCGGTACGTCTCGCTCCCCGACGAGGCGGAGGCGGGCATGCGCGAGTTCATCGACGAGGTCGACCGACGGCTTGCAAGCGACGAGAGCACGTGTTCGGTCGTCGAGGACGTACTGATCGATCTGTCCGGTGATCGCGAGGCCTACGATCGCTGGCAAGCAGGCGAATCGGTTTCGGCGGCAGAACGGGTTCGACTGCAGAGTTACGATCCCTGTAACACGACCCTGGAGAGCGAGTACTACGCCGAGAAAGACGAAGACCTGTTTCGGCGGTCGAAGCACCTCCAGTGGCTCTGGCGGCAGTTCGATAGCCTGCCGATCGCGGACAACGTCGAGTTCGCGCTGCGGTTTCGACGGATGCTCGCGGACCACCTCTTCGAAGAGTGTGGGGAGAACTGCCGGTTCTTCAAGGGTATCTCGTTTACCTACGGCCACAACATCACCATCGGCGACAATACGATCGTTCACGACGACGTCCATCTGGACGACCGCGGGAAGTTGACCATCGGCGACCGCGTCTCGATTTCCGACGGCGTTCACATCTACAGCCACGATCACGACGTCGTCGACCAGACCGAGGTCCGAAACTACCACACGATCGTCGAAGACGACGTGCGTCTCACCTACGACTCGATGGTCCGTGCCGGCAACAAAGTCGGCGAAAACGCCATCGTCGGCGCACGCGGCGTCGTCCAACACGACGTGCCCGCCCACCACATCGCCGTCGGCATGCCCGCGACGAGCGTCAAAATCAAACCCGGCTGGGAGTCGACCGCCACCCCCATCGACGAGGCCGGCGTCAACCGTCAGGACGAGCGCCACCTTCCCTACTCGGTCCCCGACGAACTCGAGGTCTTCGACGAGTTCCGCCGCGATCTGCGGCCCCAGAACTGACTCGCGATCGGTACCGAATCGGGACCGTCCGTTCGATAGGACCGTCAGCTACTGGTGAATCGGGGAATATCCAAGTGCCTTGAGAGCCTATGTCATGGTGATGGAACGCTGGGGCTGGCTCATCGGATACGTGATCGTGTTTGCCCTTCTCCATCTGCTATTGTACTACGTCTACGTGCGCCGCGCCGACGGTGACGAGGCGAGGTCACCCTCGCTCGCCGACCCCAATCGTGGCCCCTCACACGTCTCGCGCCACGCCGATCGGTATCCCGGGAACACTGACGAATCCGGAGATGCCAGTGATGCCGGCGACCCATCGGCTCACAACACGGATCGCGAACTCGACGGGGAGACGATGCGGTGTCCCCACTGCGGGGCACAGAACGTAGCCGATCAGACGTATACGTACTGCTGGAACTGCGTGACGACGTTACGGCGGTAACACGTGGACCTGCGGGCATGGACTGTCGTCGAGATGCCGGACTCGGTTAGAGATGAGCGTGATTACGGTCAGAAGCGAGCGTGATTACGGTGATGTCGTTGACGAGTCGGTGTGGTAGCTCGTCCCGGTAGTCGCCGTCTCGCCGGCCGAGAGCGCAGTGGCCAGCGTTTCGAGGTGGTCGATACCAACGATAGCGAGGACGGCGCCGTCGTTCTCCGCGCGGATTTCGGTCAGTCGGTCGATCATACAGCGCTCGCGAGTCTCGTCTCGATAGGCGAGCGCGCTATCGTCCGTCTGGACGCTTCCGAGGAGCGCCTGGACGCTCGCGACGTGAGCGCGCTCGTGAGCAGCCTGCGTTTCCGGCGGGTCATCGAAGTCGCAGTCGTACTCGATCGGGTCGCCTCGCGTGATCGTCATCGAGGTTGCGTGTGTCAGCGTCGCCGCGATGCGACAGCGCAGTGCCTGTCTCTTATACACATCTNCCGGGCAATTCTGCCGGCGCGTCTCCGGGCCGGCCGGCGACTACTACCTCCTCGGCGTCGATTCCGACGAGTTCAGCGTCGGTGGCGGAGATTGCGGCGCTCATTTCGCCGCCGTGTGCTGGTGGGGTGTACGTCGGGGGCGTCGTATGCGGCGTGTCGGTCGAGCGATCGGGGTCGGTATCCGTCGTGGACGTACTCGAGTCGCTCGAGTCGCCGTCGCGGGCGTAGACGCGGTACAGCGGGAGGGCTGCCGGCGGGAGTTCGAGTGCGAGCACGGCGGGATCGACCGCGTCGGCAACGCGCATGACGCGGTTGATACTCGCGGGGTGGTCGTGAACGACGCCGAGGAGGTAGTAGTCGCCGGCCGGCCCGGAGACGCGCCGGCAGAATTGCCCGGTGATCCGCGGGTCGTCGACCGATTCGGGGCGAAACGGGGACTCGTCCATCGATCGAATAGTAATACGGGACTAGCGTCATAACGCTTCCGTTGTGTTCACACCGACGATAGAAGGACCTGGTTACCGTTGCAACCGAACGATTCGCTCGATGGCAAGCGAGCGTAGGAGGTGGGTACACGCCGACCCTTGTCCAGTAACTACACCTTACTGTCGCGTTGCAGTATAACGGTTCAGTGGGCCAGCATGACGGTTTGGGCGATTTATTGTCCTCGTTTTCCTCCGTGGTGATGGGCTGCGAACGCCGGGGCGACAGTGCGCTAGCACTCGCCGTATAGCTACTGACGCCCAACCCGGCACTCCACTGCTCACTGCTATGACTCAGGACGCTCACACGCTCACGGCCGCCGACAAGGGAAAACGTGTGTTGAATATCGACGGGACGGAAGTCGGCCGGATCGTCGCCGTCGAGGACGGGCGCGGCTACGTCGATCCCGAACCAACGATCACGAAAACGATCAAGTCGAAACTCGGCTGGGGCGATATAACCGAGAGCGCCCACCCGCTTGACGAGGGAAGCATCGAGGAGATCACCGACGACGCCGTTCGACTTCGCGGGACGCTGTAAGCGTGTGCTGTCGACTACTGACCGCCATCAGTCGGCCGCCGTTACTCCGGCGGTGACACCGATCTCGCAGCCGAACGCACCTCCCGAAAGACGGACTCCCCCCACTCGAACGCCGCCCGCGTATCGTTGCTGATCACCCCCTGTATCTCCGTCCGTTCGTTCAACACGAAGACGAACACGTACTGCGCATCCGATTGCTCGATAAGCGTCAATTCGTACGGTATCGACTCGATCGCGTACATGTCGAACGCTCCCTCCGTCGCAGAACTGCGCACCTGCTCGGGATACTCCGCGAAAAGAAACTCCGCGAGATCCTCGGTGAAAATCGCCTCAACAGTGAGGTCCTCTTCGACAGTTCGCTCGTACAAGCGCATCCGCGTCGCCGGAATCCGCTCCGCCGCAGCAAACCCTCGAACCCGAGTCGCCGTCTCGAAGCGCGAAACGAGTTCCTGAAGCGGTTCGATCGGCGCATGTGGCTTCACCTCGTACGTCCGTGCATCGTCCAGCAACGTCGTCGACAGCGGTGCTTCTGCCGGCACGTGTCGCAGTAGACTCCCGCTCTCTTCGATCGCCGTAAACGCCTGCTCCACCCGTCGATACTCCGACAGTGCCAGTCGTCCCCCCGCAGTCAGCTGATACCCCACCTCCGTCCGCGCGATGAACTCGAGGGACTCGAGTTCACGAATCGCACGATCGATCGTCGAACGGGAGCACGCGAGCGCTTCGACGAGGTCGCGTTTGTACTGTGGCTGGTCGGCGAGCGCCGCGAGTAGCTCCGTTCGGCGAATGACCGTCCGAACGACATCGTCGGTCGGGTTCGACTGGTGCATCGAAAACGACGTTTGCGTTCTCCCGCTCGGGAGCCAAGAGCGTACTGGCCGTTACGAACGTTGCCAGTGCGACAAACGTGTGCCGGTTCGTCCACAAAGGTTCGTCCACGGGGGTTCGTCCACGGAGGCGACCGAAGAGACAAACGCAGTCGCAACCGGAAGGACGATGGGAGGGAGAAAGGGGAGATTTACACGCCGGTCGAGTACCGGAGGATACCGGCGAAGCCGCCGAACGCGTTGTACAACTGCTCGCCCTTCTCGAAGTCGGTCGAGATGAACTTGGTCTCGGTGCCGCGCTGCTCGGCGATCTGGATAAGGTGGTCGATCGCGTCTTCGCGGTCCTCTTCGGTCGCCTCGATATCGGTTCCGCACTCGCTACAGGTGTGCTCGGGGGTGGCCTTGCGCCGGTCGATCACCTCGCGGTCGGTGTTGCCACACTCCCCGCACTCGTAGGTGATGACGTCCTTTCGCAGATCCTCGCTGATCAGCAGCCGGTCGACCGCCCCCATCATCAGATTCTGCCGGGTCTGGTCGAACCCGTAGGTAGCGAGGTCGCCCGCGTTGAGTTCCTCGAAGAACTCCTCCATCTGCTTTTTGTCCTTCATCACCTCGGCGTCGGCCAGCGCGTCCTCCGCGTTGTCGACGAGGTCGTACAGCCCCGACTCGTCGGTGTAGGCCACGTCGAACTTGCCGATCACGTTGTCCTGAATCTCGTGATGGAGGTAATCGCCGTCCAAGAACTCGTCTTTCGTCGGCGAGGGTCCGCCGACGAGGATGCCGTCGAGTTCGTGGCGCTTGGGAACGAACAGGTCGTTTGCCATCCCGGCGACTTCCTGATAGAAGTTGTCGATCGCTTCGAGGCGCAGGCGGGCGAATCGCTGGGCTGACTGGCCACCCTTTCGCTGCTTGCCGGGGACGAGCGAGGAGGCGGACTTGACCGGTTCGACGCGCTTGCCGCGCAGCCAGCCGACGTTCGCCTCGCGCCGGTCTAAGACGATCAGGCCGTAGAGGCCCTTGTCCGCGAGCATCTGCTCTAGTGGTTCCGTGAGGAAATCGGAGTCGCAGTGATAGCGGAACGACTCGATCGGTTGTGGCGGGCTCTCGAGGACGCGAGTGACCATCTCGGTCTGTCCACCGCCGGAGTCGACCGCCCCGGAGAACAAGACGACGCCGTTTTCCGGCGGGTAGGTATCGAAGTACCGAAGGCGGTCCTTGATGCTCGTCAGCGCGTCCTGGACGGCCGTTCGAGTCTGCTTGGACTTGATGTTTGCCGCCTCGCTGTGTTCCTGCGTGACGTGCTGAACGACGTCACTGATCTGTCTATCGTCGGGGATATAGATCGTGACGAGTTGTGTCCCGGAGCCATCGTAATCCTTGAGATCCTCGATGACCTTCCGGAACTCGTATTTCTTCCGGTCGGATTGCTCCCGTTCTCCCTCCTGGCTCATTATCCATACAAAGCGGAGCTGCGGGTAAGTATTCTTTGACACGCACCCGGCCGTATGCGGGACAGTACCGGGAAACAGCCCGCTATACGACGCTGATTCGGTGGCGGGTCGTGATGGGCCGCTGTGAATTCGACGGTGGCCGGGACGGATCGCTGTGGATTCGACGGGAGTCACGGGCGGTCCGCTGTGGTGACGATTTAAGGTGTTCCCGTTCCACTGTCCGGACAGTAATCGAATATGTCTCACGAGACGGTATATTCCATCGCGAGCGGGAAAGGCGGCGTCGGGAAAACGACGACGACGGTTAATCTGGGAACCGCGCTCGCACAGGCGGGCAAGCGCGTCGCCATCGTCGACGTCGACCTCGGCATGGCGAACCTGGCCGGATTCGTCAGCCTCACCCCCGACTCGACGACACTCCACGACGTACTGGCCGACAACGCATCAGTCGAGGACGCAACCTACCGACTGGCGGAGAACATCGTCGCCGTCCCGAGCGGCATCGGCTTGGACGAGTACGCAGAGACCTCGCCGGAGGGCTTGCGCGAAGTCGTCTCCGAACTCCGGTCGACGTACGACTACGTCCTCCTCGATGTCGGCGCTGGCATCAGCCACGAAACCGTTCTCCCGCTCGGGCTCGCAGACGCCGTCGTGCTCGTCTCCACGCCCGAACCCGCCGCTATTCAGGACTCTCGGAAAACGATCGAACTCACCGCCCGCGCCGGCGGCACCGTCGCCGGACTCGTCCTCACTCGCACCCACCCGGGCAGCGACATCTCCCACCCCGACCTCGCCGACCGGCTCGACCTCCAGCTGCTCGAAACCATCCCCGAGGACAGCGCCGCCCGCGAGAGCGTCTACGCCGGCACCCCCCTCGTCGCCTACGAACCGAACGGCCCCGCCGCAACGGCCTACCGACACCTCGCCGCTGAACTCGCCGGCATCGAACTCGAAGGCACTGCAGGCGATACTGACGACGACAACGGCAACACCGGCGACAACGACAATACCGACACAGCCACCGCTGAAGACGCGGCTGGATCAGAAACCGAGGTCGGGAACAGCCCCGAAAGCGCCGACGAGACATCCGCTACCGATGACATCTCGAGTGCGATCACAGAAGCCGAATCGGATCACTAACGAACAAACGAATGCACGTCGCTCATCACGCGCCGCTCCCGTCGGCACAGCCATCCCGGTGATCTCGGTCGGTAGGCACTGCCTGACCCCCCGAAATCGCACCCAACACCGGCGTTCTGTTGGTTTCGATGACTACAGCCGCGACAGGACTGTTGTCGTTTTACGACTGTGTTTGGAACTGACTGATTTGGTTTCGTGAACGCCGGAATTCGCCCCTATCCGGACAGATACACGGCTCTATCCATCTATCTCCGAACCCAAATTCCCACACAATCGATTCTTCACTCAGAGAAACGGTACGAGCTAATTACTAATTCTACCCGTTCTCGATGGCTCGTCCATGGAGCGACGAAAGATCCTCCTCGGAAGTGGCGCCGCACTCGCAACCGTACTCGCAGGCTGTTCGAGTAGCGAAACAGACGAACCGAACGACGACGGCAGTTCCGACGACGGCGGTTCCGGAACCGGCGGCAACGGATCGTCGGATTCCGATCCGGACTCGGACTCGAGTTCCGACGATGTCCCCGGCTTCGATAAGGACGGGTTCGATCTCAGCAGCGACAAGCTGTCCGTCATGGAGATCAACCGAAGCGGCGGGACGGTCGATATCCTCGTGAGCACGCAGGTCACCGAGACCGAAGAACTCTACGCGGAAATCGAGAGCGTGGCCGAAGACCTCGTGACCGCGATCGTCGACCCCGAAAGGTTCAAAGCCGAGATCGATACCGTCGAGTGGATCCTCGAATACGAGGGCAGCCGAGTTGTCGGACTGTACGTCGATGTCCAGTGGGTCTTCGACTACCTCGAAGACGAAATTTCGCGCGAAGAACTGGCCGACAAGATCCGCGCGTCGGCGGACTGACCGCGGACACCCGCTATTCTGTCGGACGTGCGTGTGGGGCGACGAGAAACCTCCCACACCGCAACTCGACTCGACCCGACCGTGAGCGGTGCTGACCGGCGCGGCTGACACGACCGAGTGCGACCCACAACGCGGAACTGAAACTACAACGCCGCGCTACATCGACCGCGGCGCAGCGACGCCCAGGATCGACAGCGCGTTCGCCATCGTGTGCTTCGACGCCGCGACGAGCGCCAGCCGCGTCTCGCGAACCGCGGGATCGACGTCGTCCGCGAGCACCGGGCACTCCCGATAGAAGGCGTTGAACCGATCGGCGAACTCGCGCGTGTAGGTCGCGATCTGGTGGGGTTCGAGGTCCGCTGCTGCCTCGTCGATGACGGCCGGGAAGCGCGCAATCGTCTCGAGCCTGTCTCTTATACACATC
>NZ_AOIP01000030.1 GCF_000337535.1 Natrialba aegyptia DSM 13077
GTAGGGTGCGGATTGGGCCTCGAAATCGAGTGCTTGGTCCCATTCGAAGGTGATCGCCTTCGTTGCCTGCTTCGAGACGATGTCGTAGCGCACGGCACCGATTCCGACCTGGTGGGCGATTCGCTCGACGTCGTCATCGGTCAGCTCGTCGTCGCGAATGCGGTCGTCGAGGCGGTCCTCGACTTCCTGGCGGGCGCGGTCGATCGCCTCGTCGAGCAGGTCGTCCAAGTCGACGCCGGTACCCTCGCGGGTAGACATCCCGAGTCCGCCGGGGAGATTGACCCACGAGAAGATGACGTTCTCCAGCTGGTCGGTATCGTTGCCAAGCAGTTCGAGGGTCTGTCGGAGTTGGTCGGCCTGCAGCTTGTGGTCCTCGCCGAGGACGGTCACGGCGCGATCGTAGTTGTCGAACTTCCACTCGTGATGGGCGAGGTCGCGGGTCGTGTAGAGGGTGGTGCCATCGGAGCGCAGGAAGACGAGATTCTTGTCGATGCCGTGCTCGTCGAGTTCGAGCTGCCAGGCGTCGTCCTCGTAGACGGCCTCGTCCAGTTCCTGCAGGCGGTCGACGAGTTCGTCGGTGTCGCCGTTGCGCATGAACCGCGTCTCCTTGACGANCGTCGTCCTCGTAGACGGCCTCGTCCAGTTCCTGCAGGCGGTCGACGAGTTCGTCGGTGTCGCCGTTGCGCATGAACCGCGTCTCCTTGACGAACTCGTCGAACTCGGCGGGCAGGCGTTCGAGACACTCTGTCATGCCGCCAAGGACCTGGTCGACGACCTCGCTGACGCGGTCGTAGGCCTCTTCGTCGCCTTCCTCGAGGCCCTGCATGATGGCCTCGATTTCGGCTTCCGCTGCTTCGACTTCGTCCTCGGGGCCGTCTTCGAGGAACGCGTTCCCGACGCGGTAGTAGCGCACGAGGTCGTACTCGATGCGGTCGCGTTCGGGTTCGGTATCGAAGTCGTCTTCGTCGAACGTTTCGTAGGCCCAGGTGAACGTCGCGATCTGGCGGCCGGCGTCGTTGACGTAGTAGTGGCGGTCGACATCGTAGCCGGCGGCGTCGAGCAGGTTGGCGACGGCGTCGCCGATGATCGGGTTTCGCGCGCGCCCGACGTGGACGGGGCCGGTCGGGTTGGCGCTCGTGTGCTCGACGACGACGGACTCCTCGCGGTCCGCGAGGTGGCCGTACTCGGCCTCGGTCGCGATTTCGAGAGTTTCGGCGAGGTAGGCGTCGCTCGGCAGGAAGTTCAGGTACGGCCCCTGGGTCTGCACCGCGGCGACGTAGGTCAGTTCGTCCGTGTCGATCTCCGCGGCGAGTTGGGCGGCGACCTGCGGCGGGGCCGCGCCGGCCTCGCCGGCGAGTCGGAACGCGACGCTCGAAGCGAGCACGCTCTCGACGTCTTCCGGCGGTTCTTCGATCCCGAGGTCGTCCGTGGGGAACTCGAGTTCGGCGAGCGCGGCCTCGAGTGCGCCCTCGACCTCTTCGCGTAGGGCAAGGAACATACCCGCCCGTATTCAGGGGGCAAGTAAAGGAATGTCGGGTTTCGTCGCCGATTCGGGTCGTCCGGGTTCGACGGCGATTCTGTGATGAACCGTAACCAGTGTGTTATTTCGGTGACCGCAACGGCGTCACGGCCGAACCAATAGAACGGAGCGACGACCGAGTTCGGTCTACTCCGACGAGTCGGCGACCGACAGTGGCAGTTCGAGTTCACCATCCTCATCGCGACCCAGTTCGTCCTCGGGTGCGACACGCTCGCCGCTCAGTTCGGCCTGCACCTTCTCGGTGAGCAGGTCGACGGCCATCCGATTCGCGCCCTCGGGGATGATCACGTCCGCGTCTTTCTTCGTCGGTTCGACGAACTGCTCGTGCATCGGTTTGACCGTCCCCAGGTACTGGTCGATGACGCCCTCCAGATCGCGGTCGCGCTCGACCACGTCGCGCTCGATGCGCCGAAGGATGCGAACGTCAGCGTCGGTCATCACGTAGACACAGAGGTCGAGCATCTCGAGGATGACATCGTCGTGCAGCGAGAGGATGCCTTCGAGAACGATCACGTCGGTGGGCTCGACGTGGACGAACTCGTCCAACCGGACGTGGCGCTCGAAGTCGTACTGGGGCATCTCGATGGGCTGGCCCATGAGCAACGAGTTCAGTTGGTCCCGAAGCAGTTCCCACTCGAAGGCGTTCGGGTGGTCGTAGTTGACGTCCGCGCGCTCCTCGTAGTCGAGGTGGGAAAGGTCCTCGTAGTAGTTGTCGAGCGGGATTCGGGTGACTGCCTCGCCGACGGTTTCGGCGACCGTCCTCGAGACGGTGGTCTTGCCGGCACCCGTGCCGCCGGCGATGCCGATGGCGAACGACGGAATACTCATCGTCCGATCCAGGTCGGTTGGCGACATTAATCCGATGATCTGCACTCGTCGTGTCTCTCCGTCGTGTCTCTGGCGGGCGGTCGCGCCGGTGGTGCGGTCGAAGAGCGAAACGGCGCTCGCAAAGAGCGCTGCTGGCGGAAACGAAGATCCTGTCCCTGGTCCGGGGCGGCAGAAACGAGTTCAACAACGGGTCTGGACCCGAAAACGCCACGCTGCAGGGGCCGCTCAAAGCGTCTTCAACCCGCTGCCGGTCAGCGGAACGACGACGTCGTCGTCCGGCGCGAGCGTGCCGTCCTCGCGGTACTGCTGGAGGGCGGCGGGGGCGACGGCGCTCGTCGGTTCGACGTAGAAGCCGTTGCGATGGAGGCGGTCGAGCGCGGCTTCGATCGGATCGTCGCCGAGCGCGATGACCTCGCCCCCCGTTTCCGTGATCGCCTCGATAATCTGGTTCTTGCGCGCCGGGAGTTCGATCTGGATGCCGTCGGCGATGTCGGTGTCGCCCGCTCCCTCGTCGTCCTCGCCGGCCGGATCGCCGCCGATCGCCTCGACGATGGGGGCGTGGCCCGCCGCCTGCGCGCCGAGCAATCGGGGCATCTCGTCGACGATACCGGCCTCGTTCAGCAACGAAAAGCCCCGGTAGGCCCCGAGCAGGAGCGTCCCGTGACCGACCGGGAGGACGACCGCGTCGGGAACGGTCCACTCGCGCTGTGCTGCAACCTCGAACGCGAAGGTCATCGTGCCCGCGTAAAAGGCCGGGTTCCAGGCGTGGCTCGCGTACCAGCCGTCGCCGGATTCGACCGCGTCGATACAGGCGTCGGTCACGTCCTGCCTGCTCCCCTCGACGCGGACGGGGCGGGCGTCGGCCCGCTGAATCGTCATCAGCTTCGACTGCTTGACCCCCGCCGGCACGTAGATATCCGCCTCGATGCCGGCCCGCGCCGCATACGTCGCGATCGCGGCCCCGGCGTTTCCCGACGAGTCCTCGACGATCTTGTCGACGCCGAGTTCAACTGCGCGCGAAAGCGTCGTCGTCGCGCCGCGGTCCTTGAACGACCCGGTCGGAAAGACGTACTCGAGTTTGAACTGGGCGTTCCACTCCTCGTCGTCGACCAGCGGCGTAAAGCCCTCGTGGAAGGTCACGTGCGGTTCGATCGGAATGAACTCGAAGAACGTCCAGAGGCCGTCGCTCGTGTCGAGTTGGGACAGCGAAAGCGGGTCGCCTTCGGGGTGGGGACGCTCGCTGAACTCGAGTGCGCGACCGCACTGACAGCGCCACGGTTCGTTCGGACCGGCTTGATACGTCGTCTCGCATGCGGGGCAGATGAGGTCGGTTGGCATAGTCTGTGTCAGTGGTGGGGTAGTGGGTTGGTAGTAGCGTGTTAGTGGTGGATTAGTAGTGTTCGTGGCGGTGGGAGTCTAGTGGAGTATCAGTCGGTATCAGTTTCGGGGATCGTGTTTGGAGCGGTTTCAGTAGGAGTCGATGTCGGTTCCGACGGAGCAGACGTATTCGCCGGTCGCGACCTGGGGAAGGCGACGAGTTCGCCAGAGGATGCCGTCGCTGTCGGCGGTAACGGTCGCCTTGGGTTCGCCGAAGGGCGTCGTAATCTCGAAGAGCACGTCGCCGGATGCGACTTGCTCGCCGAGGTCTTTCTCGAAGCTGACGAGGCCGCCGTTCGGCGAGCCGTACTGTTCGAAGCCGTTGGCGCGGGTCTGGCGCTCGAGTTCGGTCGTGCCGTCGATGAAGTCGTAGTAGGAGAGGACGTTGAAGACGCCCTCGACGCCCTTCTGAATGCTCGTTTCGTCCCAGCCGACGCAGCCGCCGAGTTCGGGGTCGATGGTCGGAATCCCGTCGTCGGGAGCGGCGCGGGCGAGTTGGCCGTCCGGGCCTTTCTGGTCCAGGACGTAGCCGCAGCCGAAGGCTTTCGCGAGTTCGAGACAGTCGTCGTGGAGGCGGTGGCGTTTTCCACAGCGAACGCGGACCTCGTCGAGCATGCGACTGGTCGAGCCCTGGTGGAGGTCGAGAATGAGGTCGGCCTGGGTCGCGATATCGAAGGTGGCGGCGGCGATGCGTTCGCTCGAGGTGCCGGTTTCGGTGCCGGGGTAGGCCCGGTTCATCTTCGTGTCGTCGATCGGGTTCCGGTGTTCGGCGATCTGGAACGCGTGGTAGTTGACGATGCCGACGATCAGGATCGTCCCGGACAGCGTCGTCGGATCGAGCTGGGGAACTGTCTCTTATACACATCTCT